>QHVE01000055.1 GCA_003223455.1 Gemmatimonadota bacterium | reverse complement strand
AGGACAGGGTGGTTCGCATCCGTGTGACCGAGGAGGGTCGCGCGTGCGGTGACTGCGGCGTTCAGATCGAGCAGCGCAGCGACGGCATCCAGGTGCACAGCACGCGGCCCGGCACCGCCGGCGCGGAGCTTCGATTCGAGATCGAGGTCCCCGAGCACTTCGACCTCGATCTCACATCGGCCGGCGGCGCCGTCCGCATCGAAGGCGTCGACGGTGCGATCAAGGGCTCGACGGGATCGGGGGGCCTCGAGCTCCGTCGACTCTCCGGCAGCGTCGATCTCGAGACGAGGAACGGTGACGTGACGCTTCGCGAGTCGTACGTGAGCGGCCGCGTGCACACCCTCGGTGGCCGCGTGCTACTCGAGGACGTGAGCGGTACCGTCGCTGGAACGTCGGGGAAGGGAAAGGTGATCGAGCGCCGCGTTCAGCGCGGATGATCGTCGACGATCCCTCGACTGCGCTCGGGATGACCGCGGTGGGTGTCATCCCGAGCGAGCGCGGCGAGTCGAGGGTGCTGCGCCGCCCGCCGTCGTCAGTCGCGCTCGGGGCCCGGCTCCAGCTCTGCGCCGCCGCTGCCGGACGAGCCGAACTTCGGTGACGTCCAGCCGCGCGTCGTCGTGCGCGGCGGATTGGGACGGTCCTTCTTCGAGACCTCGCGCGTCTCGGACGCGTCGAGCGGCTCGTCCCGCTCCACGTCGCGCTCGTCGCGGTCTTCGGGATGTGGACGCTTGTCGTTGGCCATGCGTGTGCTCCTGATCGGGTCAGCACATGCGCTTGCATGGCATGTGCCCCCCGCCGGCGCGAGCCGGCCTCAGCCTATGCGCTCACCGAGTCGTAGATCACGATCTTCTTCCACGAGCCGCCGCACTGCTCGCGGAAGCGGTCGTGCACGGGATGCACCTGGTAGTCGTCGTGGGCCGCGGCGTCGTCGAACGACACGACGAGCGCATACGAGTAGCTGCGGTCGATGATCTCGCGGACGGTGCCCGCCGGCGTGCCGATGAAGCCCTCGCGCACCGACTCGATCGCAGTGAGCGAGCGGATCCCCTCGACGAAGCGAGTCGTCGCTTCGGGGGAGAGATCGTCGCGGAGCCAGAAGTAGACGGAGTGGACGAACATGTGTGACGGGTGCGAGAGATGTGCGGTGCACGGAGGCGCGCGTGCGAGGTCGGAGGAGAACTTAGCGACGTGACCTCGTAGGCGCGCGTGGACGATGACGAATATACGAAGGGCGCCGCGACGATCGTCGCGGCGCCCTTCCACTACATCGAGCCTCGATCAGAAGCCGGTGTTCTGCTTCAGATTGGGGTTCAGGTCGAGCTCCGCCTGCGGCAGTGGCCACAGATACGACCGAGCCGGGAACTGCCGCGCCGACGCCGGCTGACACGCCCGCACCGTCGCGTTCGCGGCGTTGACGTAGTCGATGCCGCAGGCCGCCGGCACCGGCATCACCTGCTCGGCGATCTTCCACCGGCGGATGTCGAACAGCCGTAGGCCTTCGAACGCGAGCTCGACACGCCGCTCGTTCCGGATGTCGTTCTGCGTGAGCGTCGCGACCGTCGGCATCCCGACACGTGTCCGCACCTGGTTGAACGCCGCCAGTGCCAGCGCGTCGTTCTGACCCAGCGCGAACTTCGCCTCGGCGTACATCAGCAGCACGTCGGCGTAGCGCATCAGGATGAGATCGATACCGCCGTTCCCGCGGTCGCCCTTGTCCGTGAGGTCGATGTACTTCCGGATGTTGAACCCGGTGACCGACACGTTCTCGTTGCCGAGGTCGATCGCCTCCGACCGCGAGGAGATGCCGCGCGGCCGCGAGTCGAAGGTGTTGCCGTCCCACGACGCGCCTGGATAGAGGATCGTGAACGCCAGCCGAGGATCACGGTTGGACGTGTACGAGAGCGTGTCCGCGGGCGTCCACGCCTTCGCGTTGTAGAGCGGGGAGGTGGTGATCGGAAGCCCGTCCTTCATCAGGTAGGCGTCCACGAGGCTCCGGATCGGCACGACGTGGCCCGTCGCGGAGTTCGTCGGCGGGCCGTATTCGCCGAAGATGTTGTTGTTCTGGCCGGACGCCTGCGTCGACTTCGCGTAGTTGTGCGCGAAGATGATCTCCTTGCTGTTCTCGCCCGCGTACGTGAAGAGCTGCCCGTAGTTGGGGTGGAGCGAGTAGACGTTGGCGTCCATCACCTGCTTCGCCGCGTCCGCCGCCACCTGGTACCGGCCGGCGTAGAGTGCGGCGCGGGCCTTGAAGGCGATCGCCGCCCACTTCGTCGCGCGACCGACGTCGTTCCCCGTGTACGAGGCAGGGAGCACCGCCGCCGCCTCGTCCAGATCTTTGATGATCTGATCGTAGAGCTGGGTCGTGGTGGCGTTGGATAGTGCCCGCGCCTCCGCATCCGTCATCGGCGTGAGCGGCATCGGCACGGGGCCGAACAGCCCGACGAGCTCCAGGTACAGCGTGCCGCGGAGGAACTTCGCCTCGGCGACGTACCGCGCCTTCTTCGTCGGGTCGATCTTGCCTGCCGGGATGCGGTCGATGTTGCCCAGCAGGATGTTCGTGCGCGCCACGCCGGCGAAGAAGCCGTTCCACAGACCGCGGCCGTAGGCGCTCTGCGGATCGAACGTGCCGTCGGAGTAGACGTAGCGGTTGTCGAACTGGCGGTTCACACCGCCATTGTCGGTCAGTCCGTCGAGGCCGATGACGTCGAACCAGCCGGGCGTGGCCGAGTATGCGGCGTTCAGGCTGAGGATGGCGTCGTTCTCCTGCGTCCAGAACGTCTCGTCCGACACCGTCGTCGGCGAGGTGACGTCCAGAAGCTGGTCGGCCGACTGACAGCCGACGAACGGCATCGTCAGCACGAGCGCGCCAAGGATGAGTGTGCGTCTATTCATCTGAGGGATTAGTCGAGGCATGAGGAAGAGGATCAGAAACCGAGGCTCGTCCCGAGACTCCAGTTGCGCGTCTGGTAGTAGTACGTCGCGCGTGTGGAGCCAGGGTTCGCCTCGGGGGGCACGATCCCCTTCAGCGGCGACCAGGTGTAGACGTTGGTGCCGGCGAGGTACATGCGGGCGCTGCTCAAGCCCGCGCGTCCCACGAGGCGCTGCGGCAGCGTGTAGCCGAAGTTGAGGTTCTTCAGGCTCACGTACTTGCCGTTGCGCACGTACCAGGAGTTTGAGCCTGGCGCGTTCTGGTTGTGATCCGACCGGAACACGAAGCGGGGCCACTTCGCATCCTTGTTCTCCGGCGTCCAGGAATCGAGCAGGTACGTGGAGAAGAAGTTCTCCCACGTCGGTCCCTCGATGAGGGCACCGTCGAGGAAGACGTCCTGCTTGCCGACGCCCTGGAGCAGCACGCTCGCGTCGAAGCTCCGCCACCCCGCCGACATGTTCGAGCCGAACGTGTAGTGCGGGAAGCGATCGCCGATGATGACCCGGTCGAGCGCGTCGATCTTTCCGTCGCCGTTCTGGTCCTTGTACTTGAGGTCACCCGGACCGGTCTTCGCGTTCTGCTTCGCCCAGGCCGCGACTTCCTCCGGCGTCTGGAAGATGCCGACCGCCTCGATGCCGAAGATCGAGTTGATCGGATAGCCGACGCGACGGATCGAAGGCGACTCGCTCACGTTGATCTGATCGCCGCCGGGAAGGTTCGTGACCTTGTTCTTGTTGTCCGCGATGTTGAAGCCGATCGAGTAGTTGAACTGGCCGATGTTGTGACGCCAGTTGAGGGCGGCTTCCCACCCGGTGTTCTGCACGGCGCCGGCGTTCTGGGTCGGCGCGGAATAGCCGATCAGGCTCGAGACAGGCACGGCGATCAGAATCCCGCTCGTCTGCTTGTTGTAGACGTCGCCGGTGAAGACGAGGCGATTGCTGAACATCTCGAGGTCGAGCCCGACGTTCGTCTGCTCGGTCGACTCCCAGCCGATATCGTTGTTCGCCAGACGGCCCGGCGTGGCGCCGGTGGCCAGCGCGTTGTTGAAGACGTAATTGCCCGAGTTGATGTTGAACGTCTGCTGGAACAGGTAGTCGTCGATGCGGTCGTTGCCGAGTCGCCCCCACGAGCCGCGCAGCTTCATGTCGTTGATCGGGCCGAGATGATTCCGTAGCATCGGCTCATCCGACACGCGCCAGGCGAGCGACGCCGACGGGAAGTTGCCGTACTTCTTGTTCGGGCCGAACCGCGACGAGCCGTCGTGGCTGAGGTCGACCTCGGCGAGGTACCGGTTGTTCCAGCTGTAGTTCAGGCGGCCGAACTGCCGCACGAGGCGAGTCTCGGTCGCGCTACCGATGTTCTGTGGCGCGCCGGCAAACTGGAACGACGCGTCGCCGTTGCCAGGAAGCTGCAGCGTGTTGTTGTACGCGCCCTGACGCTGTCCGAACACGCCGTCGTACTGCTGCTGCCGCTGCTCGTAGCCGACGAGCGCGTGAACGAGGTGCGCACCGAACGTCCGCTCGTACTCGCCCGTGAGTTGCGCGTCGAAGTTCAAGTTCGTGTTGCGCCGGTCGATCGAGTTGGTCCGGACGTTCGACATGCGCGACGTCGTTGGGCTCACCACCGGGTCGAAGAAGGCATACGTCGGCTGGAACTCGAGCTGGCGGTTGTCCTTGTTGTCCGCCTCGAACTGGCCGCCGAACTTGAAGCCGTTCTCGAGCGCATAGCTGGCCAGCGTGTTGAGCGACGTCGTGACCCAGCGCTCCTTGAAGTACCCCTGTTCGCGAAGCTGGGCGAGCGGGTTGAACGCGCTCCGGCTCCAGCTGTACGCGCCGTCGGGATACGTCGCGAGCGACGTCGGCGGCGTGTCGTGCAGCGCGCGGAACTGGGCGTCGCCCTCGCCGCGCGGCCGCGCCACGCGCTCGTGCATCAGCATCAGGTTGGCCTGCGCCGTGAGCCGCTTGGAGACGTTGAAGTTCGTGTTCCCGCGCAGGGTGGCGCGCTTGTAGTAGTTCTCGGTGTTGAGGATGCCTTCCTGATCGAAGTAGTTCCCCGACAGCGAGAGCGTCGCGAGGTCGTTGCCTCCCGCGAGGCGCACGGTCTGGTCCGACATCGGCGCCGTCTTGTAGATCAGCCCCATCCAGTTCGTGTTCGGGTACTTGTACGGATCGACACCGGTCACGGTGCTGTCGATGTAGCCCTGGCTGTACTTCGCCGGCTGGCCCGAGCTGATGTAGACGTCGTTGACCGTCTTGAGCTCGGTGCCGATGTCCACGCGCTGCGGCATGTCCTGCGCCTTCTGCGTCGCGACGTAGCCGTCATACGAAAACTTGAGCCCTCCGGTGTTGCGTCCGCGGCGCGTCTTGATGATCACGACGCCGTTCGCCGCGCGGGCGCCGTAGATCGCCGCCGACGCCGCGTCCTTGAGGACCGAGACACTCTCGATGTCGAGCGGATCGAGGTTGTTGATCTCGCCCACCACGCCGTCCACGAGGATCAGCGCGTCGTTGTTGCCGAGGGTGCCCGCGCCGCGGATGCGGACCCGCGCGCCATCGCCGCCCGGGCGACCGCCGAAGTCCTGCACGACGACGCCGGGCATGAAGCCCTGGAGACCCTTCGTGATGTTCGCGACCGGCCGCTTGGTGATCTCCTCACCGCCCACGACTTCGCTCGCGCCGGTCACGTTGGCCTTCACCTGCTCGCCGTATCCGGTCGAGACGACGACCCGCTCGAGCTCCGCCGGCGCGATGTTCAGCCGGAGGTTGAGTGTCGCCGTCTGACCCGCGATGACGGTCGTTTGACCCTGCTGCAGGCGATAGCCGAGCAGGCGCGCGCGGACCGTCTGCGTCCCTGCGGGAACATTGGTGAGTGTGTAGCGGCCCGTTTGGCCGCTGCTCGTGGCGAGACTGAGACCATCGACGCTGACCCGCGCGCCGGCGACGGGAGTGCCGGACGAATCCGACACCACGCCACTGATCGATCCCGTCGTCGCTTGCCCGAAGGCACGCGACGGGGCGGCGACCAACGAGATGGCACACACTGCCAGGAGCAACCGTGTCGAGCGGTTGATCAGGGACATCCAGACCTCGGTAGTGGTGAGAGGGGAGTGAGGACTGCCGGGGGAAGCGCAACCTTCCCGCGCCCCGGGGGCGGGGCGGGCGGCCGGCTCTGGAGCCGGACCGTGGAACGACCGCGTGCGCTTTGCCGCACGCGGTGACAAATCAGTGCATCGCCAGAGCTTGGCATGGGCGGCCGCAATGACGGCAGGGACCTCGCGGCCTCGGCCTTGGTCACCCAGTCCAATGCGTATGTTTGTTCAGTTCGGTTGAACAAATGCTCGATAGGCTGACGAATGTTCAGTCATGCGGACAATGATACCCATGGACGCGCCCGCCGCCAGGACCACCCGCCCGACACGGCCGCGTCGCAGCAGGCCCGCCCGCACGACTCACCACGTCCGATTCGTCGTTCTCCTCGCACGACGTCGAATCACTAGGCGGCCAGCCGCCGTACGTGACTTGGCGCCATCATTCCGTCGCGCCGAACGGCGAGAAAAACGACCTGGGCATTATGGCGTGTCGACGCACGACCGACCAGCCGAGATCACGAGTCCGGTACGTACTGGCCGCCCCGACCGTTGTGCTGCAGAATCGACCGGGAAGGTGAGAGGGTCCCACCGAACGCTTCTGCGGCCAAAGGTGTCTCAGTGATGATGGCTGTCGACCGTCCCCCCCACCCATCGACCGTCGCGTGACGAATTCATCGATCTCGCCGCTGCTCGTCAGCCTGCGTCAAGCGCTCGTCGGCCGGTACGACGTCGAGCGCGAGCTCGGTGTCGGGGGCATGGGTCAGGTCCTGCTCGGCCGCGACATCGCACTCGACCGGCCGGTGGCGATCAAGGTCATCGCGCCCGACCTCGCATCCTCCCCCGCGTCGCGCCAGCGGTTCCTCCGAGAGGCGCGCACGGTGGCGCGCCTGCGCCACCCGAACATCGTGGCCGTCTATGCCGCGGGAGAGGCCGATAACCTTCTCTACTTCGTGATGGAGTACGTCGAAGGGGAGAGCCTGCGTCAGATGCTCGACCGCGAAGGGCGCACCGAAGGACGGCGCATCGTGCGCGCCGTCTCGTTGCTCGCCGATCTCGCGCGTGCGCTCGACTATGCGCACGCGCAGGGAGTGGTACACCGCGATGTGAAGCCCGAGAACGTGCTGCTCGACGCCGCGACGGGCCGCGCGATGCTCACGGACTTCGGTGTCGCGCGCGCATTCGCGAGCGGCATCGACAGCGACGGCGACTCCGCCGTGACGCGCACGGGCTTCGTCGTGGGGTCGCCGCGCTACATGAGCCCGGAGCAGGCGGTCGGCGAGCGCGAGCTCGACGGTCGGAGCGACATCTACTCGCTCGGTCTCGTGGGCTACGAAATGTTCGCCGGCTCCGCACCGTTCACCGGCTCCTCGCCGATGGCGGTGCTGACCAAGCAGCTGACGGAGGCACCTCCCCCGCTCGCGCAGCAGCGACCCGATCTGCCGGCGGAGGTCACGGCCACGATCGACCGTGCGCTCGGCAAGCATCCATCCGATCGCTGGGCCACGGCGGAGGAGTTTGCGCGCGCCCTCGAAGGCGCGACGCCGCCGAGCCCCATCGCGGTGGCGTCCCGCACGACGGCGGCGACCATCGCCTCGCCGGCCGCGGCGGTCGCACGAGAGCGACGCTGGACCGCGCGCTGGGTCGCGGCCGCGGCGGCGATCGTCCTTGGTGCGGCAGCGGGCGCGTTCATGTGGATGCGTCCGAGCGGCGTTCCGAGCGGCGTCGATCCGCGCAAGTCGTTCTTCGTCGCGCCGTTCGAGATCCTCGGCGGCAGCGACCAGCTCGCCTGGCTGCGCGAGGGAAGCGCGAGCATGCTCACGCTCAACCTCGCGCAGTGGTCCGACCTCAACGTCGTGAGCTACGAGCGCGGGCTCGATCTGCTGCGCGAGGCTCGGCTCGATACGGCCCGCCGCATCGGGCTCGCCGAAGCGCGTGCGATGGCCCGCAAGGCGGGCGCGTGGACCGTCGTGATGGGGCAGGTGACCGCCGCGGGGGATTCCGTGCTCGTGACGGCGCGACTGTTCGACGTGGCGAGTGGTGGACAGGTTCACCAGGCGCAGCAGAGCGGCAGCCGCACCGCCGATCCACGGCCCCTCTTCGACGGCCTCACCCGCCAGTTGCTCGACGTCGCCGGCGCTCCGTCGACGATGACGCTCGGTCGGCTTGCCGAGACGACCACCGAATCGATCGAGGCGTATCGCGCGTACCTCGAGGGGACGCGCGCGATGAATCGCTGGCAGCTCGACCGGGCCGATTCGCTGTTCGCGCTCGCGACCGACCGCGACTCCGACTTCGCGCTCGCGTACTATCACCGCGCGATGGTGCTCGGCTGGCGGCAGGTCGGCGACTCGTCGCTTCTCGCGCTCGCCGAGCGCGCGGCGAAGCTGGCGTCGAAGCTGCCTCCGCGCGAGCGCGAGCTCGTTTCCGGCTACGCGGACCTGATGGCGGCGCTGCAGGGCGAGCTCCGAGGTGACACCATCACCTCGCAGCGGAAATACCCGTCGGCCCAGGCGCACTACGCCGCCGCCGTCGCGCGGGACTCGGGCGATGCCGAATCGTGGTACGGGCTGGCCGACGCGTACTGGCACCACCGTCCGGACGGCTGGGGGAGGCCGCGCACGATCGACAACTGGAACCGTGCACTTCGCGCCTTCGAGCGCACGCTCGCGCTCGACTCGACGTACTATCTCGCCTACGCGCACAAGATCGACATCTACCGACAGGCGGCCGGACAGACCGCTTTGCTGATGCTCGAGGGGGACTCGCTTCACCTCGTGGACCCGGCGGCGGCGCAGCGTGGCGAGACGGCCGAGCGGCTCCGCGCGGCGCAGCGGCGCGCCTACGAGCTGGCGGTGCGCGATGCGCGCGCCTGGATCACGGCGGCTCCGTCGTCGAATGCGTATCAGTCGCTCGCCATCCTCTACCTCACGCAAGGTCACGCCGATTCGGCCGCCACCGTGCTGCGAGAGTCCCTCGCGCGGCCCGAGACGCACGACGGACAGACGGTGTTCCAGCTCGTGTACGCCGAATCGAAGAGCGATCCGGTCGCCGCACTGCAGTCGCTGCGGCGGGCGCTTCGCGCGCCCGACATGCGTGCGCTCGGGCAACAGGGCTCAAACAACCTGATCGAATCGTTGCTCGGCGCCGGGGCCGCCGCGGCGATGACCGGCAGCCTGGCCGACGTGGATTCGCTCGCCTCCGTCGCGTCGCGCACCGTGCACGCGCCGGGTGGACTGGGGCTGCGAGAGGATCCGCGCACGCGACTCTGGCCCCTCGGCGTGCGGCTCGCCGCCGGACTTCCTGCGCGCATCGTCGCACCGGCGTTCGCGGCGTCACTGGCGAACTTCGAGCGGCTGCCGAAGGGGGGCGGGGACTTCCTGCGCGCCCAGGCCGCGGCCGCGCTGTACGTCTCCTACCTCGCGACGCGTGATCCGCGCTCGCTCGCGCTGCTGCGCGGTTGGCGTGCCGGTCAACCTGCGCTGAGCGAGATCGATGCGCTCGCGGCGCTCGACGCACGCGACACCGCCGCGGCCCGAGCGGCGATGCGGACCTTCCCCTCGGCGGATTCGGTGCGAAGCGCGCAGGCGCCGGTGTCGCTCCCGCGATGGATCGCGCGGGCGCGCGTCTACGAGGCCGTCGGCGATCTGCGCGCCGCGGTGGCTGCGTACTCGGTGCTCGAGCCGCGACAGATCTCACCGCTCGGACAGGCCGACCCGTCCTGGCCCCTCTATGCGCGATCGCTGTTCTGGCGCGGCCAGCTGCACGAGCGTCTCGGCGACCGCGCGGCGGCGATCGACTCGTACCAGCGCTTCGTCGCGCTGTGGGCGGACGCGGATCCCGCGCTGCAGCCGCAGCGCGAGAACGCGCGAGCCGCTCTTCGCCGGCTTGGCGTGGCGTCGTGACCGTTCGCATCTGGCTCACCCGCTCCCGCGGCGAATGCTCGGACTGAGCCCGTGGCTCTCGATCCTCGTCGTACTGCTCCTCGCCCTCGTCGTGCGGCAGATCCCCGAGCCGAGACGCAGTCGACGACTCGCGTCACGTACCCTCGGCGTGCTCGATGGTCGCTGGACGCCCGTCGTCGTCGGAGTGCTCACGGGCGTGACGACGATGTTCGTTTGGGGCTCGCTCTCGCGTACGGCCGTCGTGCACGACGAATCAGCGTATCTGCTCCAGGCGCAGATCTTCTCGCGATTCCGCTTCACGATGCCGACGCCACCGCTGCCGCAATTCTTCGAGCAGCTCTACGTGAACCTGCGGCCGGCGCTCTTCTCCAAGTACCCACCGGGAACGTCGCTGCTGCTCGCACCCGGTGTGATGTTCGGCATGCCCGGTCTGCCGGTCGTCGTGATGAACGCGCTGAGTGGAGCACTGGTGTTCGCGCTGGCGCGTCGATACGCCGGCGGTGTCGCCGCGCTTCTGACGTGGCTGTTGTGGAGCACGTCGTTTCCTGTGCTGTACTTCCACGCGATGTATCTCTCCGAGGTGCCGTCGAGCCTCGCCTGGCTTGCCGCGTGGTGGGGGGTCGCGAGGTGGGCCACCTCGGGCCGCGTGCGCGATCTCGCGGTCGCTGCCCTGGCGCTCGCGCTCTGCGCGGTGACGCGTCCGCTCACCGCCGCGGCGCTCGCGCTCTCGGTCGGTGTGGTGATGCTCCTCGTCGTTCGTCGCCGCGACGGTGCGCCCGCGCGCCCCAGGAGCGGCGAGATCGCCACGTTGGCGGCCGCCGCGCTCCTCGCCTTCACGTTCGTCGGCATGTGGAGCTGGCGAAGCACGGGTGATCCGTTCACCACACCGCTCTCACTCTATACACGCCGCTACGTGCCTTTCGAGCGGCTCGGCTTCGGCGCACACGAAGCAGACCGCCCGTCGGCGAAGCTTCCGTGGGATCAGCGCGTCACCGATCTGTCGTTCTTCGAGGAGCATCGCGTTCACAGGGCGGCCACGCTGCCTGCCACGGCGTTCGCCCGGGCGCGCATGATCGGTCGGGACATGTGGTACGACTGGCGCGGCGGGCTCGCGGTCGTCGCGCTGGTTGGACTCGTCGGCGCGCCGCCCGCGCTGTGGATCGGCCTCGGTGCGCTCGCCGTGCAGTTGCTGCTCTATCTGCTCTATGCCCACCCCGCGCGCTGGTCGCTCTACTACATCGAAGGGCTGCCGGTGCTGGCCTTCGCCACCGTGCTCGGCATCCTGCGCATCCTCGAGCTGGGAGCGCGACGGGCGCTGTCGTCGCGCGCGCGGCTCACCGCAGTGGCGGTGCTGCTGCTCGCGATCGTGTATCCCGCCGTCGTGACCATCCGCCAGGTTCGCGTCCAGATCGATTCGGATCACGCGTACTACGAGGCGTTTCTCGCCTCGCTTCCCCCCGAGCCCGACACTGCGATCGTGTTCGTGCGCTATGCGCCGTCGCACAACGACGGGCTGAGCCTCGTGCGCAACGTGCCGGACGCTCGCTCGGCACGGCTCTGGATCGTGTACGATCGGGGGGCGGAGAATGCGCAGCTTCTGCGCCTCGCTCCACGCCGGAAGGCGTATCTGTTCGACGAGGGTTCGTGGGCGCTCAAACCGATCGAGTCGGCGAGAAGCACTGAAGAGTAGGGAGTGGGGATCAGGGAGTTCGGGGTGAGGAGCGTCCGGAGCGGCGTTTGCAGTCACTCCCCACCCCCCACTCTCCACTGTATGCAATGAAGATCTTCGGTCAGCACGACGAGCAGACGATCCTCCAGTTCCAGCGCGTTCGCGAGCATGCCGTGGATGCGGCGCTCATGGCCGACGGGCACGTCGGCTACGTGATGCCGATCGGCGGCGTCGCCGCGTATCGCGATCTCGTGTCGGTGGTCGGCGTCGGCTTCGACATCGCGTGCGGCAACGCAGCCATCCGGACGGATGTCACGCTCGACTCACTGGGCCGTACTCCCGAGGAAGCGCACCGCGCGCTCTCCCACGTCGCCGATGCGGTGGCGGAGACGGTGAGCTTCGGCATCGGCCGGCGCAATCGCGCCGACGACGCTCCGGTGGATCATCCACTGTTCGACGATCCCGCCTGGGATGCCGTTCCGGCGAAGCAGCGACAGGCGCTGCGCGTGAAGGCTCGACAGCAGCTCGGCACCGTCGGCAGCGGCAACCACTACGTCGACGTCTTCGCGGACGAGGCGGGCGTCCTGTGGGTCGGCGTGCACTTCGGCAGCCGTGGGTTCGGGCACACCGTCGCGTCGGCGTTTCTCGCGCTGGGGCAGGGAAAGGCGTGGGGCGACCGCGCGCCGGAGCACGAGGTGCTGCTCGACCTCGGCGCGCCGATCGGCCACGACTACTGGCATCTCATGAACCTCGCGGGCCAGTACGCATACGCCGGCCGCGAGTGGGTCGCGCGCAAGGTCGTCGACGTGCTCGGTGGACAGGAGGTCGAGCTCGTGCACAACCATCACAACTTCGCCTGGAAGGAGACGCACGGTGGCGAGGACGTGGTGGTCATCCGGAAAGGCGCGACGCCGGCCTTTCCCGGACAGCTCGGATTCATCGGCGGCTCCATGGGCGACGATGCCGTCATCGTTCGCGGCACGCTCGACGCGAACGCGAGTGACGACACACGCACTGCGCAGCGCGAGGGACTGTTCAGCACGATCCACGGCGCGGGACGTGTCATGTCGCGCACTGCCGCGGCGGGAAAGCGCAACCGCCGGACGGGGCGCGTCATCTCGCCGGGCCTCGTCACGCCGGAGATGATGCAGGCGTGGGTGCGCGAGAAGGGCGTGATTCTGCGCGGTGGTGGTCTCGACGAGAGCCCGCACGCCTATCGTCGTCTCCCCGAGGTGCTCGCGGCACAGCAGGGCACGATCGAGATCCTGCACGTCCTCCGTCCGCTCGTCGTCGTGATGGCGGGTGCGGAGGAGTTCGATCCGTACAAGGACTGAGTCAGTCCCGCGCCACCGCGTCGGCGCGAGCGTGCTGCGCGCCATGACTCTCGAGACTCAGCCCTTCGGCGATCGCGATCGCCTGATGCAGGTAGACCATGGCGCGTCCCGCTTCGCCCTGGTCGCTCTCGGGACTCGGACCCACGCGGAGTCGCGGCAGGCGGCGCCTCACGGCTGCGCCGAGCTCCTCCTCGAGGATGACGAACTCGCGCCGAACCTCGCGCTCTGCCCAGCCCAGGCGTGCGCGCTGCGCGCCGTGCCGCCTCGCGAGCACGCGCTGCACGGCCGAGCCGTCGCGTACTGCGTCACTCGGCTCGTCGTCGTCGAGCCGCACCGAGGCGAGGGTGACCGCGACGTCGGCGATGAACGTCGCGACGTGATCCTCGACGAGGTGGATGCTGGTCCCGTGCGCACTCGGCATCTCCGGGTCGGAGAGGACACGCGCGACGAACTCGCGCATGATGCGCTCGAGCTCCGCGAGAAGCGCATCGCCGATCCGCTGCAGGACCGTGGGAAGCTCCTTCGCCCCCCCGGGCCACTCCTCGGTCGTGTCGCCCCGATCGTGCGGGCTGGATCCCGGACCATGCCCCCGAAGTCCACCCGTCGCCAGCGATTCCGCCGGTGCAGCGGGCAGCCAGAGGAAGAAGGTCGAGCCGAGCTCCGGCTCGCTGTTCACGGTGATGTCGCCCCCCATCAACCGCGCGAGCCTTCGGCTGATCGCCAGCCCGAGCCCCGTGCCGCCGTGCTCACGGGTGAGCGTCATGTCGCCCTGCACGAATGGCTCGAACACGGCGCGCAGCTGCTCGCGGGGAATGCCAGGGCCTGTGTCCTCCACCCGGATGTATACCCACGGTCCTTCCGCCGTGGCCTGCACGTCCGCGGTCGGCTCCTTCGCGGTGCCCGCGCTCACGATCACGCGGCTGGGACCCGCGTCTCGGGGCGCCGTGAACTTGATCGCGTTGGCGAGCAGGTTGACGAGGATCTGCCGCACGCGCGGCTCGTCTCCCACCGCGGAGAGGCCCGCCGCGGAGCCGATGACGGCATCCGTGATCGCGATCTGGCGCGCCCGCGCCTGCGGCAGTACGAGCTCCAGTGCCCCGCGCACCGCGTCGCCGACCTGGAACGTCGAGCGCGACACCGGCTCGCGATCCGCGTCGATGCGGGAGAAGTCGAGCACCTCGTTCACCAGGCCGAGGAGATGCCGACCGCTCGCCCGCGCCCGCTCCAGGTGGCGCCGCTGCGCCGGCGTGAGCGGACCATCGACCTCGAGCTCGAGCAGGTCCTGATAGCCCAGGATCGCGTTGAGCGGAGTCCGGATCTCGTGGCTGATGGTCGCCAGGAACCCACTCTTCGCCGCGCTCGCGGCGACGGCATCAGCGCGCGCCGATTCTGCCGCGGCGGATGCGGCCTGCAGCAGGGCATCCGCCGCCCGACGCGCGGTCAGGTCACGCGTGACCTTGGCGAAGCCGAGCAGCGTGCCGTCCTCGTCCCGCAGCGCGGTGAGCGTGACACCGGCCCAGAAGGTGGAGCCGTCGGGGCGGACGCGTTCGCCTTCACCCGTGTACTCGCCTCTCTCGCGCGCGTCGTCGAGATGCTCCTCCGCCGTTCCGTCCTGCGATCCGCCCGGCAGATAGAGCATCCGCAGGTGTCCCCCCTCGGCCTGATCCTTGGACCACCACTTCATGAGGCGCGCGCCTTCGCCCCAGAAGACGATCACGCCGTTGGGATCCATCAGGAAGATCGCGTAGTCGCGGACGTTCTCGGCCAGCGCCTGGAACGCCCATGCGGCGACCGACGCCCAGGTACGCGCCACCCCGCCGTCGTTGGGACGGGGCCCGCCCTGGGCCGCCGCCCGCTCCCGCTCCTCGCCGCGGCGAATCGCGGCTTCCCGCTCCTCTTCTTCGGTGGTGCGGGGAATGGCCTGCGTCCGGCTCGCCGTCGTGGAACCGTTGTCAGCGCCGTCCAACCGGTGCTCGGGGGTCATGAAAAATTGCAATGCAGACACGGGGCCAGCGCGGATGGCTCTGGTTGGGGCTGGAGACTGGCGTGGGCGCGAGCACGCCGCCACCTTCCCGCGCAGCACTGCCGCGGCGCGCCAGAGCGTGCGCCGCGGCGAGGATTTCCAGCGTTCACCCCGGAGCGACACGCGCATGTTGGCACGACGACAGGCCCCCACGTACGACGTCTGTATCATCGGCTCGGGCGCGGGGGGTGGCATGGCCGCCTACGCGCTGACACAGGCCGGCGCCCGGGTCGTGATGCTGGAAGCCGGAGCCGCATGGTACGCATCGAAGAACTCCCAGATGCTGACCCCCGCCTTCGCCACGCCGCGCCGAGGCCGCCCCACGAAGACGCGTCCGTTCGGCGAGTACGACGCGTGCGACGGCGGCTGGGAGATCGAAGGCGAGCCGTATACGAGAGCGACCGGCACGCGCTTCGACTGGTGGCGCGGACGCATGCTCGGCGGCCGCACGAACCACTGGGGGCGCATCTCCCTCCGTTTCGGGCCGGAGGACTTCCGCGGAAAGACGCGTGACGGTCTCGGCGACGACTGGCCGATCGGGTACGAGGACGTCGCCCCGTTCTACGATCGCGTCGACGACCTGATCGGCGTGTTCGGCAGCAAAGAGGGGATTCACAACGAGCCGGATGGGAAGTTCCTCCCACCGCCCGCCCCTCGCTGCTACGAGCTGCTCGTCAAGCAGGCCTCGGACCGCCTCAAGATCACGTGCATCCCGTCGCGGCTGTCGATCATCACCAGGCCGAAGCCGGGGCGCCAGGCGTGCCACTACTGCGGACAGTGCAACCGCGGCTGCACGGTGAAGGCGAACTTCTCGAGCCCCGACGTGCTCATCGCCCCCGCGCTCGAGACCGGACGGCTGACGCTGCTCACGAACTCGATGGCGCGCGAGGTGACCGTGGGATCGAACGGCCTCGCCACGGGGGTGACGTACTTCGACAAGGCCAGCGGCGAGGAGCGCCACGTCGCCGCGCGCGCCGTGGTCCTCGCGGCGAGCGCCTTCGAGTCGGCGCGTCTGCTGCTCAACTCCAAGTCGTCGCTCTTCCCGCAGGGACTCGCGAACTCGAGCGGCGTCGTCGGCAAGTACATCACCGACACCACCGGTACCGACGTCGGCGGCTTCATCCCGGCGATGGTCGACCACGTCCCGCACAACGAGGACGGCGTCGGCGGCATGCACGTGTACATGCCATGGTGGCTCGACAACAAGAAGCTCGATTTCCCGCGCGGCTATCACATCGAGGTCGGCGGAGGGCTCGGCCCCCCGGCATACGGCTTCATGGGCGGGATCCAGCGCTACCCGGGCGCCGGCGGCTATGGCGCGAAGCTCAAGGAGGATTACCGCCGCTACTATGGCGCGACGATCCACTTCTCCGGGCGCGGCGAGCAGATCCCGAACGACAAATGCTACACCGAGATCGATCCGCAGGTGGTGGACAAGTTCGGCATTCCGGTGCTGCGCTTCCACTGGGAGTGGACCGATCACGAGCTGAATCAGGTGAAGCACATGCAGCAGACCTTCCGCGCGCTGATCACCGAGATGGGGGGCACGCCATCGAGCCCGATGCCGACGCAGGAGCAGGGCTACGGCATCGCCGCGGGCGGCCGCATCATCCACGAGCTCGGGGGCATCCGCATGGGGAAGGACCCGAAGACCTCGGTGCTCAACGGAAACTGCCAGGCGCACGACTGCAAGAACCTCTTCGTCACCGACGGCGGACCGTTCGTCACGCAGGCGGACAAGAATCCCACCTGGACCATCCTCGCGCTCGCGTGGCGGACGGCCGACTACATCGCGCAGCAGCGCAAGGCGGGGGCAATATGAGCGACGAGCTCGATCCGATCGCCCGCGACGTCGTCGACGGCGACGAGGCGGCGCAGCAGACGAACGACGCCAAGCCGGTGAGCCGGCGTGCCGCGCTCAAGGTCATCGGCAGCGTGCCGATCGCCGGCGCGATGATGGGTGGAACCGCGTTCGCGCAGCAGGGCACGCCGTCGGGGGCCCAGCAGCCGAAGCAGACGCACGAGGCACCCTTCCCGCCCGCACAGGGGCAGGGAACGCCGCCGTCGTCCGCGCCGAAACGCGCCTTCTTCACCGCGGCGGAGTGGCGCACGGTGAACGTGCTCGCCGACGACATCATCCCGCGCGACGGCCGGTCGGGGAGCGCGACGGATGCGGACGTGCCTGCGTTCATCGACTATCACCTCTCCGTGCCGGAAGCGGATGAGAGCACGCGCGTCGCGGTGCGCGGCGGACTCGCCTGGCTCAACACCGAATCGCGCACGCGCTTCCGGAAGAACTACGCGACGCTGTCCCAGGCGCAGCGCAATCAGATCCTCGACGACATCGCTTGGCCCGACAAGGCGAAGCCCCAGTTCAGCCACGGCACCGCGTTCTTCTCGCGCATGCGGGACCTCGTCGGCATGGGCTTCTTCTCCAGCTCGATGGGATGGAAGGATCTGCGCTATCAGGGCAACGTCTTCAATCCCGACTGGAAGGGCTGCCCCGAGCCGGCGATGAAGAAGCTCGGCGTCAGCTTCGCGGTCATGGACTCGCGCATCAAGCCGGAAGGGCAATGAACGGTCGACTCGGAGTCGGGTTCGTCGGCGGCGGCTTCATCACTCGCTTCCACGTGCAGTCGTTCGTGGGAATACGCGAGGCGGACGTGCGGGGCGTCTGGAGTCCGGATGCCGGCAATGCGGAGCAGGTCGTGCGGCTCGCGCGCGACCTCGACGTCGGCGACTGCCGCGCGTTCCGCTCGATCGCCGACATGGTTGCCGACCCGGCCATCGACGCGATCTGGATCTGCGGTCCGAATCACGCCCGCATCGAGAACGTCGAGGAGATCGTGCAGGCGATCGAATCGGGCCGCGGCACGCTGCGCGGCCTGGCGTGCGAGAAGCCGCTCGCGCGCAACCTCGACGAGGCGATCCGCGTGCGGGATCTCGCCGCGCGCGTCGGGCTCCAGACGGCGTATCTCGAGGATCAGCTCTTCACTCCGCACGTCGAGACTGGGCGCTCCCTGCTCTGGGCGCGCGGCGCCGCGACGACGGGACGCCCCTATCTGGCGCGTGCGGCGGAGGAGCACAGCGGTCCGCACACGCCGTGGTTCTGGCAGGGCGACCTGCAGGGCGGTGGAGTGCTCAACGACATGATGTGCCACTCGGCGCTGCTCGTGCGGCACCTGCTCACGCGCCCCGGCGAATCGCTCTCCACCGTTCGTCCGGTGAAGGTCACCGGCAAGATCGCGAGCCTGAAGTGGTCGCGCCCCGCGTACGCCCAGCGGCTGCGCGAGACGATGGGCAAGGAGGTCGACTACGAGCGTCGCCCCTCGGAGGACTTCGCGAGCCTCACGATCGAGTTCGAGACGAGCGACGGGGAGCGCGTGCTCGGCGAGGCGAGCACCTCGTGGAGTTACGTCGGCGCCGGCCTCAGACTCTCCGCGGAGCTGCTCGGTCCGGAGTACTCCATGCAGTGGAATTCGCTCGATTCGGGACTGCGGGTATTCTTTTCGCGCGCCGTCCAGGGAAGGGCAGGCGAGGATCTCGTCGAGAAGCAGAACGCCGAGATCGGGCTGATGCCGGTCGTTCCTGCGGAGGCGGTCGTGTATGGGTACGAGGCGGAGAACCGGCATTTCGCGCGCGCCTTCCTCGGCAAGGAGCCGGCGCGACTGACGTTCGACGATGGCGTCGGCGTCGTCGAGGTACTGATGGCCGCCTATCAGAGTGCGGAAGAGGAGCGCACCCTCGCGCTGCCGGTGCCCGATTTGCAGCGCTTCCGCCCCGCCGTCGCGCGGGGCGCGTGGCGTCCGTGATCGAGACAGGGGCTCGAACGATCGTGCACTCGGACGGTGCCGCCGTTCCAATCATCTCGAAGAGGTCTCTCACCATGACGCACCACAGGCTCGTCTCCCTCGCCGCACTCGGACTGAGCGCGGCGCTTCTTGGCTGCTCCACGGCGTCGAGCAACGGCGGCGCGATGTCGTCGTCGCCCGCGCCCGCGGCTGCGGCATCGACCTCTGCCCCGACCACGCAGGGGTGGCGCAATCTGATCGACCCCTCGCTGAGTGCGTGGCGCGGCTACCGCGAGGCCAAGGTGCCCGCTGGCTGGAGCGTCGCCGACGGCGTGTTGTCCAAGACCGCATCGTCCAACGACCTCGTCTCGCGCGATGAGTTCGCGAACTTCGAGCTGGAGTTCGAGTGGAAGCTCCATCCGGGCGGCAACGCGGGCGTGTTCTATCGCGGCTCGGAGGAGGCGGAGAAGATCTATTTCACCGCCCCCGAGTATCAGCTGCTCGACGACGCCGGTCATGCGGACGGGAAGAGTCGTTTGACGTCGGCGGGCTCGGACTACGCGCTGTATCCCTCACCCGCCGGCGTGGTGAAGCCGGCCAACGAGTGGAACAGCTCGCGCATCGTCGCGCGTGGCCCGCACGTGGAGCACTGGCTCAACGGACAGAAGCTGCTTGAGTACGAGGCGGGCAGCCCCGATTGGGAGACGCGGCTCAAGGCCAGCAAGTTCGCGACGTGGCCCAAGTACGGTCGGCTCACCACCGGGCACCTCGGGATCCAGGGCGATCACGAGGGCGAGCTCGCGATTCGCAACATGCGCATTCGGACGCTGCCATGAGCCAGGGCAACGACATCACGCGCCGCGAGGCAGTCGCCCGGACGGCGCTGATCCTCGGCGGCACGCTCGCCGCATCGAGTCTCTCCGGTGTTCGCGGCAGCGCGTGGGCGCGCGCCGCGGCGCCGGATTGGCGCGCCGGCACGCTGGACCCCGACCAGAGCGAGCTGGTGGCGACGATCGCCGAACACATCATCCCGGCGACGGATACTCCGGGCGCGCGCGCTGCCGGCGTGCATCGCTTCGTCGACGTCATGCTCTCGAACTACTACAAGGAAGGAGAGCGCAAGCAGTTCCTCGACGGGCTCGCGCAGCTCGACGCCCGCGCCCGGAAGGAGCTCGGCGCGTCGTTCGTGAAGGCCACACCCGCGAAGCAGCTCGCATTGCTCACGGCGATCGACGCCGAGTCCTATCCGTCGCCGCGCGTGCTGGAGAAAGCCGAGCCGCTCAACTCCGAGCGCGCACGCATGCGCGACTCGCTGGCTCGCCAGAGCAGCACGGGACCGACGGTGAGCGATCCGACGCGACCGTCCGCCGACGGCGGTGGAGGCGAGACGGCGCGGCGCGAGGCCGAGCGCGGCTGGTTCTTCCGCCGCATGAAGGAGCTCACCCTGCTCGGCTACTACACGTCGGAAGCGGGCGCGATGACCGAGCTCAAGGTCAATCCGATGGGCGTCTATCGCGGCGACATCCCCTATCGCAGCGTCGGCCACTCGTGGGCCTGATGACCAATCACCGGACTTCATACATGACTGGGACGCAGGAGTCGGAGTACGATGCCATCGTCATCGGCAGTGGCATCACCGGGGGATGGGCCGCCAAGGAGCTGACCGAGAAGGGGCTTCGGACGCTCATGATCGAGCGTGGCCGCGAAGTCGTGCACGGCAAGGACTACACGATGGAGCACAAGAGCACCTGGGAGATGCCGCTGCGCAACGCGCGGCTCTCGCCGGACAAGCAAGGTGCCGAGGACTATCAGGTTCAGGCGCGAACGGGCCAGTTCCGCGAGTCCACGAAGCAGTTCTTCACGAAGGACACGAAGCACCCGTACGAGGAGGTGAAGCCCTTCACGTGGGTTCAGGGGGATCAGGTGGGCGGCAAGTCGCTCATCTGGGGTCGTCAGGTCTACCGCTGGAGTGATCTCGACTTCGAGGCGAACGCGAAGGAGGGAATCGGCGTCGACTGGCCGATCCGCTACAAGGACATCGCGCCGTGGTACAGCTACGTCGAGCGTCACGTCGGCGTGAGCGGGGAGAAGCTCGGGCTGCCGCAGCTTCCCGATGGCGAGTTCCTGCCGCCGATGCAGATGAACGCGGGCGAGAAGCACGTGAAGGCCGGCATCGAGCGGCGATTCAAGGAGCGTCGCGTGACGATCGGCCGCGTCGCGATCCTGACGGCGAATCACAAGGGGCGCGCGGCGTGCCATTACTGCGGTCCCTGCGAGCGCGGCTGCTCCACGGGATCGTATTTCTCGACGCAGGCGAGCACGCTGCCCCCCGCGATGGCGACGGGTCGACTCACCGTCCTCCCGGACAGCATCGTGCATTCGATCGTCTACGATCCGAAGTCGCACCGCGTCGCCGGCGTGCGCGTGGTGGATACCCGCACCAAGGCGACGCGCGAGTACAAGGCGAAGGTCGTGTTCCTGTGCGCGTCGACGCTGGGCAGCGCACGCATTCTGCTCAACTCGAAGTCGTCGACCTTCCCGAATGGCCTGGCCAACTCGAGCGGCGTGGTCGGCCACTACCTCATGGACCACCATTTCCGCGCCGGCGCGACGGGGCGGATCGAGGGGCTCGCCGATCACTACTACCAGGGCAACCGGCCGAACGGGATCTACATCCCGCGCTTCCGCAATCTCGGCGACGTGGCGACGAAGCAGCCCTTCGCGCGCGGCTTCGGCTATCAGGGGAGCGCGGCCCGCGCGGGTTGGGGACGCGGCACCTCCGGCCCGGGCCTCGGCGTCCAGCTCAAGCGCAAGCTGCACGATGCCGGCGACTGGACGATGGGCATCACCGGATTCGGTGAGTGCCTGCCGCGCGAGGACAACAAGGTGACGCTCTCGGAGAGGACCGACGAATTCGGGATTCCGATCCTTCGCATCGACTGCAGCTGGGGGCCGAACGAGATGGCGATGCGCAAGGACATGCGTCAGTCCGCGATCGACATGCTCGAGGCGGCGGGGCTGAAGAGCGTCGTCGGCACCGACGATTACAAGGAAGGTGGGCTGGGCGCGGAGCCCGGGCTCGGCATCCATGAGATGGGAACCGCGCGCATGGGGCGCGATCCGAAGACGTCGGCGGTCAACGGATTTTGCCAGGCGCACGACGTGCCGAATCTGTTCGTCACCGACGGCTCGGTCATGGCGAGCGCGTCGTGCGTGAATCCCTTACGCGGTGGACCAACTCAAGAAGAGGAACATCTAATGGACCGACGCGACTTCCTCAAAGTGTCCGGCGCCGCCGGACTCGCCACGATGTGGGGCTCGAGCCTCGCGTGTGCGCACTCCACTGCGGCGGCTGGTGCGGCGAATCCAGCATTGATTCCCGGTGGGTTCACGCTGGCCCAGGTCGGGCTTCAGCTCTATACCGTTCGTGACGCGATGTCGAAGGACGTGGACGGCACGCTCGCCTCGGTCGCCGGCGCGGGATATCACCTCGTCGAGACGGCGGGCCTCTATCAGCGCCCGGCCGCTGACCTGCGCGCGCTGTTCGACAAGCACGGCATCCGCACCGTCTCGGGCCATTATCCTCTCGTCGACCTCGAGGCGTCGCCCGAGACGGTCTTCACGACCGCGAAGACGCTCGGGCAGGAGTACGTCGTCGTCCCGTTCCTCGACCCCTCGCTGCGGACGGCGGAGACGTTCGGCAGTCTGCCGTCTCGCCTGAACAAGCTCGGAGAGGCCGCGCACGGCGCGGGGCTCAAGCTCGCATATCACAATCACGACTTCGAGTTCCAGAAGTACGGCGGCACGACGACGGTGATGGAGCGGCTGCTCGCCAACACCGATCCGACGCTCGTCTCCTTCGAGCTCGACGGCTACTGGGCGTTCAAGGCGGGAACGGCGCCGGCGGATCTCGTCGCCCGCTACCCGGGCCGATTCGCGCTCCTGCACCTGAAGGACAGCACCGCCGCGCCGGAGAAGGCGTTCGCCGACGTCGGCCACGGCGTGATCGACTTCCGCCGCTTCATCGCCGCCGCGCAGCGGAACGGGCTGAAATACGCGTTCGTCGAGCGCGACGTCGCACCCGACCCGATCGCCAGCATCAAGGCGAGCCATGATTATCTGGCGTCGGTGCTGCCCGCGTAGAGCGGTGAGTTGGTGAGTTAGCTGGTTGGTGAGCTGGTCGGTTGATTGGTGAGTTGACGGCCCTGGTCACAACCGGCGTGGAAGCCCCGCTGAGGGATCTCCACGCTGGTTACAGCCAGGGCCGTTCCGTTCACTCGCTCACCGTCCAACTCACTAACGATCCAACGCACCAACTCACCGCTTGAATCTCCCTGCCCACCCACCCCCCGGCGCCAGCGTCAGCGTCAACTTGTCGCCCGCCGAGACCGTGCGCGTTTCCCGCTTGAAGTCCATCCCGTTGCGGTCGGCGTTGATGCCGTCGGACCAGGCGTCCATCGTCCAGCGTCCGGCGCCGAGGAAGGAAAGGTCGAGGGTGAGCGTCCGTGCGCTGGTGTTCGTCATCGCGCCGACGAACCACTCCGTCCCGTGCCGGCGCGCGAGCAGGACGTGGCTTCCCGCGGCGCCGTCGAGCGCGCGCGTCTCGTCCCACAGCACGGGCACGGCACGCAGCCACTCCATCGCCTCCGGCTCGCGCTCGTACTCCGACGGGCTGTCGGCGAGCATCTGCAGCGGGCTCTCGAACACGACGTACATCGCGAGCTGGTGCACCCGTGTGCCGACGCTCATCGGCCGGTCGAAGATGGCGCGGAAGTTCTTCGGCTGCGCGTTGAGCATCGCACCCGGCGTGTAGTCCATCGGGCCGGCGAGCATCCGCGTGAACGGGAGCGTCACGTTGTGCGTCGGCGTGACGTCGTCCGTCCACTTGTTGTTCTCCAGCCCGTGCACGCCCTCGAACGTCAGCACGTTCGGCCACGTGCGGTTGAGCCCCGCCGGCTTGTGCGCGCCGTGATAGTCGACGAGCAGATGGCGGGCCGCCGCTTCACGAGCGATCCGGTAGTAGTAGTTCACTACCTTCTGGTCGTCGCGTTGCATGAAGTCGACCTTGATCCCCTTCACCCCCCACTTCTCGAACTGGTCGAGCGCGGGCTTCAGCTGCGTGTCGAGCGTGCTCCACGTGGTCCACAGGATGATGCCGACGTGCTTCGATGCGCCGTACTGCACGAGCGCGGGGACGTCGATCCCGGGCGCCTGCGTGAGGAGATCGCCGAGCTTGTACCAGCCCTCGTCCAGGATGATGTACGGGATGCCGTTCTTCGCCGCGAAGTCGATGAAGTAGCGGTACGTGTCGTCGTTCACGCCGGCGCGAAAGCTCACGCCGCGGAGGTTCAGGTTGTTGAACCAGTCCCAGCTCACCTTGCCCGGCTTGATCCACGACACGTCGCTGAGCCGCGACGGCGCCGCGAGATCGTAGACCATCTGATTCAACAGCAGCTGCCGGTCCTCGTCGGCGATCATGACGATGCGCCAGGGCAGCGCGCGTCGACCCGAGGTGCGGGCGAGCCAGTCGGCGCGACGCGTCACCACGACGTCGCGATCGTTGCGCGCGCGCTCCTCGAGCGCGGCACGAGGGAACTCGCCAGCCAGCCCGCCCCCGTCGCGCGCCACGAGATACATCCCCGCGTAGTCCTCGAGCTGCGACTCCGTGATCGCGATCTTCGGTCCTCCCTGGAGCGCGATCAGCGCGGGGAGCAAGGCATGTCGTCCGTGCGCGAGCGTGTCGAGCTTCACGCGGTGGTACACCGGCTCGTAATGCGTCATGAAGGTCGTGTCGATGCCGACGAGCGCCTCGCTCTCGCCCGCGACGGCGAACGACGCCTGCTCGCTTCGCACCGTGACGCTGTCGCCGATCGCCAGCACCCATCGGTACGCGATCCCCTCGTCGTAGGCCCGCAGCTCGAGGTCGTGATCGCCGAGTCGCAGCCGCAGCTCGTTGAACCGGTCGGCGACGACGGCGCTCTTGACGGGTGCGACCGGGCGAACGCTGTCGCGCACTTGCCGCCGCGCCTCGGACCGTACACGCTCGGCCGTACCTAGTGTGCGCCCTCCCTCGAGCGTGAGTGAGATCGGCGACGCCTGGAGGACTGGGCGGCCCCGATGGGCAACGGCGTAGCTGACGCGGTCACCGACCTCCACCGTGATCTGGTTGGTCCCGTCCGGAGACAGGAGCTGGTACTGCCGCGACCGCTGAGCGGCAGCGACTGAGCTGGTGAGCGAAAGGGCGAGCAGGGCGAGATGCGGCGCGAAACGCTGGCGGGACATGCGGGAACGGTTCGGGGACGTGAACGGGGGACGCGACGGCTGCGAAACTGCGCGGGTGAGGCGGGGTGGGCAAGTCGGGTCCCTCTCGTGAAACGGCTCGCCGAACGATACCGTAGAAGCAGTGGACGGGAGCCAATGTGCGCCCGCGCCCGAGTTCACTCGTTCCAGTCGATCGATGCCCCCGTGAAGGTCTTCGTCGGCGGCAAGCCGGTGACGAGCCCGCAGGCCGTCTACGAGGGCATGAAACACCAGCGTGACGAGTTGGGGAATCAGATGGACCGGCTGAAGGACGAGCGCCGCGACATCACCAACCGGCTCCAGGGTGAGGAGCAGATCAGCACCGCGGACAAGGCCGGCCTCGAGAAGCGCCTCACGACGATCGACGGCCGCATCGAGGCGCTCGACGCGCAGATCGCCGGGGCCGACGCGCAGGTCGCGAGCGCCGCGGCGGTGCCGGGCGCCATCGTCGAGCGGCCCCCGGAGGTCAGGCACGGCCCACCGGAGGAGGCGTTCGTCCTCGGCGGCATCTTCCTCTTCGTCGCCATCTTTCCGATCTCGATCGCCTTCGCGCGCCGGATCTGGCGCCGCGGCGCGGGAGTCGTGGCCGCGATCCCGCACGACATCATCGAGCGCTTCACGCAGATCGATCAGGCCGTCGAGTCGATCGCTGTGGAAGTCGAGCGAATCGGTGAGGGCCAGCGGTTCATCACCCGCGTGCTCGCGGAGCAGGGACGGCCGGCGCTCGCCGAGCCGGCGGCGCATGGCGTCGAAGTGCGGGCCCGCCCGAACGGCTGAGTGCTCAGCGCTGCTTTACGGCGAAGCGCGCCTGTCCAGTCGCCTCGGCGCGCACTACGAGCGCGTCGCGCGTGACGTACAGTCCTTTCACGGTCACTGAGTCCACCGTCGCCGACATCGTCACCGCATCGCCGAGCTTGCGATTGAGTCCGCTCAGCAGCAGCTCGCGTCCCTTTGCGAGCGCCGGCTCGACCGGCACGTGCGCGCGCTCTCGAATCGTCGCACGCAGATCATCGGAGCGGAGCCACGCATAGCTGCTCACCAGCTTGCTGTCCGTGTCGAGATCGAAGTCGAGATCCGGCACGTCGACCGTGCCCACCGCCGGCTGATAGCGAGGTGTGCCGACCAGCTGCAGGCGTCCAGTGGCGTCACCGGCGAAGCCGATCGCGAGCAGCAGGCGGCCGCGCGGGGCCGGGAACACCATCACGTTGTCCACGGCGACCGTCCGTCCGGCGCGCGTGAATCGTCGGCCGGCCAACGCGGCCGTCAGCGTTCGCGCGGCCGTGCCATAGTCGACCTGCCCATCCAGCTCGATTCGGAATCCGTCACTGACCGTGTCCTTCGCGAGCGGTGGAAGGGCGAGCGTCTTGGACTGCGGCTCGGGACCCGTGACGATGCGCGGCCGCGCGTCGAGGCTCACGGGGACCGTGAGCACGCGCGCCTCACCGCGTACCGTTCCCAGTCGAAGCTGCTCGGGTTGCAGCGTCAGCCACACACCGTCGGTCAGGCGGATCGGACGGCTGAGCAGCCCCCACCACTCCGTGACGCGCGGCGTGAGGTCCACCGTTCCGACCTTGCGATCGATGTCCGGAAGCTTCGCGACGAGCGCGGAGCGCGCCGCTCCGATGACGCGATCCGTCACGTCGGTATGAAGGATGCCTACGTCGCAGCGATCTCGGCCCTCCGTGCTCGCGGGGCCGATCGTCACCAACCGTGCGTGCGACAGCAGGTGCCAGTGGGCGGTGAGCGTGAGTGGAGTCGCCAGCTCGACGACGATGCGTGGCTGCTCGGTCGTGCTGCCGCAGCCGGCGCTGATCGTCGGCCCGAGCGGAGGCTTGTAATAGCCGCGCGCGCGGTAGGCGAACGTGGCGCGCAGATGCATCTCCCGTCCGCTGGCGAACGCCGTGAACGGGCCGCGCGTCGCCTCGAACGCGTAGTGCTTGCGCGAATCGCCGTTCATCGTTTTGACGCTGTCCATCGAGCCGAAGGTCTTCGGCACGACCTGGTCGACGAGGCGCAGGACCGCCGTCACGTCGTACTCGAGCGGCACGCTGAAGCGCGACAGCGCCGGCGGGCTCGGTGCCGGCGCTCCGACGTCGGGCGGGGCCGTTCTGGTGGAGGGCGCCTCTCGTGTGCAGGCGAGCATCGCCGGCAGCAGCAGCACGAGGGCGCGTTGGGTGGTCGCCAACGACGGCACCGGCTCGACAGATTGAGGGTCAGGCCGTCACCGACGGCTCGGGCTGTAACAACGCTACGGCCGCCGACCGGGCCGCGCGAGGGCGCGCGCACGCGGCGGCAACCAGGGAGAGCAGATGACCGTCGATCCTCGCGCTGGCAAGCTGCCCGAGCCCTCGATGCTCGCGAACGTTCCGCGACTCGTCTCGGCATACTACACCATGCATCCCGATCCGGCGCGCCGTGAGCAACGCGTCGCGTTCGGCACGTCGGGGCATCGCGGGACTTCGGTCACGAGCGCATTCACCGAATCGCACATCCTGGCGACGACGCAGGCCATCTGCCACTACCGCCGCGAGCAGGGGATCGACGGGCCGGTGTTCCTCGGCATCGACACCCACGCCCTCTCGGAGTCGGCGTTCGGCAGCGCGCTCGAAGTGCTGGCGGCCAATGGCGTCGACGCGATGGTCGACGCGAACGACGGGTACACGCCGACGCCGGCCGTCTCGCATGCGATCCTCACGTACAACGCCGGCCGCACGGCGGGCCTGGCCGACGGCATCGTCATCACGCCGTCGCACAACCCGCCGGAAGACGGCGGCTTCAAGTACAACGGCACCAATGGCGGCCCCGCGGATACCAAGGCCACCGGGTGGATCGAGCAGCGGGCCAACGCGCTCCTCGCCGACGAGCTGCGCGAGGTGAGAAGAATCCCGCTCGCACGCGCGCGCACCGCCGATACGACGCATCGCTTCGACTACGCGGACTCGTACGTCGCGGACCTGCCGAACGTCGTCGATCTCGATGTGCTGCGAGGCACGTCGCTGCGACTCGGTGTCGACCCACTGGGCGGCGCCGGTGTCGCCTACTGGGGATTGATCGCCGAGCGCCACGGCGTTCCGCTCACGGTCGTGAGCGACACCGTGGATCCGACGTTCCGCTTCATGAGCGTGGACTGGGACGGCCGCATTCGCATGGATTGCTCGTCGCCGTACGCCATGCAGCGATTGATCACGCTGCGCGACCAGTTCGACGTCGCCTGGGCGTGCGACCCCGATCACGATCGGCACGGCATCGTCGCGCGGAGCGCCGGCCTGCTGAACCCGAACCACTACCTCGCCGTGGCCATCGACTACCTCTTCGAGCGCCGCAGCGGCTGGTCGGCCGCGGCCGGCGTGGGGAAGACCGTCGTGAGCAGCAGCATGATCGATCGCGTCGCGGAGAAGCTCGGCCGACGGCTCGTCGAGGTGCCTGTCGGCTTCAAGTGGTTCGTCGACGGCCTGATCGACGGCTCGCTCGGGTTCGGTGGCGAGGAGAGTGCCGGTGCTTCCTTCCTCCGACGCGACGGTCGCGCGTGGAGCACCGACAAGGACGGGCTCATCATGGGATTGCTCGCCGCCGAGATCACCGCCGTAACGGGACGCGATCCGGGCGAGCTGTACGCTGCGCTGACTGAGCGTTTCGGAGCTCCAGCATACGAGCGCATCGACGCGCCCGCCTCGCCGGAGCAGAAGAGCGTGCTCTCGCGGCTCACGCCGGAAGGCGTGCGGGCCTCCGAGCTGGCCGGTGAGGCGATCATCGCACGGCTGACATCGGCTCCTGGAAACGGTGCCAGCATCGGCGGTCTCAAGATCGTGACCGAAAATGGCTGGTTCGCCGCGCGACCTTCCGGCACGGAGAACGTGTACAAGCTCTATGCGGAGAGCTTCAAGGGGACCGACCACCTCAGGCGAATCCAGGACGAGGCTCGGCAGATCATCTCCGACGCCTTCGCGGCGGGATGATTGCTACGACGGACGCCGGCTGGTTGCTCCGACGACGCGCCACCCGTCTCTGAGGAGTCCGCCCCAGGGAGTGCCGTAGCCGAGTGACGTCGACTCCTGCGGCACGAGCGCAGCAGTCCTTGTGGCAACGCGTCGTCCGCCTCGGCCCGCGAGCCGAGACGCAGCGGTGTGGTAAGCACGTAAGATGTTGCACCACATCAGTTTGTACTCATGTGCGCCGCGCGCCGCCGGAGGCGTCGAAGGCACACCACCTGCTTGGTCAAGCGCCGAGGCCGCTGGGGCCTCGACGGCATCGCGCTCGATTGGGGCCGTTCGCTCAGTCCGCCGCAGTGCGGCGCGAATCACTCGAGGATCGAAGTGCTTCCAACACGAAACCCGAAGGTCATCTTCAAGGTGCTCGCCACCGGCGCGGTGCTCTACTCGACCGAGGAGGAAGTGTATTTCGGCCTCAATGCGGTCGGCGTGCGCGTGTGGGAGCTCCTGCCACCGACCCATTCGACGCTCGACGAGGTGTGCAGGGTGATCGCCGCAGAGTATCCAGACGTCGGAGAGGACGTGATTCGCGCTGACGTGTCCGAGCTCATCGACGAACTGCTGAAGCTCGGACTGGTCCAGCCCGCGCCGGCGCCGACAGCCCAGCGCGCCTCCTGACCGATGACATCGCGTCGTACCGCGCACGCACCACCGCTCGCGATCGTCTCGCGCCGATGAGCGCGATCTTCGCCGTGGTCGGCGGAGCATCGTTTCCCGCCGACGCGCTCGAGCGCGCGGTCCGCGACATGTCGCCGCGAGGGGCCGACAGTGTGGAGGTGCACGCGGACGATTCGGCTGGCGTCGCGGGGGGCCGCTTCGCGTGGGAGGCGGAGGCGGCGCCGGGTCCCATCATCGTCGACGATGGCGAGCGACTCGTCGCCGCCGACGCAGCGATCTACTACAGGGATGATCTGCGCCGCGCGATCCGCGCCGCGACGGGAGACCGTCCCTTCGCGCCGAGCGGCGACAGCGCCGCACATCTCATCCTCGACGCGTATCGCGCGTGGGGAGGCGAGTGCGCACGGCGTCTCGAGGGTGATTACACGTTCGTCGTGTGGGATCGCCAGGCGCGCACGCTCACCGCGGCGCGCGACTTCGCCGGCAGCCGGCCCCTGTACTTCGGGCGTGACGGCGAGCGTGTCATCGTGGCCTCGCAGGCGTCGGTGGTCGCGAGCCACACCGCGCATCGCGGTGCGATCGACGTCGCAGCGCTCGGTGCAACGGTCGCCGGCCTGTTCAACATCGGGCCCGAGACTAGCTACCTCGGTGTGTCGGTGCTCCCTCCGGGCCACACCCTGACCGTCTCGCACGACGGCCGAACAACCGTGCGGCAGCATTGGGACGCGCCGACGGTC
>QHVE01000089.1 GCA_003223455.1 Gemmatimonadota bacterium | reverse complement strand
AGCAGCCCGTCGTGGGGCCTCGCTCCCTGAATGCGCGGCGCGGGTAGCGCGATCGACGCGGCAGCGTGACCGCCCTGTGCGCGGGGGAACTGCGCGCTACTTTGCACGCATGTCGACCATCGACCCTCGCGTGCAGCAGTTTCTCCGTCTTCACGAGTCCGGCTGCTTCGTCATCCCCAACCCGTGGGACGTCGGCAGCGCGCTCCTCCTCGAGCAGCTCGGTTTCTCCGCGCTGGCGACGACGAGCGCGGGGTTCGCTTGGAGCATCGGCCGCCGTGACCATGGTGTGGCCCTCGAGGAGGCACTCGCGCACTACGCCGACATCGCCGCAGCGGTGCGCGTGCCGGTGAACGCCGACTTCCAGCGCGGCTTCGCCACCGAACCCGACGAGGTCGCCACCAACGTCGGACGCGCGTGCGAGACGGGAATCGCCGGCCTCTCCATCGAGGACTCGACGCACGAGGCCGAGAACCCAGTGTTCGATTTCGACCTCGCGGTGGCTCGCGTGCGCGCCGCGCGCCGCGCGATCGACGAGAGCGGCACTGGTGTGCTGCTCACCGGTCGATCGGAGGGCTTCATCGCGGGCCGCCCCGATCTCGCGGAAACGATTCGGCGTCTCGAGGCCTACGCCGATGCAGGCGCCGACTGTCTGTTCGCTCCCGGGATCAGGAGTCCGTCCGACATCGAGGCGCTCGTGCGCGCCGTCGCACCGAAGCCGGTGAACGTCGTCGTCTCGGCCGACTTCACCACCGTCGAGCAGCTCGCCGCGCTCGGGGTACGCCGCATCAGCGTCGGCGGCTCGTTCGCCCGCACTGCGTTGACCGCCTTCCTCGGCGCCGCCCGCGAGATCGCGGAGCAGGGGACGTTCGGGGCGTTCGGACGCACCCTCTCGGGGTTGGAGATCGATCGCATGTTCCCGTAGTGCGACTCACCGCACATCCACGGGCATTTCCGCCAGCAGCGCCCCCACCGCCGACCTGACCACGAGCTTGAGTTCCGTCGGCTCCCTCGGCGCGAGCTCGAAGTCGTAGGTCTCGCCGTTCCCCAACTGCTGCACCGCGCGACGCACGGTCGCGCGATCGGGCGGGAGATCCATCCCGTCCTTCGCCAACGCGCGCCACGACACCGGCGTCGAGTCGCGAACCAGCCGCACGATCATGCTCGGCCGGTACGTGTGCACGTCGACGATCCGCAGCCGGTACCGCTCGCCGACGCGCAGCCGAAGCGTATCCGGCGCGAGGCTGCCATTGATCAGAACCCGGTCGCGGTTCGCGTCCGCGCGCGGCACCGTGAGCAGCACCACCTTGTCGTGCAGCGGATCGAACCGCGAGACGGAATCCACGACGAGCAGGGTCCCGCTGAGCCCCGCCTGCTGCTGCCGCGTCTCGTCGGCGTGCGGGTGATACATGAATGTGCCCGACCTCGGCGGCGTGAACCGCGCCACGAACGAGTCGCCCGGCGCGATCGCCTTCGCGATGTGGGCGCCACCGCCGCTGTAGTCCGCCACGCCGTCGTAGTAGCTCTCCAGCTCGATGCCGTGCCAGTGCACTGCCGTCGGCTCGCGCAGGTGGTTCACCACGGTGATGCTCACCGGCTTTCCGCGCTCGAGCACGATCGTCGGTCCTGGTAGCAGCGGCGCCGACGCCGGCAGCGTCTTCGTGCCCTCGTGCAGCACGTATCCGTACGCGGGCTCTGCGTCGCTCCCGCCGGAATCCGGCTGCGCCACCAGCCGCAGTTGGCGGCGTGCGGACTCGCCTGCCTGCGATACCAAACCCTCGCGACGCCCGCGCACCTCGATCCCCATCACCAGCCCGCCCATCATATCCACCGCGTGGTTCGTCACGTGCGCCAGATGCTCGGGCGGAAGTGCGCTGCCGTCGAGCGGCGCATTTCGAAGCACGTGGAAGTTGTCGTGGCAGTGGAACAGCCAGTTCCCCGTGCGCTCGGGAATCCACGTCATCGAAAACGTGCGGCCGGGCGCGGTGCGCTCGGTCACCACGCGCGGCACCGACGTCGCGCCGCCGAACGTGCTGTCCACGGTGCCGTCGCCGCGAGTGTTCACGTCGAAGTAGAAGCCGTGCAGGTGCATCGGGTGCACGGCGATGCTCGCGTTGATGACGCGATACCGTACGGTGTCGCCGACGGAATACGTCAGTCGCTCGGTGTGCGGCCACGACTTGCCGTTGATCGTGAATCGCAGCAGGTCGCCGCGCGCAACGAGGCCGCCTACTCGGGCAGTTCTGGTCCACAGGCCGATCACGAGCACGCGATCGTTCGCGTGCCGCGAGCCACGCGCGTCGACGACGAACGCGCCGTGCAGCTCGGCGTCGGGAGTCGAGAGGGTGTCGGAGGATATTCCGCCGAGAATTTGTCCCGAGTAGTAGTACGTGCCCGCAGCACCGGCCGCGAAGCGAACCTCGCGCGTCGCGCCCGCCGCGACCTGCAGTGTGTCGGGCACACTCGGCGATCCGCGCGTCGACAGCCCGCGTACCACGAGCGTGCCATGACTCATCGGGTTCGTCACCCGCGCAACGACGGTCGTCCCCTCTGGTACTCGAATGAGTGGACCGGGGATGCTCGCCCGCTTGCCACGCTCGGCGAACGCGCGCACCACCAGACCGGGAGCATCATCGGCATCCGGCCGCCAGTCCACCTCGCGCACCTCGAGATCGACGGTGAGCACGCCATCGCGCAGTGTGCCGGCCGGCGTGCGGTTGTCGTTGATCGCTGCCCGCTCGATAGGGGCCGCGCGGTCGTCGATGTGCCGAGGTGCGATCACCCAGACCATTGCGGCCACGATCCCGATCGCTTGTCGCATGGCACGAGTATAGGGCGGGGGTGAGTGGTTGGTGGTTGGTGGTTGGGGCAACGGCCTGCGGAGCAATCGCTTCCCGAGGCCGTTGCCGCCACTCCCCACTCCCCACTTCACCACGGGCCCGAGGATTGCGCCCTCTGCGCCCAGCACCCGTTCAGCCCTGGCCCCGATGCAATTCCGACTGCTCTTGTACATAGCGCTCACGCTCACCACTGCGTGTGGTCTCCCGCGTGACACCGAAGGTACCCTCGACCGGGTGCGTGGCGGCACGCTGCGCGTCGGATTCGTCGTCGATACGCCCTGGGTCACCGCGACGGGCGTCGGCGCGGGGGGAGTCGAAGGCGCCATCGCGGCTGAGCTCGCGCGCGGGCTCGGTGCGCGGATCGCCTGGATCCACGCGTCCGAGACGCCACTGCTCCAGAAGCTCCACGACGGCGAGCTCGACCTCGTCATCGCCGGTCTCACGAAGGACTCTCCGTGGGCAGCCAGGGCGTCGCTCACGCGGCCCTACTACGTCGACACGACGACGGTGCATGGCGAACGCACCGAGGTGCCCCACGTCGTCGCCGTGCCGCCGGGAGAGAACGCCTGGCAGGTCTACGTCGAACGCGTGCTCGAGTCGCGGAAGCGCGAGCTCGCCGCGATGCGCTACGCGGTGGCGCGATGAGCGTCGGTCGCGCATACGCCTTCCCGCCCGAGAAGTGGGAAGCGAGAAAGAAGCTTCGAAAGCTCTCCTGGCTCAGCATCGGCTCGCTCCTGCTCGCCGCAGTCGTCATCGGGCTCACCGTCGGTCAATCGCAGGCCATGAAGACGGCGTGGCTGAGCGACATCCTCACGGCGGTGCCGCCGCTCGCGCTCCTCATCTCGCTCCGCTACGAGCTGCGCGAGCCTTCGGAGCGCTTCCCCGAGGGGTACGCGCGCGCCATCTCGGTGGCGTTCCTCGTGACGGCGTGCGTGCTCACGATGATCGGGCTGTACCTGCTCTACGATTCGACGATGAAGCTCGTGCACCGCGAGCATCCACCGATCGGCACCATCGTGCTGTTCGGTCACCAGCTCTGGCTCGGCTGGGTGATGATCGCCGCGCTGACCTTCAGCGCCGCGATCGGCTTCACGCTCGGCAAGCTCAAGACGCCGGTCGCCAAGCAGTTGCACAGCAAGGCGCTGCAGGCGGAAGCGGACATGAATCGCGCCGAGTGGCTGTCGGAGGGCGCGGCGATCGTCGGCATCGTGCTCGTCGCCTTCGGGCTGTGGTGGGGTGACGCCGCCGCGGCGGCATTCATCTCCATCGAGATCGTGCGCGATGGATGGAAGAACATCCGGCAGGTCATCGGCGACATGATGGACGAGAGTCCCACGAAGCTGGGCGAGCGCAAGCTGGAGCCGCTCCCGTATCGGCTGCGCGCCGAAGTGCGGCAGCTCCCGTGGGTGAAGGACGCCGCCGTACGCCTGCGCGAGCATGGACACACGGTCACCGGCGAGGTGTTCGTCGTCCCGCGACGGGATGGCCTGAGCGCCGAGCAGCTGCTCCAGGAGACGGAGCGAACCGCGGAGCGGCTGCAGCGCGCGGACTGGCGTCTGCACGGATTGATGGTCGTGCCGGTACGCGCGTTGGAGGAGACGTCGCCGCCGCGCGTGGCGCAGCGCGAGGAGAGTCGCGACGCGGCGGACTAACTGCCCCGTCGACTCGTCAGCGTCGCGCGCGCCCCGGCGTCCGCGCGTCGCCAGTTCTCCCTGAGCCTCGCCTCTGTCGTCGTCGCGCCCGCCGTATCGCCCACGGCGCGCTGTGCCCGCGCGAGCTCCCGCAGCGCGCGCGATCGGTTCGGGGTCAGCTCGAGCTGCTTCCGATACGCCGCGACCGCGTCGGTCGCGCGTCCGAGCGCGAGCAGCGCGTCACCGAGTAGCTCCTGCGGGGGAAAGATGCTGGGCGGACCGAGATGTCCGATCGTCGCGTCCATCTTCGCCGCCGCGTGGAGCGAAGCGATCCAGTTCGCCGTGTCGCCGCGCGCTCTCGCCAACAAACCGGCTATCTCGCCGCGCGAGATCACCGAGCGCTCGGGGAGCGACTCGACGACCTGCTTCGCCAGTGCCGTGTCCCCGAGCACCGCGGCCACGAAGGCCCGACCGTAGCTCTCGATGATCGCGAAGTACTGCGCGCGCTCACCGGTCACCTTGGGGTTGACGACGACCGCCGCGGGCGTGTGGCCCCCGAACACCGACCAGTCGCCGGACTCGATCGCGTAGAGGAAGCGGAAATCCGCCGGCGCGTATCGCGCGTCGATCGCGTCCGACGTTGCCCAGTCGACTCCATCCAGTACCATGTCAACGGTGTCGATCAGCGCCTTCGCGGCGCCGAAGCGTCCCTGCTGCAGGTAGCCGTACTGCAGCCACCACAGCGTGTGGAAGCTGAGCTCTGTGTTCGGCACGGCGTGTGACTTCACCCAGGCGCGCGATGCTTGCCACGCCCGCTCGTTCGACGACACGACGTCGTCCCACGCACCGACCTGCACGAAGATGTGCGACGGCATGTGCAGGGCGTGTTCGGCGTCGGGGGCGATCTTCGCGTAGGCGCGCGCCGCCGCGAGCCCGCGCGACGCGTACTGCGGGTTGTCCGCCGCGTGGATCAGGTAGTGCGCACCGCCGGGATGATTCGGCGATGCAGTGAAGATGCTCTGCGCGAGGGCGATCGACTCCTCGGTCAGCCGCTTCGCTTCGGCCGGCGAGTCTGGCTCCGCCATGAGCAGCGCGATGGCCAGCAGCGCGCGCGCTTCGAGGTCCTTCGGATGCGCCGCGGTGAGCGCCCGGAGTCCGGCGAGATAGCCGCGCACCCGCGCCTTCTGATCCGTCGTGTCGAACAGTGCCTCGATCGCGGCACCGTAGCGCCGCTCGCGCTCCGTCGTCGCGCGGGCGAGCCGCGCGTCGCGCGTGGGTCCGAGCCGCGCGAGCGACACGCGCGCCGAGTCGGCGTAGTCGAGTCCCCAGAGCAGTTGCGCGAAGGTCAACGCCTCGCCCCAATACGCCATCGCGAAGCCCGAATCGGCGCGCTGCGCTTCGCGGAACGCGGTGCGGGCGTCGTCGTACTCGAAGCTGTGGAGCAGGGCGAGGCCGCGCAGGAACGGCTGCTGCGCCGCGGGTGCGCCGGAGTTCGGGAAGCTCACCGTGCCGAGGCGCTCGCCCGCGTGCGCGCCCGGTGGGTAATCGTGATGCATCACGTCCTGGGCGACCGCGGGACGCGAGCCCAATGCGAACGAGACGGCCGACGCGAGTGTGAGTGGAAGAAGACGTTGCATGTCACTCTTGGTGTGCCGATCGGAGCCGCGCGCGGCTCACGGTCCGCGCGCCGAGATCATACATGCACTCGCGGCCCGGAGGCGAGTGCCTCCGGGCCGCGAGCGAGCTACATGGGTGAGCGGGTTAGTGCCCGTTGATGTTGAACAGGTTCGAAAGGCTGACGTTCGCTGTCGGCCCGAACTCCGCGGCCGTTGCCGTGAGAGTGTAGCCACCGGACTTGTCCACCCAGAAGTTGGGGAACCTGGCGTAGCCCTGCGAGTCGGTCGTTGCCGTATTACCGCCGTAGAAAAACCCACCCTTGTTCCCGACGACGGTGAGCGTGATGGACACGCCAACCAGCGGGTTTCCTCCCGTTTTCGTCACGGCCCGCACTCTGACGGCCCCGGTGGTGGCCCTGGGGAACTGAGTCGTGGCCGTGTCCAGCTGTCCAGAGGAAAGGGTATCGATCCCCTTCAGAGAATCGCTGACCTGCGCACCCGGAATCGGGTCGATGATGAGCGTATCCTGGACAAACACCGGCCCGATCTCGCTGAGCCCTTTCACGGTTCCCCCACCGAAGCTCAGGAACATCATCGAGCGGCTGGCGGCGTACGCGGGCTTCGGGGCAAGCCAGCTCCCCAGTCGCTGCAGCGTGGAGGCCAGCATCGAGCTGGGACCGGCCGAGCTTCCCACCGACTGCGACCCCACACAGAAATTCGGCAGATCCTCTGGCAACACGACGGCAGC
>QHVE01000088.1 GCA_003223455.1 Gemmatimonadota bacterium | reverse complement strand
ATCTGTATCTGCGGCGACGTGCTTCACTCGCGCGTCGCGCGCTCGAACATCTGGGGCTTGACGAAGATGGGCGCCGAGGTCGCGGTGTGCGGACCGCGCTCGCTGCTGCCCAACGCGATCGACGAGCTGGGCGTCACCGTGTTCTCCCGCATCGAAGACGCGATCCAGTGGGCGGATGCGCTGAACGTCCTGCGTCTCCAGCTCGAGCGCATGCAGGCGGGCTACATCCCTTCGCTGCGCGAGTACAACCGCGTGTTCGGCGTCTCGCGCGAGCGGCTGGAGCGCGCGCCGAAAGACCTGCTCATCCTCCATCCCGGTCCGATGAACCGTGGCGTCGAGATCGATTCCGACGTCGCCGACGGGCCGCACAGCGTGATCCTCAACCAGGTGACGAACGGCGTGGCCGTACGCATGGCGGTGCTCTATCTCCTCGCGGGTGGTCGCCCCGAGCTGGCCGAAGTGGCGAAGGGAGGACGATGAGCCCCGCCGCGAAGCCGCGCATGTTGCTGCTCCGTGGCGGCCGCATCCTCGATCCGTCGCAGAACGTCGACGAGGCGGGCGACGTGCTGCTCTCCGGCGGCGTCGTGGAAGCTTTCGGCCGCGTCGGTGAGGTGCGCCGTGACGGCGATGAGCTCGAGACGATCGATTGCGCCGGCCGGATCGTGAGCCCCGGCTTCATCGACGTGCACTGCCATCTGCGCGAGCCGGGACGCGAGGAGGTGGAGACGATCGCGTCCGGTGCGCACGCCGCGGCGGCGGGCGGGTTCACCGCCGTGTGCGCGATGCCGAACACCGATCCCGTCACCGACAACCAGGCAGCGGTCGGGTTCATCCTCAGCCAGGCCCGCCGCGCGGCGGCGGCGCGCGTGTATCCGATCGGCGCGATCTCGATCGGCGAGAAGGGGGAGACGCTCGCCGAGTTCGGGGAGATGGTCGGCGCCGGTGCTGTCGCCGTGAGCGACGACGGCAAGCCGGTGGTGAGCGCGCAGCTCATGCGGACGGCGCTCGAGTACGCGCGCACGTTCGGCATCCCCGTCGCGGACCATTGCGAGGAACCGACGCTCGCCGCGGGCGGTGCGATGAACGAGGGGATCACGAGTGCGCGCCTCGGCCTGCGCGGCATCCCCGCGGAAGCCGAGGAGATCATGGCGATCCGCGATATGCTCCTCGCGCGGCTCACCGGTGGTCACATCCACCTGTGTCACATGAGCACGCGCGGATCGGTGGATCTCATCCGGTGGGGCAAGGAGCGCGGCATCAACGTGACGGCGGAGGTGTGCCCCCATCACCTCTCCCTTACCGAGGCGGCGGTGGAGGGCTACGACACCAACGCGAAGATGAATCCGCCGCTGCGAACGCAGGCCGACGTCGAGGCGCTGCAAGCGGCGGTGAAGGACGGCACGATCGACGTCATCGCCACCGACCACGCGCCGCATCACTACGACGAGAAGGAGCGTGAGTTCGCCGACGCACCCAACGGCATCGTCGGCCTGGAGACCGCGCTCTCCGTCAACCTCACGTGGCTCGTGCACTCGGGCATCATCGGGCTGCCGCTGCTCGTCGAGCGGATGTCGTGCGCGCCCGCCCGTCTCTTCAAGCTGCCCGGCGGTACGCTGCGCAAGGGCGCCGTCGCCGACGTGACGGTCTTCGATCCCGACGCCGAATGGACCGTCGACCCGTCCCGTTTCGCCTCGAAGGGCCGCAACACGCCGTACACTGGGCAGACCCTGCGCGGGCTCGTGGATCTGACCGTCGTCGACGGGCGGATCATCCATCGGCGTCCGGGCTAGCGGGCGCCGCCGTGTCGCGGCAGTCGACCGCCGAGGAGATCGTCGCCGTCTGCTCTCGGCTCTACGATCGCGGTCTCATCGCTGGGCAGGACGGCAACGTCAGCGTTCGGCTGCCAAGCGGGCACATCCTGGTGACTCCGACCGGACTCTCCAAGGTGGACGTCACCCCGGAAACAATTGTCGAGCTGACCCCCTCCGGGAAGCAGGTGACGGGGGGCCGAGGGGCCTCGTCCGAAGTAGGGATGCATCTTCGCATCTATCGCGAACGGCCGGACGTGCGCGCCATCGTGCACGCGCATCCGCCGGTCGCGACTGCGTTCGGTGTCGTGGGTCGCGACTTCATGGACGCGGTGCTGCCCGAAGTTATCTTCCACCTCGGCCGGGTACCCCTGGTGCCGTTTGCTCTGCCTGGTACACCTGCACTCGGTGATGCCATGGCGCCATATCTGGCCGATCACGATGCCTTTCTGCTGGCGAGCCACGGCGCGACGACAGTTGGTCCCACGCTGCAGCTGGCGCATCAGCGCATGGAGAGCCTGGAGCACGCCGCACGCATCCTGCATGCGGCCATGCAGCTCGGACCGGTGAACCGGATACGTGCCGAGGATGTCGAAGCACTCCGACGGGCCCGCGAAGCGGCACGAGCGGGGTGGGACGCCGACGCTGCGCGCACGGAAGTGGATGAGGAGGACGAATGAGCGACGAGATGCAGAGACACCATGAGGCGGGCGCCGATGGACAGCGTGGCGAGGGCGAGAATTCGCTCACGCTCGTCGAGTCGCTCATGGCCGAGCGGCGGAAGTACGAGCAGTGGCTCTCCGCGCTCGAGTCCCGGCGTGCGACGACCCCTGAGCGCGTCTTCACTCGCGTGCACGCCGACTACCACGACCGCCTCGACGCCGTCGTGGAGCAGTTGAAGGAGCACACCGAAGGACTCCGCGCCGAGCTCGCGTCACTCACGTTGCGGCTCACCGCGATCGAGGAAGAGCAGCAGCAGCGCCGCGACGAACGCGCCGAAGCGGAGCTGCGCGCCCATGTCGGCGAGCTCAGTGCCGACGCGTGGAAGCAGATCGCCCACGATGCGGACCGGTCGATCGAGGGGCTCACGTCGAAGCGCGCCGAGCTCGAGAGCGAGCGCGGCAAGACGCGAGAGTTGCTCGCCGAGGCGGAGCGCCCCTCGCCGCCGCGCGGCGCTCCGGCGATCGCCGCGCCCGCCGCTGCGGCCGCACCGGCCGCGGAGGCGGCGGCTTCCCCGGATGCGGCACGCGTTGCGCCCGCTCCGCGCTCTCCCGAGCCGGTCGAGGCCATGCCGCCCGCGGAGCTGCCCCCGCCGGTGATCGCGGCGGAGGCGCGGATCATCGAGTCCGCCCCCGCAGCCGCCGCCGCGGCGGATGTGGCCGACGCCGACGTCACGCCGCCGCCCACTCAGCGTGCCGACGCGAGCCGCATGTCGGGCGCCAGGAACGGCACCTTCGATGAGCTCGCGTTTCTGAGCTCGGTGGTGAACACGCCGGCCGGCGCGATGGATACGCCACCAGCCGAGCGTCCCGACGAGCGCGCGCGCCGCGACAGCTTCGCGCAACGTGGGCCGGACGAAGGGATCGTGAACCTCTCCAACGATCCGGGCGCCGCGCTGAACAGCCCCGCCGCGCGCGCCGCCAGCTCGCCGCTCGCCATGAACGTCTCGGGGAACATCCCGATCGTCCTCAAGGACAAGACGAGTGAGGCCGCCAAGTCACTCAAGTGCGGGGAGTGCGGTGCGATGAACTATCCGACGGAGTGGTACTGCGAGCGCTGCGGCGCAGAGCTCGCGTCACTCTGAGCGACCCGAAAAACGAAGCGCCGGTCGGCATCGATGCCGACCGGCGCTTTCACGTTCGAGCCTCGCCTCAGGCCGTGGCGACGGCCTTCGCGAGGTGACTCTTCTGACGAGCCGCGAGGTTCTTGTGCACCAGGCCCTTGCGTGCGGCGCGGTCGAGCAGGCTGATGGCCGCGGCCCGCTCGTCGGCGGAGGCCGTCGGCGCCTTGGCCTTCTTCAGGGCCGTGCGAAGCGCGGAGCGCTGCGCGCGGTTGCGCACGGTGGCAGCGCGCGACTTCCGCATGTTCTTCTTCGCGGATGCGATATTCGGCACGAAAAAACTCTCCAGAAATTCGGTAGGACTCGCGATGGTCGCGAACCCCCAACCTACCGGCGCACACGAGCGAAGTCAAGCTGGGACACCGCTTTACTCTCCTCGGGGCCGCCACTACCTTACGCCGTCGCGCACCCCCTGACACGCAGGGAGCCGCTGCCCTCGCCCACCGCCGTTGCAGACAATCCAGCAGTTCCTGCTGATCGCCCCGATCCTGCTCTTCTCCGTCATCGCGCATGAGATCGCGCATGGGTGGGCAGCACTTCGTCAGGGCGACCGCACGGCGCTCGATGCGGGTCGGCTCACCTGGAATCCCAGGCCGCACATCGACCCGTTCTTCACGATCCTGCTGCCGATCATGACCATCGCCGGCTCGGTGGCGGCGGGAGGACGGCCGATGGTGTTCGGCGGCGCCAAGCCCGTACCCGTCGATCCGCGGAACTATCGACACCCGCGCCTCGGTGACATCATCGTCTCGCTTGCGGGCGTGGCGACGAACGCCGTGATCGTCATCGTCTGCGTCGCGCTGTTCGCGCTCACGGGCGCGCTCGGCCATGCGGCGCCGGCGCTGCTCGGAACCCTCGGCGTCGTACAGGCGATGTGCGTCATCGGCGTGCAGCTCAACGCGCTCCTCATCGCGTTCAACCTGCTGCCGATCCCTCCGCTCGATGGCTCGCACGTGTTCAAGTATCTGCTGCCGCGTCCACTCGCTGTGCAGTATGTGCGGTTCAGCCGCTTCGGTCTCATCGTGTTGGTCATGCTGCTCGCGTGGGGCGAGCGGCTCCTCTCCGCGTGGATGACGCCGTTCTTCACCGTCGCTGAGGGCCTCCTCTCGCTCGCGCAGGCGTCGCTGCTCGTCACCACGGGGCAGTGGGTCCGATGACCGAGACCGCGGCATACGTCGACTACGCGACCGACGCGGCGCCGGCGGCGTTCGTCATCGAGCTCGCCGAGTTCTCGGGGCCGCTCGATCTGCTGCTCACGCTCATCCGCGAGGAGCAGGTCGACATCTACGACATCCCGATCGCGCGGATCGCGGCGCAGTTCGTCCTGCGCATCCGCACGCTGCAGCTCAACGAGGCCGCCGACTATCTCGAGATGGCGGCGCGGCTGCTGCGCATCAAGGCGCAGATGCTGCTGCCGCGCACCGACGGCGAGGAGGCCTGGGACGATCCGCGCGCCGAACTGGTGCGACGGCTCCTCGAGTATCAGCAGATGCGCGAGGTGGTCGACGTTCTCGAGCGGGCGGGGGAGGATCGGCGCAATCGATTCGCGCGCGCCTACATCCCGCAGGCCCCGGCGCCCCCCGAGGCGCCACTCGCACTCTCGCTCAGCGAGCTGCTGGCTGCGGTCGATCGCATCCTGCGCATCGCGCGCGATCCGGCGATCCACGACGTGATCCCGCGCGCGATCGACGTGCCTGGCGCGATCACGATCATCCGCGAGCTGCTCGCCATTCGCGCACGTGCACGCTGGACCGACCTCGTGCCGTACGGCGCCGAGCCCTGGCAGGTGCTGTCGACGCTCCTCGGCCTGCTCGAGATGGCGAAGCTCGGTGAATGCCGAGTCGCACAGCCGCGCCCCTTCGCCAACGTGGAGATCATTCGTGACGCCGCTGGCGAAGCTGCTTGAGGCCGCGCTCTTCGCGAGCGCCCGACCGATCCCGACGGAGGAGCTGGCGGCGCTCGATCCGGAGGCGAGCAAGGCGGCGCTCGCCGCGGCGCTCGACGAGCTGGGCGAGCACTACGACGTCGATGGCCACGGCGTGGAGCTCGTGGAGCTCGGCGGCGGCTGGCAGATCCTCACGCGCTCCGAGTACACCGAGGCGATCGAGCGCGCGCAGCTCGCGGCGCGGCCCGCGCGGCTCAGCGCGGCCGCGCTGGAGACGCTGGCGTTGATCGCGTACCGCCAGCCGCTCGGGCGCGCCGAGATCGAGGAGATCCGCGGCGTGTCCGTGGGCAGCGTGCTCAAGTCGCTGCACGAGCGCGGCCTGATCGACGTCGTGGGACGCGGCGAAGGAATGGGTCGTCCACTGTTGTATGGCACGACTCCGATCTTCCTCGAGTACTTCGCGCTACGCCATCTCGACGAGCTGCCCCGGGCCGACGAGCTCGCGGTGGCGTTGCGCGCCGAACCCCGGGCGATCTGATGTCCGAGCCGATGCGCATCCAGCGTGCGTTGGCGCGCGCCGGGGTGCTGTCGCGACGCAAGGCCGAGGAGCTCGTGGCCAATGGGCGCGTGACCGTGAACGGCGCGCTGGCGAAGGTGGGCCAGAGCGTCGACCCCGATCGCGACGTCATCATGGTCGATGGCGCGCGCATCGAGGGACCGGCGCCGCTCGAATGGTTCCTCCTCAACAAGCCGGCCGGCGTCATCACGTCGCGGGGCGATCCGGAAGGACGCAAGACGGTGTTCGATCTCGTCCCGAAGCGCCCGGGGCTGACCTACGTCGGCCGGCTCGACTATCTCACCGAAGGCGCGCTGCTGCTCACGACCGACGGCGCCGCGGCGCATCGCCTCACGCATCCGAGCCGCAAGCTCGAGCGCACCTACGTCGCGTCCGTGCTGGGCGATGGAGAAGCGGCGATCGAGCAGGCGCGCTACGGGGTGGAGCTCGAGGACGGTGTCGTGAAACCGAAGCGCATGCGCGGCGAGAAAGTCGGCCGCGGGCGCTGGCAGTTGACGATCACGATCGCCGAGGGCAAGAACCGCGAGATCCGCCGACTCTGCGAGGCGCTCGATA
>QHVE01000054.1:33220-40207 GCA_003223455.1 Gemmatimonadota bacterium | reverse complement strand
AATTCGCAAATGTTTGCCGTAAAACATTTTACGGCAGCCCGTACCGTCTTTCGGCCCCCCTCTTGCACGCCCCACCGGCCTTCACTAGAATCAGGCTGTTAGCACTCTGCCTGACCGAGTGCTAAACGTCCAGACCCTGAAGGTTCACCCGATTCATCGAGATGGAGGCGCACCACCCATGGCCACCAAGAGCGCCGCTGGCGTGAAGCTCTCGCCGCTGGCTGACCGAGTCGTCGTCAAGGCGGCAGAGGAGTCCGAGCAGATGCGCGGCGGGTTGTACATCCCGGATACCGCGAAGGAAAAGCCGCAGCAGGGGGAGATCATCGCCGTCGGTCCCGGGAAGTACGAGGACGGCAAGCTGGTTCCGATGTCGGTCAAGGTTGGCGACAAGGTGCTGTACGGGAAGTACAGCGGCACCGAGATCACGCTCGACAGCGAGCAGTACCTGATTCTCCGCGAGAGCGACGTGCTCGCGGTCGTCGCCTGACCACTGCCTACGAATAGAGAGAGGAAATATCCATGGCTAGCAAAGAGCTGCATTTCAACACTGACGCACGCGCGGCGCTCAAGCGCGGCGTCGATCAGCTTGCCGAGGCGGTGAAGGTCACCCTCGGACCCAAGGGACGGAACGTCGTCATCGACAAGAAGTTCGGCGCGCCGACGGTCACCAAGGACGGTGTCACCGTGGCGAAGGAGATCGAGCTCTCCGATGCGCTCGAGAACATGGGCGCCCAGATGGTGAAGGAGGTCGCGACGAAGACTTCCGACAACGCCGGCGACGGCACCACGACGGCGACCGTGCTCGCCCAGGCCATCTTCCGCGAGGGCCTCAAGAACGTGACGGCCGGCGCCAACCCGATGGCGATCAAGCGCGGCATCGACAAGGCGGTCGCCGCGGTCATCGAGGAGCTGAAGCGCATCAGCACCCCGACCACCGGCAAGAAGGAGATCGCCCAGGTCGGCTCGATCTCGGCCAACAACGATTCGGAGATCGGCAACCTGATCTCCGAGGCGATGGAGAAGGTCGGCAAGGACGGCGTCATCACGGTCGAGGAAGCGCGCGGCGTCGAGACGACGCTGGAGACGGTCGAGGGCATGCAGTTCGACCGTGGTTACGTCTCGCAGTACTTCGTGACCGATCCGGAGAAGATGGAGGCGGTCCTCGAGGATCCCTACATCCTGATCCACGACAAGAAGATCTCCTCGATGAAGGACCTCCTCCCGGTCCTCGAGAAGGTCGCGCAGCTCGGCAAGCCGCTGCTCATCATCGCCGAGGACATCGATGGTGAGGCGCTCGCCACGCTCGTCGTGAACAAGCTCCGCGGCACGCTCCGCGTCGCTGCCGTCAAGGCGCCGGGCTTCGGCGATCGCCGCAAGGCGATGCTGGGCGACATCGCGACGCTGACCAACGGCCAGGTCGTCAGCGAGGAAGTTGGCTTCAAGCTCGAGAACGCGGTGGTCTCGGACCTCGGCCGCGCCAAGCGCGTCGTCGTCGACAAGGACAACACCACGATCATCGATGGCGCCGGCGAGGATGCGAAGATCCAGGGTCGCATCAAGGAGATCCGCGCCGCGATCGACACCTCCACGTCGGACTACGACAAGGAGAAGCTCCAGGAGCGGCTCGCGAAGCTCGCCGGTGGAGTCGCCGTCATCAACGTCGGCGCCGCGACCGAGGCCGAGATGAAGGAGAAGAAGGCGCGCGTCGAGGATGCGCTCCACGCCACCCGTGCGGCGGTCGAGGAGGGCATCGTCCCCGGCGGCGGCGTCGCCTTCATCCGCGCCCAGAAGGCGCTCAAGGGCCTCAAGCTCGAGGAAGCCGACGAGCAGATCGGCGTCGACATCATCCGTCGCTCGATCGAGGAGCCGCTCCGCATGATCGTGCAGAACGCGGGCGGCGAAGGCTCCATCGTCCTCGAGAAGGTGCGCTCGAGCAAGGACGACAAGTTCGGCTACAACGCCCTCACGGACACGTACGAGGATCTGGTCCAGGCGGGTGTCATCGACCCCACGAAGGTGACGCGCACGGCGCTCCAGAACGCCGCGTCGATCGCCTCGCTCCTCCTCACGACGGAAGCGATCATCGTCGAGAAGAAGGAGAAGGAATCGAGCCACCCGGCGCCGGGCGGTGGCGGCGGCATGGGCGGGATGTACTAAACGCTCGGGCGGTGAACGGAAGTACGGACGGGGGCCTCGCGGCCCCCGTTCGCGTTTCTCAGAGGCCGAGCGTGTACTGCGCCTCGGCCTCGGCGCGTGACGCGCGCGGAAGGAACGGACCGACGACGTCGTGCTGCATCGCGACGCTGAGCCGCCCGCGGAAGCGCGTCCGCCGGAGCGCGTCGGCGGTCGTCGCATGCGCGACGCCGTGGTCGTTGCAGTTCTCGCTCAGGTGGGCGAGCACGACATGCGCCAGATTGGCGTGCACCACGTCGCGAGCGAGCCCCGCGCACGCGCGGTTCGACAGGTGCCCCGTGCGCGACGCGATGCGCGCGCGCACGCTCGGCGGGTACGGGCCGGCTCGCAGCATTCCCTCGTCGTGGTTCGACTCCAGCACGAGGAGATCCGCATCGTCGCACAGCGCGCGGACGCCCTCGTTCACGTGCCCGACGTCGGTGCACACGACGGCGCTGGCGCCGTTTCGCAGCGACGTCACTCGTACACCGATCGGGCTCGCCGCGTCGTGCGGGGTCGCATAGGTCGTCACTCGCACCCGCGACAGGTCGATGCTCGCGCCGCTCGCCACGCGAATGCAGTTCGCGGTCTGCAGCTCGGGGCAGGCGTCGACCGTCCCCTCGCTCGCCAGCAGCGTCCACCCCCACCGCAGCGCACCCGCCGCCGCGCCCTTCACGTGATCCGTGTGCTCGTGGGTCACGATGCACGCCTCGATCGACCCGGGCTCCACGCCGATCGCGCGCAGCCGTGTCGAGAGCGTGCGCGTGCCGAAGCCCGCATCCACGAGCACACGGCTCTCCCCGGACTCGATGAGCACCGCGTTGCCGCTGCTGCCGCTGCCCAGCACCCAGAGCTTCATGACTCGACGCTCCAGCGCTCGGAGTGCGCGCGTTCGAGCTGTGTCCGCATCCCGTCACCCATCGCGACGTTGCGGCGCGCCATCATTCGCTCGGCCACCTCGAGAAATTTGTCGACGCGGAACGGCTGGAACGCCCCCGCCTCACCCCACGAGAACGGGGCGACCACCTTCGGTGGCAGCGCGCTGCCGAACACGTTGGCGCCCGCACCGAGCACGCAGCCCGTCGTGAGCCGCGTCCCGATTCCGGTCTTCGCGTGGTCGCCGAACAGCGTGCCGAGGAACTGCATACCTGTCTCGCGTACGCCCGACGGCGTCCAGAGCTGCACGCTCCCGTACGTGTTCTTCAGATTGCTCGTGATCGTTCCGGCGCCGAGGTTCACCCACCGCCCGATCATGGAATGACCGACGAAGCCGTCGTGTCCCTTGTTGGCGTGGCCGATGAAGATCGCGTTGTTCAGCTCACCATGCACCTTGCACGTGTCGCCGATCGACGACGCGGCGATCCGGTCGGTGGTGAGGATGCTGTGCTCTCCCACGAACAGCGGGCCCACGAGCCGCGTGAACGCCTGCACGCTCGCGCCGGCGCAGATCAGGATCGGGCCCGCCGTCGTGTCGAAGCAGACGCTCGGCTCCACGACGGCACCCTCGGCGACGAACACCGGATGCGTGCCCACGCCGACGGTCCCTCGAGGCACGCCGCTGGACATCGACGCTCCGAGCACCGGGAGATCGGCCTCGAGCATCGGCACGAGATGACGGACGTAGTCCCACACCTCGTCCATCCACCAGCCGTCGATCTCGACCGACGTGCGGTTCGGCGTGGTGATCGTCTCGAGCGAGACCGAGCCGTCTCCGAGCGCATCGCCCGGCGTGTCCTCGGCGAGTCGAACGGCCGCTACCCGACCGTCGGCGAGAAGGATGTCCGCCGTCGGAGCGCGATCGAGTTTGGGGGCGAAGCGCGCGTTCACCACCCAGCTCCCCGCAGCCAGGGAATGTCCTTCGATGACCGGCGCCGACCCCGCCTCCTCGAATCCCGCCAGCCTCGGCGAGGTGATGTACCCCGTCACCGCGTTCGCGAGCGCGCGTGCCCACCGTTCGCGCACGAGCAGCGCGCCGGCGCGCAGCTCGCCGGTGGGACGCGTCAGGGCGAACGGCTCGAAGATGCGCGCCCGCGCATCGTCGTACAGATACATGGCGCTCACGTCGATCCCCGCAGGCGGGGAGGCAGCGTGTCGATCAGCTTCTTAAGGTCGAGCGCGCGCTCCGTGGTGGTGACCAGGGTGAGACCTTCGCGGGACACCACGACGAGATCGTGCACGCCGTACAACACGACCGCGTTGCCATCCGCATGCACAACGTTGTTCGACGAGTCGAGTGCATGCACGGTCCCGCTCAGCGCGTTCCCGTGCTCGTCGCACGAACGCACGCGTCTGAGCGCGGCCCATGTGCCGACGTCGTCCCATCCGAAATCGCCCGACAGCACGAGCACGCGCGCACTTCGCTCCATGACCCCGACATCGACGGCGATCGGTTTCTCGATCGCGCCGAAGAACCGCGCGAGATCGTTCGGGTGCGCGACGAGGTGCGGCGCGATCTCCGGCGTCAGCGCGGCGATCTCGTCGAGGAAGTCCCCCGCGCGCCACACGAAGATGCCCGAGTTCCACAGGTAGCCCTCGCGCATCATCGCCTCGGCGCGTGCCCGATCCGGCTTCTCCACGAAGCGCGCGACACGGCGCACGTGTGAGCCCGCAGGCTCACCGGGCTGGATGTAGCCGAACCCGGGGTCCGGACGCACGGGCACGACGCCGACGGTGACCAGCGCATGCTGCGTTTCCGCCGTCGCCGCCGCCATGAGCAGCGCGTTGCGGAAGGCGTCGGCGTCTCCGATCGCCCAGTCGGCGTGTACGCTGATCATCACGTCCTCCCGCGCGCCGCGCTGCGCGACGAGCTGCGCTCCCCACGCCAACGCCGCGGCCGTTCCGGCGGGCTTGGGCTCGGCGATCAGGTTCTCCCTCGGCAGGGCGGGGGCGAGCTCGGCGATCGCGTCGACCAGACCGGCATTCGTCAGCACGAGCGTTCGCTCGGGTGGGACGATCGGCGCGAGCCGTGCCAGCGTGTCGGCCAGCATCGGTTTCGTGGTCGCCAGCGGGAGCAGCTGCTTGGGACGCTCGGGAGTGCTGATCGGCCAGAAGCGCGAGCCCACGCCTCCGGCAAGAACCACTGCCCAACGCGTCATGCGCTCTCGGCCGCTGGCTCGTCCGGCGCGATCCCGGCCAGCTCGGCGGCGCGCGCATACAACCGCTTCGGGCTGAACGGCTTCGTCATGAACTCGCTCGCGCCGAGATCGAGCGCGAGGTGGTGCTGCTGCTCCTGGCCGGCGGCGGTGAGCACGATCGTCGGGAGATGCTTCAGCCGCTCGTCGCGTTTCATCTCGGCCAGCACGTCGAGGCCGCTCAGGTAGGGCATCATCAGATCGAGCAGCACGAGTCGCACGTCGTCCTCGCGCCGAAGCACCTCGAGCGCCTCGCGGCCGTCGTACACGAGCGTGACCCGAAACGGGCCCTGCTCGAGCTTCATCTTGATGATGCGTCCGATGTGCGGCTCGTCATCAGCGACGAGCGCGTGGGTCAGTGTGATTTCGTTCACGGTCAGACGAGGGCCGCGATGTGCTCGCGATTGCGACGAAGTTCGAACAGGAGCTGCCCGATGTTGGCCTGTGGCCGGACGAGCACGAACAGCACGGCGTCGGCACTGAGCACGGAGATCACGGCGAGTCCGGAGTGATGTTCGAGGACGGCCGTCATCAGAGATCCCCGGACCGCGGCAGCACCAAGCTCATCGGCGGCGCCGATGATGGCCGGAATTCGAGCCGCGAGATCTTCGGCGTCGACTCCGGGTATGCTCTGGCTGTCGATCAGAAGGCCGTCCCGTCCCAGGACGACCGCTGCCTCGACCCCCTCGCGCTGTCGTATCGCCGCGACGAGGTCTCTGATGCTCGGCATGCCCACTCCTCGAAAAGTGGTGCGGAAGCTTACGGGCGAGGAGGTCGAAGTCAAGCGAGGACATCGGGTTGAGTTTGGTCGCGTGGGGGTCTATCCTACTGGGCGCACTTCATGGTATCTCGCTCCATCATCGTCATGCTGCCGACCCGCCTGTTCCGCGTCGTCGCCCTGGCCCTCGCGACCGCCGCGGTCGCTTGCGGGGACCCGACGCGTCCGAAAGCCACGATCGCCAATCTGGCGCTCAGTTATTCAGTCTACGGGCTGACCACTGCGCCGCCGGCGACCTCCAATGCCATCGACCTGTACATCGGTCCGACGCACGCCGACGCGTCGTTTGCCTTCGATGTCGCCCTCGACAGGGACGCGACCGGCAAGATCCTCGTCTATCCCGTGCGCGCCGTCGCGGGGCCGCTCAGCGGGGTCGTCGCGACCCGTGTCGGACTCCAGACGGTGAGCGGAAGCTTCGAGTCGGTCCGGGAAGCCCCTCAGACCGGCTACGACACGATCGGCGTGAAGACGATCACACCCGGGACCGTCGTCGTCGCGGAGCTCCTCGATCTCGTCTCCGGACGTTGCACGTTCTCGCTGAACGGCCTCTCGACGTACGCGAAGTTCGTCGTCGATAGCGTGGCCGCTTCCACGGGGCGCTACTACATCCGCTCGGTCGGCAACGCCAACTGCGGATATCGCTCGCTCGTACCCGACTCGATCCCGACGTTCTGAATGCACGACGTGCGGCTGGTCCGCGAGCGGCTGGGTGATCTGCGTGAGGCGATGCGGCGCCGCGAGGCGCTCGAGGCGCTCGGCCCGCAGCTCGACCGCTGCGAGGGACTCGAGCGCGAACGGCGCCTGCTGATCCAGGCAGTCGAGGAGCGGAAAGCGGCGCGCAACGCGAGCTCACAGGAGGTCGCACGGCGCAAGCGTGCGGGAGAAGCCGCCGACGAGCTGATCGCG
>QHVE01000054.1:23248-33169 GCA_003223455.1 Gemmatimonadota bacterium | reverse complement strand
TGCTCGAAGTGCCGAACGTGACCGCACCGGACGTGCCGGCCGGCGACGAATCGCAAAACGTCATCGTGCGCACGTGGGGCGAGCCGCGTCCTTCGGACGGCGTGCGGCCGCACTGGGAGATCGCCGCCGAGCTCGGGCTGTTCGATCTCGAGCGCGCCGCGAAGATCAGCGGCTCGGGGTTCGCGGTGTTCCGCGGCCACGGTGCCCGGCTCGTTCGCGCGCTGATGAACTTCTTCCTCGACGTCCACACGCGCGAGCATGGGTACGAGGAGATCTGGTCGCCGGTGCTCGTGAATCGCGCGAGCATGACCGGTACCGGCCAGCTCCCGAAGTTCGAGGACGACGCGTACAAGATCGCCGGGGACGAGCTGTTCCTCATTCCGACCGCCGAAGTGCCCGTCACGAATCTCTACCGCGACGAGATCGTCGACGGCGCCGAGCTTCCGAAGCGCTTCTGTGCGTACACGCCCTGCTTTCGTCGCGAGGCCGGTTCGGCGGGGAAGGACACGCGCGGCGTTCTGCGCATGCACCAGTTCGACAAGGTCGAGCTGGTGCGCTACTGCGCGCCCGAGCAGTCGGAGGCCGAGCTCACCACGCTCCTCGGTCACGCCGAGTCGATGCTTCAGCGCCTGGGTATCCCGTATCGCGTCAAGCTGCTCGCAGCGGGTGACACCGGATTTTCCAGCGCGAAGACCTACGACCTCGAGGCGTGGGCTCCCGGAGTAGGCGCGTGGCTCGAGGTCAGCTCGTGCAGCACCTTCACGGACTTTCAGGCGCGACGTGCCAACATCCGCTTCCGGCCGGCGAAGGGAGAGAAGCCGCGGTTCGTGCACACGCTGAATGGTTCCGGGCTCGCCTTCCCGCGCACCATCGCCTGCATCCTCGAGCACTACCAGCAGTCCGATGGCACGGTGGCCGTCCCCGACGTGCTGCGGCCATATCTGGGATCCGACCGGATCGGGTAGCCGATGCGCCGCGGCGCTCCCGAGGTGATCGTCGGCATCCTGCTCGTTGTGCTGCTCGCCTCGTACGTCGTGTACACTCGGCGAGTCGTCCGTGACCTGCGCGTCGAGGCGCAGCGGTCGAGCCGCACCTACGCGCGCGTACTGCGCGCGCAGACGGATACCAGCGCCGATGCGGGGACGGAGGCCCTCTTCGACCTCACGCAGAGCATCACCGCGCAGGGTGTGCCCATCGTCGTCACCGACGTGACCGGGCGGCCGACGTATCACGCGAACCTGCCGCTCGACAGCACGCAGGACGAACAGGCGCAGCTCCGCCGGTTCGTGCGCGAGCTCGATGCGCAGAACACGCCTGTTGCGGACTCGCTCGTCGGCAAGATCCATTTCGGGAATACGCCGCTCATGAAGTGGCTCCGCATCATCCCGGCGCTGCAGGCGCTCAGTGCGTTCATCCTGCTCATCGCCGGCATCTTCATCGTTCGCACCCGAAGCAACGCCGAGCGCGAGCGCGTGTGGGCGGGGATGGCGCGCGAGTCGGCCCATCAGCTGGGCACGCCGCTGTCGAGTCTTGCCGGCTGGATCGAGCTGCTCGAGGACCGCGCGCCGGACGAAGGAACGCGGAAAGCCGTCGGCCACATGCGGGCCGATCTGGAGCGGCTCGACCGCGTCGCACATCGCTTCGAGCGCATGGGTCGGGAGCCGAGACGCGACTCCGTCGACGCGGGCGAGCTCGTCGACCGGATCGCGGCCTACTTCCGACCACGGGTGCCGAAGCTCGCGCACGCCGTACGGATCGACGTCGACCCGCGCGCGGGATCGGTGGACGTGCATGGCGACGCGGTGCTGCTCGAGTGGGCGCTGGAAGTGCTGGTGAAGAATTCCATCGACGCGCTCGCCGGACGCGGCGGCACGATTCGCCTCGCTGCCACGCCGCGCCCGGAGGGCGGCGCCTGCCTCCGCGTCGCCGACGACGGCCCCGGCATCGCGCGCGAGCTGCGTGGCCGCATCTTCGAGCCAGGCTTCTCCACCAAGTCGAGCGGATGGGGGATCGGCCTCTCGCTCGCGCGACGCATCGTCGAGGAGAATCACGGCGGCACGTTGCAGCTCGCCGCGGCGGATCGCGGCGCGACGTTCGAGATTATCTTACCCTGATGGATATCGCGACCGACGATCCGCTGCTCGAAGGGCTCAACCCGGCGCAGCGCGAAGCCGTGCTGCACGTCGATGGGCCGCTGCTCGTCCTTGCCGGCGCGGGATCCGGCAAGACGCGCGTGCTCACGACGCGCATCGCGCGCCTCATCGACCAGCACGGCGTCGACCCGAGCCGCATTCTCGCCGTCACGTTCACGAACAAGGCCGCCGGCGAGATGAAGGAGCGCATCGCCAGGCTCCTCGGCCGTGCACCGGCCGGCATGTGGGTTGGCACCTTCCACGCGATCGGTGCGCGCGTGCTCCGCACGGCACCGCACCTCGTCGGCCGGACGGCGACGTTCACGATCTACGATCAGGACGACACGCAGTCGATCGTGAAGCGTGTGATGGAGCGACATAAGCTGAACGTGAAGCAGTTCACGCCGCGCGGCGTACACGCGGCGATCTCCGACGCGAAGAACGCGCTCGTCACCCCCGACGAGTACGCGAATCTTGCGATGGATCCGTTCTCGCGCGCCGCCGCCGTGGTGTATCGCGATCTCGGCGAGGCGCTTCGAGTCGCCAACGCCGTCGATTTCGATGATCTGCTCGTCCTGCCGGTCCGCATGCTTGCCGAGAATGCGGGCGAGCTGGAGAAGTATCGTCGGAAGTTCCGGTACCTGCTCGTCGACGAGTACCAGGACACGAACCGCGCGCAGTACCAGTTCGTGAAGCTGCTCGCGGGCGGCCACGGCAATCTCTGTGTCGTTGGCGACGACGATCAGTCGATCTACGGGTGGCGTGGTGCCGACATTCGCAACATTCTCGACTTCAACAAGGACTTCCCCGACGCGCACGTCGTGCGCCTCGAGGAGAACTATCGCAGCACGCCCGAGGTGCTCGATCTCGCCAACGTCGTGATCAGCGCGAACAAGGGTCGCATGGGGAAGACGCTGCGCCCGACGCACCGGAGCGGTGAGCGGGTCACCGCCACACGCTGCCTCGACGAGCGCGACGAAGCCGACTTCATCGTCGAGGAGCTCGTGGCGCGGCGGGCGCAGTCGTCGTCGCTCACGCTGCGCGACGTCGCGATCCTCTATCGCACCAACGCGCAGAGCCGCGCGCTCGAGGAGGCGCTGCGGAAGCGCGCGGTCCCGTACCGCATCGTGGGGGCGGTACGCTTCTATGACCGGCGCGAGATCCGCGACCTGATGAGCTATCTCAAGCTCGTCGCCAATCCGGCGGACGACGAAGCCTTTCGCCGTGCCATCGCCGTCCCGAAGCGGGGCTTGGGGGAGGCGACGATCGAGCAACTCTCGGCCGCGGCGCGCGCGGCCGGCGTGCCGATGCTCGCCGCGGCCGTGCGTCCCGATCTCGTCGCCGGACTGCGGCCGGCGGCGCGTGCCGCGCTCCTCGAGTTCGCCGCACTCATCGAACGGTTCCGCGACTCGGCGCGTGAGGACGCGGTCGACGAGCTGCTGCGCGAGATCGTCGACGCGATTCGATACGCCGAGTATCTCCGAGCCGAAGGGCCCGAGTCGGCCGATCGACTGGACAACGTCCGTGAGCTCATTACGGGCGCCGCGGAAACCGTCGCCGACGAGGAAGGGGAGGTGGGGCTCACGCCGCTCGACCACTTCCTCCAGCGCGCCATGCTCGTGTCCGAGCTGGACAAGCTCGGTCCCGACGCCGACGCGGTGACGCTCATGACGCTGCACAACGCGAAAGGGCTCGAGTTCCCGATCGTGTTCATCAGCGGGCTCGAAGACGGACTCTTTCCGCTCGCCAAGGCCTATGACGATCCGGCGCTCCTTGAGGAGGAGCGCCGCCTGTTCTACGTGGGCATCACGCGCGCCGAGCGAAAGCTGTACCTGACGCACGCCGAGGAGCGGCGCCGCAATGGAGAGTTCATGCCCTCGAAGGCGTCGAGCTTTCTCGTCGCCATCCCCGACGCATGACGATCAAGGTCCGCAGCTCGGGTCGTTCGTTCATGCACTCGCTCGGCGGCGGCAGCCAGTGGGGCAACTCCCGTCGGCGTGATGGCGCGACCGCGCTCCGGGCGGCATACCTCGACGACGACGCATTTCCACCCAGCGCCGCCGCGCGGCGACCCGGTACGCCGGTGTCGCGTCCGACCGGCTTCGACGATGCGGAGGCGTCGCAGGATGCTGCCACCATCGCCGTCGGCGCGCGCGTCCGGCATCGGAAGTTCGGCTCCGGCGTCATCGCCGAGCTCGCGGGCGCGGGCCGCGATCTCAAGGCGAAGATCGACTTCGACGACGAGACGATCGGGCGCAAGACCCTCGTCATCGCGCAGGCCAACCTCGAACGGGACATCGACTAGTGGCGGTCACCATCGACGACGTGCGGCACATCGCCTCGCTCGCGCGGCTCGGCCTCACCGAGACGCGGACGGTCGCGATCGTGAACGAGCTGAACACGATTCTCGCGCACATGGACGAGCTGGCGAAGGTGGACACCGCGGGCTTGCAGGAGGCGATCGGCGTCGGCGCGGAAGGACTGCCCGTGCGCAAGGATCTCGGCCCGGCGTTCCCGCTCGCGCGGTCGTTGGACGCCTTCGCGCCGAGCCTGCGCGACGGCTTCCTCCTCGTTCCCCGTCTCTCCACGCACGAATCGACGGAGGAGGCGTGACTTCACGCTCCGCCGCGTTCCTTCGCGCGGAAACCGCCGCTGGCCGCGTCACCGCGAAGGAGACCGTGAAGACCGCCATCGCGCGAGCGCAGGAGGTGGGCGCCGATCGCGATGGCCTCAACGTCTTCGTCTGGCGCGACGACGAGGACGCCAGGGCGCAGGCGTCGACGATCGAGGATCGTCTCGCCGACACGCAGCCTGGCGCACTGCTCGGCGTTCCGGTGGCGATCAAGGACAACATCGCCACGCTCACGATGCCCACGACCTGCGGGTCGAGGATCCTCGAGGGCTACGTGAGCCCGTACGAGGCCACGGTCGTCAAGCGCCTCCGCGCGGCGGGCGCCATCCCGTTCGGCAAGACGAACATGGACGAGTTCGCGATGGGCTCGTCGACGGAGCACAGCGCATACGGGCCGACGAAGAACCCGATCAGCCCCGACCGCGTACCGGGCGGTTCGTCGGGAGGGTCCGCCGTCGCCGTCGCGTCGGGCATCGTGCCGATCGCGCTCGGCTCCGAGACGGGTGGCTCGGTGCGTCAGCCCGCCGCGTTCTGCGGCATCGTCGGCGTGAAGCCGACGTATGGGCGCGTGAGTCGCTTCGGTCTCGTCGCCTTCGCGTCGTCGCTCGACCAGGTCGGCGTCTTCGGCGCGACCGTCGATGACGCCGCGCGCGGGCTCGGCGCCATCGCCGGCCACGATCCGATGGATTCGACATCGGCGGACATCAAGGTTCCCCAATACCACGCCAGCTCGAACGCTGATGTGAAAGACCTCGTCGTCGGACTGCCGAAGGAGTACTTCCCCGCGAGCCTCGATCCCGAGATTCGACGCCTCTGCGATGCAGCGGTCGATCGGCTGCGCGGACTCGGCGCAACGGTGAAGGAGGTCTCACTGCCCCACACCGACCTCGCCATTCCCGTCTACTACATCGTCGCTCCCGCCGAGGCGTCGTCGAACCTCGCCCGATTCGACGGCGTGCGGTACGGCTTCCGCCTCGAGGGCGACGGATTGCGCGGCATGTACGAGGCGACGCGATCCACCGGGTTCGGACCGGAGGTGACGCGACGCATCCTCCTCGGCACGTACGTGCTCAGCGCCGGCTACTACGACGCCTACTATCGCAAGGCGCAGCAGGTGCGCACCCTCATCGCCGACGACTTCCGCCGCGTGTTCGACTCAGGGGTGCACGTGCTGTTCACGCCCACGGCGCCCTCGACTGCCTTTCCCATCGGCGCGATCTCCGATCCGTACGAGATGTACCTGAGCGACATCTTCACCGCGACGGCAAACCTCGCTGGCGTGCCCGCCATGTCGCTACCGATCGGACGCGTCGGCGGACTGCCCGTCGGGGGGCAGTTTCTCGCCTCGCACTTCGACGAAGCACGCATGTTCACCGCTGCGTATGCGCTCGAGCGCGCGCTCGGGGCGGAGGCACACGCATGACCGCGACCGCGACGGCAGCCGCCACGACGCTGGATCGCTGGGAGATGGTCGTCGGCCTCGAGGTGCACGTGCAGTTGAAGACGCGCACCAAGGCGTTCTGTAGCTGCTCGGCCGACTTCGGTGCCGCGCCCAACGCGAACACCTGCCCGGTGTGTCTCGCGCTGCCGGGAGCGCTGCCCGTGCTCAATGAGCGCGCGGTGGGCCTCGCGACGCGTGCCGCGCTCGCCCTGAACTGCGCCGTGCAGCCCGTCTCGATCTTCGCGCGCAAGAACTATTTCTATCCCGACCTGCCCAAGGGCTACCAGATCTCGCAGTTCGACAAGCCGCTGGCGCTCGACGGCCATATCGAGATCGGCACGCGTGCCGGAGGGACTCCGATCCGCATCGGCATCACGCGCGTGCACATGGAGGAGGACGCCGGCAAGTCGATTCACGATCGCTTCGCCGGCGTCACCGCGATTGATCTCAACCGCTCCGGCGTTCCGCTCATCGAGATCGTGAGCGAGCCCGACATCCGCTCCGCCGAACAGGCGGGCGCGTATCTGCGGGTCCTCAAGCAGATCCTCGAGTACATCGACGTCAGCGACGTGAACATGGAAGAGGGCAGTCTGCGCGTCGACGCCAACGTCAGCGCGCGTCGCCGCGGCGAGACGAAGCTCGGCACCAAGACCGAGGTCAAGAACATGAACTCCTTCTCCGGCGTCGAGCGCGCGCTCGAGGTGGAGTTCGCCCGCCACGTCGGCGTGCTCGATGCGGGTGGCTCGATCGAGCAGCAGACGATGCTCTGGGACGGCACGTCGGTTCGCCCCGCGCGCTCCAAGGAGGGAAGTCACGACTATCGGTACTTCCCCGAGCCCGATCTGCCCCCCCTCATCCTCGCGCCCGAGTGGATCGAACAGGTACGGAAGGACCTGCCCGAGCTGCCCGCGGCGCGCCGCTCCCGATTCCTCGAGGACTACAAGCTCGGCGAGTACGACGTCGACGTGCTCACCGCCAACCCGCGTCTCGCGGACTACTACGAATCGGTCGCGCGAGCACACGGCGAGCCGAAGGCGGCGGCGAACTGGGTGATGGGCGAGGTGATGGCCACCCTCAAGACCTCGGGCGAGGACGTCTCACGTTTCCGGGTGCGTCCCGCCGATCTTGCGGCGTTGCTGAACCTCGTGCGCGACGGCGTGGTGAGCCACACGGCCGCCAAGCAGATCTTCGGGCACATGGTCGCCACGGGCGATCCGCCGGCGCAGATCGCCGAGCGTGAGGGGCTCGTCAAGGTGGACGACGACGCTCAGCTCGCGGCGTGGCTCGACGAAGTGATCGCCGAGAATCCCGCCGAGGCCGAACGCTATCGCAATGGTGAGAAGAAGCTGCAGGGAGTGCTCATCGGCGCGGTCATGAAGAAGTCGAAGGGTCGCGCCGACCCCCGCAAGCTGAATCAGCTGCTCATCGCGCGCTTCGCGTCGTAGAGCGGCACCGCGAGCGACCGCGTGTAGCCCAGCGTGGAGGTCGGAAGCCCGAAGTGGCGCTCGGCCTCGGCGCGAGCCAGCTCCGCGCCGCCGACGCGGAGTGCTTCGCGCCGCACCCGCTTTGCGCGCCGCAGCGCTTCGTCCCCCGATGGGTCCTGCTCGAACGGCCGGGACCGGTCGAATTTGATCAGGAAGTCGATGATCGCGTCGTAGGCGTGGTCGAGGTATCGGCTCACCTCGGCGTCGGTAAGGTCCCAGCGACTGTTCTCCTTCATCAAGCCGAAGATCCGCTGCCACCCCTCGTTGTCCGCGACGTGCACCATGCCGCGGAAGATGCGTCGGTTGGTCTGCGTGCTGAAGATCGTCGGACTCAGGATCCGGTCCAGCAGCGCGTCGGCGCGGGAGTGGTCGAGCAGAATGAGATCGCGCGCCTGTCGCGCGCACGCCGGTCCGAGGTGGGTCTCGAACCGGCTCTCCCAGTAGCTGTGGCCGAGCGACGAGGTGCTCGCAGTGATGGCGAGCTGCTTCGGCACGAAGTGGTTGTGTGCGATCGCGTCTGCGGCGAGATGCGCCAGATACCCCAGCGCGAACGCGCGGAGCGGCCCCTCGGGCGCTTCGGAGTGAATCTCGAGCCCGACCGTCCACGAGTGACAGTGGCGGCCGGTCGGCACGTACTTCTTCGCCATGCTCGTGTCGGCCGCGATCGAGCCGTACAGAAAATCGTACGGGTATGCACGCAACAGCTCTGCTACGAGTGCTGGCAGCTGCGGCAGCGAGCGAAGCACCGCCTCACCGAGATACACGTGCGTGCCCGGCGTCCAGGCGTACGCGACGTGCGGCAGCAGGACGACGAGCAGCAGCGCCGCCGCGACGAGGCCCGCCAGGCGGAGTGCCGCCTGGACGAGCCGTCGACGCTCGCGGCTACACGCCCAACCGGCGGCGCTGCCGGCGAATCGCCTTGCGCAGGTCGCGAAGCTCGTGCTGCACGAAGCCATTGATCCGATCGCGCGCTTCGCCGACCGTCTCGCGAACTTCGCGCTCGATGCGGTCCGTCGGGATCTGATCGATGAGCTCGCCGCCGTGCTCGCGTGCCCACCGCGCGCCCGCGGCGCTCGCCGCCATCGCCCCTCGTCCGGCCCACTTGGCGCCGCGAAGCACCGGCGTGACGGGTCGGCTTCCCGACGGCCCGCGGCGGAGCAGCAGGGTGGCGGTGGCGCCGATCGCCGCGCCGATGAGCGCTGCGGTGAGCAGGTCATACTGAGCATCACGCCCAATCTCGCCGTCGCGGGCGGACTCGCGGACGCGTGGCTCCCGCTTCGGGCTGGTCGGGATCGCTGTACCCATCGTCGGTCTCCTCCGGCGTCGGACCCGGTGCGCCGAGCATCTCGGCCTCCGCGTCCTCGGTATGAAGCGCGGCGGCTCCCGTGCGCACGCCGCGCACCGTCGACGCCGTCGCGATGAACATCGTCTCCGCCTCCTCCTGCACCACCTCGAGCAGCGCGTTGAACTCCGCGAGCCGCTGTTCCGTCAATGCCATCGCCTGCTGCAGGCGCTGATTCGCCGACGCGATGGTCGCATTCACCTGCTGCACGTCCGTGCGCACCGAGGTCGTGATGTAGTTCACGTTGTCGGCGATCGCACTCGCATGGCGCATCAGGGGATTGATGTCGCCGTACACCTTGTCCAGCAGGTCGCTGACCTTCGCATAGCTCTTCCGGAAGTTCCATGCAGCTGGCACCAGGGCGACCGCCAGCACGAGCAGGGCGATCGTCATCAAGCCGCTCGCCACCGCCGTGGTCTTCTCGAACCACCCGCGCTCCTGCCCGACCTGCCGCATCAGGACGGTGTCGGGGAACTGCGCCGCCTGCACCAACAGCCACGCGCCCGCACGCGCGAACGAGACGGTCATTGCTACCCTGGGCTAGAGGAGTGGGCTGCCCGCCCCGCCCGCGTGGACCACGATCGCCAAAGCCGTGTGCAAGGGCAGGGCCAACGCAAGAGAGCGCTCGGCCATCGTACCCTGCGTTCCGAGCGCGTGTCAAGCGCGCCCGCATGGGCCGGTCGAGCGGGTCGCGGCGCGAAGGGTGCAGTGCTCGCGCGCTCATGCGTCGTCGTCGGAGGCGGCGCGGCTTGACGCTCCGCCGCACGCCGGGGATGTTTCTCGGCTTCCTTCCATTCCGGGCGCGACGCCATGCGCCCATCCATCGCACCACTTCCATGAGCGCACAGCAGTTCGTCGTCCAGGGCGGTCACACGCTCTCCGGCCGCATC
>QHVE01000054.1:0-23221 GCA_003223455.1 Gemmatimonadota bacterium | reverse complement strand
TCTGCGAGGAGCCGGTGCATCTCGAGAACGTGCCGCGCATCCGCGACGTCGAGACGCTCGTCGATCTCATCAAGTCCATCGGCGCCGAGGCCGAGTGGACCGCCCGCAACGCGCTCACGATCCACGCGAAGCAGCTCCGTGCCACCGAGCTCGACCCGGCGCTCTGTCGGAAGATTCGCGCGTCCATCCTGCTTGCGGGGCCGTTGCTCGCCCGGTGCGGCGAGATCGAACTTCCGCCGCCGGGGGGCGATGTCATCGGACGGCGTCGCGTCGACACGCACTTCCTCGCCCTCCAGCAGCTCGGGGCGACCTTCACCCTCGACGACGCCTTCCTCCTGCGCGCCAAGCGACTCCGTGGCGCGGACGTCTTCCTCGACGAGCCCAGTGTCACGGCGACCGAGAACGCCCTCGCTGCTGCCGTCGCGGCGGACGGGACGACCGTCCTTCGCAACGCCGCCAGCGAGCCCCACGTTCAGGATCTCGCGAGGTTCCTCGTCGCCATGGGCGCGAGCATCGATGGGATCGGGACGAACACCGTGACGATCCATGGCGGCCGTCCGCTCCGCGGTTGCCGCTACGAGATCGGCCCCGATCACATCGAGGTCGGCTCGTTCATCGGGCTCGCCGCCGTGACGCGCTCCGAGATCACGATCGAGCGCGCCGGCGTGCAGCATCTCCGCTCCACGCTGATGGGATTCGAGCGACTCGGGGTAGCCTGCCGGATCGAGGGGGACGACCTCGTCGTCCCCGGCAAGCAGGAGATGGTCATCCGCAGCGACCTGGGAGGCGCGGTTCCGAAACTCGAGGATCAGCCCTGGCCGGCCTTTCCCGCGGATACGATGTCCATCGCGCTCGTCACCGCCACACAGTGCGAAGGCGTCATCGTCATTCACGAGAAGATGTTCGAGTCTCGACTCTTCTTCGTCGATAAGCTGATCGGGATGGGCGCCAAGATCGTGCTGTGCGATCCTCACCGCGCCGTCGTCGTCGGTCCGACGAAGCTCCACTCCGGTCGCGTGGAATCCCCCGACATTCGCGCCGGCATGGCGATGCTCCTCGCGGCACTCTGTGCCAAAGGCGAGAGCATCATCGACAACGTCGGCCAGATCGAGCGCGGCTACGAGCGAATCGACGAGCGCTTGCGAGCGCTCGGGGCCAAGCTGGAGCGCGTCGAGGATCGCCGCCTGAAGTGAGCCACGCTCCGGCACCGGCCGACATGGTTCCGGAGGCCGAAGTCGTCGACGCGTTCGAAGAGCTGGGCATCATCGCGTTCACGACCGGTCGAGCGACCGGAAGCTTCGGCCTGCACACCGACGAGCCGGTGCGCGACGTGATGGCGCGCTGGAACGCGCTGCGGACGCGGCTGGCTTGCGCCCGGCTCGCCACCGCGGCGCAGGTGCACGGCGATGCGATCCTGGAGCACGCGGCGGCATGGGAAGGCTGGCTGCGCGGTGAGGGCGCGGACGGCCACCTCTCCCCGGCGCGCGGTACGGCGATGGCCGTCACCGTCGCCGACTGCGTTCCCGTGTTCATCGCGCATCCATCCGGTGCGACCGCGATCCTTCACTCCGGATGGCGCGGCACTGCGGCGCGCATCACGGAGCGCGCCATTCGACGATTCCACGCGCTCGGTCTCGCCGCCGCTGAGCTGCGTGTCCACTGTGGTCCGGCCATCTGCGGGCGCTGCTACGAGGTGAGCGCGGATGTCGCGCGTCAGCTCACCGGCCGGGATCCAGGACGTGCGGTCACCGTCGATCTGCGCGAGCTCATCGCGCGTCACGCGCGAAAGCTCGGCGTCACGTCGGTCACCTCGAGCCCCTACTGCACTCGCTGCGACAACGACCGGTTCTTCTCGCACCGCGCGGGCGATCTCGGCCGACAGCTTGGCGTCATCCTCGCGCGCGTGTGACGCCCCGCGACGCCGGCGTCGCAACTTGACCCGGCGTTTCGCCGCTCTTACTTTAAATGTTGCGGCCGGACTTCGGGTCGGTCGCGAAATGTGGGGGAGGCTCCCCACATTTTTTTATTCTCTGACGTTGCCTAGAGACAACGTGAACGACGAGCTGGAACATGTTGTCGTCGAAGGGCTTGACGAGGTTGGTTACGATCTCGTCGAGCTGCGGAAGGGTGGATCGCGGTCGCGGCCGGTGCTCGAGGTGCGCATCGATCGTCGCGACGGTGAGAAGGTGACCGTCGATGACTGCGCACGGGCGTCCCGTGCGCTGGAAGCGCGGCTCGATTCGGGCTCGCTGGTCGCCGAACGATATGTGTTGCAGGTGTCGTCACCGGGCGAGCGTCCGCTGCGGACGTCGGCCGAGTGGCGTCGCTTCGTCGGGCGTTGGGCCAATGTGCTGGCGCCGGACTTCGGCGGCCGGTTCGAGGCGGTGATTGGTGAGGTGGACGAGCACGACGGCGAAACGGTCGTCACGCTTCGTCCGGAGCATGGTGAGGCGAAGCGGATTCCGCTCGCCGCGGTCAAGGAGGCCCGGCTGGCGTTTCGCTTCTAACAGGCAAGGGTGTACGGGCTGTCGATTCCGACGAGCCCATTTCCGCGAGGTCATGGATGGTCAGTTCCGCCGAGATGTTGGCCGCGTTCCGCGAGCTCTCGAACTCGAAGCAGCTCGATCGTACGGAACTCTACGGGCTGCTGCAGGACGGGTTCATGGCCGCGCTGGCGAAGAAGTACGGCCCCACCGTCCAGGCGGAGGTCGACATCGACGATTCGCGCGGTGAGATCCGTATCGTGCTTCTCAAAACCGTCGTCGAGACGGTCGAGGACTCGGCGCGCGAGATCTCCCTCGAGGAAGCGAAGATCTTCGACGAGGGGTTCGAGCCCGGCGACGTCATGGAGGAGCCGCTCGACTTCACCGTCTTCGGGCGCGCCGCGATCCAGGCCGCCAAGCAGCGCATCATCCAGCGCGTGCGCGAGGGCGAGCGCACCAAGATCCGTGACGAGTTCGCGTCCCGCGTCGGCGACCTGCTCTCGGGTGAGATCCAGCAGATCGAGCGCGGCAAGCTCGTCGTGATGCTCAACAAGTTCCGCGAGGCGGAGGCGATCATCCCCTACCGCGAGCAGAACCATCGCGAGCATTTCCATCAGGGCGAGCCGATCCGCGCCGTGCTGAAGCGGGTCGAGGAGACGCCCAAGGGCCCCCGGCTCATCCTGAGCCGCGCCGATGGTCTGTTCGTCAAGGCGCTGTTCAAGCTCGAGGTGCCTGAGATCCAGCAGAACATCGTCGAGATTCGGGCGACGGCGCGCGAAGTCGGCAGTCGCACCAAGATCGCCGTCTTCTCGCGCGACGACAGCATCGATCCAGTGGGTGCATGCGTCGGTCTCAAGGGGTCCCGCGTGCAGACCGTCGTCAACGAGCTCGGTGGCGAGCGCATCGACATCGTGCCGTGGTCGTCCGATCCGGAGCGGTTCGCCAAGCTCGCGCTCGCACCGGCCAAGGTGGCGAGAGTGTTCAGTGACGGTGTCAGCAAGACGATCCAGGCCGTCGTGGACGAGGATCAGCTTTCCCTCGCCATCGGACGCAACGGGCAGAACGTGCGCCTCGCGTCCGAGCTCACCGGCTGGAAGATCGATCTCTACTCGAGCCGCGAATGGCTGGAGAAGGGAGGGGCCGAGCAGCTCTTCGCGCCCCTTCCGGGCGAGGCCGAGAGCGACGCCGCCGCCGACGTGCCGCTCACCGAGCTCGCGGGGATGCACCCCGCGACCGTCGCGGTGTTGAACGAGGCGGGCTATCGCACGCTGAACGACATCATCGATCTCGAGCGCGAGGACTTTCTGCGCCTCGCCGGCATCGCGCCAGAGGAGGCCGATCGCATCATCTCGCTGCTCGACGAGCTCACGACGGAGGACACGTCTGCCGAAAGCGAGGTGCATTCGCCGAACAGTGGAGCCGCGGAGTAGCGATGGACGATGCGGCGCACAGTCGACTGCTGCGCCTGGTGGGGCTGGGGCTGCGCGCCCGTGGCGCCGTCGTCGGCGTCGATCGCGTTCGTGAAGGGGTGAAGAAGAACAAGGTGGCATTCGCGATCGTCGCGGCCGACGCATCGCGCAACAGTCTGGACAAGATCGTCCCGCTTCTGAATGCCAGGCGGGTTAGATTCATCGAGGTACCGAGCGCCGCCGAGCTTGGCGGAGTTGCGGGTCGGGAGTCCGCCGCCGTCGTCGGCATCGTTGATCGACAGCTCGCGAAGGGGATTCGTGAGTTGGTGGAGTCGGGCTCCGAGAGAGCCCCATAGGAGGGTGGTTTGAGCAAGCTTCGCGTACACGACATGGCTGGGGAGTTCGGGATCTCTGCCGACGAAGTGATGGGATTGCTTCGTCAGATGGACGTTCCCGTGCGCAGCCATTTGAGCCCGCTCACGGACGATCAGGTTGCGCGCGTGCGCGCGCGATGGGAGCGGGAGAAGCGCGTCCGTGCTGAGCGTCAAGCGGCACCGCCCGCGCCTGCCCGTCGTCGTCGCGGTGCTGCCACGGCGACCGTCACCGCCGAACCCGCTCCGACCGCTGCCGACGCGTCCGATGCCGCGGGTCAGTTCCGCCGGCGCCGTAAGGCTGCCGACGTCGCTGCCGCCGCCGCCGAGGTCGCGGCGGAGCAGGCCGCCGCCGACGCCGTCGCGCTGCAGGCCGCCGAGGCGGCTGCTGCCGAGCGCGCCGAGGCAGAGCGCGTGGAGGCGGAGCGACAGGAGATGGAGCGCGCCCGAGCAGCGGCTCAGGCGGCGGCCGCCGCGGCGGCGCAGGCCGAGGCGCAGGCGCGCGAGCAGGAGACGCCCGAGGAGCAGCACGCGACGCCGGAGAGCACGAGTACCGAACCGCAGCGGGCCGCACCGGTGCGGCCGGCGGGCGGGCCCTTGCCTCCCGCCGCGGGAGCGGATCGTCCGCGACCACGCCCGATCACGCCGGGCGCGCCGCGCCCTCGGCCGGTCACGGCTGGTTCGCCCTTCCCGCCTCGCCCCGTCGCATCCGCCTCGCCCGGCGGCTTCGGCGGCGCCACCCGCACACCCGAGCGCCGTCCCGGCCCGGGCGCCGGCGCACCGCAAGCTGGCGCTGGCGTCGGCGCGGGCGGTGCCAATCGTAATGCCCGGAAGAAGGGCAAGCGTGGTGCGGTCGATCAGGATGCGGTGGACGCGAACATCGCGAAGACGATGGCATCCATGCGCGGTGCGCCCGCCCGCGGCGGGCGCATCGATCGTCGCGGCATGCGTGAGGAAGCGGAAGCGATGCGCGCCGCGGAAGTCGAGCGCGAGAAGAAGCTCGTCCGCGTCAACGAGTTCATCACCGTCAGCGAGCTCGCGCAGATCCTCAAGGTCTCTCCGACCGAGATCGTCGGATTCGCATTCAAGAATCTCGGTTTGATGATCACGGTCAATCAGCGCTTGGACTTCGACCAGATCGAGCTGATCGCCGGCGAGTTCGGCTTCCAGGCCGTGCGCGAAGACGAGTATCAGGCCGAGGAGGTCGGCACGGCCGTCGCGGACGAGCCAGAGGACCTCGTGTCGCGTCCGCCCGTCGTCACGATCATGGGCCACGTCGACCACGGCAAGACGTCGCTGCTGGATTACATCCGGAAGGCGAACGTCGTCGCGGGCGAGGCGGGCGGGATCACGCAGCACATCGGTGCGTACCACGTCCAGCTGCCCGGCGGCAAGATGATCACCTTCCTCGACACACCGGGCCACGAGGCGTTCACCGCGATGCGCGCGCGAGGCGCGCAGGTCACCGACGAGGTGATCCTCGTCGTGGCGGCCGATGATGCCGTCATGCCCCAGACGATCGAGGCGATCTCGCACGCCAAGAACGCCGGCGTCCCGATGATCGTCGCGATCAACAAGATCGACCTGCCGCAGGCGAATCCGATGAAGGTGAAGCAGGATCTCCTCCAGCACGGCGTCGTGCTCGAGGAGTTCGGCGGCACCACCCTCAGCACCGAGATCTCGGCCAAGAAGGGCACGAACGTCGGCGAGCTGCTCGAGCAGGTCCTGCTCCAGGCGGAGCTGCTCGATCTCAAGTCCAACCCGAACAAGCGCGCGACCGGTACGGTCGTCGAGGCCCAGCTCGACCCGGGGAAGGGACCGGTCGCCACGGTGCTCGTACAGAGCGGCACGCTCCGCGTCGGCGACGACTTCATCGTCGGCATGTATTCAGGCCGCGTCCGCGCCATGCTCGACGAGCGTGGCAAGACGGTCAAGGCCGCTGGTCCCGCCATCCCGGTGCAGGTGCTCGGCATGACGGGCGTGCCGATGGCTGGCGATCAGATGCTGGTCGTCGAGGACGCGACGGCGGCACGCGAGGTCGCGCAGCGCCGCGAGCGGCTCGACCGCGAGGCCAAGAGTCGTCGCTCGACGCGTGGCGTCACGCTCGAGGATTTCATGGCGCAGTCGGCATCGGGCGACGTCCGCGCCCTGCGCATCCTGATCAAGGCGGACCAGGGGGGACCGGCCGAGGCGCTGGCCGACGCGCTCAGTCAGCTCGGCACCACCGAGGTGAAGGTCGAGGTCGTCCACCGCGGCGTCGGTGCCATCACCGAGAGCGACATCCTGCTCGCGCGCGCCTCGGGAGCGATCATCATCGGCTTCCACGTGCGCCCGGACAACAACGCACGCGCCGCCGCCGAGCGTGAGAACGTCGACATCAAGCTCTATCGCATCATCTACGAGGCGGTCGCCGATGTGCGCGCCGCGCTCGAGGGAATGTTGCGCCCCGAGGAGCGCGAGGTCGTGCTCGGCGAGGCCGAGGTGCTGGAGACGTTCAAGGTGCCGAAGATCGGCGTCATCGCGGGCTGTGCCGTGCGCACGGGTCTCATCCGGCGCGATGCTCGCGTCCGCATCATCCGCGACGCGATCGAGGTGTACGAGGGCAACATCGCTTCACTGCGCCGCTTCAAGGACGACGTGAAGGAAGTCCGCGAAGGCTTCGAGTGCGGCATCGGCATCGAGAACTTCAACGACCTCAAAGTGGGCGACCGCATCGAGTGCTATCGCACCGAGGAAGTGGCGCGGACGCTCGAATCGGCTCCGCAGGGCTGATCACGGTACCGTGCGGACCGGGCACGCGAATGCGCCCGGTTCGCCGCACCTCTGCTCCGGTGACCCGTGTCTCCTGAACATCATCGATCCGACCGCGTCGCCGCCGCGATGCGCGAGGAAATCGCGACCTTCCTCGCCAACGACGTGAAGGATCCGCGCATCATGGGCCTCGTGACCGTGACCGCGGTCGAGGTCACTCGCGACCTGCGCCACGCCAAGGTGTTCGTGAGCGTGCTGGGCTCCGAATCGCAGCGCGCCGCCACGTTCGACGGCCTCGCCGGCGTGGCCGCGCATCTTCGCGGTCGCGTCGGCCGCGCGCTTCGGCTCCGCGTTGCGCCAGAGATCGAGTTCCGCAACGACGACAGCGTTGCGCACGCCGCGAAGATCGAGCAGCTCCTCGCTCAGGTGCGTCGCGAGCGTCCCGCCGATGCCGGCGATCCGCCTCCTTCGTCCGAAGATGAGGCAGCCGACGACTGACGGCCTGCTGCTCGTCGACAAGCCGGCTGGAATGACGTCGCACGACGTCGTGCTCGCCGCGCGACGCGCGTTCGGAGAATCCCGCATCGGTCACGCCGGCACCCTCGATCCCTTCGCCACCGGACTGCTCGTGCTCCTGCTCGGGCGCGCCACGCGGTTGCTGCCCTATCTCGACGGTGTCCCGAAGGAGTACGAAGCCGAGATCGTGCTGGGACGTGAGACGGACACGGACGATCTCGAGGGAACCGTGGTGCGAACCGCGCCCCCTCCTGATGATGTCGCTGTCGCTGAGGCGATCGCGACGCTGACGGGCGCGCTCGAGCAGGTGCCGCCGATCTATTCCGCCAAACGAATCGGCGGACAGCGCGCGTACGACGCGGCCCGCGCAGGCGTCGCGCTGGAGCTCGCGCCCGTGCCCGTTGAGGTCTTCGCCTGGCGCAACGTGTCACGCGACGGCGATGTGCTCCACGCCGTCATCGAGTGCGGTGGGGGCACCTACGTGCGCGCGTTGGCTCGCGACATGGGCCGCCTCACCGGCAGTGCCGCTCACCTTGGCGCCCTCCGCCGCGTGCGCAGCGGTCCCTTTCGTGTCGGCGACGCGGTCACGCTCGACGACATTCGCGCGGGATCCGCCGCGATTCGTCCAGCGCTCGATGCGCTACCCACCATTCCGCACGTCACGGTGGAAGCGGTGGAGGCCGAGCGCGTCCTGCGCGGCATCGCCGTGCCTCGGAGCGGGGATGCGCCGCATGCCGCGCTCGTCGACGCGCGAAGCGGGACGCTGCTCGCCCTCGCCGAGGCGGCGGACGACCACTGGCAGCCACGTGTCGTGATGCGAAAGGTCGACTGACGATGCAGGTCATCGCCGCCGAGGAGAGCTCCGAGCTTCCGGCAGACGTGGAAGCGACCGTCGTGACGGTCGGCGCGTTCGATGGTGTGCACTGCGGCCACCAGGACGTGCTCGAACGTCTCACGGCTCGCGCGGCCGAATCGTCACGCGCCAGCCTGCTCGTCACCTTCGATCCGCATCCGCGCGAGGTGCTCGATCCCGGGTCCGCTCCCGCGCTCCTCACCACGCGCGAAGAGAAGCTGGCTCTCCTCGAGTCCTCGGGTCTCGACTTCGTGGCGATCGTGCAATTCACCGCGGAGCTCGCTCGGCGCTCGGCCACCGAGTTCGTCGACGACGTGCTCATCGAGCAATTCCGCATGGCCGAGCTGCTGGTCGGGCACGATCACGGCTTCGGCCGAGGGCGAGAAGGCGATCTCGCGCTGCTCCGCTCGTTGGGCGAGAGTCGCGGCTTTCGCGTCGATCCCGTGCCGCCGGTGCTGACGGCGACGGGCGATGCCATCAGCAGCACGATGGTTCGGCGCGCGATCGCCGCCCACGACCTCGATCGCGCCCGCATGCTCCTGGGGCGACCATACTCCGTCGGCGGTCAGGTGGTGGCGGGCGCGGCACGTGGACGGCTCCTCGGCTTTCCGACGCTCAACGTCGAACCCGATTCGCCCCGGAAGCTGCTGCCACCCGACGGCGTGTACGCCGTCCAAGTCGTTGGATCACGCGGACGCTTCGACGGTATGATGAACCTCGGCGGACGCCCGACCTTCGATGACGAGGGTCGAAAGCTCGAGGCGCATCTATTCGACGCCGAGGGTGACTTCTACGGTGACCGCGTCGACATCGCATTCGTCGCATGGCTTCGCGACACGGTGCGCTTCCCGACTCCCGAGGCGCTGGTGGCTCAGCTGCATCGGGACGCCGAGGCGGCACGCCGCGCGTTGACGGCTCTCGTCGAGCCCGATAACCTTAAAGGTTCCACGCACGTTCCTCCTTCCACTCCGTAGTCGCATGTCCAACCTGAAGTGGCGCCTGGCGTTGATCGGCGTCCTCGTGCTCGCCTCCGCGTGGGCGCTGTTCCCGCGCAACGTGAAGGTCCGCCAACGCCGCGCCGACGGCACCTTCTTCGACACCACCAACTATCGTGTGCCGCTCCGCAAGGGGTTGGATCTGTCGGGCGGAATGCATCTGGCGCTCGAGGTCGACGATACCAAGGGGGTCGTCGCGAACAAGAGCGAAGCGATCGATCGCGCGCTGAAGGTCGTGCGCACGCGCATCGAGGGCATGGGCGTGTCGGAGACCGTCATTCAGAAGGCCGGGAACGACCGCATCATCGTCGAGATTCCGGGGATCGACGACCGAGAGCGTGCCACGAACATGGTTCAGGATCAGGCCTTCCTGGAATTCCAGATCACGGACAAGACCAACGGCTTCGAGAAGGCCCTGCCGCGGCTCGATGGGCTGGCGAAGCAGAAGGGATTTGGCGGTGCGACGATCGCGTCCGCATCCCCTGGCGCGCCGAGCGCGAGCACGGGACTCAACGGACTCCTGACGACCGGCAAGGACTCGACGAAGAAGGCGACGGGAGCCAAGGCGGACAGCGCCAAGTCCGACAGCACGAAGTCGGACACGGCGGCACTCGCCACCACCGGTGGTCCCATCTCCAAGCTCATCATGGCCGGCTCGATGCCTGGCCAGTTCGCATTCGAACGCTCGCAGTACGACGCGCTCAAGCTCTTCTTCGAGTCGCCGGACGTGCAGCAGGCGCTGCCACCGGGCAAGGTCGTCCGATTCGGCAACGATTCGACCGTTATCGCGGGCAAGCCCTATCGCTTTCTTTACTTGCTCGACGAGCGCCCGATCATCACGGGCGAGTACATCACCGACGCGAAACCCAATCAGAGCCCGCTCGAGGGCACCGTCGTCGAGTTCACGCTGAATAACGAAGGCGGGCGACGCTTCCAGCGTGAGACCGCGAAGCACGTCCACGACTACATGGCGATTGTCCTCGACAAGGTCGTCATGGGCGCGCCGCCGATCATCAACAGCGCGATCGGCACTCGCGGACAGATCGCGATGGGCCAGGGACGCGACCTCCAGGCCGCGCAGGATCTCGCGCTCGTACTCAAGGCCGGAGCGCTGCCGGTGCCGCTCCGTGTCGCGGACATGCGCACGATCGGCCCCGGCCTCGGTCGCGACTCGATCAGCAAGGCGCTCGTCGCGGGAGCGATCGCCATCGTCCTCGTCGTCGGCATCATGCTGGTCTACTATCGCTTCTCGGGCCTGCTCGCCGTCGGGGCGCTCGCGCTCTACGTGCTCTACACCCTCGCGGCGCTCGCTGGCTTCGATGCGGTGCTGACGCTGCCCGGGCTGGCCGGATTCATCCTCTCCATCGGCATCGCCGTGGACGCGAACGTGCTGATCTTCGAGCGCATCCGCGAGGAGCTCGACCGCGGCAAGACCGTTCGCACCTCGATCGATGAGGGCTTCCGTCACGCGATGAGCGCCATCGTCGACTCGAACGTGACGACGATTCTCACCGCCATGGTGCTCTATCAGTTCGGCTCCGGCCCGGTAAAGGGCTTCGCCGTTACGCTCATCGCGGGCATCGTCGCGTCGATGCTCACGTCGATCTTCGTCGTGAAGACGTTCTATCTCCTGTGGCTGAACCGCTCGCGCGGCGCCCAGACGCTGAGCATCTAAAGGCCATCCATGCTGCGCATCCTTCACGGCACCAAGATCGACTTCATCAAGTCCTGGCGTATCGCGCTGGGCGTCACGGCGGCGTTCATCGCCGTCGGACTGATCGCCCTCGTCCTGCACGGGGGCCTCAACCGGAGCGTCGAGTTCACGGGCGGCACGCTCATGCAGCTCGAGTTCACGCAGCCGCCCAACGTCGCCGACATCCGGGGCGCCGTGGACGCGGCGGGCTATCCGAATTCGGAGATCCAGCAGTTCGGCACGGCGCGGGAGTACACCGTCCGCGCCGCCGGACATGCCACCGCGTCGAGCGCCCAGGTGCAGAGCGCCGCGACTGAGATCAAGGCGGCGCTCCAGCGGAAGTTCGGCGCGAACAATGTCCGCGTCAGTCGCCAGGAGATCGTCAGTTCGCGCGTCGGCGACGAGTTCAGTCGGAACGCGATGATCGCGATCCTCATCTCGCTCGGCATCACGCTGGTCTATCTGGCCTTTCGCTTCGAGTGGCGGTTCGGTGTCGCCGCCGTCATCGCGACGGCGCACGACCTGCTCAGCACCCTCGCCTTCCTGGCGATCATGCGTCTGGAGGTCTCGCTCACCGTCGTCGCGGCGCTCCTCACCGTGATCGGATACTCCATGAACGACACGATCATCATCTTCGATCGCGTCCGCGAGAACCTCAAGAAGGCGCGTCCGGAGCCGCTCTACGACGTGCTGAACAGGTCGATCAACGAGACGCTGCCACGCTCGATCCTCACGCACGTCACCGTGGCAGCGGCGACGCTCTCGCTGCTGCTCTTCGCCGGTGAGGTCATTCGGCCGTTCTCGTGGATCATGCTGTTCGGTATCGTCACGGGCACGTTCAGTTCGATCTACATCGCCGCGCCGGTCCTTCTGTGGGTGGAGCAGCGCTGGCCGCGCTCGCACGGCGGCAAGCAAGGGCCGGGCGCGCGTAGCGCCAGCGCGCCCCCGCCGCGCCCTTCAAGCCCGCGTACTCCCGTCGGTGCGCGCTAGCACGCATCTCGACGCCGCGACCGTTGCGAACCGCCGCCTCGTGCGGCGGTTCGCATATGCGTGATGGAGTTCGTCGACAGTCACGTCCACTTGGCCGACCCCGCGTTCGACGACGACCGCGACACGGTGATCGAACGTGCGCGGCAGACCGGTGCCACGCAGCTCGTCTGCATCGGTGAATCGCTCGATGCCGCGCGCCGCTGTCGCGAACTCGCTCGGCGGTTTCCGGGGGTCTGCTATCACACGGCTGGTGTGCATCCGCACGACGCAGCGGACTTCGACGCGACCAGGGACCTCGAAGCGATTCGTGCCGAGGTGGAGCAGGGTGCGGTGGCGATCGGAGAGTGCGGTCTGGACTATCACTACGATCACTCGCCGCGCGAGCGGCAGCGTGCGGCGTTCGGCGGCCAGCTCGCGTTGGCCGCCGAGCTCCGGCGACCCGTCGTCGTGCATACCCGCGAGGCGGAAGACGACACGCGCGCCATGGTGGAGGATGCCGGCCGCAGCGGGGTCGTCGGCGTGCTGCACTGCTATACGGGGTCGCTCGCGCTGGCCGAGGCTGCGCTCTCGGTGGGCTGGTTCGTCTCGTTCAGTGGCATCGTGACTTTCAAGCGCTGGGACGCCGATGATCTCGTTTGCGCCGTCCCCGACGATCGTTTGCTCGTCGAGTCCGATGCCCCCTACCTTGCCCCCGTTCCGCACCGTGGGAAGCGCAATGAGCCGGCTTGGGTCGCGCTGACGGTGGCACGTGTTGCCGGAGCACGCGGTGTCGACGCCGCGGCGATCGGTGTTCGCACCGCGAGCAACGCGCGCCGCCTCTTCGGGTTGGCGTAGCCGCGCCCGGGAGGTACTATCCGCGCGGCGCCGCCGTGCGCCGATGTCACCTCCGCTCCACTGGAGACGTCACGTGCCGATCAGGACCACGCATTCGGACAAGGCGCCCGCGGCCATCGGGCCGTACTCGCAGGCGGTCGTCGCCAACGGATTCCTGTTCACCGCAGGCCAGATTGCGCTCGATCCCGCCTCGATGCAGGTCGTCGAGGGAGACGTCGTCGCCCAGACGGAGCAGGTGCTCCGAAATTTGGGCGCCGTGCTCGCGTCGGCCGGCGTGTCCTGGAGCGACGTCGTGAAGACCACCGTATTTCTCACCGACATGCGCGACTTCCCGCGCATGAACGAGGTCTACGCTCGGGCGGTGGGAGATGCACGCCCCGCGCGATCCACCGTGCAGGTCTCCGGCCTGCCGCGCGGCGTGCTCGTCGAGATCGATCTGATCGCGGCGCTCCCCTCCTCGTCGTAGACCACACCCTTCACTCCTCACATGTCGACGAACAAGTCGCGCGCCGAGCTCTTTCGCCTCACGAGCTTCGCGCGCTGCGCCGGTTGAGCCGCCAAGCTGGGTCCGGGTGACCTGGCCGAGGCGCTGAGCGGCGTACCCACGTACGCCGACCGCCGAGTCCTCGTGGGTCGTGAGACCTTCGACGACGCGGGGGTCTTCGTGCTGCGCGACGACCTCGCACTCGTCCAGACGGTCGATTTCTTCGCCCCCATCGTCGACGACCCGTACACCTTCGGACAGATCGCGGCGGCGAATGCGCTGTCGGACGTCTTCGCCATGGGCGGTGAACCGCTCACCGCACTGGCCATCGTCGGCTTTCCCGCCGGCAAGTTGCCACCGTCGGTGCTCACCGAGATTCTCCGCGGCGGCCAGGACAAGGTGCGCGAAGCAGGGGCCGTGTTGATCGGCGGTCACTCCATCATCGATGAAGAGCTCAAGTTTGGTCTGAGTGTGACGGGTCAGGCGCATCCTGCGCGCCTGCTGACGAACGCCACCGCACGCGCCGGCGACCGCCTCGTCCTCACCAAGCCCCTCGGCACGGGTCTATCGGCGACGGCCGCGAAAGAGGGACGGTTGTCCGGCGAGGCGTTGGACGCGCTGCACACCACGATGAGCGCCCTCAACGGGCCCGCGAGTCGGGCCGCGCTCGCGCTCGGAGTCACCTGCGTCACGGATGTCACCGGCTTCGGGCTCCTCGGCCACGCGCTCAACATCGCGCGCGGCAGTGGCGTGACGCTCAGGATCGACGGCGCGAAGCTGCCCGAGCTGATGGGCGCGCGGGATTTGTGGCGCAGTGGAGTGCGCACCGGCGGCGCAGAGCGCAACGTGGCGTATCTCGCGCGGCTCGTCGACGTCTCCGGCGCCGACGCCGCCGATTGGGCGCTCGCGGTCGATCCGCAGACGTCTGGCGGGCTCCTCCTGGCCGTGCCGCCCGGCGTGCTGACGAACTATCTTTCCGCCGTCCCGGGGGCCGTCGACATCGGTGTGGTCGAGGACGCCGGGAACCAGCAAATCATCTTGGGGTGATCGTGGGAGTGGATGGGGCCTGGTGGCTTCCGTCGTCTTCAAAACGACTGTGACCTGACCACGTCGGGTCTGGTGGGTTCGATTCCCATGCACTCCCGCCACCAAGGACCTGACCGCGTGCGACGACCCCTGACTTCCGGCTGCACACGCACCGTGCCTCGCTCGCGGCACGCCGTCGCGCTCGCCTGTCTTGCTGCGATGGTCCTCGTGGCGGCGGCTCCCGTCGCCGCGCAACGCGCCGACAGCGCGCGGGCGGGCGTCCGTCGCAGCGCCGCCGACTCGACTCGCGCCGCGCAGATCGTCAAGCCACCGCTCTCGCCAAGGCGCGCGTTCCTCTATTCGCTGGCGCTGCCTGGCTACTCGCAGTCGGTGCTCAGTCGGCCCACCGCGGGCGCGCTCTTCGTGCTCACGGAGTCGATCGCGCTCGTGATGCTGCGTGAATCCGCCGCGGAATTGCACGAGGCGCGCCGCTTCCGCACCGACTCGCTCGTCGTGATCGGGTACGAACCGGCGGGCACGCCGATCACGCAGGTGTCCGCCTTCAACGACAAGCTGATCAACGTTCGTCGCGGTCACATGGAGGATTGGATCGCCTTCCTGATCGCGAATCATCTCTTCGCCGCCGCGGACGCGTACGTCGCCGCGCACCTCTGGGACCTGCCGACGCAGATCTCGGTCGAGTCGCGGCCCGGTGGCGCGGTGCTCGCCGCGAGGATCAGCCGGTGAGCGACGCGGTGCTCAGCGCGCCCGGGAATCAGGCGCGGACGGCCGTCGAACGATCCGCTGCGCCGATCGGCGTGTTCGATTCCGGACTCGGGGGCCTGACCGTCGCGCATGCGATCATGCGCCAGTTGCCGGCGGAGAGTCTGATTTACTTCGGCGACACGGCACGTGTGCCCTACGGACCGAAATCGCCGGACACGGTGCGCCGCTACAGTCGCGAGATCAGCGCCTTCCTCATCGAGCAAGGCGTGAAGGCCATCGTCGTCGCGTGCAATACCGCGACCGCCCATGCGCTTCCGAACCTGCAGGACGAGCTCGACGTCCCCGTGATCGGCGTCGTCGAGCCGGGCGCTCGAGCCGCGGTGCGTGCGACCCGCACGGGTCACATCGGCGTCATTGGCACCGCGGGGACGATTCGTTCACAGGCGTACGTGCGCGCCATCCGCGCCGAGAATCCCGACGTGCGCGTGACGGCGCTCGCCTGCCCGCTGTTCGTGCCGCTCGTCGAAGAGGGTTGGACCAACCACGAGGCGACGCGTCTCGTGGGGGAAGAGTATCTCGCGCCGTTCGTGCAGGATCCGATCGACACGCTCGTCCTGGGCTGCACGCATTATCCGCTGCTCAAGCCGGTCATCGGTGAGATTGTCGGACGATCGGTTCGCCTCATCGACAGCGCCGAGGAGACGGCGGCGGATGCGCGGCGGATGCTCGCGGCCAACGATCTCACGGCTGCCGATGGTGAAGGCGAGTATCGGTTCATCGCGTCCGACGATCCACAGCAGTTCCTGACGCTAGGGCGTCGCTTCCTCGGCTCGGCGATCGAGCGCGTGGAGGTCAGGACCTTCGGTTGAGCCGAGCCACGTTCTGAGTGCGATCCGCTCCGGCGTGACGGCCAGGAAGGTGGGCGCATCGAGCCAACTTCCCGCGTTCGCGTACACGTTCCCCGACGGCATGCGCTCCAGCGCCGACACGTGCGAATGACCATACACGAGCAGCTCGAGCGTCGGATCGGCGGCCAGGCTCGCCTCTGCCACGGCGCGCAGCCCTCGTCCGAAATCCTTCGGCTGGTACGTCCGGCTCGCGTGCGAGCTTCCCATCGCCAACCGCGACGCGAGGTCAGGATGCAGCATGCCGAAGGCGCGGATCGCGAGGCCGTTGCGGAGGACGCGCCGCAAGGCGCGATAGCCCCGGTCTTCCTTCGCGCGAAGCCCGTCACCGTGCTCCACGCGCGCGCGCCAACCTCCGAGCGTGCCCGTCCACGGGCCGGTCTGGAAATCGACGCCCGCGTCTCGAAGCACGTCGCCCCCCCAACAGTCATGATTGCCGGCCAACATCGTGACGGGAACATCGGCGTCACGCAGATCCATCAACGCCGCGAGCACCCGGACGCCCGAGCGATGCACGACGCTCTTCCACTCGAACCAGAACTCGAACAGGTCGCCGTTGATCAGCAGCGACGACGCGCGTCCGGGCAGGGCGCGCAGGAAGGAGAGGAGCAGGCGCTCCGTCTCCGAGGACGCGTGACCCAGGTGTACGTCGGAGATGACATAGCAGGGCGGGGCGAGCACGCAGTCAGTCTATCCCCCATGCATCCCCAGCACAAACCGTCGCCGCGTCGCGAGACTGGTCGCGCGCCGGCTCGTCGCACCGGCGGCCTCACATGCCGCTGACGCTCGCCACCGAGGTGCGCGTCCGCTATGCCGAGACCGACCGCATGGGGATCGTCTACTATGCGAACTACCTGGTGTGGTGCGAGGTCGGCCGCGTCGAGTTCATGCGCGCGCTCGGCGGAAGCTATGCCGATCTCGAGGCACAGGGGTACGGCCTCGCCGTCGCCGAAGCGACGGTGCGGTACCTCGCTCCCGCGCGGTTCGACGATCCCGTTCGCATCGAGACCACTCTCGTCGGCGTCCGCTCTCGTGCCGTCACCTTCGACTACGTGATCTCGCATGCCGAGACAGGCACCCGATTCGCCACGGCGCACACCGCGCTCGTCTCCATCGATTCGAGCGGTCGACCCACCGCGCTGCCGCCGGCGTTCCGTGCGCTGCTCGATGGGGCACGCTAGCGTCGCACTGTTCCTCACGACTGCCCTCACCGTGGGGTGCAGGACCGCATCCCTCGCGACCACGAGTGTAGACGTCGCCTCCCGGGCCCGGCTCATTCGCATCGACGACACTCGGCGCGTCGACTCGGCATTCCTCGACTCGGCGCTGCAGTCGAACGATAGCGCGCTGCGGCGTGCAGCGGCGCTCACCGTCGGCCGCGTCGGCGCGCGCGCGCAGGCGCCGACGCTGCGCACGCTGACGAGGGACACCAATGCGCGGGTGGCCGCCGCGGCGTTCTACTCGCTCGGACTTCTGAGGGACACCAGCGCGGTGTCACTCGCAGTGACGGCGTTGCGCGGCGCCGGCGAGATTGCAGCGGAGGCCGCATGGATGCTCGGAGAGGTCGGCGAAGCAGGGCGCGCTCCTCTGATCGCCGCAGCCCTCGACTCGACGCTCGACGTCCGCAGTCGTGGTGCGGCCCTTCTGGCGTTGGCGAGACTGCGTCCACTGCCGGTCACACCGCTGATTCCGCTCCTCGGCGCGAGGGACACCGCCATCGTCTGGCGCGCGGCGTATACGCTGGCGCGGGCGCGCAGCCCCGGCGCCGTTCGAGCCCTGATCGGCGCGAGCGGCTCGCCGTCCGCGCTGGCGCGAGACCACGCAGCGCGTGGTTTGGCTCGTTCGCTCAGCGGCGACTCACTCGGCGGGCCGGCACTTGCCGCACTTCGGCGACTCGCCGCCGACTCCGACCCGCGCGTGCGCGTCACGGCGGTGCGTGTGGTCGGCGCGTACGGCGCTCCCGCCGCCTCAGTGATCGCCGGTGCGCTGCGAGATACCGACGCCGGAGTGCGCGTCACGGCGGCCTCGATGGCGCAGGTTGCGCTCGACTCGACCACGAGTGCGTGGGATGCAGCCTGGCGATCGGACACGAGCTTCGCCCTGCGTCGCGCTTTGGCGGAGGCGGGAGCGCGGCGGGGCATGCTGCGCGACGCCTGGCGCGCGTGGCGCACGGACAGCTCCTGGCAACGCCGTGCCGCCGCGGCGAGTCTCGACGGGCTCGGTCCAGCGACTGCGGCACTCGATCGCCTCGAGACCTGGCTCCGGGATCCGGACGGTCGCGTTCGCGCCGCCGCAACCGAGGCGATCACCACCATCGCCGACAGCGCGAGCGTGACGGAATCCGCGCGTCGGCTCCTTCGAACTGCACTGACCGACCCCGACTTCGTGACGCGCGCGACGGCGATGGGAGCTCTCGCGAAAGGCGCTTCGAGCGAGGATCTCATGGCCGCGCTGCAGAGTTACGGGATCGCGCGGCACGACGTCGACCTCGAAGCTCGCCTCGCGTTCTGGACGCTTGCGGACTCGGCGCTCCGACGAAACGCCGTCGCGCCGTCCGCGAGCGTCGTGCGTGCGCTTGCCGAACTTCCGCGACCGGCAGATCCGCTGGAGCGCGCGCGGGCGTCGAGCATACCGCGCTTTGCCTCGTGGCGCGACAGCACGTCGCCTGCGCGAGACGAGGCCTGGTATCGCGACCGCGCTCGAGAGGCCCTTGCTCCGCGAGTGCCGATCGCACGAATCGACACGGAGCGCGGTACGATCGAGCTGGTGCTCTTTCCCGCCGAAGCGCCGGTCACCGTGCACAACTTCGTGTCACTGGCTCGTCGCGGCTACTTCGACGGTCAGCGATTCCATCGCGTTGTGCCGAACTTCGTGATCCAGGCCGGCGATCCCCGCGGTGACGGAAACGGCGGACCGGGGTATGCCATTCGTGATGAGCTCAATCCGCACCGCTACCGGCGAGGAACGCTGGGGATGGCACTCTCGGGCCCGAACACGGGCGGGAGTCAGTTCTTCGTGACGCACGCGCCACAACCGCACCTCGATGGCGGATACACCGTCTTCGGCGAGTTGCGTGCGGGAGTGGATGTGCTCGACGGCATCGTTCAAGGAGATCGCATTGTTCGTATCACGATTCACTAGCGGCGCGTTCGCCATCGCCGCGCTCGCGGTCGCGTGCGCGCCTCCGCGCATCGCAGCGCTGCCCGGTACCTCGGCACCGAGTCGGACATTGCCGGTACCCGCCCTGCCGACTGGGCATCGCAAGATCGTGTTTCACTGGGAATTGAAGGATCAGGACCTGACCGCGCGCGGTGATGGCGTCGCCAGGATCGCGTATCCCGACAGCGTTCGCCTCGATTTCTTCCTCGGTGGTTCGTACGATGGGGGCGCCGCCATCTTGATCGGGGACTCGCTCGCCGTGCCGGGGCCCGAGGTCACGCGTCGCCTCGTGCCCCCCCGCGCGCTGTTGTGGGCGGCGCTGGGGCGTCTGGACCTACACGCGGAGCGCGATACCGTCGTTCGCGTTGACGGTCCGACCATCCGGGCCGACATTGGGTCTCCGGTACACTGGCGCGTGAGCTTCCGCGGTGACTCTCTGGCGCGCCTCGAGCGCGTGGATGGTGGCCGGCTCCGCGAATGGGTCGATCGCAGCCCGGATCAGCGAGTGTTGTATCGTCATGAGAGTTCCGGCCGTACGCTGTCCCTCGTCATTCAGAGGTCCGATGCCGTCTCTGCGTTCGATCCGTCGATCTGGCACCTGTAGCGCGCTCGCGCTCGCACTCGTGGTTTCCGGCTGCGTCACGAAGTACGGCTTCGCGGGCGGCGGCCTGCCGTCCCATGTCCGCACCATGGCCGTCCAGCCGTTCGACAACGAGACCCCGGCTCCCGAGCTCCAGCGGGAGCTGCTGGACGTCATGCGCCGCGACCTCCAGAGTCGCCTGGGCGTTCGGGATGCCCCCGAATCCCGCTCCGACGCGGTCGTCAAAGGAGTCATCCGCTCCTACGATGCCGACGTGCCGGTAGCCTATAGCTCTGATCCGAACCAGGCCCTGACTTCTCGACGACGGCTCCGTATCACTTTGGACGTTCAAATCGTCGATCTAACGACCAACAAGACGATCTGGGAGAAGCAGAGCCTCAGCGCGGAAGGGGAGTATGCGGAACGGGATGAGGCACTCGGACGGCGTGAGGCACTCAGGAAGATCGTCAACGACATCGTAGAGGGAGCGCAGTCTCAATGGTGAGACCCCGCAGGGGGAGCTCGACGCTCGGATGTCTGTTCATCCTGCTGTTGTTGTCGGCAGCGGGATACTTCGCCGTGAACGTCGGCGAAGTGTATTTCCGCTTCTACCAGTTCCAGGACGCAATGCGGCAGGAGGTGCGTTTCGCCGCGCACAACACCGACCAGGTGATTCTGCGCCATCTGCGCGCGCAGGCGGACTCGTTGGGACTCCCCGAGGCGGCGGGCGAGGTCACCTTGCAGCGCTCGGCCCGACACATCGAGATCGAGTCGGAGTACTACGAGCACATCGAGTTGCCGCTCCTTGTGCGCGAAGTGCGCTTCAACCCGCACGCTGAAGGCATCTTTTGAGCGGTGCGGCCTCGCCGCGTGATCCCGCTGGAAAGGTTCGCGACTGGTCCGGCGCGGCGCGATGGCGGGCTTCGCAGCAGGGGCGCGTGGTGTTCACCAACGGCGTCTTCGACCTTCTGCATCCGGGACACGTCGACGTGCTCGTCGGTGCTCGCCGTCAGGGCGACTCCCTCATCGTCGCCGTCAATGGCGACGACTCGGTCCGGCGCTTGAAGGGTCCCACTCGGCCCATTCGCAGCGAAGCCGAACGTGCCTACGTCCTGGCGGCGTTCGAAACGGTGGACTGCGTCGTGCTGTTCGATCAGGATACGCCACTCGAGTTGATCGAGCGGCTGCGACCCGATGTCCTGGTGAAGGGCGGGGACTACACCGAGGAAACGATCGTCGGCGCGTCGCAGGTCCGCGCGTGGGGCGGTACCGTTATCGTCGTTCCGCTTACGCCGGGACAGTCGACCTCCAACATCATCCGGACACTTCGTGGCGATCACTGACAGCTCGCGCCGCATCGGTCGCGCAGCAGATGCCTTGCGAGACGTTTCTCTGGAACGCGGCGCCGCGCCGAACGCGGAGGGCTCGTGTCTGGTCTCGTTTGGGAGCACGCGCGTGCTGTGCGCCGTCACCGTCGAGGACGGTGTCCCGAGCTGGCGGCGCGGCCGTGGCGAGGGATGGCTGACCTCGGAGTACGCGATGCTGCCGCGTGCCACCTCCACGCGCACGACGCGGGAGCGCGGGCAGATCGGAGGGCGGACGCAGGAGATCCAGCGTCTGATCGGACGCAGTCTGCGCGCGATGCTCGACGATTTTGCCTGGGGCGAGTATACGCTCAAGGTCGACTGCGACGTCCTTCAGGCCGACGGGGGCACCCGCACGGCTGCGATCACGGGCGCAAGCGTCGCACTGGTCGACGCGTTCGAATGGATGGTGGCGAAGGGCAAGCTCAAGCGATCTCCCGTTCGGCGTCGCGTCGCAGGGGTGAGCGTCGGAGTGATCGCCGGAGAGGCGCGCCTCGATCTCGAGTACTCCGAAGACTCTGTCGCCGAGGTCGACATGAACGTGGTCATGAGCAGTGAGGGACGCTTCGTCGAGGTGCAGGGCACGGGCGAGCACGGGACGTTCGATCGCGCCGAACTCGATCGGTTGCTCGATCTGGCGGTCAGCGGGCTGTCGGCGCTGGACGCGCGCCAACGGAGCGCGCTCGGCGGCTGAGCCTCGTGCAGACCGTGGTGCTGGCGACTCGGAGTGCCGGCAAGCTTCGCGAGCTGCGTCCGATCTTCGCCGAGGCGGGCGTGCACGTGCTGGATCTCGCGGATGCTGGTGTCCCTGAGTCGCCAGACGAAGCCACGATCGAATCGTTCGATACGTTCGAGGAGAACGCGCTCGCGAAGGCGCGCTACTTCTTCGCGCGTTGCGGCGGACTCGACGTCGTCGCCGACGACTCCGGTCTCGCGGTCGACGCGCTCGGTGGGGAGCCCGGCGTACGAAGCAAGCGCTGGAGTCGGCGCGCCGACCTCGCCGGTCACCTGCTCGACCGTGCGAACAACGAGTTGCTGATGGAACGCATGCAGGGCGTTGCAGACCGACGTGCCCGCTTCGTCTGCGCGGCCGCTTGGCGGGGCAGGCCCGGGGAGTTGGTGGTCCGAGGTGAGATCCACGGGCTAGTCCAGGCTCAGCCGATCGGCACGCATGGCTTCGGCTACGATGCATACTTCTTCGCGGACGAGCTCGGGATGACACTTGCGGCGGCCACAACCGAGCAGAAGCGTCTGGTGAGCCATCGCGGCCGGGCCTTCGACGCATTGGTCGAGGCGGTTCGGTCGCGAGGATGGCTCGGAGGTCCGCAAAGTGCGCGGTAACTCGTGGGCTCTCCCGGAGTTGTAGCGTAGCCTGGTATCGCGCCTGCTTTGGGAGCAGGAGGTCCCCGGTTCAAATCCGGGCGCCCCGACCTGGCAGGAGCTGGCTTGCCGGACGCCGGCCTGTCGCGACTGAAGCGCCAGTAGCTCAGTTGGATAGAGCAACAGCCTTCTAAGCTGTGGGTCGGGGGTTCGATTCCCTCCTGGCGCGCCATCCTGCATTTACTAGCGAGCGCCCTTAGCTCAATTGGTTAGAGCAACTGACTCTTAATCAGTAGGTTCTCGGTTCGATTCCGAGAGGGCGCATGGCGAACGGGGGACCCAGGATATCGGGTCCCCCGTTCGCGTGGCGGACCCGTCGGCGGTTCGCTGGACGAGGTGAGGCTAATCCGGCGGCCCTTGCGGGTCTGCGGCGCTTGCGGTATTCTAGTCGGCTCCCCGTGAACTCTTTGAGCCGGCTGCTCGACGCCGGTGTTCAGAGTGGAACTTCGAGGAAATCGAGGCGTATCACTGGGGCACGTCGAAGGCGGGACGCGACGAACGACAGGTGGATTCGTGGCTCGTCGTCCTTGACGGATGGTTCAGATTCGGGTATAATTAAAGGCTGTCACGGAAACGTGACTCTGAGCAAGTTTTTCGCTGTTTGACAATCGAGAGTGGAATCAGAATGTGCGAGGCGAACTCGAAGTAGTTCGCGGTCTACAGGGGCCGTGAACCGAGTTCAAATACCTGTACATATTCAAT
>QHVE01000053.1:26613-28432 GCA_003223455.1 Gemmatimonadota bacterium | reverse complement strand
CGGCTGGGACGGCCAGTTCTACCCCTGGGCGTTCAACATCAACGACTTCGAGCCGATCGTCGGACGCGTCCACCAGCCGCCGCCGGTGCATCAGACCTTTCAGGGCGATGGCTTCGTCGTCTGCTCCTTCTGTCCGCGGCCGTACGACTTTCATCCCGAGGCGGTGCCCGCGCCCTACAATCACAGCAACGTCGACTCCGACGAGGTCCTGTACTACGCGTCGAGCGAGTTCATGAGCCGCAAGGGGATCGAGTTCGGCTCGATCACGCACCACCCCGATGGCATCCCGCACGGGCCGCATCCGGGGCGTGCCGAGGCGTCGATCGGCGCCAAGGCCACCGACGAGCTGGCGGTGATGATGGACACGTTCCGCCCGCTCAAGGTCGCGAAGCAGGCGCTCGAGATCGAGGACCCGTCGTATCACCGGAGCTGGGTCGACGCGCAGCACGCCGCATTCAACCCGCCGACGAGCTGACGTGACTGGAGGCGGCGCGCCGCGACGGTACTTCGACGGCGAGCGTCCACCGCCCGAGCCGTTCGCCGAGCACGTTCTCGCGCTCTGGACCTTCGACGTCGACATCCCCGACGCGGAGACGGCGCTGCACACGACCTGGCCGGATGGCTGCGTGTCTCTGTCCATCGTCGCGAACCACGGCGTACCGGCGGCGGCGAGCATCATCGGGCCGCGCCTTCGGGCGCTTCGTGTCCCGATGCGCAGTGGTCTCGTCGTGCGCGGCCTTCGACTCTGGCCGGACACGGCGGCCAGCGTGCTGGGGGTGGATCCCGTCGCCATTCGGGATCTCGCTCGACCCGCCGCGGAGTTGCTCGGGTTCGGTGCGCTCTCGCTCGCCCGTGCCGTCGCCCGCGCCGACAACGATCCTGAGCTGGATGCCGTGTGGGAGGCGTGGCTGGCGCCGCGCATCGCCGCCGCCGCGCTCCCCGATCCCGACGTGCGGTTCGTCGTGCGCCGCATCATCGACTCCGACGGCACGTGTCGCCTCGCCTCGATCGCGCGTGAGGCCGGCGTCAGCGCACGCAGCCTCGATCGGCGGTTCGCCGCGGCGGTCGGGCTCTCACCCTCGCAGTTCGCGCGCGTACGGCGCGTGCGAGCGTCCATCGGAGCCATCGCGGCCGGCGAGCGTGCCGTGAGCACGCTCGCGCGACAGGTCGGACTGGAGCCGGCCTCGTTCGCGCGGGAGTTTCGATCGGTCGCCGGCCTATCGCCGCAGTCGCTGATGAACGAGCTCGATCAGCTCGAGCACTCCGGGCGGACCGGGCTCAGCGCGTCTTGAATCGCGCGATCGCGGCGCGCGTGTAGTCGGACAGCACCAGCGCGCCGCTGATCCGCGCGCGTGCGGCGAGCAGCGCGTCCCAATCGTCCGTTCCCTGCCAGAACGTGCGCTTCATGGCGGCCATCGCGTCGGGGTTCGATGCGGCCAGTGCGCCGGCGAGGAGACCGAGCGCCGCGTCCATCGCGTCCGCGTCGTCGAACACGCGCGCGAACAGCCCGTGACGTTCGCACCACGCCGCGTCGCGCCAGTCCGTGTCGACGGCGAGCGCCGAGAACGGGCCGCACCCGATGCGCCGCTCGATCACCGGACCGACGACGAACGGACCGATGCCCACCGACAGCTCGCTCAGCTTCACCGACGCGCTCTTCGCAGCGAACGTATAGTCGCCCGCCGCCGCGATCCCCACGCCGCCCCCCGCGGCGCGGCCGTGCACACGTACGAGCACGAACTTCGGCGCCCGGATCATCGCCAGGATCACGCGCGCGAAGCCGCTGAAGAACTCCTCGCCTTCGCGCTCGTTCTCGATC
>QHVE01000053.1:0-26603 GCA_003223455.1 Gemmatimonadota bacterium | reverse complement strand
CGGCTCCGCCGCTGCCGAGCACGATGACGCGTGCGGTCGCGTCTTCGCCGAGCATCTGGATCCCCTCCGCCAACTGATTGAGGAGAGTGCCAGGGAGCGAGTTCCCCTTGGGATGCGAGAACTCGATCGTCCCGACGCCGTCGTCGATCGCGAGGGTGACCTCGCCTTCAGTGCCGGCCCCGGCCACACCTGAGGGGGTGCTCATGCGCTGAAGATACGCATCGACGGCGCCAGCGTCGATTGTCCGATCCCGCGGCTGCGGTGTACATTCTCGGCGAGGCCAAGCTCTTGCCATGCTTTGCCTTCGGCGTGATTCACCTCAGCCGAGCCCGCTCTCCGACGCCTGGAGCCTACGCGATGAGCCAAGCCCGTACGCAGCCGCAGGACGATCCAGCGAAGGTCGCCGCCTTCGAGGCGCGCATCGCCGCGGGGGAGAGCATCGAGCCGAAAGACTGGATGCCGGAGCGGTACCGCCGGCAGCTCATCCGCATGATGTCGCAGCACGCGCACTCCGAGATCGTCGGCATGCTGCCGGAGGGCAACTGGATCACGCGCGCGCCCAGCCTGCGCCGCAAGATCTCGTTGATCGCCAAGGTGCAGGACGAGGCCGGCCACGGTCTCTACATCTATTGCGGCACCGAGACGCTCGGCGTCGATCGCGCCGAGCTCGTCCAGCAGCTGCTCGACGGCACCGCCAAGTATTCGAGCATCTTCAACTATCCGACGCTGTCCTGGGCCGACATGGGCGTCATCGGCTGGTTCGTCGACGGTGCGGCGATCGTCAACCAGACGGTGCTCGCGAAGGCGTCGTACGGGCCGTACGCCCGAGCGATGATCCGTATCTGCAAGGAAGAGAACTTCCACAAGCGCCAGGGCTACGAGATCGTCGCCGTGCTCGCGAACGGGACGCCGGCGCAGAAGGCGATGATTCAGGACGCGGTGAACCGCTGGTGGTGGCCCTCGCTCATGATGTTCGGCCCGAGCGACGCCGATTCGCCGAACACGGCGGAGCTCATCCGGTGGAAGGTGAAGCGCCGCACGAACGACGAGCTCCGGCAGCGGTTCGTGAATCTCACCGTGCCGCAGGCCGCGGCCGTGAACCTCACGCTCCCCGATCCCGAGCTGCGCTACGACGCCGACACCGAGAACTGGCACTTCGGCCCGATCGACTGGGACGAGTTCAATCAGGTGATCCGCGGCAACGGTCCGTGCAATCGCGAGCGTCTCGAAGCGCGTCGTCGCGCGCACGACGAAGGCGCGTGGGTGCGCGAGGCGGCGAGCGCGTACGCGGCGAAGCAGCGCGCCAAGCAGGCCTCGGAGGCGGCATAGGCGTGAGCGACCGGCCCGACGCGACGACCCCCGTGGGCGAGCAGGCCGCGGCGATCGCGCCCGACGGGCAGTGGCCGGTGTGGGAGGTGTTCACGCAGAGCGCGCAGGGAGCGCCGCACGAGCACGCCGGCTCGCTCCACGCGACCGACGCCGAGCACGCACTCCAGAACGCGCGCGACGTGTACGCGCGCCGCGGCGAGGTCATCTCGCTGTGGGTCGTGCCGAGTGCGGCGATCACCGCATCCAGCCCCGGCGACGCCGGGCCGTTCTTCGACCCAGGCGCCGACAAGGCCTACCGGCACCCGCAGTTCTACAAGGTGCCTCGCGGCGTGCGCGGGTTGTGACGTCGCCCTCGGTCGTTCCCGTTCCGGCGCCACCGCCGAACGACGAGCTGGAGTTGCTGCTGCGCCTCGGCGACGATCGGCTCGTCCTCGGGCACCGGCTGAGCGAGTGGTGTGGCCACGCACCGATCCTCGAGGAGGACATCGCGCTCGCCAACGTCGCGCTCGACCTCCTCGGCCAGGCGACGCTGTTTCTCCGGCGTGCCGGTGAGGTGGAGGGGAAAGGGCGCGACGAGGACGCGCTGGCGTACTTCCGCGAGGCGGTCGAGTTCCGGAACTGCCTCCTCGTCGAGCAGCCCAACGGCGACTTCGGGTTCACGATCGCGCGGCAGTTCCTGTTCGACGTCCACGCGGTCGTGACGCTCGACGCGCTCTCGCGCAGCACGAGCGCCGAGATCGCGGCCCTCGCCGCGAAGTCGCTCAAGGAAGCGAAGTATCACGTGCGCCACAGCGGCGAATGGATGCTCATGCTCGGCGACGGCACGGACGAGAGCCATCGCCGCGTCCAGCGCGCGCTCGACGAGCTGTGGCGGTTCACGCCGGAGCTCTTCGTCGCCGACGGCGTCGCCGCGCGCCTCGCGGTGCAGGGGATCGCCCCCGATCTCCCCGCGCTCCACGCGAAGTGGGAGACGATCGTGCGTGACGTTGTGGGCCGCGCGACGCTCACGCTGCCGCACGAGTCGATGCACTCGCCGCACCTGCGAGGGGGCCGATCCGGCATGCACAGCGAGCACCTCGGCCACATGCTCGCCGAGCTGCAGATCGTGGCCCGCTCACACCCGGGAGCGAAGTGGTGAGCGGCACCTCCGCGACGCGTCTCACGCGCGACGAGATCCTCGCGGTCCTCGACACGGTGATGGATCCCGAGGTGCCGGTGCTGAGCGTGCGCGAGCTCGGCATCGTGCGCGACGTCCGCCTGGAGGCTGGTGAGGCGGTGACGGTTGTGGTGACGCCGACGTACTCCGGTTGCCCCGCCATTCGCGTCATTGAGCAGGACATCACGAGCGCGCTGCACGGTGCCGGGATCGCCGATGTACGCATCGAAACGGTGTACTCGCCCGCGTGGACGTCAGACTGGATCCCCACCGAAGCGCGCGCGAAGCTGAAAGCCTACGGCATCGCCCCGCCGTCCCCCGCGGCCGCCACCGATCTCGTCCAGCTCCTCCGCGCCCCGCGCACCCCGCAGTGCCCCTACTGCGACTCCCGAGACACCGAAGTCCGCAGCGAATTCGGGTCGACGGCCTGCAAGTCGATCTGCTGGTGCCGCTCGTGTCGGCAGCCGTTCGAGGAGTTCAAGGGGATCTAGTGGACCGTAGCAGAAGTCTGTGAAAGTCAGGTCAGTGCCTGTGCCAGCCACGCGCGCGCCACGCGCCAGTCGCGCTTGACCGTTGCCGTCGAGAGGTCGAGCGCGGCGGCGGCGGCGACGTGTCTGTCACGTTGACCGGGCAGCTGAACGCGAGCATTCCGGATGACTCGAGCAATACGGCGGCACGTGCGTCGTTCATTCTTTCGGAGCGGCTGGGCGCGAGGCTCGTGGACAAGCAAGTCGGCCGGAGCTCGAGCAGCAATCAGACGTACACTACGACTGCGACCTTGTCCGGAACCTATCTGCTCACGCCCGGCAGGTACCGACTCAACGTGTCCGCCGACGGCGACTCATCGGCCGTGATGCGTGACGTGAATGACGTGCCAACGTTGATAGAGGCACGCGGTTCTTCGAACTACACCTTTACGCTGAGTGTTACGGAGTAGAACCGCGTTCCGCATGGTTCGGGACGTCTGCAGCGTCGTCCCGAACCGTGCGGAATCGTCAGACGGCCATCGATTTCCACCGGCCCTTTCTGAACACCAACGCACTGACCACGGCCAGCGTCGAGAACGCGACCGTCATCGCGATGAACACCCCGAGCACGCCGAGCCCCGTCTGGTGCGACAGAACCCACGCGAGCGGGATCTCCAGGCCCCAGAACACGAACAGGTTGATCCATGTCGGCGTGCGGGTGTCGCCGGCGCCGTTGAACGAGTTCCCGATCACCATCCCGTACGCGTAGAACACGAACCCGTACGCGACCGTCCGGAGCGCGAGCACTCCATAGCGAGCGACCTCCGCATCGCTCGTGAACCCGCCCACGATCTGCCGCGCGAAGACGACGAACAGCAAGCCGATCACGGCGAGGAACACTGCGTTGTAGCGCGCCGTCTGCCACACCGCCTTCTCCGCGCGTTCGGGTTTCTTCGCACCGAGCGCCTGGCCCACCATCGTCGCCGCGGCGTTGCTCATGCCGAAGCTCGGCAGCAGCGCGAACATCACGATGCGGATGCCGATCGTGTAACCCGCCAGCGCGGCGCTGCCGAAGCTCGCCAGGATGCGAACGAGCCCGATCCAGCTCGCCATGCCGACGAACACCTGGAACGTCGCGGCCGACGACAGTTTGATCACGCGTACGATCAGCCCAACGTCGAGCCGGAAGTGATGCGCGTGCAGCCGCACGCGGCTCGCCGGCTGCTTGAGCCGCGTGAGCGCGTACAGCACTCCCGTGCCGCGCCCGATCGTCGTGCCGATCGCGGCGCCCACGACTCCGAGTCGGGGCAACGGTCCCCACCCGAACACCAGCGCCGGCCCGAGCACGACGTTGATCGCGTTCGCCAGCCACAGCGTCCGCATTGCCGTCGCCGCGTCCCCCGAGCTCCGGAACACGGAGTTGATCAGGAACAGCAGTACCACGCTCGCGTTCCCGCCGAGCATCACGCGGGTGAACGACACGTTCGCGATCACGCCGGGCGACGCGCCCATGACCGCCAGCAACTGCGGCGCGAAGATCGCCCCGACCACGCCTATCAGCAGCGACAGCACGCACCCGAACAGGATCACCTGCGCCGCCGTGTGTGCCGCGCCCTCGGCGTCCTTCTCGCCGATCCGGCGCGCGACCATCGCCCCCGCGCCGATGCTCAGCCCCATCGCGAGGGTGTACAGAATCGTCATGAACGATTCCGTCAGCCCCACCGTCGCCACCGCGTCGGCCCCGAGATGTGCGACCACGAACACGTCGACGACGACGAAGATGCTCTCCATCAGCATCTCGAGCACCATCGGCACCGCGAGGATGAAGATCGCGCGGCCGATCGGCCCCTCCGTGAAATCGCGTCCGTGTGCGCCCGCCAACGCCTCACGCACCGCGCCCCACAGCGACTGCGGAGGCGCGCGCTCGGGAAGCGAAACCGAATCTATCGTGCTGGACATATTGGTCCTTTTCGTTGAATGCCCGGGCACTGACCCACTGCCGGATTCGTCAGCGCCGAAATGAGATCGCCCCGTCTGCGGGGCTGCGCAGACGGGGCGATTGATCGCTCCGGGAGCCGAGGCGGGATCTCCCGCTACATCGCTCCGATGTCTGCGCCCTGTGTCGTGCCTACCACGACGTCCGTCCCCGACGCGAGGTCGGCGAACGTGACGGTCATGTTGAGGCGGGCGCTGATGATCATCTATCGGACTCCGGTGAGTGCGAGGGCCAGTCTAGGGCAATCGCGATCGCGCGTCAAGCGTGCGGGCGGTCTGGAGTGGGAGTGGGAGTGGGGAGTTCGGGGTGACGGCGTTGAAGTCACCCCCCACCTCCCACCCGTCACGTCTTCAACAGTGCGTCGATCCGCTCCGCAATCCGCTCGCCATCCGGCAGCACCGCATCGAGCAGCACAGGATGGTACGGCATCGGGACGTCGTCCACCGCGATCCGCTCCACCGGCGCGTCGAGATGCCAGAACGCCTCGCGCGCCAGCACCGCGGCGATCTCCGCGCCGAAGCCCGCCGTCGACGTGTCCTCGTGCACGATGAGACAGCGCCCCGTGCGCCGGACGGACTCGAGCACCGCCTCGCGATCCCATGGTGCGATCGTGCGCAGGTCGATCAGGTGCACGTCGCCGTCGAATCGATTCGCCGCGTCCCGACAGCGGTGCACCATCGCGCCCCAGCTGACCACGGTGATGCGATCGCCTTCCACGACGGTGCGCGCCTTGCCGAACGGCACCACGTAGTCGTCGCCCGGATAGCGTGCGCTGCCATCGCTCGTCATCAACAGCGCACGATGCTCGAAGAAGATCGTCGGGTTGGCGCTTCGCATCGCCGCGCGCAGGAGTCCCGCCGCATCGGCCGCATTCGACGGCATCGCCACCTGCCAGCCGACGGCGTGCGCCCACAGCACCTCGCCCGTCACCGAGTGCCAGGGATCGCCGACGTCCTTGCCGAAGCCGCCGGGCATGCGCACGATGATCGGCGCGGCGAACTGGTTGGCCGTTCGCCAGCGCATCGTACCGCAGTTGTTGAGTTGCTCCTGCGCCGGATCGGCATACTTGCGGAACTGGATCTCCGCCACCGGCACGAGCCCTGCCAGCGCCATCCCCACCGCGCGGCCGATGATGCCTTCCTCGGAGAGGCTCGTGTCGAACACGCGATCCGCACCGAACCGCTTCTGCAGGCCTTCCGTCACCAGATGGACGCCGCCCTTCCGGCCGACGTCTTCGCCGAACACCACGAGCTTCGGATTCACCTCGAGCTCGCGCGCCAGCGTGCGGCGCACGGACTCGGCGAGCCGCACGAAGTCGCCCTCCGTCGCCAGCTCCTCGGTACCGCCGATCGAAGCGCGCTCCTCCTCGCTCATCCCGCCGAACGCTGTCGGCTCGTTCTCGCGAGGCACCTCCGCGTAGACGAACCGGCGCACGGTCTCCGGGTCGGGCGCGGGCCGCGCGCGGGCCGCCTGCAGCCCTGACTCGACGTCGCTCGCGACGGTCGCCTCGAGCGCCGTCCAGTCCTCCGCCGACATGAACGAGGGGACGAGGTAGTTGCGCAGGTTCGGCAGCGGATCGCGCGCGAGGTCCGCGGCGATCTCCTCTTCGCTGCGGTAGCCTCGCTGATTGTCGGGGCCCGAATGGCTGCTCAGGCGTGGTACGGTGAGCCGAACGAGCGCCGGCCCCTCGCCCCCGCGCACGTGATCGACGCATTCGGCGAGCAGCCGCGCCGCCTCGGCGGGATCGCAGCCGTCGCCGTCGCGCACGAACAGGTTCGAGAACGACGCGAGATTCTTCGCGATGTTCGCGCCCGGCGTCTGCAGATCGCTCTTGACGGAGATGCCGAGACCGTTGTCGTCGATGTAGAACAGCATCGGCAGCTTGAGCGTCGTCGCGATCGTGAGCGCCGACCAGAAGCCATTCGTCGCCACCGACGCCTCGCCGCCGAGCACCACCGCGATCGAGCCGTCCCAGCTCTTGTCGCCGAGCGTGTCGCGACGGTACACGATGCTCTGTGCCCACCCCGCGGTCGGCGTGTACTGCGAGCCGACGTCCCCGGACATCGGCAGCGCGACGCAGCCGTCCCTGTTCGGCAGATTTCCGACCACGCCGATGTCGCGCCCGTCGCTGAAGCCGCCGGCTCGCCCGAGCGGACTCCCGAGCGCGTCCTCGATCGTCAGGCCAAGGCTCAACAGCAGCGGACGGCAGCGGTAGTAGGCGCCGGCCGCGTCGTGCTTTCGGTCCAGCAGCGTGCCGAGGATCGACTGCCCCAGATCGTGTCCGCGCGCCGAGAACTGGTAGAGGATCAGGTGCTCGCGCGGTACCGACGTCTTGTTGCGGTTGGTCGCCTCCTCGACGTCGTCGAGCGCGCGCGACACGAGCACGTTGTACGCGATCCGGCGCCAGTCGAATCGCGGATCGACGGCGGGCCGGGATTGCGTACGGCGGGTCTTTGGAGGCGCAGCGTGCGTCATCGGATGGGCGGTGGCGGCTGGGCGGACCCCCGACGGCGGGGCTGAGGATGAAATGTGGCGTGCTGGCGCAAGGAACGGGAGCCGTGCGTCGATGCGCCCGTGCGGTCGCCCGAACGCGCGGGTAGCTTTCCCGACATGCCCCCACAGCACATCCAGGCCGAGCACCGCGACGGCGTGCTGAAGCTCACGCTCGATCGCCCGGACGTTCTCAACAGCTTCAACGCGCGCATGGCGGAGGAGCTCGTGTCCGCGCTGCGCCTCGCGGCGAGCGACGCCGCCACGCGGGCCGTCCTGATCACCGGGATCGGACGCGGATTCTGCGCCGGTCAGGATCTCGCGGAGGTGATGCCCGATGGCGATCCGCAATCCTCCGACCTCGGCGAAGTCGTCGCGCGCCAGTACAACCCGATCGTGCGCGCGATACGCCTGACGGAGAAACCGTTCGTCTGCGCCGTCAACGGGGTGGCCGCGGGCGCCGGCGCGAACATCGCCTTCGCCTGCGATCTCGTCATCGCCGCCGAGGGTGCGACGTTCATCCAGTCGTTTTCCAAAATCGGTCTCATTCCCGACTCCGGCGGCACTTACATGCTGCCGCGGCTCGTCGGCCTCCAGCGCGCGACCTGGCTGGCGATGCTCGGCGACAAGATCGACGCCAATCGGGCCAGGGAGTGGGGGCTGATCTACGATGTCGTCCCCGCGTCGGCGTTGGCCGACATCAGCTTCGAGCTCGCGCGGCGTCTCGCGGCGATGCCGACGCGCGCGCTGGGGCTGATCAAGCGTGGCTTCAACGCGAGCGCGCGAAACGACCTCGAAGCCCAGCTCGCGCTCGAGGTGGAGCTTCAGCGCGAGGCGGGCCGCACCGAGGACTACGCCGAGGGCGTGCGCGCCTTCGTCGAGAAGCGCAAGCCGCGGTTCCAGGGACGCTGACGTGTCCGTCCCGCCGGTGATCGTCGGCGTGGTGGGCGCCGGTGCGATGGGACGCGGGATCGCGCAGGTGGCCGCCGCTGCGGGGCACCACGTGTTGTTGAGCGACGCGGACGCCGGAGTCGTGGAGCGCGCTCGCGACACGATCCGCTCGGGGCTCGCGCGCGACGTCGCGAAGGGGAGACTCGATCAGCCTCGCGCCGATGCGCTCCTCGCGCGGATCGAGAGCGTCGGCGCCACGTCGCTCGGAGTCGGCGCGTTCGCCGAGTGCGGGCTCGTCATCGAGGCAGTGGTGGAGGACCTCTCGGTGAAGCGCACGTTGTTCGCCGCGCTCGAGGGGGTCGTCGACCGCGAGGCGATCCTGGCGACCAACACGTCCTCGCTCTCGATCGCGGCGATCGGCGCGGCGACGACGCACGCCGACCGCGTCGTCGGCATGCACTTCTTCAACCCCGCACCGCTGATGGCGCTGGTCGAGATCGTGCCGGCCATCACCACCACGCCGGAGATCGCGGAACGCACGCGCGCGCTCGCCGTCGCGTGGGGCAAGACCACCGTCGTCGCGACCGACACGCCGGGCTTCATCGTCAACCGGGTGGCGCGGCCGTTCTACGGCGAGGCGCTTCGCATCCTCGAGGAAGGAGTTGCCGACGTCGCGACGATCGATTGGGCCATGCGCGACGTCGGAGGATTTCGCATGGGACCGTTCGAGCTGATGGACCTCATCGGCAACGACGTGAACTTCGCCGTCACCACCAGTGTGTACGACGGCTTCTTCCAGGATCCGCGCTATCGTCCGTCGCTCATCCAGCGACGGCTCGTCGACGCGGGCCTGCTCGGTCGCAAGCGCGAGCGCGGCTACTATGACTACCGCGCCGGTGCCCCGGCGCCCGCCCCCGTGAGCGACGTCGATCTCGCGGCGCGGATCGTCCTCCGGATCGTCGCGATGCTCGTCAATGAGGCCGTCGACGCGGTGCGCCTGCGTGTTGCCGCGCCGCACGACATCGAGCTCGCAATGACGAAGGGAGTCAACTATCCGCGTGGCCTGCTCGCGTGGGGCGACGAGATCGGACCGGCGACGATCCTGCACACGCTCGAGACGCTGCAGGCCGAGTATGGTGAAGATCGCTACCGGCCGAGCCCGTTGCTTCGCGCTCGCGTTCGCGACGGTGCCGCATTGTTAGGTTGACTCGATGACTCACGCGTACATCCTCGACGGAGTTCGCACCGCCGTCGGCAACATCGGCGGCCAGCTCAGCGAGATGCGTCCCGACGACCTCGCCGCGCACGTGATCCGCGCGCTGCTGGCGCGGCATGCGTTGCTCGACCCAACACGCGTGGCCGACGTGGTGCTCGGCTGCGCCAATCAGGCCGGCGAGGACAACCGCAACGTCGCGCGCATGGCGCTGCTGCTCGCCGGCCTCCCCGTGAGCGTCCCGGGAGAAACGGTCAATCGGCTCTGTGCGTCGGGGATGAGCGCCGTGGCGAGCGTCGCGCGCGCCGTGCAGCTCGGCGACGGCGACCTGTACGTCGCCGGCGGAGTCGAGAGCATGACGCGCGCCCCGTATGCGCTGAGCAAATCGAACAAGCCCTTCGCGCGCGACGTGGAGCTCTTCGATACGAGCCTCGGCTGGCGCTTCATCAACCCCGTGCTGCGCGAGCGGTACGGCACCGAGTCGATGGGCCAGACCGCCGAGAACGTCGCCGACCAGTACGGCGTGAATCGCGACGATCAGGACGCATTCGCCGTGCGGTCGCAGACGAAGGCCGCAGCGGCTCGCACCGCGGGCCGATTCGCCGACGAGATCGCGCCACTGGAGATCCCCCAGCGGAAGGGTCCGGCGAAGCGTGTCGATCAGGACGAGTTCATTCGTCCCGACACCACGGTCGAGGTGCTCGCCAAGCTCAAGCCCGCGTTCCGCACCGACGGGAAGGGCAGCGTGACCGCCGGCAACTCGTCGGGGCTCAACGACGGCGCGGCCGCGCTGCTCGTCGGTTCCGAGCGTGCCGCGCGCGACCTCGGCATCGAGCCAATGACCCGTGTCGTCGCCACCGCGGTCGCCGGCGTCGAGCCGCGGTGCATGGGCATCGGCCCCGTGCCCGCGACGCGCCGCGCACTCGAGCGCGCAGGGATCACGCTCGACGACGTCGGCGTGATCGAGCTGAACGAAGCGTTTGCCGCGCAGGTGCTGGCCAGCCTGCGTCAGCTCGGCGTCGCCGATGACGATCCACGCGTCAACCCGAACGGCGGCGCCATCGCGCTCGGCCACCCGCTCGGCATGAGCGGCGCGCGGCTGCTCTTGACCGCGTCGCACGAGCTCCGACGCACCGGCGCGCGCTACGCTCTCGCTACCATGTGCGTCGGCGTGGGGCAGGGGATGGCCACCGTCCTGGAGCGCGTGTAGGTGGCCAACGTCTTCGCCTTCGACGGTTTCGTTCCGGTGATTCACGAGAGCGCCTTCGTGCATCCGAACGCGACGGTCACGGGGAACGTGATCATCGGCCGCGATGTATACGTCGGACCGGGCGCGGCGATCCGCGGCGACTGGGGCGGTATCGTGATCGACGACGGCTGCAACGTCCAGGAGAGCTGCACCATCCACATGTTCCCCGGTGTCACCGTGCATCTCGAGCGCAGCGCGCACATCGGCCACGGCGCCATCGTGCATGGGGCGCGCATCGGCGAGAACGCACTCATCGGGATGAATGCCGTGGTGATGGACAACGCCACCGTGGGCGCCGGCAGCATCGTGGGTGCGCTCTGCTTCGTGCCGGCCGAGATGCAGATCCCTCCGCGATCCGTCGTCGTCGGCAACCCGGCGAAGGTGGTGAAACAAGTGAGCGACGAGATGCTCGCCTGGAAGACGGAGGGCACGGCGCTCTACCAGGCGCTCCCCGCGCGGCTGCGCGGGTCGTTGCGTCCCTGCGACCCGCTGCGCGAGGCGCCGTCGGAGCGCGCACGCCAGCAGATGAGCTACCGCACTTGGAAGGAGACTCGCACGTGACGCGCATCCAGAGCTTCGCCCTCGGCGAGTGGGTGACGGGCAGTGGCGCGGGAGCGCCCCTTCACAACGCCGTGACGGGAGAGCCGATCGCCGAGGCGTCGAGCGAAGGGCTCGACTTCGCCGCGATGCTGAAGTACGGCCGTGCGTCCGGTGGGCTCGCGCTGCGGCGGCTCACGTTCCATCAGCGCGCCCGCATGCTCAAGGCACTCGCCCTGCACCTGACGGATCGGAAGGAAGAGTTCTATCGGGTGTCGGGGTTCACCGGTGCGACGCGAGGCGACTCGTGGATCGACATCGACGGCGGCATCGGCACCCTGTTCGCGTACGCGAGCCGCGGCCGCCGCGATTTCCCCGACGAGACCTACTACGTCGACGGCGCCCCCGAAGCGCTCAGCAAGGGCGGCACCTTCATCGGCCGGCACATCTGCGTGCCGCTCGAGGGCGTCGCCGTGCAGATCAACGCCTTCAACTTCCCCGTGTGGGGAATGCTCGAGAAGCTCGCGACGTCGTTCCTCGCGGGCATGCCGAGCATCGTGAAGCCGGCCACGGTGACGTGCTACCTCACCGAGGTCGTGGCACGGTCGATCGTCGAGTCCAGGATTCTCCCCGCTGGCAGCTTTCAGCTCATCTGCGGCAGCGCGGGGGATCTGCTCGATCACCTCGGCAGCCAGGATGCCGTCGCGTTCACCGGTTCGGCCGCCACTGGCCTTCAGCTCCGGAGCAGCCGCGCGATCCTCGAGCAGAACGTCCGCTTCAACCAGGAAGCCGACTCGCTCAACTTCTCGATGCTCGGACCCGATGCGGCGCCCGGAAGCGACGAGTTCGACCTCTTCATCAAGGAGGTCGTGAAGGAGATGACGGTGAAGGCCGGCCAGAAATGCACCGCCATCCGTCGCACGCTCGTTCCTGCCGGGATGGTCGATGACGTCGTCGCCGCCCTCAGGAAGCGCCTCGCTGGCGTCAAGGTCGGAGATCCAGCGATCGAGGGCGTGCGAATGGGCCCGCTCGCCGGGCGCTCCCAGCGCCGCGAGGTGGAGACCAACGCCGAGCGTCTGCGTCGTGCCACGGAGTTGCTCTACGGCGGACCCGACGCGCTCGACGTCGTCGGAGCGGATCCCGAGAAGGGCGCCTTCTTTCCCGCGACGCTGCTGTACGCCGCCGATCCGTTCGCTCGGACGGAACCGCACGACATCGAGGCGTTCGGTCCGGTGAACACCGTTATGCCGTACGAAAGCGTGGAGGAAGCCACCGAGCTGGCGAAGCTCGGAAGGGGAAGTCTCGTCGGCTCGCTGTTCACGGCGCGCGACGACGTCGCGCGTGACGTGGCGCTCGGCACGGCAGCCTATCATGGCCGCCTCATGCTCGTGAACCGGCACAGCGCGAAGGAATCCACGGGCCATGGCTCACCGCTGCCGCATCTCGTGCACGGGGGCCCGGGGCGTGCCGGTGGCGGCGAGGAGATGGGCGGCGTGCGCGGCGTGCTGCATTACATGCAACGCACCGCGCTCCAGGGTGCTCCGCAGACACTGACCGCCGTGACCCGCGAGTGGACGAAGGGAGCGAGCGAACGCGGCGACCGCGTTCATCCCTTCCGGAAATATTTCGAGGAGCTCGAGATTGGCGAGACGCTCGTGACGCATCGCCGCACGGTGACGGAGAGCGACGTGGTCAACTTCGCCGGCATCTCCGGCGACTTCTTCTACGCGCACATGGACGACCTCGCGGCTCGCGAGTCGCTGTTCGAGCGACGCGTGGCACACGGCTACTTCGTGCTGTCGGCCGCGGCGGGACTGTTCGTGGATCCTGCTCCGGGTCCGGTGCTCGCCAATTACGGGCTGGAAGGCCTCAGGTTCGTGAAGCCGGTGTACATCGGCGACACGATCCAGGTGCGGCTCACCTGCAAGCAGAAGACGGCGAAGGAGGACCGCGAAGGACAGATCCCGCAGGGCGTCGTGCACTGGGACGTCGAAGTGACGAACCAGAACAGTGAGACGGTCGCCGTGTACACGATTCTTACGCTCGTCCGCCAGCGGCGAGGCGCCGGCGCGCCCGCTTCGGCGAGTGCCGTCGAGGCGTCGCTCGCGGGAGAGGCGCCAGAACAGCTTGCACCGTCGGCCCGCGAAGCGCTCACCGAGCCCGGCTCGGCGCCCGTGCGCGTTTCGTAGGCAGGAGTCGAAGCGGTCGATGGCACGTCGGTTACAGCCCCGTCGCGGGGATCGTCGATGGGACATGCATGCACCCAGCGGCAGCGTCCCGGACACGCGAACAGACGCGTCGTACGCAAAGACGGCGGCGCCAGGGACCGTCAGCGCAGCGAGCGACGCGTGGCGCGGGCGTTTCGTTCCGCTGGACGGGCTGCTCGGCTACGCCGCCGCGCTGGGCGCGCTCACTCTCGCCGTTGCAATGGTGAGCCGGCACCTGTGCGAGAAGCACTTCCTCGCGCTCAAGCGGCACTTCCCGTACGGTGCGGCAGCGCGTCACGTCCGGGTCGGGCAGGCGGCGTGAGCTCGCTGTAGCAGACGCCGACGGATCCCTCATGACGTCTCCCTCCGATACCGAGCGATGGAAGGAGCTCGACGCCGCCAGCTACGATGGCGTCGCCGAGGCGTTTGATCGGCACAGTCGGCGACTGTCCGGAAAGGCTGCCGCACGACTGACCGAATTGGTGCAGGTCGGTCCGAGCGACCGCGTGCTCGACGTCGGCACAGGCACGGGCCTCCTTCCGTTCAGCCTCGCGCGTGCCCAGGAAACCCCGGCTTCGATCCTCGGCATCGACATCTCGGCGGGCATGATCGAGACGGCGCGGCGTCGCTTGCACGACGAGCTTCACGACGACGCGCGCGTGCGCTTCGAGCGAATGGATGCGGAGCAGCTGGACCTGGCCGACGCGAGCTTCGATGTCGTGCTGTCGGCCTTTGCGCTCACCCACGTTCCGCGCCCCGAGCTCGCGATGCGCGAGATCTTTCGCGTGCTCGGCCCCGGCGGCCGTCTGGGAGTGGCCGTCGGCAGTCGTCCGCCCATGGGAACGGGCGCGCAGGTGCGCCACGCCATCGCCGAGGTCGGGCGACGCATCAGTCAGCTGCGTGGGCGCCGACTCACGGCTGATCTCCTCGATCGAATCGTCGAGCGTCGCATCGGCCGGTCCGTCGAGGTGCCGACTGGCGCGCCGCTGGCAACTCGGCTCGACCGGGCGCCGCTGCTGCGGGAGCTGGCGCAGGACGCCGGGTTTGTCGACATCGACGTCTCCTGGCGCAACTATCAGAACCAGATCGAGAGTGCCGATGAGTTCTGGGATCTCCATCGCACGATCCGCAGCGACTCGCGGAAACGTCTGCTCGTCGCACCCCCAGGCGTCGAAGCAGAGGTACGGCAGGAGTTCATGGACGAGTGCCGGCGAACGCTCCTGCGAGGCGGCGTGATGACCTTTCCCATCTCCGTGGTGTTCGTCACGGCTCGCAAGCCGGATCGCGCGTCGTGAAGGTGGCGGGCCGAGGGGACGCGGCAGTGCAGACGGATGGGCCGAGCGAGGCGCCCATTCGCCCGACGACTCGTCCGTGGCGGCTGGGCGTCGACATGCGCCGTCTGCTGGGCGTCCGGACGGGCGTCGCGCGGGTCATCCACTCCATTCTCCTGGAGTGGCAACGGCTGCCGATGCCCTTCGACGAGGTGCGGCTGCTTTCCCCGCGGCCGCTTCCGGCGGGGCTGGTCCCACCGCATTCCAAGTTTCGCGAGGTAGTCGTCGGACCAGACCTGCCAGGGCTGCTCTGGGAGCAGCTCGTCCTGCCGGCGCGTGTGCGGGACCTCGACGTGCTGCTCGCCCCCTCGGACACGATGCCCGTGCTCGCGCCCTGGAAGCGGGTGGTGATGATGTACGCGTATTCTCCCGAGATGGCCGCCAGCTTCCCCTGGTCGGCACGCATCCGCTGGGAGCCGTTCGCCCGGAACGCCGCCCGTCACGGCGATGGGATCATTGTTTCGAGCCGGAACATCCTCGAGACGCTGGAGCAGGGGCTGGGTGTGCGGGTGCCCCGTGAGCGCGTCCACTATGCGCCGCTCGCCGCCGACGCGCGCTTCCATCCCCGTGCGGCGGACGATGCGGAGCTTCGGGCGGCGCTCGAGCGGTATGGCGTAGGCGAGGCCCCGTACGTCCTGTTCGTCGGGAAGCTTTCGCGACGGCGGCACATCCCGGAGCTGCTGGCCGCCTTTCGCGCCGTCAGCGCCGAGGTGCCGCATCGCCTGTTGCTGGCCGGCCCGAATCTGCTGCAGCTCGACGTGGAGGGCCTGATCTCCGAGCTGGGACTCGAGGGGCGGGCGCTCTACCGCGGATTCGTTCCCGACGCCGACGTCCCACTGCTGTATGCGGGGGCGGCGTTGTTCGTTCTGGCGAGCGAAGGAGAGGGGTTCAGCCTGACGACCCTGGAAGCGATGCAGAGCGGGGTGCCGGTGATCACGCTCGACCGCCCGAACATGGTCGAGGTGACGGAAGGGGCGGCGTATCTGGTTCCGGATGGTCGGACCGAGACGCTGACCGGTGCGCTTCGAGCCGTTCTGCTCGATCCGGAGCTTCAGGCCGACCTGCGCCGACGCGGGCTGCAGCGAACGCGCGAGCTGACTTGGGGGGCGATGGCGCAGCGATCGCTGGACGTGCTCTGGTCAGTGGCAGCGAGCGCCCGAGCTCGACGAGCAGGCTCGAGCGCAACTTAAAGCGCAACATTATCAGTGCGCTGCAAGTAGCGCCACAAGAGATACATACGGCGCTACCTTCATGCGCCGGATCAGGTGGGCCGACGAATCGGACTCGGGCACCTCGCGCTCCTGGATCCTCCGCGCACTCAGATTGCGTATGCGGCGCGGAATCGGCGCCTGCGCGGCCATTTTTCCGCTCGAATCTCTGCCTTGATTTCACGCATCCCGACGCGGTCGGGCCGTGTCGCGTCGGGGATGAGATAAGCGAGCGGAACAGTATGGCAGTACGGCACTTACGTCGTATTGTATGCACGGTCCATCGTATCATTTTCCGCAGTTTTTCTGTGACGCGTTTCGCTGCCTTGGGGTCTGCGTGCGTATCAAAAGCACGCGCTAGCGGCAGGTCGGTAAACGCTTGACTGGATACGGGCGCGTTCCTATCACTTCTGGCTGCGGAAAAACTGAAGGCAGACCGGTCTAGGTTCCAGTTGACCGGTCCAAGAGTGTCCGGAGGCGCGACCTCATGGGTCGCCCCGATGGCACGGTGCGCTGTCCCGTGCTCCGAACGAATGTCGACGTGCGCATGGTGTCGACACGGGGGACTGCAGGCCCACCCTGCAGAAGTGTACTGATCGGACTTGCCACTCGGTGTTGTGATGCGAGTCGCAGGAACGACGATAGTGCCGCCACGTCAACACTGACGGGGCGCACTGGAGCTTTCCGGCAGGTTGTTTTTGCACCCCAACTTTTCTCTGAGGTACGCAGCGTACATGACGAGCAATCTGTATCGTATGCTCGCCGGCGCGTCGTTCCTGATGGCCACGGTGCCGCTGATGGCATCGGCCCAGCAGGCTACGACCGTCAGCGGGCGTGTGACCAGCGAGGCGGCGGCTCCGGTTCCCGGGGCGAGCGTCTCGATCCCAGCGCTGGGCGTTGGCTCGTATACGAGCAACGATGGTCGGTTCACGTTCACGGTGCCGGCGAACCGGGTCACCGGTCAGAACGTCTCACTGGTCGCCCGGCGCATCGGCTACACTCCGGTGACGGCGGCCATCACGCTATCGGGTTCGTCCGTCACCCACGACTTCCGCCTGGCGACGGCGACGACGCAGCTCGAAGGCGTGGTCGTGACCGCGCTCGGTCTGGAGCGCGAGAAGCGGTCGCTCGGCATCGCGGCGCAGAGCGTCGCGGGTGCGGATCTGAACCAGACGCGCCAGCCGAACATCGTGACGGCGCTCTCGGGCAAGGTCGCCGGCGTCAAGGTCACGACGTCGACCAACTTCGGCGGTTCGGCGCGCATCGTCATCCGCGGCGAGAACTCGATCGGCGGCAACAATCAGCCGATCTGGGTCGTCGATGGCGTCGCCGTCGATAACTCCAACTTCACCACGCTGAACCAGCAGCGCGGCGTCGGCGGCATCGACTTCGGGAACGCGATCCAGGACCTGAACTCCGAAGACATCGAGAGCATCTCGGTGCTCAAGGGTCCGGCTGCGGCGGCGCTGTACGGATCACGCGCGGCTGCCGGCGCGATCATCGTCACCACGAAGTCCGGCCGTGGTGCGCCGCGTGGCTTCCAGGCGACGGCCAGCAGCAACATCACGTTCGATCAGGTCTCGAAGCTGCCCGAGTACCAGAACCAGTACGGCCAGGGCTACCTCGGCCAGTTCGAGTTCGTGAACGGAGTCGGCGACGGCCTCTTCGACGGCGTCGACGAGAGCTGGGGTCCGAAGCTCGATGGCCGCCTGATCCCGCAGTGGTACAGTCGCGGTGAGGCCGTGCCCTGGGTCCCGGCCCCAGACAACGTCAGCAGCTTCTTCCAGGACGGCTTGTCCGTCTCCAACAACCTCAGCGCGACGGGCTCGGGTGAGCGGGCGAACTTCCGCCTCTCGTTCGGCAACGACCAGAGCAAGGGTATCGTGCCGGGGAGCCGTCTCAATCGCCTCACGGCGGGCTTGAACGGCACGGCGTCACTGAGCGAGAAGCTCCAGGCCACCGCCAGCGTTCAGTACATCAAGAACAAGGGGTACAACCGGCCCGGCACCGGCTACGACGAGCTGAATCCCCTCATGGGCTTCACCTGGTTCGGCCGGAACGTCGACGTCGGAATGCTCAAGGCATTCATGACGGACTCCGCGCTGCAGGTGTACAACGCGGCGAACGGCGTCGACTACACCAACATGGTGAACTGGAATTACAACTACCACAGCAACCCGTGGTGGAACGTCGAGATGAACTCCAATTTCGACGACCGCAACCGCATGATCGGATCGGCCCAGCTGCAGTACAAGCCGTATAGCTGGCTGACCGGGATGATTCGCACCGGCACCGACTTCTACAACCAGAACCGCGGCTTCAACTTCGCGCCAGGCTGGATCGGCGGCTACGGCGGCGATCCGAACACCCTGGGCGACTACTCGCAGGGCGGGTTCGCGAACACCACCGACCTGGTGAACGAGAACAACACCGACTTCCTCCTCACGGCCGTCAGCACGCCGCTGGAGCGGCTCGGTCTGACGATCAACTTCGGTGGCAACCGCCGCGTGCGCACGCTGCAGCAGCGCTGGATCGGGACGGACAAGCTGTCCGGGCCGGGCATCTATAACATGTCCAACGCCGCGATCCTCTATACGCCGACGCAGTACGACGAGCGTCGCCAGATCAACTCGCTCTACGGCACGACGCAGTTCGCGTTCAACGACTATTTCTTCGTCGACGTGACGGGCCGGAACGACTGGTCCTCCACGCTGCCGGCGGGGAAGAACTCGTACTTCTACCCCTCGGTCTCCAGCTCGCTCGTCTTCACCGATCTCTTCCCCGCCGCGAAGGTCGCGGGGCTGAGCTACGGAAAGCTGCGCGCCGCCTGGACGCGCGTGGGTAGCGATGCGAACCCGTATCTCCTCAGGCTCGCGTACGACAACGGCGACTCGTACTTCGGCAACGCACGGTTCGCCGTGCCGAACACGCTCACGAACCCTGAGCTCAAGCCCGAGCAGACGCAGGCGTGGGAGATCGGCACGGAGCTGAGCTTCCTCGACGGGCGCGCTGGGCTGGACCTCACCTACTATCAGAAGCGGACGACCGATCAGATCCTGACCGCCAGTGTCGCGTCGAGCACCGGCTTCACACGAGCCGCTGTGAACGCGGGCGCACTGTCGAACAAGGGTATCGAGGTCCAGCTCACCGGATCGCCGATCAAGGCGAGCACCGCGGACGGCTTCAGCTGGGACGTGACGGCCAACTACGCCCAGAACAAGAACCGTCTCGAGGCGCTCTACGGCACGTCGGACACGTACCAGATCGGCAACCCGTTCTTCAACGTCACGATCGAGGCCCGCCTCGGTCAGCCGTACGGCAGCATCGTCGGTCGCGATTTCCGGCGCGATTCACTCGGGCGGATGGTCCTCTCGTCGTCGAGCGGCACTCCGCTTCCCGCGCTGAAGACGAGCATTCTCGGCAACATCCAGCCGACGTGGACCGGTGGGTTCATCAACACCTTCCGCTACAAGAATTTCGACCTGAGCGGGCAGATCGACGCCCGCATCGGCGGCCAGCTCTACAGCGCCACCACGTCGTGGGGACGGTACGCTGGCATCCTCAAGGAGACGCTCGAAGGTCGTGAGGACAGCGTCACGGTGTCCGGCGTCCTCGCCAACGGCACCGAGGTGACGCGGAAGGTCAGCGCCCAGAACTACTGGCACGGCATCGGCTACAACTCGGGCGACGTGTCGAACGTCGTCGATGCGAGCTGGGTCAAGCTCCGCGAGCTTCGCCTCGGGTGGGCGGTGCCGCAGGCGCTGCTCGGCAACCTCACTGGATATCGGATGAACGTCGCGCTGGTCGGCCGGAACCTCTGGCTGCACGCCAACGCGCCGCACATCGATCCCGAGACGGCGTTCAGCGCCGGCAACCTGCAAGGGCTCGAGATGGGCCAACTTCCGTCGACGCGCAGCCTGGGCTTCCAGGTGAGCGTCACCCCGTGAGTGCGCCGACGTCCAACAGAATTCATCTAATGATGCGATCGCATATTCTCAGAGCGTCACTTGTCGCGGCTTCCCTTGTCGCAGGCCTCGCGGCCTGCGACAACGAGGATCTGACGAAGGTGAACACCAATCCGAACAACCCCGAGACCGTCTCCTCGCAGTCGCTGTTCACCAATGGAGTGGTCGGCATCATGCAGAACATGCGGGGCAGCTTGCTCGAGCATGGCTTCGCGGGGGTATGGAGCGAGCACTTCGCGGAGATTCAGTATCCTGAGACTGACCTGAACCAGCCGCGCAGCGCGAACATCGAAAATATCTGGACCCGATTCTATACGGGCACGATCACCGGTCCGACGATGGGATCGCTGCAGGACCTCAACACGATCCTCACGCAGTCGCCGTCGAATCCCAACCTCATCGCTCCGACGCTCGTCATGCGCGCGTTCACGGTCGAGACGATGACGGACATGTTCGGAGACATCCCGTTCACCGAGGCAGGGAAAGGCTCGGAGATCTTTACGCCGAAGTACGACACACAGAAGGTCGTCTACGACAGCATCTTCGCGATGTTGACCCGCGCCGCGGCGATCTCGTCGCCCTCCGAGGACGTAGCGTCTCCGAACTTTGCTCGGATGGGGGATGCCGATCCGGTGTACGGTGGGCTCTCGGCGGCAACAGAGGCGCAGAAGTGGGTCAAGCTGGCCAACTCGCTGCACGCACGGGCGGCGCTGCGTATCAGCTTCGTCGACGCCGCGAAGGCGAAGACGGAGTTGACCAAGGCGCTTGCCGGTCCGGTGTTCGTCAGCAACGCCGACAACGCCTTCGTCGGCTGGCCGGGTGGCACGCTGGGCAATCCGCTCTGCCTGAACTGGCTCAACGCAGGGTGCGGCGGCACGCGTGACGATCAGCGAGTCTCGAAGCGCCTGGTCGACACGCTCAAGGCCAACGCCGATCCGCGGCTCGCGGCATTTGCCGATCCGACCGTGAACTCGCTGAAGGCCACTCCGACGGTGTGCGACATCCCTTATCGCGGATACCCGAATGGGTTGGAGGCACCGAACGAGAAGAACGCCTGCGACCCGAAGGGGGGGAACTTCAGCCTGAGCGACTACTCGCGCCCGAACATCTCGATCCGGTCGCCGGGTTCGCCAAGCTGGATCATGACGTACGCGGAGCTGTTGTTCATCAAGGCGGAAGCGGCAGAGCGCGGCCTGGTTGGCACGCCCGCGCAGGCGGCGGGCTTCTACACCGCCGCGATTACCGCGTCGATGCAGCAGTGGGGCGTCGAGCCAGCCGACATCTCCGCCTATCTGGCCCGGCCGCAGGTGACGTACAAGGGCGGCGCAGCGGGACTCCAGCAGATCGCCTACGAGAAGTGGCTCGCGCTGTACAACCAGGAGACCGAAGCCTGGGCCGAGAACCGTCGACTGGATTATCCGGTGCTGAAGCCCGGCCCGGATGCCGCCACGCCGACGGTCCCAACCCGCATCCCGTACCCCGACAGCGAGAACTCGCTCAACGCGACGAACCTGAACGCGGCGATCGCGAGCCAGGGTGGGGCGACGGGCACCAGCCTTAGTGGCAGGGTGTGGTGGGACACGAAGTGACGTAATCCGACCTTCATAGGGTCCCTCTGACGTCGAGCACGAGGCCTCGCACGCGCCAATGCGCGTGCGAGGCCTCGTGCTGCGTCACGGTGTATTCGAAGTGTGATCGACGTTACGTGATGTCATCCTGATCGTCCTTCCCTCTTGGGGCGCGCGGGCGAAGTTCGCGTGCGACACCAGTTGCGCCACGACGAATCGATGTCGTCGTGCGCGTCACATCTGCATACGAAGGTGTCCGCACCTTCGCGCACAGCGCACGTTCGAACAGTGCGTGCGCGTCGCACGTCGAATCGTCCGTTAGAAACTTAGAAAAAGTATTTAGCGACCCCTGGCGTATGTGCTGTCACTGTGACATCATGGCGCCCATCGGCGAGAACGCGGATTGACGAACCAACACGTCAACCGCGGCAATTTTCATTTTAGGAGGCGACATGAGAAAGGTCGGCATGTGGCTCGGCGTACTCCTGCTCACGTTGCTGGCCGCCGCAAATGCGTCGGCGCAGCGTCGTGTGACGGGACGCGTCGCTAGCACATCGGGTGAGCCGCTGCAGAGCGCGCACATCAACGTGCAGGGCACCACGATCAACACGTACTCGGCGGAGGACGGTCGGTACACGCTCGTCAACGTTCCGGCTGGCGCGCAGGTGCTGGTCGTGCGACGGATCGGCTACCGGCGTCAGCTCGTGACGCTGTCGGCGACGGCGGACGCGATCGACATTCGCCTCGAGAAGGACGTGCTGGAGCTCGAGCGGCAGGTCATCACCGGCACGACGACCTCCATCTCGTCGATCAACGCAGCCAACGCCAGGGCAAGATCCCCGGCGACGTGATCTCGCAGAACTCGGGCGCGCCCGGCGGCGGCATGCAGGTCCAGCTTCGTGGCGTGACGTCGATCAATGCGAACTCGAGCCCCCTCTACGTCATCGACGGCATCATCGTCAGCAACACGGCGATCAACAACGGCCTGAACTCGATCACGACGGCGGGCGCGGGCGTCACGAACAGCCAGGACCAGGCGGTCAACCGCATCGCGGACCTCAATCCCGCGGACATCGAGAACATCGAAGTGCTGAAGGGCGCCTCGGCCGGCGCGATCTACGGGTCGCTCGCGTCGAACGGCGTCATCGTCATCACGACCCGGAAGGGCGTCTCGGGTCGGCCGTCGGGCAGCGTGACGCAGCGCTTCGGGCAGTTCACGCTGGCGCGCAAGCTCGGTCTCCGCTGCTTCGGCAGCGCGGCCGAAGTGACGAAGGCGTACAGCGCGGCAGACGCGGCGGAGTACACCGCGAATGGCGGCGCCTGTCACGACCTCGAGCAGCAGTTCTACAGCGGCAACCCGATGTCCTACGAGACCGACGCATCGTTCCGTGGCGGAAGCAGCGCCACGACGTACTACGTGGGCGGGCTCGCCAAGCGCGACAACGCGATCCAGCGCAACACGTACTACCAGAAGCAGTCGATGACGGCGAACGTGAGCCAGGTGTTCGGCAGCCACGTCACCGTGCGAGCGAACAACGAGTTCGTGCACTCGCTGACCGACCGCGGCATCTCCGGCAACGACAACAACGACATCATCTCCCCAGGCGACGTCTTCGCGTCGACGCCCACCTGGGTCGATCTCCAGTCCGGCATTCGCAATCCATGGCTGCCATCGGGATCGAACGCGTTCCAGAACGCGGACCTCGTCAAGACTCCGGAAGATGTCTATCGCTACATCGGCAGCGTGAATTCGTCGGTGTCGGCGTACACCTCTCCCCGTCAGGCGCTCGACTTCCACTTCATCGCCGGCGTCGACGCGTTCTCCTTCAACGGCAAGATCGTCTCGCCGCCCGACGCCTACTTCGAGCCGAACGACGGTTTGCCGGGCACGATCGTCGCCAACAAGTCGCAGAACGTGAGCGCCAACCTCAACCTCTCCGGCGCGCACAAGTTCATCTCCGATCTCGTGACCGCCACGACGTCGTTCGGTGTGCGGCAGGGTCGGCGCCAGAGCAACACGCTCGTCAATCGCGGCCAGAACCTCCCCGCCGGCGTCTCGGACGTGAACTTCGGCGTGGTGCAGACGGTCTCGGAGAACCAGTTCCTCGTGAAGGACTTCGCCTACTACGCGCAGGAAGAGATGCTGGGCCTCGGTGAGCGACTGCTGCTGACCGGTGGCGTCAACTTCGAGCGCACGAGCGTCAACGGCGACGACAAGAAGTTCTACGCGTATCCGAAGACGGCGCTCTCCTATCGGATTCCCTTCCTGCCGAAGTTCACCGACGAGCTGAAGCTGCGCGTCGCGTACGGGAAGGCGGGCAACCAGCCGCCGTACGGCTACAAGTTCACCACGCTCCCGATCTCGGTCTACGACAACGTGCTCGGCGCGCGGCCGTCGACGATCGCCGGCTCGCCGACGATCAAGCCGGAGACCTCGACCGAGTTCGAAGGCGGATTCGACGCACAGTTCTTCGGTGGAAGGGCTGGAGTGGACTTCACGCTCTTCAAGAAGAACGTCACCGACCTGATCCTCTCGGCCTCGGTCGCGAACACGTCGGGCTTCTCGACCCGGCTCCTCAACGCCGGCTCCCTCCAGAACACCGGAACCGAGATCGGCCTGAGCGCGACGCCGATCCAGCGCAACAACCTGAACTGGGTCTCGCGCACCACGTTCGCCAACGTCGACGGCCGCATCACGAGCCTCGGCGGCTTGCCCTGCTTCAACGGCGGCTCGTTCTTCTCCACGAAGTACGGCGCGCCGTACGTGTGCGAGGGCTACTCGCCGTCCGCGGTCCAGGCTCGCAACGGCTGGGATTCGACGTTCACCTCCGCCGGCGCATTCGTGAGCCGCGCGCGGCGCATCACGACCTTCGAGAGCGCGCCGGACTTCAACATGGGCTTCTCGAACGAGATCAACATCGGCCCGGTCCGGCTCTACACGCTCCTCGATTGGCGTCACGGCGGGAAGGTCGCGAACCTCACCAACGCCTACTTCGATCCCGTGACGAACGACAACCTCGGCTTCCTCGCCGACACGGCGGCATCACATGCGCGAAACGACGCCGTCAACATCAATGGGGCATCGTATCTGGAGGATGCCGGCTTCGTGAAGCTCCGCGAGATCTCGCTCGCCTACACGCTGCCGCGCTTCGTCACGCAGCGGATCTTCTCGTCGCTCACCCAGGACGTCCGACTCGAGGTCAGCGGTCGCAACCTCAAGACGTGGACCCCATACACCGGCTACGACCCGGAAGTCTCGAACTTCTCGAACCAGAACATCGGTCGCTTCCAGGACGTCACGCCATATCCACCCAGCCGGAGCGTGTTCGTCTCGCTCACTGCCAACTTCTAGCCACCACTTCACTCGGATGACGGATAGAATGCTGAGACGAACTCTGTGGCTCATCGCTGGAGCGAGCCTTGGCGCCGTGGCGTGCAAGGACTCCACCTCGGTGACCGACTTGAACAACGTGTCCGCCGAGGCGCTGTCGGGGGGGCTGACACGCGCCTCCACGCAGCTCCTCGTGACTGGACTGATCAACTCGACGCGTGGCGACCTCGATTCGCGCTACATCGTCTTCTCGGAGTCGATGGCGCGTGACTTCTATCGCCTCGACAACGCTGAGAACCGCTATATCACGGAGACGATCGGCGGACCGGCCGACTACTCCGGCTTCCTTGGCGGCGGCGCGTTCTCGCAGTTCTACGTGACGGTGCGCGCTGGTAACACCATCCTCAATGCGCTTCCCTCGGCGACGGGGCTGTCTGCTGCCGAGGCGTCGGCGACGAAGGGGCTCACACGCACCTTCAACGCGATCGCGCTGTACCGGACCCTCGAGCTCCGCGACTCGCTCGGGATCGCGATCGACGTCAACCACCCGATCGAGGATCCGCCGGCGGCATTCGTCTGCAAGCCGAATGCGCTGGCCTCGATCTCCGCGTCGCTGGACAGCGCGGCCGCGGAGCTCGCGGCGGGGGGCACGTCGTTCCCCTTCACCTTGCCCGGCGGATTCACGTCGAATGGCAAGTTCGACACGCCTGCCACGTTCCTGCGCCTCAATCGGGCGTTCAAGGGCAAGGTCGAGCTGTATCGCGGCCTGAGCCGGCAGAAGCCGAACGCCGGCAGCTTCGACGCGGCCATCACGGCGCTCACCGCGGCGATCGGTGCCAACCCGACGACGGCCGCGGGCATGCAGGATGGCGTGTACAACACGTACAGCACCAACGCCGGCGAGACGCGCTACCCGATCGCCGATGCGAACATCTTCCTCAACCCCGCGGTCGGCGACAGCATCCTCGCCGGCGATGCGCGGAAGTCCAAGATCCAGACCGTGGCCTCGAAGTCGCTGTTCGGCGTCACGTCCACGTACAAGACGGTGCTGACCGATCCCGCGAACCTCACGCGGCCGGCGCCGATCATCAAGGTTTCCGAGATGATCCTCCTTCGCGCCCAGGCGAAGATCGAGAAGAACGACCTGGCCGGAGCCACCGCCGACATCAACCTCGTTCGCACGCTGGACGGGGGGCTTGCGCCGATCGCGGTGCCGGCCACGAAGGCGGCGGCCATCGACGCGGTACTCTACGAGAAGCGGTACTCGCTCCTCGCCGAGAGCGCGCAGCGTCTGGTGGATCTGCGGGCGTACAGCCGCCTGAACGCGACGTACCTCAAGAAGGAGCTGAGCGGCGACATCTTCCAGTCGACGCTCCCGATCCCGAAGCGGGAGCTGGACACCCGCGGCGTTACGTCGATCTCGCCGACGTGCTCGTAATTTGCAATTCGTGACGGCCGGCTGGTGGGAAGGTCAGGTGACCTTCCCACCAGCCGGTGCTTCATTTCCTGGAGGCTTTGCATGCGTCGCCCGCCACTCGCCGCTGTGCTGCTGCTGCTCGCCCTGGCGTGTCACTCGGCGCAGACGGGCAGGGGACGAGGTGGTCGGAGCGACGTGATCACCCAGGAGGAGATCGAGGCGTCGAACGCGACGAACGTCTACGATCT
>QHVE01000087.1 GCA_003223455.1 Gemmatimonadota bacterium | reverse complement strand
ATCGTGTGCTCGACGTCCTCCAGCGCGATGGGACCGACGTCGTCCTGCAGGCGCTCCAGCTCGCGGATGTACGGCTCGGGAAGAAGGTCGGGGCGCGTGGAGAGGAGCTGGCCGAGCTTCACGTAGGCCGGCCCGAGTTCGACGAGCCGCTTGCGGAAGCACGCCGCCTGCTCGTTCCGCTCCGCCGCTTCTTCGGGCGGGATGTCGGCGTCTCCTGCTTCCAGCAGCGCGAGCAGACCCTGCTGCTTGGCGACGTCGCGCAGCCCGTAGCGGGTGAACAACCCGACGATGGCTGCAAGGCGCGGGAGATACTTCGGAGAGAGCAGCATGTAGCGGACTAAGGCATGAACTGCGCCCGTGCGCATTCGCGCGCCGCGACGGCGAACCAGCGCGCCTCTCGCAGAGGGCGGGGCGCCGTTAACTTCGTCGCATGTCCGCGCCTGCTGACCGAACCGTCCTCGTCGCCGACGACAATCCCGACCAGCGCGCGCTCTACGTGGACATCCTCTCCCACGCCGGCTACTCGGTGATCGAGGCGCGCGACGGAGAGGAGGCGATCGCGCGCGCCCGCACTGAACGCCCTGCTCTGATCCTCATGGACGTCACGATGCCGGGAACGAGCGGCTGGAACGCAGTGCGTGCCGTACGCGAGCAGACGGAGACGCGTGACATCCCGGTGATCGTGATCACGGGGCTGTCCGGGACGCGCGACCGTGACGCGTCGTTCGCCGCCGGAAGCGATGCCTACCTGAGCAAGCCGGTCTCACCTCGACGGCTGCTCGAGGAAGTGCGCCGCTTCCTCGTGTGATCATCGGCCACCTCGGCATCGCCGCCGCCACCTACGCGAGGCGGCGCGACAGCTCGCTCGTCTGGCTCCTCGGTGCGTCGATGGCGCCCGATGTGGTCGACGGGCTGTTCGTCGCCGCGGGGAGCTGCAACCCCTACGGGCTCTACTCTCACACGCTCCCGGCAGCGGCCCTGATCGCGGTCGTCACCGGCGCACTCGCCTATCTCGCCACCGGGCAGCGCATCAGCGGGGTGCTCGCGACCGTGATGGTGCTGGCCCATCTCCCGCTCGACTACGTCACGGGGCTGAAGCTGTTCTGGCCCGGTGGCGAGCTGTTGGGGCTGCGACTGTACACCTACCCGACGGTCGATTTCTTCGTCGAGGCGCTGATCGCCGCTGGCGGGTGGTGGCTGATACGGGCGCGACCGTGGGCGCCACGCTGGGCGACCACGTGGCTCGCGCTGGCCGTGCTGTTCGTGCTGCAGGGCACGCTCGACGTCGTGGGCGCGCGCCAGAACGGGATGAAACCCTCCGCCTGCGGGCGCGCCGGACCACTCGCCGCCGGCTGAGCGACGAAGTCATGTGCGCCGCGCTCTGGTCGGCGCGCCGAGAAATCCGCATCTTGGATTTCCTTCCCGTCTTACCGAGTTGCCGATGCATTCCGACGACGATCCGCTAGCGGAGTTCGAGCTGCCTCCCGAAGTGATGAGCTCGACCTTCGAGCACGCGATCAGCGATGCGGCAGCGATCGCGCACGAGCGCGGTCACGCCGTCGCTGCGGGACTCCAGCGCAAGCTCAAGGGCAGCATCGTCGAGTACGGATTCTCCGGCCTCGTCACTGCGCACCTGCGCTCGGGCGCGCTGGCGCGCTGCGGCGGGCCGCAGGTGGGCTGGCGCCTCACCGTGGAGCGAGAGCCAGGCACCGAGCCGACCCCCGTCGACGCCGACCTCGCGCCGGGCGAGACGGACACGAAGCTGATCGTGGAGCGCCTGGCGAAGGTACTGAAGAGATGGTGAGTTGGGAGTTGGCTGGTTGGTGAGCTGGTCGGTTGATTGGTGAGTCGAACGGCCCTGGCCACGAACCAGCGTGGAGACCCTTCAGTGGGGCTTCCATGCCGGTTGTCGCCAGGGCCGTTCCGTTCACTGGTTCACCGACTCACTCACTGACTATCCAACTTCCACCTCACCGCGGTGTGCTCACGCCGGTCTCCGATACACCACCGACAATCGCGCCGTCGCGCGACGCTCCTCCTCGTCGCGCTGGCCGAGGAACTCGCCGATCGCCGCCAACGACTCGATGTGGTCGCAGAAGATCTTGAACGATGCCAGCAGCGGCACGGCGAGAAACGCCCCCGGCACTCCCCAGATCCAGAAGAAGAACGCCAGCCCGATGAAGATCGCCACCGGATTGAGCGTGAGTCGGTGGCCGAGCAGCATCGGCGTCACGAGGTTCGCCTGCAGCAGATTGATCGCGAGAAAGCTGCCCGGAATGAGCAGGGCGCGGGCGACCTCGTCGTACGTCGTGAGACCAGCGACGGCGAGCACGATGACCGCGGCGAGCGCGCCGAGATAGGGGACGAACTCGAAACACGCCACGAGCGCGCCCCACAGTAGCACGTTGGGCATGCCGAGCAGCCAGAGCACGCTCGCCACCACCGCGCCCTCGACGACGTTGATGAGCAGCGCGGTCGACAGATAGGCCGACACGGCAGCCTCCGTCGCGCGCGCGATCTCCACCGCCTTCACCTTGTCGCTGAAGTGCGGCAGCACCTTGATCAGCTTCTGAAGAAAGAGGTCGCCGCCGGCGAGGAGGAAGTAGAGCAGGATGAATATCTCGAGTAGTCCCGCGGCGATGCGCTGCGTCGTGCCGAAGACGCGCGACGACACGCTCGGACCCGTTTGCACGACGACGCTCGTCGAACGCTCGTTCTGCGCCGCCACCGCGTCCGCCGCCCGCACGACGTTTTGCGTGACCTGCTGCACCGGGCGGATGATCGACCGCAGCTTCTGCTCGGCGCGAGAGAAGCTCTGTGGCGCCGTCATCGCCCAGCGCTGGGCTGGGCCGGCGAGCTGATACGCCCCCTCCGACACGGCGGTGATGAGCAGGACGACGATGAGCGCAGCGCCGATCGGTGGCTTGACGTGCAAACGCACCAGGCGGCGGATGAGGGGGCTCAACAGGAAGTTGAGCAGCAGCGCGAAGACGATCGGGATCAGGAACTCGCGTGCGAAGTAGAGCGTGTACAACAGCGCGAGTGAGGTGAGGATGGTCACCTCGATCGAGCGTCCGCGTGGTCCACCCACGGCCTGCGCCGTCCGCTCGAGGTCCGGAGCGGGAGCCGCAGCGTCCACCGGGCTGGAGCGCAGGCCGGGGTCGATGGCGGGTGTGAGCGACGAGTCCGGCGAGCGCGTCGCGCGCTCCACCGCCTGCGAAATGATCCCGGGGTCCTGATCAGCCGTCATCTCGAGTCACTGAATGCACGATGCTTGCCGAGCAGCCCGCCGATCCGAGCGCCGATGCGCGGCGCCGAACGACGCGCGTGGAGCGACACGTCTCCGCCATGAACAGACTACCTGCATACGGTATTAGGGAAGAGCCCGCAAGCGGGCCACCTTCCGGTGCCCGATGACCGCCACACCGGATTTCGGCCCGATCGACCTCAGCGACTTCACGCTGGGGGCGATGCTCCGCACCGGGATCGCGCTGCGTCGGGCCGTGCGCGGCTGCGCCACGCTCGAGTCCGCAGCGGGCACGGTCGTTCGCTACCTCCACAACCGCTGCGTCGATCCGCACAGCGGTTCCCGCACCTGTGTGCTGGCGCGGTTCTATACCACGCTCCCGTTCGAAGCACTCGACCCTCCGCTGAAGCGGCATGTCGCGGCCTCGACGGGCTCCGAGCCGTCGCCCGAGCTGCGTTGTCTCACGCTGCTCGGGAGCGCTGGAGACGAGCCCGTCTGGAACTCGCGGCACCAGTCCCGTGCGCATCGCGCGATCCCGCTGCGGAGCGCCGAGAGCGTTCGTGCCGCGCCGATGATCGCACGACTGATCGAGGGGCTCGGCGTGGACCTGGAGGCGGTGGTCACCGGTCAGGGCGCGCAGTCATACACGGAAGCCCGCACGTACGACGTGTTCCACGTCGAGCAGGCGCTCGGCAGTCCGGAAATCCCCGCGCAGGAAGATTTCGTCGTTCCATACTCCGTGCGCTCGGTCGTCGGCTTCGGCGGCTCGCTCCGCTCTGGAGAGCTGTTCGCCGTCGTGCTGTTCTCCCGCGTTCCGATCCCGGAGGCCAGCGCGAAGCGGTTCCGGGCGATCGCGCTCGACATCCGCTCCGCATTGTTCACTCTGGGCGAGGCGAGCATCTGGGAGTAAGGCATCGCGAGCCGCACGCGTTACGTGCGTGCGATCGGATCGTCACGCGGGACACGGCGCATCCGGAGCGAGTCGCGATGACGATGCACTACACGTTGATGAGTCACGGTACGGTGCTCGGTCACACGGGAGCGATGTTCCCGCCCCACCAGCTGCCGGCCAACACCAGCGCGTGGCATCTCGTTCCCACCGCGGCGTTCGACCTCGTGGAGCCGATCATCGCCGAGCTGACCGCGCCGCCCGCGCTCGCGCTCGTGCAGGAGGTGATCCCGACGCAGGATGCCTATCTCCATCCCCTGTGGGGCGAGCACGAGTCGCAGATGGAACGACTGACCGCCGAGGCGGCGCGGATCCATCATTTCCGCCTGGTGCTCGAGCGGTACGAAGCGCTCGACCTCGAGCTTCGCGACGCCACCGGAATTCGCGTCGCGACGACGACGCTCGTCGTCACCAAGCAGCTGGTGCCCGCCGAGGCGCTCCGCGCGTACGTGGAAGCGATGGACCCGCAGGAAGCGCACTGGGTGGGCGCAGCCGAGCCCTGCTACCTCCTGATGGCGCGGCTGGCGCTCGTCTCGGCGGCGTCAGCGGCGTAGCGGCCGCCCCGCGCGCCATGCGCGGCTATGCTCGCGCGGTGCTCCCGAGGAGCTTGAGCAGATCCCGCGGAGAGAGCCGGACCCAACCGTCGGGATAGCTCCACACGCGTCTGACGATCGCCGGGGAACTGAAGATCAGGCATCGATCGCCATGGGCCCACGCCTGCGGCGTGTCGACCTCATGGACGACCCATTCGTTGCCCTGTGCGTCCATTACGAGCCGGGTCGGCGCCTCGCGCGATCCCCGTTCGACCTGATCGCGGTTGTCCTGCATCGAATGCATCGCGCTCCCATAGGACGTCTCGAGCGCTGGGATCCATCTCGATCCGGGCGCGTGGGGAGCGGTCATGCAAGATCGTCACCGCCCCGAGCGCACCTCACCAAAAGTTGGCGGCGAATACTGGAGATGCTCTGTGCGTCACTCGCTGGCGAGGACGCGCGCGAGGTGCCCGAGCGCTTCCTCGCGCGACAGCGACTCCTCGGAGCCGAGGCCACCAGCGGCGCGCGCGGCGAGGGCGGCGTCGGGATCCTTGAGTAGATGGCCCGTGAGCACCGCGACGACGCGCTCGTCGCCGCCGATGATGCCGCGTTCGGCCAGCACGCGCACGCCGGCCACGCTCGCCGCGCTCGCGGGCTCGCAGCCGACGCCGCAGCTGTCGATGACGCGTTTCGCGGCGAAGATCTCCGCGTCGCTCACGGCGGCGACGTGACCATGGGAGAAACGGATGGCGTCGACCGCACGATCCCACGACGCGGGATCGCCGATCCGGATGGCCGTGGCGGCCGTCTCGGCGCGTACACGACGCCGCGTCGCGAAGTCGTCGGAGAAGCCGGCGGCGAAGGGAGCGGCACCCGCCGCCTGAACGGCGAGCAGCCGCGGAACGCGGTCGATCAGCCCCAGCGCGTACGCCTCGCGCAGCGCTTTCCCGAATGCGGCCGTGTTCCCGAGGTTGCCGGCGGGTAGCGCGATCCAGTCGGGTGCCTCCCACCCGAGCTGCTGGAGCATCTCGAGGACGATCGTCTTCTGGCCCTCGACCCGAAACGGATTGAGTGAGTTGACGAGGTAGATCCCGAGTCGCTCCGACGCCTCGCGCGCGAGCTCGAGACAGTCGTCGAAGTCACCGCGCAGGCGGATCATGTGCGCGCCGTACGCGAGCGTCTGCGCCAGCTTGCCCGTCGACACTCGACCCTCGGGGACGAGCACGAAGGCAGGGATCCCGGCCTGCGCGGCGTATGCGGCGAGCGACGCGGAGGTGTTGCCCGTCGACGCGCACGCCACGGCGACGGCGCCGATGCGCCGTGCCTGCGTGAGCGCCGCGGTCATGCCGCGGTCCTTGAACGACGCGCTCGGATTGTGGCCCTCGTGCTTGAGCCAGAGCTGGCGCACACCGGCGAAGCTCGCCACCGCGTCGCGCGCGACGAGCGGCGTGTTCCCTTCCGGGTGGCTGACGATCTCCTCGGCGCGCGCACCCGGGAGCACGAGCTCGCGGAAGCGCCAGACGCCGGAGCGCTCCGCAGCGGTGCCGCGATAGCTCTCGACACCGAGCCGCTCGTCGAACCGCGCGCGCAACGTCTCGCCGTCCGGAAGCGCGAGCGTGTGCTCGACCGCGAGCAGGCCGCCGCAGTTGGGACACGTCGCGCGCGCCGTGCGGTCGTCGAGCGTGGCGTGGCAGGACGCGCAGCGCACGATGCTCATCTGTTCGGCGGGGGTGACCGGGGTCAGCGTTTGCACGGGCATGCTCATGCGGTCCTTACGACCGCGCCATTGGGGTCAACGTGCGTGACACGAGTCGAGGATTCGACGCCGGCTCGCGCGTACGCGTCGCGCATCGCCGTCGCGATGCGCTCGGCCACCTCGTCGCCGGCGGCGAGGGCGAACGCCGTGGGTCCGGCGCCGGAGATGGACGCGCCGAGGGCGCCCGCCGTCATCGCCGCGTCCTTCGCCTGGAGAAAGCCCGGTAGCAGCGGCGCGCGCGCCGGCTCGGCGATGCGATCATCGATCGACCGACCGAGCAGCGCGAGATCGTTCGAATAGCACGCGGCGACGATCGCGGCGACCTGCGCCATCTGATGCAGCGCAACCGAGCGCGGCAGCGAGGCCGGAAGCACGCCGCGCGCATCCGAAGTGCGCAGCCGCTGCGCCGGGTGCGCGAGCACGATCCGCAACCCGTCGGGGACCGGCAGCCGTATCACGTCGATCGGATCGACGGAGCGCACGAGCACGATCCCACCAAGGAGTGACGGCGCTATGTTGTCGAGATGCCGGCCCGCCACTGTCTCCTCGGCCTGCAGACAGCACACGAGCACCGCGCTCTGATCGAGCAGCGAGCCGCACAGTGCATCGGCGGCGAC
>QHVE01000086.1 GCA_003223455.1 Gemmatimonadota bacterium | reverse complement strand
GGGTGTGGCGAGACGGCGGGGGGCGTGACGAGCGAGGCGTGCGTGAACGCGGAGACGACCGCGGAGGCGAGCAACGAGTGCAGCATGATTCGACCTCGGACTGATGCGTTGACAAGCGTGCCTCGCCGAGCGAGGGACGACGTCATCAGTGACATGTCCGGCCGGCAGGGGCGTGTGAGCGCGTGCAATGGGACACCCCAGACGTACGGAAGGTTCGTATGCGAGTTTCCAGCTCGCGTCCTGCTACACCTCGATCTTCGAGAATCGGTACGCGCCGAGGATCAACAGCACCGTCGCCGCGATGGCGAGAGCAAGAATGTCCAAACCGACGCCGAAGTGCGCGTCGCCGATCAGCACGCCGCGCAGCGCGTCGACACCGTACGTGAGCGGGTCGAGTCGCGTGAGCACCGTGAGCGCGACGGGAAGATTGCGCAGCGGATAGAGCGCGCCGGAGAGAAAGAAGATCGGCATGACGAGGAAGTTCATGATGATCTGGAACCCCTGCATCTCCTTGAGGCTCGAGCCGATGATCGTCCCCATCGCGGAGAACACGAGCGCGACGCACGCCATGACGAGGATCGCGGTGGGGACGTCGAGCACGTGCGCCGGCCGGAACCCCGCGATCAAGCTGACGAGGAAGACGAGCAGCCCCTGAAAGAGTGCGACGGTCGCGCCGCCGACGGTTCGTCCCAGCATGATCGTCAGACGCGGCACCGGCGCGACGAGTGTCTCCTTGAGAAAGCCGAACTGCCGGTCCCAGAGCAGCGCCATCCCGGAGAACGTCGACGTGAACAGGATCGTCATGCACATGATCCCCGGCGCCATGAACTGGAGGTAGCTCCCTTCGCCGGCGCGCCGGAAGATCGGGCCGAGCCCGAAGCCGAGCACTCCGAGGTACATCACGGGAGAGCCGAGCGTGCCGAGCATCTGCGCGGGTGAGCGGAAGTACTTGCGCACCTCGCGCATCCAGAGGGCGAAGACGACGCGCATCACCGTCTCCTCCACATCCGCCCCGCCTCGCGCATGCGGTCGGCGGCGCCCACCGACTCCTCACGGATCGCGGTCCCCGTGAGCGCGAGGAACGCCTGCTCGAGCGACTCGCTGTTGGTGCGCGACTTGAGCTCCGCCGGCGAGCCGATCGCGACGATGCGGCCGTGATCGATCACGGCGATGCGATGGGCCACGCGGTCGGCCTCGTCCATGTAGTGCGTCGTGAGGAACACCGTCACGCCGTCCGTCTGATTCAGGTTCTGGACATGCGTCCACATCTGGTTGCGACTCTGTGGGTCGAGGCCGAGTGTCGGCTCGTCGAGGAAGAGGACGCGCGGCGTGTGCAGCAGGCCCCGCGCGATCTCGAGTCGGCGTCGCATGCCGCCCGAGAAGGTCTTCACGAGCGAGCCTTTGCGCTCGGCGAGCTCGAACAGCTCCAGGAGCCTCGCGGCGCGCTCGTGACGCTCGCGACGCGGCACGCCGTACAGCACGCCGTGGATGTCCATGTTCTCCCATGCCGTGAGATCCTGGTCGAGGCTGGGATCCTGGAAGACGACGCCGATGCGCTGGCGCACGTCGTTCCGCCGCGCCGTCGGATCGAGGCCGTCGAGCTCGAGCGAGCCGCTCGTCGGCTGCAGCAGCGTCGTGAGCATCCGAATGGTGGTCGTTTTCCCCGCTCCGTTGGGACCGAGGAAGGCGAAGATCTCGGCGCGGCGCACGTCGAACGAGACGTCGTCGACTGCGGTGACGTCGCCGAACTTCTTCACGAGATGCTGTACGCGGATGATCGGTTGCGTGTCGTCCATCGAGCGGTGGGGTTCACGGCGGGTGCTGGCGAGCGCGGCGGAGGCGGGAATCTAGACGGCGCGCCGACGGCTTGGCCATTCGCCCCGTCCGACGCAGGCAGTATCATCCAAGTGAGCCCGGCCGCAGCGTGCGATCTTCTCCGCACCTCGCGGCCGCTACGCTCCCACGCGACCCTTTCCCCCGATTCCGTGCACATCGCCCGCACCGCCGTTCATGCCACCTTCGTCGCGCTCCTCGCGCTCGGGACGAACCGCGCGAACGCGCAGGACGTGAAGAGCGAGATCGCCGGTCGTCGCGCCGCGCTCGCGCGCGCGATCGGCGACGGTACGCTCGTCGTCCTGGCTGCCCCCGAAGCGTCGATCAGCCGGAACGGCTACGTGCCCGACCAGAACTACCTGTACCTCACGGGGCTGAAGGAGCCGGGCGGCGCACTCCTCCTCACGGTGCGCGGCGGCGTGGGTGAAGCGCAGCTGTTCGTCGCGGACAAGGAACCCGCCGCCGAGGTGTGGACGGGTCCACGCCTCGGCGTGGAGGGCGCGCGCGCCGCGACAGGGATGGCCGCAGCGTCGGCAAGCGGCCTGGCCGCGGCGGTACGCGCCGCGCTCAAGCCGACGGACGCCCTGCTCATCGCCAACGACACGTCGTCGGGAGATCCGCTCGGACAGCTCCTCCACGAGCTGCGAACGAGCAGCCCGACACTCGCGACGCGCAGTGCGTGGCCGCAGATCCGCCGCCTCCGGTCGATCAAGAGCGCATACGAGCTCGGCCTGATTCGCAAGGCGGAGGAGCTGACGCAGATCGGGTTCGACGCGGCGGTCGCGGCCACCGCGCCCGGTCGATACGAGTACGAGCTCGAGGCCGCGCTCAAGTCGGCCTATCGCCGCAACGGCGCGGACGGCGTCGACGGGTTCCCGCCGATCATCGCGGGGGGCGACAACGCGACGACGCTGCACTACGAGACGAACGACAGTCAGCTCCCGGCGAACGGCATGGTGCTGATGGACGTCGGCGCGGGCTACCACGACTACGTCGCCGACTTCACGCGGACGATTCCCGTGAACGGCCACTTCTCGGCCGATCAGCGCGCGTTCTATCAGGTGGTGCTGGACGCGCAGCTCAAGGGTGAAGCCGCCGCGAAGTCGCGCGGCAACTGGGCGGTGGTGAACGATTCGGCGCGCCGCACGCTCGCGGCCGGCCTCGCGCGGCTCGGACTGATCGAGTCGCCGGATGCGACGTTCGATCCCCTGCCCGGGCAGAACTGCCTCAAGGGCGCCGACGGCGGATGCATGCAGTACTACCTCTACTACATGCACTCGGTGGGTCACGGCGTGGGCCTCGACGTGCACGACCCGATGCTCCCGACGCTGGAGCCAGGTACGGTGTTCATGATCGAGATGGGCGCGTACGTGCGGCGCAACATCGACTCGATCATCGCCAAGACGCCGCGCAACGCGACCTTCCTGGCGAAGACCGCGGCGGCGCGCGCCAAGTATGCCGGCTGGGGCGCGCGGTTGGAGGACGAATACTTCTCGACCGCCAGCGGCGTGGAATCGACGAGCACCTGGCCGCGCCAGCCCGACGAGGTGGAAGCGCGAGCGGCGAAGCTCCGCGCGGGCGTGCGGAGCGCGCCGTAAGTGGGTCAGACCCACAAACCGCGCTACATGCGATACAGGTAGCTCGCCTTCACATAGAACACGTTGTCGGTCAGCGAGAGTCCGGGCAGTCCGAGTGAGCGCGGCACCGTGAAGCTGCGGGGGGAGTCGCGCGTGTCGGCGTAGCCGGCGCCGTAGCCCATGAAGAACACCGTGCCGGGGATCGGACGGTACGAGAGCAGGAAGTCGGCGCGGAAGGTGCCGTCGGTGAAGGCTGGGCTGAAGGCCCCGTCGACGAGGAGCGGCTTGTTCGTGCGGCCGTCGTCGCGCAGCGCGTCCTGCTCGCTGCTGGAGTACTCGCCGACCAGACGGACGAACAGCGGGCGAGCGATCTGATACTCGAGCTTGAGACGAGGAATGCGCGCGTCCGCGACCTGCGTGTGATCGGTCTGGCGCACGAAGCGCTGCTTGATGTAGCTCGTCGTGATGCGCAGGCGCTCGGTGGGGCGCACCTCGGCCGAGAAGTCGGCGAAGATGATGTCGGCCGGCGCCCACTCGAGAAAGTTCTCGTCGCTTCCCCAGAGATAGAATGCCGAGAGCGACACGTGCTTCCACTGAGGCGTGTTCAGCGAAAAGCCGAAATCGCGGTTGCCGATGCGTGGCGAGCCGGTGAAGGCGGCCGTGTCGCCGGGCCCGCGCAGCACGCGATACCCGGCGTAGAGCACCGGATCGAAGCCGAACGTCTCGGTCATCACCGTCGCGTCGGCGCTCCACCCGCCCCTCGCCGTCACGGCGATGCGATTGTGGAACTTCTTCTCGAGCGCCTCACCCTGGTGCACCAGCGCGCTGTACGTCCACGTGTAGTACAGCGTGGGGTCGTAGGTGACCGATTCGATGAAGCGGCCGGGCCTGAGATAGTACGTGTACCACTGATCCAGCAGTCCCTGCGCGATTCCGCCGCGACCGATGAAGCCACTCTGGGTGCGGAAGCGCTCGTCGACGGCGTCGAACGCATAGCGGAACTTGAACGACTTGCCATTCCGGCTGAGCACCGCGTTCCAGAGCGGCGCGTTCGTGCTCGCCGCGGTCGGCGTGAGTCGCGTGAAGCTGTGCGCGTACTGCGCCTGTGCGCTGTAGATCCCCGCGAATACGCGTCGAGCGTCCACCGACGCCACGCGATTGTACCGCGGGCCCTCCGCGCGATCCGTGAGCGTCACGCCGAGCTTCGCCCGCGTGCCGATGTCGCCCTGCAGCCGCGCGATGGTGAACACCGGATGAGCGTCGCCGTCGGCCGAGCTGGCGGTGCCGTCGACGGCGTTCAGCACGCCGATGTTGAACCCCGCCAGCTTTCCCGTGATCTTCGCGGCAGCCACGGGCTGCACGATGCGGCGTGTGTAGACGAGGTTCTTCGGCGTATTGAAGAACTCCGTGCCGTCGAGGAAGAATGGGCGCTTCTCGGCGAAGAACAGCGCCTGGCGCGGGTCGAAGACGACCTGGCTGGCGTCGGATTCAATCTGGGAGAAGTCGGGATTGACCGTACCGTTCAGCGTGAAGTTGTTGCTGATTCCCCACCGGAGATTGCCGCCGACACTCGGATGCTCGGCGTCGTAGCGCCACGTCGGTCCTGCGGTAGTCGGCCCGCCCGTCGTGCGCTGAGTGACCTCGGGGGTGACGTCGAGGACCAGTCCGCGCCGCAGCTCGGTGAGACCCTGAAGCGTCCCCGACTGACGCAGGAACGAGGCGTTGTCGCGCCGAGCCGGCGCCCAGCTGTCTTCGCGCCCCGAGTGCTGGACCGTCCGCACCGCATTGAAGCTCCACGTCTGCGGATCGGCGCTCTGATACTTGAGGCTCTTGAACGGCACGCGCATCTCGACTTCGTAGCCGTACTCGGTGAGCCGTCCCTTCGACTGGAAGACGAAGTCGGGGTTGAGATCGGGAAACTCGCGGCTGTTCGAGCTCCCCGACCCACCGCGCGCCTGGTTGTTCTCGACCAGCGTGCCATCCGTCTGCACGCCGAGCGGATTGACGCCGAGCACGATCGCCTGACGGCCGTCGTTGAACGTCCCGATGAGCAGCTCGACGCGGTCGTCGCTGAAGATCTTGTCACGATCGCCAAGCGCGGCATGCACGGCGCCGTGCGGCTCATAGGCCCGGATGCCGAAGTGGATGGCGGTCGCCGAGTACCAGACGAGCACTTCGGTGGAGTCTTCGGCGGCGATACCGTCGCGCGGCGCGAACTGCGAGAATCCGGTGAGCACCGCCGCCTGCCGCCACTGTGGCTCGTCCAGCGTGCCATCCATGCGCAGCGCGGCCTCGTCGAGCCGAGGAGGACTGACGTCGAGCTGGTTCTGGCGGCCGTTGCGCACCTGCCCCGCAGCGGGGGGATCCTCGGGCGCGACGGCGAGGGTGAGCGCGGTGGCTGCGGCGAACAGAAGGGCGAGCGGTGCCATCGAACCGTCAGGGTTGTGAGGCGTGCGGCGCGGGGGGAGATTGTGACCCGACCACGGTGGTCGCGCCGCGCTCGAGGAAATCTAGGTCGCGCGCTCGCCCGTTCCTTGAATGAGATTGCTCAACTCCCGCTCCGTCTTCCGCCACGTGCCCGCGCGATGAACGTCCTGCTGGTCGACGACGAAGCGCTCGCACGGCGTCGGCTGCGGCGCCTCCTGGCCGACGCCGAGGACGTGTCCGTCGTCGCCGAATGCGGGTCGGGCGCGATGGCGATCGAGGCGCTGCGCACGCATCAGGTCGACCTCGTGTTCCTCGACATCCAGATGCCGGGGGTGGACGGGTTCGTCGTCGCCGAATCGCTTCAGGGGCCTGAGGCGCCGCTGCTCGTGTTCGTGACGGCGCACGACAGCCACGCCATCCGCGCGTTCGAGGCGCGTGCGCTGGACTATCTGCTCAAGCCGGTGCGGAAGGAGCGGCTCGGCCTCGCGCTCGACCGCGCGCGCGAAGCGATCGCCGCGCGGCGCTCGTCGGCGTACGCGCGGCAGCTTCGCAGCGTCATCGCGCAGCTGGACAGCGAGCCGGCGACGGCGGCGCTCTCCACGCCCAGCGCGCCGGCGGCGGAACGCATCGAGGTACGCGACGGGGAGCGCGTACGATGGGTGGCCACCGCAGACGTGGCGTGGGCGGAGGCGAAGGGCCCGCACGTGCTCCTGCACACGAAGCAGGGGCAGTTCGAGATTCGCGACACGCTGGCGCGACTCGAGGGGTCGCTCGATCCACGACGCTTCGTGCGGATCCATCGCTCGTACATCGTGAACCTGAGCCAGATCAAGGAGCTGCAGCCGTGGTTCGGCGGCGACGCCGTGCTCGTGCTGCACGACGGGAAGCAGCTCAAGGTCTCGCGGACCTACCGCGCGCAGCTCCGGCAGCGGCTCAACGCGCTCTGACGAGCGCCGCGGTCAGGCGACGCGCGTCTCTCCAGCGCGCGTGAAGCTGTACGTCTTCGCGTACTGTCCGGGCGGCACGCCGACGACGCGCTTGAACCGGCGCGTGAGGTGGCTCTGATCGCTGAAGCCCGTGTCGAAGGCGACTCGCGAGATCGGATCGCCCCGGCGCAGCATCTCGCGCGCGCGGTTCACTCGTACGAGCTCGAGGTACATGTACGGCGGGAGTCCGAAGCGCGCCCGGAACCGGCGGCTCAGATGGAACGGGCTCACGCCGCTGAGCGTCGACAGCTCGAGGAGCGAGATCGGCTTGGCGAACTGCGTCTCCAGATAGTCGCGCACGAGGCCGAGGGTCGCGGACGGGCGCCGGTCGCCGGAGTCGTCCACGGCTCCGCGGCCGTGGCNNNNGAGCATCTGCAGGACATCGACGAGCGCCGTCTGACCGCGCAGGCGATCCGTTCCGGCATCCAGAAGTGCATGCAGTTCGATGATGCGGCGCGCCAGCTCGGGATCGGCGATCGTGGGGCCGTCGAACGTGAGGTCATCAGAAGCGGTGAATCCCGCCAGCACGTCCTCCGGCAGGTACAGCATGCGGTAGGACCATCCCTGTGGGCCGTCGGATTCGCCCGTGTGGACCTCGCGCGCCGGTATGACGACGACGTCGCCGGCACGCTGCGTGACGATCCTGTCGCGATAGCGGATCTTGGCCGCTCCCGCCTCGATCGCACCGAGTGCAAACGTGTCGTGCAAGTGTGGCGCGAAGCGGTGACGCGTGTAGCTTCCCTTGAGGATCTCGAACGGCGTGTCCCACGGCACCACCGTGAGGCGCGCCGACTCCAGTTCGCGTTGCATCGTCGGCATCCGAGTGGACGAGAGGACGTGGCGCGGACGTGGCGTCCGCGCGCACGACTCAAGTATCCGATCCGATCCGCGTATACCTAGCCCGGCGCGACGAAGCGTGGGTTTGGCGTCACGAGAGGCGTTTCATGCGATCCGAGCCGTCACGACGAATCGTCAGCCGATCCATCCTTGGGGCGCTGGGCGCCGCCCTGCTGATCACGGCGGCGCACGCGGCGCTGATCCGGATCGGACGCGACGTGCCGTGGAGCGCGGCGCTCGCCGTGGCCGCGACGGACGCAGCGCTCTGGTTCGTCGTCGCACCGCTGGCGATGCTGCTCGGCCAGCGCCTGGGCGATCGGACGCGCTCGCACGCGTGGCAGGCCGCACTCGGCGTGCTGTGCGTCGTGCTGTTCGGCGTGACGCAGGGCGCAGTGGCGATCGACGTCGGACTGCGCGCGCACGTGCCGCCGCTCGCCTCCGTCTTCTACTATCTGGATCTCAACGTCACGGTCGTCGTGATCGCCGCCGTGGCGCTCCATCTCTACGGCGGTCGCCTGGCAATGGCGCGTCACGCGCGGCGTCACCTCGCGCTCGAGGCGCGGCTGCTCGAGGTGCGGCACGATCTGCTCACGCTCCAGCTCCAGCCGCACTTCCTGTTCAACGCGCTCAACTCGGCCGTCGAGCTGGTTCGCGAGGCCCCCACCGAGGCGGCGCGCGTGCTCCGAAACCTGCGCACGCTCTTCCTCGCCACGACGCACCGGTCGTCGCAGGCTGCGGTCTCGCTCTCCGACGAGCTGGACGTCGTGGACGCGTACATCGGCGTCGCGCGCGCGCGCCACGGCGACACGCTCACCTTCACGCGCGACATCGACCCGACGGCGCTACCCGCGTCGGTTCCGCCGCTGTCGCTCCAGCCGCTGGTGGAGAACGCCGTCCAGTTCGCGCTGCAGTCGCGTGCCGGCGAGCGCGAGGTGGCGCTGCGCACGCGCCTCGCGAACGGCCGGCTCTACGTCCGCGTCACGAACAGCCGCAGCCAGCTCGATCGCCCGACGCCGGGGTTCGGGATCGGACTGCGCAACACGCGCGAGCGGCTTGCCCACCTCTTCGGCGCCGACCACGCACTCACGCTCACGGTGACGGCCGATCGCGCCATCGCCGAGCTGGACGTCCCGTTCGTGTCGGCGTCCGCCGCGCCGACACCGCCCGAGCAGTACTACTCCGACGAGTTCGCGGCGGTCGTCGATCCGCTCGCGGTGGCCGCTCCCCTGCCCTGGCTTCGCCGGTGGAGCGCTCGCATCCATCCGGCCGTCGGCATCGTGGGATTCTGGACGCTCGCGTGGATCTTCTGGCTGCTCCAGATCCACGGGTACCTGTACGCGCGGATGGGGTCGATGCCGACCTCTGTCGAGTGGTCGCTGCTGGATCTCGTCTCGGCGCTCACGTGGATGGCGATGACGCCGGTCGCGCTGTTCCTCGGACGACGATTCCCGGTCCGCGCCGAGCGTCCGCTCCCGGGCATCGCACTGCACGTCGTCGGAGCGCTCGCGGCGACCGCCGTCAACATCGGAACGGTCCTCCGCGTGTTCGGGCCGACCAGCGTGTCAACCAACAACCGGCTGAACCAGGTCGTCGTGAACTGCGCGATCTACACCCTGCTCGTGGTGTGGTCGCACGCCGAGCGGATCACGCGCTGGTTCGACGAACGACAAACCGCGACGCGGCGGCTCGAGACCGAGCTGGCGCGCGCACGATGGGAGGCGACGGAAATGCGATTGTCCCCCGAGCTGATCGCGGGTGAGCTCGAGCATCTGGCCACGCTCGTCGAGGTGGACCCGGGGCGTGCCGAGGACGAGCTGCTGGACATGGCGGATGCACTCCGGCGTCGGTTGAAGGGCGACGCCAGCGCGCACGAAAGCACGCCTGGTTCGCTGCCGATGTCCGCGCTCGGTACGCTCGTGCTCGCGGCGACGCTTGCGGTGGCCGGATGCGCGCGAACGTCTGCCACCACCAGCGCCGCCGCGACCCCCATGGCGGCGGCACCGCGCACTGCGTCCGCCGGTGCGGCGAACCGGCCGGCGCCGAATCCGGCCGACGTCAACTTCATCACGGGAATGATCGGCCATCACGCGCAGGCGCTCGTGATGGCCGGCTGGGCGCCCTCGCACGGCGCGAGCGAATCGATCCAGACGCTGTGCGCCCGCATCATCAACGCACAGAAGGACGAGATCGCGACGATGCAGAGCTGGCTGCGCGACCGCGCGCTGCCGGTGCCCGAGGCGAAGCCCGGACCGATGCGCATGATGATGAACGGCATGGAGCACGAGATGCTCATGCCCGGGATGCTCAGCGACGATCAGATGAAGGCGCTCGACGCCGCCCGCGGCCCAGGGTTCGACCGCCTGTTCCTCCACGACATGATCCAGCACCATCAAGGCGCGGTGAAGATGGTCAATGACCTCTTCGACACTCCGGGCGCCGCGCAGGACCAGAGTGTGTTCAAGCTCGCGTCCGACGTCAGCGCCGACCAGACGACCGAGATCGCTCGCATGCAGAAGATGCTCGCCACGCTCATGCTGAACGAAGGCGCACGCTGATCGCACCGCACTTCACCCCTGCACGACGCACGTTGCACGTTG
>QHVE01000008.1 GCA_003223455.1 Gemmatimonadota bacterium | reverse complement strand
CCGTGAGCAAGGCGGCTCGCACCGCATCACGGGCGCGGTGCTGGTGAGCAGCGGAGTCGCGCTGATTGCCGTATTCGGGTAGTCGTGACGCTCACCTACAGCCTCCCGGCACACACGACACGACTCGCACTCGCGGCACTGCTCCCCACGTACGCGGCGGTGCGCACCCGCACGGCGAGGGAGCGGCAGTCCCCACGCTTCTCGCGCGCCGGCAACCGACAGGTGCGGATCCCCTAGGCCGCCGAGCTTTCCTCGTCCTCCTCGGGCGCGGCTCCGCTCACACCGGCTCCACCGCTCGGCGTCGGATCGTGGAGCGTGTGGACGTCGACGCTCGTCGATCGGCGGTCGATGTTCACGGCAGAGATCGCGGCGGTCGGGCACTCGTGCACGAAGCCGCCTTCGGCAGGTGACCAGTCGACGATGTGCGTGCGCGCGTAGGCCTTGCCGGTGCCGTCCATCCCCATCACGGCGGGCGCGAGGGACACGCACGTACCGCAGCCGGTGCAGCGCTCCCGGTTCACCTCGATCTGCACCCGCCGCCGAGGGTAGACGCAGTTCGGGTGGTCCCAGTAGGAGTCGAAGCGCTCGAGCGCGCGCGACGCGGAGCGGTAGCCCTCGGCGATGTTGGCGGCGGTGTCGGTGAAGCTGAGCCAGGCCGCATCGTCCACGCGCGGCCGAATCAGCACCATCGGCGGACCGTGCCAGTGCTCGAGGGGGAACTGCTGGAGCGCGTGCATCATCATCGTCGCCGCGCGCATGTAGGTGCCGGCGAACCCGGTGGTCGATGGATCGTGCCACGACTGATCCGAGCTGCCGACGTCGACCGCGATCACGAGGTCGGCGAACTGCGAAGCCACCGACACGGGCAGATTGTCGACCACTCCACCGTCGATGCAGGTGCGGTCGCCGACGCGGCCGGGCGGGAAGAATCCCGGCAGCGCGCACGAGGCGTACACGGCTTCGCGCACGGAGAAGTCCTCGAGGCCGGGAAGTCCCCAGACGACGCGAGCTCCGCGATCGAGGTCGACTGTATTCACCAGCAGGCGCTTCGGCAGCGCGGCGAAGGTCACGTCGGGGATCGCGCCCGCGCACAACGCGCGCAACGGCTCCTCGAGGTAGATCGAGGGGGAGCGCATGCGCTCGAGCAGCATGCCGAAGTGATTGAGCCGGAACAGGTCGCGCTTGCGGACCGCTTCGGCGCGAGCCTGGAGGTCGTCGACGGGAGTGCCGCCCAGATATGCCGCGGCGATCAGTGCCCCGATGCTCGTGCCCGCATAGACGTCGGGGACGATGTCGCGCTCCTGCAGCGCGCGCAGCACTCCGATGTGCGCAAACCCCTTGAGACCACCTCCGCCGAGGACCAGCGCGATGCGTCTTCCCACGGATGACTCCGGCGGCCGGATGGAAGGGTGGGGGTACAGCATGGCCACATGAAGGTCAAATGCCGTGCCCGCCTGACGACGGGCGTAATCACGTCATCTACATGTACCCCGCAAACGCGGGGGGCGGGCATCGAGACGACGCCCGCCCCCCGCCACATGGACGATCGAGCTCTACTGGAGGTACTCGTACAGACCGTACAGTCCGACGAGCGCGCCGCCGACGGCGATCACCGTTCCGGCGTCGTCGCCGATGATCAGACCAGTGAGCAGAGCGGCGCCGCCGACCACCATCAGCGCGATCGGCTGGCCAAGGCCGGCGCGCCGCTGCGCGGCACTCGAGATCTTCAGCTCGCGCGACGTGGGTTGGCTCACGGCGACGCGTGCCGCATCCATCGTGGGGCCGACGTTGGGCGCCGGAACGGCCGACCGAACCGGCGTGGCGACATCCGCCGGCGGCGTGCGCGGCGCGAGCGCCTGCTGTGCGCGTGCGGACGGCGTCGAGACGCAGAGGAGGAGACCAGCGAGAGCAGCGTGGAACGCGAAGCGGGAGCGTGCGGGCATGTCGTGTCCTTGTGTGGGTCGTGCGCGCCGACTCGGTCGTGGCGCGCGCTCAATGGTGGCGCCTCGTGGGTGCCTGGTCTACTGTTCGACGCCGCTCCCGCTGCGAACTTCGGGCCGTCCCCTCTGCCACTCGCGAATCATGCCACTGGCCCTACCTCTCCGCCGCGTCGCCGCGTCGATGCTGCTGTTGCTTCCCGCGACCGTCGTCGCCCAGTCGAAGACGGGTATCACCGCGGCGGAGATCGACGCGCATCTGCGGTTCCTGGCAACCGACCTGCTGGAGGGCCGCGCGCCGGGGACGCGTGGCGGCCGACTCGCCGCCGAGTACATCGCCACGGAGCTGCGAGCGTATGGCGTCGAGCCCGGCGTCAACGGGTCGTACTTCCAGCCCGTGCCGATCGACGTGATGGCCACGCAGGCGGCGAGCGTGCATGCCGTCGCCACCGGAAAGGCGACGGCGACGCTGCGCCAGCCGGAGGACGTCGTGCTCTGGGGTGGCAGCGCGGTGCCCCAGGGGACCGCGCGCGGCGAGCTCGTATTCGTCGGCTATGGCGCGACCGCGCCCGAGTACAAGTGGAACGACTTCAAGGACGTCGACGTGAAGGGCAAGGTGCTGCTCGTCCTCGTCAACGATCCGCCGGCGCCCGCCGCCGAGCCGACGCTGTTCGGCGGCGTCGCGATGACCTACTACGGACGCTGGACCTACAAGTACGAGGAGGCTGAGCGGCGCGGCGCGGCGGGGATGCTCATCGTCCATCGCACCGATCAGGCGGGCTACGGGTGGCAGGTCGTCGTCGGCTCCAACGCGACGGAGCACCGGCTGCTCATCCGCGATCCGAAGCTGCCGCCGCCGCTCGGCGTGCGTGGATGGATCACCGACAGCGCGGCGACGGCGCTGCTTCGGCAAGCGGGGCTCGACATGGCCACGCTGCGCAAGCAGGCCGAGTCGCGCGACTTCCGGCCGGTGCCCACCGGAATCACGATGGATCTGTCCGTCGCCAGCACGATCAACCGCGTCACGTCGGAGAACGTCGTCGGCGTCGTGCGTGGCCGCGATCCGAAGCTGAGCAAGGAATACGTCGCGCTCTCCTCGCACTGGGATCACCTCGGCATCGGCACTCCGGTGAACGGGGACTCGATCTACAACGGCGCGTTCGACAACGCCTCCGGTGTCGCGACGATCCTCGCAGTCGCGCACAGCGCTGCGGTGACGCAGCCGCGGCCGAAGCGCTCGCTGCTCTTCGTCTTCGTGACGGCCGAGGAGTCGGGGCTGCTCGGCTCGGCATTCTTCGCGCAGAGCCCGACGGTCCCGCTGTCGCAGATCGCGGCGAACCTCAACGTCGACGAGACCAACTTCATCGGACCGACGCGTGACGTCATCCTGCTCGGGCTGAACAAAAGCTCCCTCGGCGCCGACCTCGCGGCGATGCTGCGTCCCGAAGGCATCCGCGTCATGCCCGAGGAGCATCCGGAGCGCGGCAGCTTCTACCGATCGGATCACTTCTCGCTCGCCAAGGCGGGAGTGCCCGCCGTCTCGATCGAGTCGGGCACCGACGTGGTCGGGAAGCCGAAAGGCTTCGGCGCGCAGTGGCTGGAAGAGTACAACGACAAGCGCTACCACCAGCCGTCGGACGAGTACCGTCCCGATTTCGATCTGCGCGGGTCGGTGCAGCTCGGCGAGATCGTGCACCGCTTCGCGCGCAGGCTGGCCGACGCGCCGTCGATGCCGACGTGGAACGCCGGCGCAGAGTTCCACCGCACCGCGCCAGCGCAGCCGTGAGCGAGCGCGACGCGTCCCGGCGCGTCGAGGGGGAGCGCGGGCTGGCGCGCGTCATCGGCCGCTGGGGGCTCGCCGCCGGCATCGTGAACGTGACCGTCGGAGGCGGCATCTTCCGCCTGCCGTCCGGCGTCGCGGCGGAGGTCGGCGCGGCGGCGCCGCTGGCGTATCTCGCGTGCACGCTCGCCATGGGGCTGATCGTCCTCTGCTTCGCCGACGCGGGGAGCCGTGTGTCGATGACCGGCGGCCCGTACGCGTACGTGGAGACGGCGTTCGGCCCGTTCGTCGGCTTCGTCTCCGGGGTGCTGCTTTGGGTCGGCATCACGCTCGCCGTGTCGGCCGTCTCGAGCTTCTTCGCCGACTCGATCGTCGCGCTCGTGCCCGCACTCGGCTCGACGGGCCGCGCGATCGCGATCTCCGCCGTGCTCGTCGCGCTCGCGGCGGCCAACGTGCGCGGCGCGCGCGGCGTGACGCGCTTCAACACTGCCGCTACGCTGGCGAAGCTCGTCCCGCTCGTGCTGCTCGTGCTCGTGGGACTCGCGACGATGAAGTGGTCGAACCTCGCGTGGACGACGCCGCCGAACGGCGGCGCCGTCGCGCGCGCGTCGGTGCTGCTCGTGTTCGCCTTTCTCGGTGTCGAGAGCGCACTGGTGCCGAGTGGCGAGGTGGACGACCCGGCCCGCACCGTGCCACGCGCCATCTTCATCGCGATGACCGTCGTCGCGCTGCTGTACGTCGCCATTCAGCTGGTCGCTCAGGGATTGCTCGGCGCCGCGCTCCCGGGCGATCCGACGCCACTCGCGTCCGCGGCGAACGTGGCGCTCGGCCCGGCGGGGCGGACGCTGATCCTCATCGGGTCCACCGTCTCGATGTTCGCCTACGTGAGCGGGATGACGCTGGCCGTGCCGCGGATGCTGTTCGCATTCGGACGAGACGGCTTCCTGCCGAGCGCTCTCGCGCGCGTACATCCGCGCTGGCACACGCCGTACGTCGCGATCGTGGCGCAGACGGCGATCGTGCTCTTGCTCGCGCTGTTCGCGCGGTTCGAGCAGCTGGCCGTGGCGGCGAACGTCACGGTGCTCATCGTGTACGGCGCGTGCTGCCTGGCGGCGGCGGAGCTGCGCCGGCGCGACGTGCGGAGTGGCGGAATCCCCTTCCGCGTGCCGGCCGGCGCCGTCATCCCGTGGCTGGCCCTGGCAGTGATCACGTGGATCCTGTGGGGGTTGCGCGCCGACGAGTGGCGCGCGGCGGCGCTCGTCGTCGCCGCGGCGGTCGTGGTGTATCTCGCGACAGCGCGAACGCGCCGTGCTCGAGCCGTGAGTGCCGCGTGAGCCGATGAGCGACCCGCTGCTCCGGTTTCGCGACCGCTTTCCGATTCTCGAGACCACGACCTACCTCGTCAGCAACTCGCTCGGTGCGATGCCGCGCTCCGTGGCCGACCGGTTGGCGGAGTACGCGCACGAGTGGGCGACGCGCGGCGTCCGCGCGTGGGCCGAGCGCTGGTGGGAGATGCCGATCTCGGTGGGGGACGAGATCGCACCGCTCATCGGCGCGGGCGCGGCCGAGGTGGCGATGGTGCCCAACGTCTCGCTCGCGCAGGCGCAGGTCCTCTCCGCGCTCGACTACTCGAGCCCGCGCGACACGATCGTCATGACGGCGCTGGACTTTCCGTCGGTGCGCTACGTCTACGACGAGCTCGCGACGCGGCTCGGCGCGCGGATCGTCGTCGTGCCGAGCGACGACGGGGTCGGCGTGAGCGAGGAGCGGCTCATCGAGGCGATCGACGAGCGGACGCGGCTCGTCGCCATCTCGCACGTGCTCTTTCGCAGCGCGTACGTGATGGACGTCGCGCGCATCGCGGCGCGCGCGCACGCGATGGGCGCGCTCGTCTCGCTCGATGCGTATCACTCGGTCGGCGTGCTGCCGGTCGACGTCGAGGCGCTCGGCGCCGACTTCCTTACCGGAGGCGTGCTGAAGTGGTTGTGCGGCGGGCCAGGGGGCTGCTTCCTCTGGGTTCGCCCCGAGGTCGGCGAAACCATCGCGCCGGCGCTCACGGGATGGCAGGCGCATCGCCACCCGTTCGCCTTCGAGCCCGAGATGGAGTACGCCGATGCGGCGTGGCGCTGGCTGGGCGGCACTCCGGTGATCCCCGCGCTGTTCGCCGCGACGGAGGGACCGCGGATCCTGCGGGACGTCGGGATCGACGACGTGCGGGCGAAGAGCATCCGGCAGACGTCTCGCCTGATCGCACTGGCCGATGCGCGGGGCTATTCCGTCACTGCTCCACGTGATTCGGCACGGCGCGGCGGAACCGTCGCGTTCGACGTCCCGCACGCGCGCGAGGTCGCACTCGCCCTGCTTGCGAGCGACGTGATCGTGGACTACCGACCGGGTGCGGGCATCCGTGTCGCGCCGCACTTCTACACGAGCGACGAGGAGATCGAAGCGGCGGTGGAACTGATCGACGACATCCTCGCGCATGAGCGGTGGCGGCGATACGCTGATACGGTGCACGTCGTCAGCTGACCAAGCGGTGAAGGCGGGTCATTCACTGGCGAGCGTGCGCGCGACGGGCGCGACTCGCTACGTAACGATTCCAGCCGTCATGGCGTGCGACCCAGGGACTAGCGGGACGCCCCGACCAGCGAGTACGCAGCCCAGTTGGCGGGATCACTCGTGCGACGGTCCCGGATCGCCCGGCGTTGCGCCAATGCCAGCGCCTCCGCGAGTGAGTGCTGACGGACTTCTTCATAGAATGCGCGCATGACCAGCGCCGAGGCGTCGTCGCGTACCGGCCAGAGCGTCGCGAGGACGTTGTCCGAACCGGCGAATAGAAAGGCACGCACCAGGCCGATCCAGTCGTCCCCGCTCGGCACGTCGGCCAATGCCCCCGACGCGAGCGCCGTCTGGCAGGCGCTCAGTACGACGAGTCGCGCGTGCAACGCGGCGCCGAATACCTCGTGCACGGCGAGATGCCCATCGTCGTGTGCATCGGGTGCCAGCTCGACGAAGGAGAACAGCGGGTTCTGCTTGTTCAGCACGCCGTACGTCGCGAAGTGGATGATGGCGAACTGCCCTCCGCGTGCATGGAACTGGGCTTCCGTTGCCGAGGCGGCGCTCAGCACGGTGGCGTCGGCCCCATACAGCGATCGGATCGCGCGCACCTCGTCGCGCGATGCGGGGAGCGCGTCGGGTCGCGGCGCGAATGCCAGGATGCCGCGCGAACGCACGCCGCTGCGTCGGCTGGCCAGCCGCAGCCACAGCGCCGCTGATGGTACGTATGCGATATCGTACCGTTCGACGAGAAAGCGACGTGTGCTGTCGCGGCCGATGAGGGCGGCGAACGGCAGGTAGTGCAGTTCGGCGTGCGGCGCGATGAGCAGCGTGCGTGCGCCCCGCAGCGCACCGCTGCGCTCGACGGGCTCGACGAGCAGGTGATGCAGGCGCTGCAACGGCGCGCTCCACAGGTCGGTGGACG
>QHVE01000052.1:29197-83897 GCA_003223455.1 Gemmatimonadota bacterium | reverse complement strand
GTGATTCACGACAAATAGCATTGCCCCGCGACACCTGAACGGGTCCGGCTCGTCTGCCGGGCCCGTTCGTGCGTCGGCGTCCGTGAATGATGCCAGGCGCGGACGACTCGCTATCTATCGGATCCACTGCCATCGTCACGGTCACCGACCGAATCAGCCACGTGAGCACCCACCCTCTCTCGATCCGCCCCGCCCGCCCCACCGACCGCAGCGCCATCGCCCGTCTCACCCTCGCCGCCTACCGCGAGTACGCGTCAGTGATGTTACCCGACGCCTGGCATGCCGCCGACCAGGCCATCCGCGCCTCGCTCGCCGTCGACTCGGGCGTCACGCGCCTCGTCGCCGAGCTCGATGGCCGGGTCGTCGGCAGCGCCGCCCTCCACGCGCCCGACGCCGCCGCGTACGGCGACCTTGCGTCCGCCACCTCGTGGCCCGAGCTTCGGCTGGTCGCGGTGGATCCCGCCGAGCGTGGTCGTGGCATCGCACGCGCGCTCGTCGAGGAATGCATTCGGCGCGCGCGGGCGATCGGTGCCACCGCACTCGGCCTCCATACGTCGCGGAGCATGCGCGCCGCGAGGCAGTTGTACGAGCGGATGGGATTCGTCCGCGACCCCGAGCACGACTTTCAACTACCGGGCTCCGAGCTGGTCGAGGGGTACTTGCTGCGACTGGACGTCTCCGCCTCTCCATCCGAGCCCTGATCAGATGACCGTTCGGCTTCAGCGCGTTCGCTCGGCGCTCGCGCTGTGTTTGATCGTGCTCGCCGTCCCCGCCCTGCCTTCGCTTTCCCACGCCCAACAGGGCAACGGCCAGCTCGGCGACGTCGTCGACGCGGGCGACGACTTCAGGAAGCCGCTCCAACCGGTCTTCGTCGCGAGCAAGCTCACGGCGTTCGACGCCACCACCGGACGCGGCACGCTCCAGTGGGATCGCTACACGCTCGGCCCCGGTCACTCGTTCGAGAAGACGGACGTCGTCTACTCGCGCGCGCAGCCCACCGAGTTTCCCGGTACGGAGTACGACCGCGATCCGGTGCTGCCGTTCGAGATCTCCTTCGTGAGTCCGCGCACGCTGCGGCTGCGCCTGTCCACGCGCGATCTCCCTGCCGCGATGATGCACGGCGAGCGCTCGCTCATGCTCGCCGGCCCCGTGCCGACGGACCGCTCGTGGCGCGTCGAGAACGGCGACAGCGTCGTCAGCTACACGAGCGCCTTCGGTCGCGTCGTCATCCGCCGCAACCCATGGGACGTCGCCGTCTATGATGCCACTGGCAGACTCTTGACGCGTACCACGCACCTCTCCGATCCCGCGTATCTACGGCTTCGGCGAGTCGTTCACGCGGCTGAACAAGCGCGGCCAGCGCGTGCTCGCGTACCTCCGCGACGCGATGGGGGTTCAGGGCCGGCTCCAGTACAAGGCGGTTCCCTTCTTCGTCAGCAGTCGCGGCTACGGCATGTTCGTCCACACGAGCGCGCCCGTCGCCTTCGACGTCGGCGCCGAGTACGACGCGCATCACACGATCTACAGCGGCGACGAGATGATGGACATCTTCGTCTTCCTCGGCGAGCCGAAGGACGTCGTCTCCGAGTACACCGCTCTCACCGGCCGGAGCCCGGTGCCGCCGCTCTGGTCGTTCGGGCTCTGGATGAGCCGCATCACGTACAAGTCCGAGGCCGAAGTCCGCGACGTCGCCGCCAAGCTCCGGCAGTACAAGGTGCCGGCCGACGTGCTGCATCTCGACACCGGCTGGTTCGAGACCGACTGGCGCAGCGACTACCGGTTGTCGAAGACGCGCTTCACCGATCCGGCCAGGATGATCGCCGACCTGAAGAAGGACGGCTTCCACGTCAGCCTCTGGCAGTACACGTACTTCACCCCCAAGAACGCGCTCTGGAAGGAGCTGGTCGATCAGGGCCTCGCCGTGAAGGACCCGGGTGGACGCCTCGCCACCGAGGACGCGGTGCTCGACTTCACGAACCCGAAGGCGGTGGCGTGGTATCGGGCCAAGCTCGGCGCGCTGCTGCGCATGGGCGTGAGCGTGATCAAGGCGGACTTCGGCGAGGGCGCTCCGCTCGAGGGGATCTATGCCAATGGCCGTACGGGGTGGTACGAGCACAACCTCTATCCCGTGCGCTACAACGACGCGGTGTGGAGCCTCACGAAGGAGATCACCGGCGACGGCATCATCTGGGGGCGCAGCGCGTGGGCGGGGAGTCAGCGCTATCCGCTCCATTGGGGCGGCGACGCCGAGAATACCAACTCGGCGATGGCGGCCGAGCTGCGCGGTGGGCTGTCGTTCGGCCTCTCGGGCTTCACCTTCTGGAGCCACGACGTCGGCGGGTTCGTGAACCGCGCACCGCGCGACCTCTATCGACGCTGGATGGCGTTCGGCGCGCTCACGTCGCACATGCGCACGCACGGCGCGCCGCCGCGCGAGCCGTGGGGCTACGACGACGCGATGGTGAAGGACTGGCAGAACGGGCTCGGCCTGCGCTACTCGCTCATGCCGTACATCTACGCGCAGGCGCACGTCGCCTCGGCGCGCGGATGGCCGATGCTGCGCACGCTCTTCTTCGAGTATCCCAACGATCCGACGTCGTGGACGATCGAGGACGAGTACATGCTCGGAGCGAGCCTGCTGGTCGCGCCGCTGTTCACCGATTCGGCGACGAGCCGGCGCGTGTACCTGCCGCCGGGCACGTGGATCGACTATCAGTCGGGGCGCGCGTATGCTGGTGCGCGATGGCACGACATCGCCGCCGGCACGGTGCCGATCGTGCTGCTCGTGAAGGACCACACCGTGTTGCCCCATGTCGCCGTCGCACAGAGCACGGCGCTGATCGACTGGAGGAGCATCGAGCTCCGCGTCTTCTCCTCGGACGGCGGCGAGGCGGAGGGGACGTTCATTCAGCCCGGTGGCGCGGTACAGACTCTTCGCGTGAGCGGAACGGGCCTCATGGCCGATCCACTGGCTGGTCGCGTCAACTGGCGAGTCACGCGCCCCAGCATCACTCCTTCAGCGAGGTGAGCATGCCCGAAGTCGTGTCGAGGATGTGGTCCTGCGTTCTTCGCGCCGCAGCCATCACGCTCGTGTGCGCGACCGAGGCGCGCGCGCAGTCTCTTCCTCAGCTCCGCGACGGCTTCACCGCGAGCGCCGGCATCGGTGCTGGAGTGGCCGGTGTCCAATGCCCCGCGTGCGCGAACGGGGCCGGAGTGTCGGTGTACGCTCGCTTCGGTGGCGCGCTCCGTCCCGACCTGATCCTTGCTGGCGAGGTGAGCAACTGGCGGCGGGCAGGCACGATCACCGCGGCGTCTCAATCCGAAGTCCGCGAGATGCTCGCCACGATCGACATGGTCGCGCAGTGGTATCCTCGCGTCGAGCGGGGTTTCTTCGTCGCGCCCGGCATCGGCCTCGGCATTCTCGAGACCCGAATCAGTGACAGGACGACCGGCGTTTTCTATCGCTCTGGTGTCTCCGGCGGCTATCAGCTCGGGGTCGGCTATGATTACCGAGCAAAGAAGTATTTTTCCTGGACGCCGTACGCCACGTTCTTCGGGGTGGCCCCGGGCCACATGTCCGGGATCACCGGTTCCGTGCACGGCAACGCCCTGCAGATCGGACTCGGCATGACGAAGCACTAGCACGACAGGAGCGCAGCGAATGGACTACCGCCCTCTCGGCCGCACCGGCTGGAACATCTCCACCGTCAGCTACGGTGCGTGGGCCATCGGCGGCGATGCCTGGGGAAAGACCGACGACGCCGAGTCGATGCGTTCGCTGAACCGCGCGATCGATCTCGGCGTGAATTTCATCGACACGGCCGACGTCTACGGCAACGGACACTCCGAGCAACTCATCGGCCGGCTCCGCCGGGAGCGGAAGGACGAGATCATCGTCGCCACGAAGGCCGGGCGCCGCCTCGACCCGCACGTGCCCGAAGGCTTCACCCGGAAGAACCTCTCCGCGTTCGTCGAGCGGAGCCTGCGTAACCTCGAGACCGACGCGCTCGATCTGCTGCAGCTGCACTGCCCGCCCCCCGACGTCTACGACATGCCCGAGGTGTTCGGCATCCTCGATGACCTGGTAGCGGATGGAAAGCTGCGCTTCTACGGCGTGAGCGTCGAGTACGTCGAAGAAGCCTTGCGTGCGGCGCGTTATCCGAACGTGCAGTCGATCCAGATCATCTTCAACATGTTCCGGCTCAAGCCGGCCGAGGAGCTCTTCCCCGTCGTGCGCGAGAAGCGGATCGGCATCCTCGCCCGCGTGCCCCTGGCCAGCGGCCTGCTGAGCGGAAAGCTCCGTCGCGACTCGACCTTCGAGCTGCGCGATCATCGCAACTACAATCGCCACGGCGAGGCGTTCGACGTCGGCGAGACGTTCAGTGGCGTCGACTACGACACCGGCCTCGAGGCCGTCGACGAGCTCCGTGCGCTCGTCCCCTCTGGCGCGAGCATGGCGCAGCTCGCGCTGCGGTGGATTCTCATGTTCCCTGAAGTGTCGGCCGCGATCCCCGGTGCGAAGAACGTCCAGCAGACGGAGGACAACGCCCGGGCGGCCGATCTTCCCCCGCTGACGCCCGAGCAGATGACGACGGTGCGCGAGATCTACACGCGGTCGATCCGCCCGCTGGTGCACCACCGATGGTAGTCGAGATCAGCAAACCCGTGCGCTGGGGGATCCTCGGCGCCGCGAACATCGCCGTGAAGAAGGTAGTGCCCGCGATGCAGCGTGGAGTTCGATGCGACGTCGTCGCCATCGCCTCGCGGAACCTCGGCAAGGCGCAGCGTGCGGCACGCGAGCTCGGCGTCGAACGCGCGTACGGATCGTACGAGGAGCTGCTCGCCGACCCCGACGTCGAAGCGATCTACAATCCCCTGCCGAACCACCTGCACGTCCCGTGGACGATCCGAGCTGCCGAGGCGGGCAAGCACGTGCTCTGCGAGAAGCCGATCGCGCTGTCGGCCGACGAGGCGCGTCGGTTGCTCGATGTGCGCGACCGCACCGGCGTCCGCATCGGCGAGGCGTTCATGGTGCGCAACCATCCGCAGTGGCTCGCCGTGCGCGATCTGGTACACCAGGGCCGCATCGGCGACCTGCGCCTCGTCGCCGGGCACTTCGCGTACTTCAAGCGCGATCCGAAGGACGTGCGCAGTGTCCCCGAGTGGGGCGGCGGCGGGCTGATGGACGTCGGCTGCTATCCCATCACGATGGCGCGCTGGCTGTTCGGCGAGGAGCCGGAGGCGGCGGTCGCCGTCATCGATCGCGATCCCGAGCTCCGGGTCGACCGCGTCGTCTCGGGTCTGCTGCGCTTTCCGTCGGGCGGCCAGGCGACGTTCACCAGCGCCATGCAGCTCGTCCACTATCAGCGCATGCAGCTTCACGGCACGTCGGGTCGCATCGAGGTGCAGATCCCGTTCAATGCGCCCAACGATCGCCCCTGCCGCATCTTCGTCGACGACGGCCGCGAGCTCGGCGACCGCTCGGCCGAGACGATCGAGTTCCCGAAGGTCGATCAGTACACCTTGCAGGGCGACAACTTCGCCGCCGCCGTCCGAGGCGAGCGCGGCGTCCCCGTGAGCGTCGAGGACGCGGTGGCGAACATGGCCGTGATCGACGCACTGTTCCGCTCGGCGGACAGCGGGCGGTGGGAGCGGCCCGCCCGCTGACCGCACGAGGTGTTCCTCTACTCCACTACGTTGGACAGCGTCCCGATGGGTTCAATCGTGATCTCCACCAGGTCCGCCGACTGCAGCGTGAACGCGTCCGGTGGGATGATCCCCGTCCCCGTGAGCAGGATGCATCCCGACGGAAAGCTCGTCTCTCGATACAGGTACTCGACCAGCTCCTCGGGCTTCCGCCGCATCTGCGCCAGCGTCGTCTGGCCCTCGAATACGATGTCGTGGCCACGCGTGATGCGAATCGCGATTCCCGTCTCGGGCGGCAGCAGATCCCTCGACACGTAGAGGCCCGGGCCGAGCGCACAGGAGCCGTCGTACACCTTCGCCTGCGGCAGGTAGAGAGGGTTCTCCCCCTCGATGTCGCGTGAGCTCACGTCGTTGCCGATCGTGTAGCCGATGATCTCGCCGCGAGCATTCACGCACAGCGCGAGCTCCGGCTCGGGAACGTTCCACTTCGCGTCCTTGCGAATGCGAATGCCCGCGCGCGGGCCGCGCACGCGCCACGGGGAGGCCTTGAAGAACAGCTCGGGACGATCGGCCTCGTAGACGCGATCGTAAAACGTGCCGCCGCCGGCGTCCTTCGATTCCTCCATGCGCGCCGTGCGGCTGCGGAAGTACGTGACGCCCGCCGCCCACACCTCCTGCGTGCCGATGGGTGGAAGGACGTCCACGTCGGGATCGTTCATCACCAGCGGTCCGCTGTCGTGAGGCTCGCGCATCAGGCCGGACAGGAATTGTCCGAGATCCTCGTGATTGATCAGCGCGTCCCAATCCGCCTGGATCACCTGCGTGTGCTGCCCGTCGTTGAGCCGGATCCCCTCCCTCGTTCGCCAGAGATGCATCACTCCCCCTGGATCACGAGATACTCCGCCGGTCCAGCGCCCTTGCTCAGCAGGGAATGCGGCAGCATCGAGCCGAGGAACACGACATCGCCGATCGTCGCCGGCGGCTCGTACTGCCCGATCAGCATCTCGACGTTTCCCTTCGTCATCATCATGAATTCGTCGGCGCGGTGCGTGTGGGTCGCGTGGTTGCGGACTCCTGCCTTCACGGATGACCAGTGCGACTCGAATCGCCGGAACATGGCCGTCGGTCGATTGAGCACGTCACGCCGGAACCCGACCGCGGTCGGCTTCTCCGTCAGGTCGGCGTAATCGACCATGAACGAGCCGCCCGCCTGTCGCGCGCGGTTCATGTCCATCGGCGCTTTCGAGCGATATCTGAACCGGTAGTACGTCGCCGGAACGCCGCCGGTGTTCGCCAGCACGAGCATGTCGCCCGGCAGCGTCAGGGCGACACCCCCTGCACCGAGCGAACGGCTCACGCCGCTCAGCGTCGCCCACAGCTTCCCCTCCTTCACCAGCACGAACGTCTCGAGACTGTCGAGCCCTGCGACGGTGTCCGCCGACACGGTCGCTGGTATCGTGATCGCCCGTACGTCGAGCGAGTCGAGGTCGAGCGTCGAGCCGATGAACACCGCCCGCTCCACGCGTCCGCCGGCCGCCTTTGCCGGCGGCATCGCGGCCCAGTGATAGACGCCCGACTTCACCGGCGCGACCTGCGCGGTGACCGTCGCGGCGGTCAGCACGACACCGGCGAGCGCGAGCAGCAGTCCTCTCATGACGTAGCTCCGGTGAATCGCACGTGATCCTGCGTCGGATCGTCGCTCGACGCGTCTGCCGCCGTCGCGCGAAGGCCCGCGTCGAGCACCTCGATGATGCGATCCACGTCGTAGACGCAGCCGGCCCACGTTCCGCCGCTCGCGCGCTGCAGCGCCGCCCACAGCCGCGTGTCGTTGGGAAGCTGCGCGTGCGGCGCCAGCGCGGGATGCACGGGCCGCGACGCGAGCAACTCGGCGCACGCATCGGGCGACGCGCGCTCGCCGCGCACCCCGACCAGATTGATCGATCCGCTCAGCGCGTCTCCCCGATCGACGATGATCTCGATCAGGTCGTCGTCCTGCACTCGCGAGATCGGTCCGCCCTGCAGCGCCTCGGGCCCGATGTGGCCGATGCACGCGCCGCTCGAGAAGCCGGAGAATCGCCCGTCGGTGAGCAGCGCGACCTGCTTCCCCCACGGCAGATACTTGAGCGCCGTCGTGATCTGCGCCGTCTCCTGCATCCCCGTCCCCGACGGTCCGTTGCCGATCAGCACGATCACGTCGCCCGGCTTGATCGGCCGCGCCGTTCCACCCTTCACCGCCGCGATCGCCTCACGCTCGTCGGCGAACACCCGCGCCGGCCCCGTGTGCCGATAGACCTGATCGTCGTCAACCACCGACGCGTCGATCGCCGTCGCCTTGAGCACCGATCCCTCGGGCGCGAGGTTGCCGACGGGGAACACCACCGTGCTCGTGAATCCCGCGCGCCGCGCCGAGTCCGGATCCTTGATCACGTCGTCGGGCATCACCGACGCGCCCGACGCGAGCCGCGCCCGCGCGTCGCGCCGGCGGTCGCTGTCCCGCCACCAGTCGAGCGTCGTGTCGAGGGTATCGCCCGTCGCCGTGAGCACGTCGCCGTTGAGCAGCCCCATCTCGCGCAGATGGAGCATCACCTCCGGCACGCCTCCCGCCATGAACACCTGAACGGTGGGATGGCCGCGCGGCCCGTTCGGCAGCGCGTCCACGAGTCGCGGTGTCGAGCGGTTGATCCGGCTCCAGTCTTCGACGGTCGGCGGTCGCAGCCCCGCCTGCCTCGCGATGGCCGGAATGTGCAGCAGCAGATTGGTCGATCCACCGAACGCGGCGTGCACCAGCATCGCGTTCTCGAGCGCGCGCTGCGTGAGGATCTTGTCGATCGTGATGCCGAGCCCGTGCAGCCGCACGAGCGCCGTCGCCGACCGCCTGCCCAGCTCCATCCACGCCGGCTCGCCGCTCGGCGCGAGCGCGCTGTGCGGCAGCGCGAGCCCGAACGCTTCCGCCACCACCTGCGACGTCGCCGCGGTGCCGAGGAACTGGCATCCCCCTCCTGACGAGCCACAGGCCCGACATCCCATGGTCTGCGCGTAGTCGAGCGTCACGAGATCGCGCGAGAAGCGCGCGTTGAGGCTCTGCACCTGTCCCGCGTCCTCGCCGTTCACCGGCGGCAGCGTCACGCCCCCCGGCACGACGATGCCCGGCAGCTTCCCCACACCCGCGAGGGCGAGCATCGTCGCCGGCAACCCCTTGTCGCACGTGGCGATGCCCATCACCCCCGATGCCGTCGGCAGCGAGCGGATCAGGCGCCGCATCACGATCGACGCGTCGTTGCGGTACGCGAGGCTGTCGAACATCCCCGTCGTCCCCTGCGTACGGCCGTCGCACGGATCGCTGACGTAGGCCGAGAAGGGGACCGCTCCCGCGGCACGCAGCGTCTCCGCCGCCTCGCGCACGAGCAGGCCGATCTCCCAGTGTCCGGTATGGTACCCGAGCGCGATCGCGGTGCCGTCCTCGGCGCGCAGCCCGCCCATCGTGCTGACGATGACGTACTCGGGGCCCTGGAGCTTCGTCGGGCTCCACCCCATACCCACGTTCTGGGTGAGGCCGAACAGGTCGCCGCTCGGCGCCTCGCGCAGCATCTCGGGGGTGAACGGCAGCTTGCCGGCCGGCCCTTCGCCGGCGAGGCGGCCCGCGGACACGGCGGCCGCCGTCCCCAGGACTGCGTCCAGGGGTGGGATCGGTGGCATCTTCTTCATGTCTCAAAGTCGGCGTTCGACTGCCCGTCCGCCAGCGGACTGACTGGCGCGGGCGTAGAACACGCACAACCCATCACCCACCTGGCTCATGGACAAGCTCACTCGCAGGGACCTCGTCAAGGCGTCGGCCGGGGCGGTGGCCGGACTCGCCGCGCTCTCCGCCATGCCGGAGCGGCTCGCGGCGGCGGTGCACACGGCCCGGCGCGGCAAGCAGGCGGCGCGGCTCCGCTTCGCCGTCATCGGTGCCAATCATGGCCACATCACGGGACAGGTCGGCGCGGTTACAAGGGGCGGCGGCGAGCTGGTGTCGTACTACATCAAGGAGCCCGAGCTCCGCGCCCCCTTCGCCAAGCGCTACCCGAGCGCGAAGGCGGTCGACGACGAGCGCGCAATCCTCGATGATGCCTCGATCCAACTCGTCGTCTCAGCCAGTATCCCCGACGAACGCGCTCCCCTCGGCGTGCGCGTCATGAAGGCGGGTAAGGATTTCATGGTCGACAAACCGGGGATCACGTCGATGGCGCAACTCGCCGAGGCGCGAAAGGTCCAGGCGGAGACCAAACGCATCTACTCCATCCTGTTCAGCGAGCGCCTCGAGGTGCCCGCCGCAGTGAAGGCGGGCGAGTTGGTCAAGGCCGGCGCGATAGGGACGGTGATCCAGACCGCGGGATTTGGCCCGCACCAGATCATTCAGAAGGGTGCCGCACGTCCCGAGTGGTTCTGGGATCCCGCTCGCTACGGAGGCATCCTCGTCGACATCGGCTCACACCAGTTCGACCAGTTCCTCTTCTTCACCGGGTCGACGACGGGCGAGATCGTCGCATCGCAAGTGCGGAACGTCCGTCATCCGGAACACCCCAAATTTCAGGACTTCGGCGACGTCATGGTGCGCGGCGACGGCGGCACCGGCTACATCCGAATGGACTGGTTCACCCCGAATGGGCTGCCCACATGGGGCGACGGGCGGATGACCATCCTCGGGACCGATGGCTACATCGAGTTGCGCAAGTACGTCGACATCGCCGGCCGACCGGGCGGCAATCATCTCTTTCTCGTCGATCAGAAGGGGATGAATTACATCGACTGCAAGGGGATGGAGACTCCGTACGGCAAGCAACTCGTCGACGACGTGCTGAATCGCACCGAGACAGCGGTGCCGCAGCAGCACACCTTCCTCGCCTCCGAGCTCTCCATTCGCGCACAGGATCAGGCGAAGGTGCTGAAGCCGGGCGCGCATCCGGTCTGACAGAGGAGTGAACGCACGAATGGGTTGGCGGCAAGCCGCCAACCCATTCGTGATCGCTCGGGTTCGTGCAGTGCGCCCCACCAGCGCCCAGTCACTCCCCCTCGCTATTCCTCTCGAGCGTTCAGCTTTTGCTGATCCCTCGGCGTCCGCGTCCCCCCGGCCGGACACCGCGCTCGCCCTTCCCCTTCTTCCGACCCTCGGCGCGATGCTGCTTCAGCGCGCTCGCGTTCGCGTCGAACACCTGCTGATGCTCCGGCGTGAGTGCCGCGCGAATCTCCCCGCGTTCGCGCTGCATCAGCGTCTGCAGCTTCTGCCGATCGCCTGCCGTCTTCTCCGACGCCGCCTTCGCCGCCGCGGTGTCCCGCTTCTGTCGAGCCGCACGAACGTCTTCCATCGTCGGCCGCAGCCATTCCCGCAGTGACTTCGTCTCGGCGCCGTACTTCGCACGAATCGCCTTCACTCGGGACTTCTCGGCATCACTCAGCGTGATCCCGCGAAGCATTCCTCCGCGGCCGCGCCCCGCGCGCCCCTGCCAGCTCGTCGAATCCCGCTGCCGGGACGGCCGCGTCGTGGTCGACTGCGCCTGCGCGAACGTCCCGACCGAAAGGATCCCCGCGATGGCGAATCCGATTACACGAGTCTTACGCATTCTGCCTCCGAAGCGTTGGCGCGCACCATCGCGCTGCCACCTCGGATGACGTCGCGAATCTCTCAGTGTTAAGACTGTGACACCCTGACTGCGGCAGCGGTTGCTTTCTGAGACGGCGGTCCGCTGGCGAGCCGCTGTTCGGCTGGTCCCGACCCACGCGTTCGTTTCGAGGTCGAGCGCCGTGCGTCCAGATGTGGGAGCATGTCCCGCTCGCGCCCGCCTGAAAACAAGTCGCCGATGCGCCGCCTGCTGCGATCCCGTTGCTGTCGACGCCTCACCGGGCGGCGACATTCCCGTTTCGAATCAAGTGGATAGACCTCCCACCAGAATGACCTCTCGCTACCTTCCGCCCATGGTCGATTCCGACGACGACGAAGAGGGGTGGTCTAGTGAGCGCATCGACGAGGAATTCCCGCTCGGCGACGGCACCGCGGAGACCGAGGCATTCGTCGAGTGCCCGTACTGCGGCGAGGTGAACGAGATCTCGCTCGATCCGGGCAGCGGCGCCGATCAGGAGTACGCCGAGGATTGTCAGGTGTGCTGCCGCGCGTGGCTGGTACGCGTGCGCTATCAGCGCGACGGCTCGGCCGAGGTCGAGGTGATCAGATCGGATTCGTGAGGGAGCGAGCGGACGGCGCGGCCTGACGCGCGCCGCGCTTCTCCCGCCCGGGGCCGTCACTCCCTCGCGATCGCCTCGATCGGCGAGAGACTCGCCGCCCGGCGCGCCGGGTACGTTCCGAACGCCACGCCGACGACTACCGCGGCACCGACCGCGATCAGCGACGTCGACGCGTGCACCACCGGCCAGATCCCGGCCCCGGTGATCCGCCGGAACACCGCCGTTCCGACGAACGCGATCACCAGTCCGCCGACGAATCCGATCATGCTCCCGACCGTCGTCACGGTCACCGATTCGACGAGGAACTGCGCCTGGATGTCGCGCCGGCTGGCGCCGACCGCCTTCCGAATCCCGATCTCACGCGTGCGCTCCACCACGGCGGCGAGCAGCACGTTCATGATCCCGATCCCGCCCACCGCGAGGATCAGCGACGCAAGTAGTCCGAGCAGAAGCTTGGACAGCAGCATCGCCTGCCGGGTGTTGTGCAGCCGCTCCGTCCCGACCACGATGTCGAGCTTCTCGACTCCGCGACCGAAGCGCTCGGCGAGCCAGTTCACCACCTGACCCTGCAGCGTATCCACCGCCTCGATGCTGCGCGCCTTGAGGCGCAGCGTCGGCACGCGTGGCGCCGCCGACGGCTCGAGCAGTGCGTCGCCGCCGCGCAGCGGGGCGAACGCCACCAGATCGGGCTCCTCACCGCCAGGCGGCGCCTCCAACACACCGACCACCTCGCGCCGCTCGCCCCCCGCGCGGATCGTGCGCCCGACGAGCCAGAGCGGGTCGTGTACGCCGGCGAGCTCCGTCGCGGTGCGATGACCGAGCACGATCACTGCGGCACCATGGGTCTCCTCTCCCGTCGTGAAGAAGCGTCCGCCCGCGAACCGCAGGCCGGCGAAATCGGTGAGACTCGCCGTGCCCAGCGTGAGCTGCACGGTGGCGCGGGCACCGAGGAATTCGGTCTCCGCGCGGCCGTTGAGCATCAGTGCATGGCGGATCACGCCGGGCACCTCGGCTTGAGCGCGCTCGGCGTCCTCGAGCGTGAGCACCGGGTAGCCGTGCACGGGCACGGCTCGCCCTCGCACCCGCTCCTGCGTCCGCGCCGTCACCGCCACGTCCTGCACGCTGCTCTCGCGCGCGATCAACGCCCGCGACCACACTTCCACACCATCCGTGATCGCGAACGCCGCCACGAGCGACGCCACGCCAATGATCACGCCGGTGGTCGCGAGCACCGTGCGCAGGGGATTCGACCGCAGCGAGTCTGCGCCGACTCGCGCGGACTCGAGGAGGGAGGTGAGCTTGACGGCGAAGGCCATGGAGTCCCTACGGATCGAGCGGGATGCAGGGTTTCCATCGATGGGCCGAGGCGGTTAGTCGGTGCGCGCGCCGCGCCTAGTGCCCCGCCCCCGCCCCCAGCCCGCGCGACTTCCCCGACCGGAACAGCAGCAGCAACGGGAGCGATATCACCAGCGCGATCCCGCTGAACAGATACAGCTTCGAGAACGCCAGCACGCTCGCCTGACCTTGCATCTGCCGGTCGAGCACCGCGAGCGCCTGCTGCTTGGCGATGACGGCATTCACCCCGCGCGACACCAGTCCGCGCGTGATCATCTCCAGGCGCGCCATCGCCGCTGGTTCACCGGTCACGATGTGCTCGGACAACAGCGCTCGCGACTGCGCCGTGAACCGGCCGAGCAGCGTGGCGCTGATCGCGATGCCGAGCGAGCCCCCGAGCTGCCGCGTCAGGTTGAACATACCCGTGCCTTGCGCGAGCTCCGCCGGCTTGAGCTCGGCCATCGTCGCGCCGGTGAGCGGCACGAAGATCAGTCCCAGCCCCACGCCGCGCGAGATGAGCGGCCAGAACAGATCGTGCGCGCCCGCGTCGTACGTGAGGAGCGACAGCTTCCACATGCTGAGGAAGAACAGCGCGGCACCGATCGGTACCGTGACGCGCGCGTCGAGTCGTTGCGCATTGCGCCCCACGACGGCCATCGTCACCGCCGAGGCGATGGCGCCCGGCAGGATCACCATCCCGGTCTGGTTCGCCGTGAATCCGTGCAGCTGTTGCAGGAACACCGGCAGCACGAACACCGAGCCGTACAACGCGAGCCCCAGGAACGATGCGATCATCACGCCCCCGGCGAGCTGCCGGTTCCGCAGCACGCGGAAGTTGATCACCGGCTCGTCGATCGTGAGCTCGCGCCACAACAGCAGCACGAACGAAACGAGTGACGTCACCGCGAGGATCGTCACGAATCGCGATTCGAACCAGTCGAAGCGCTCGCCGCGCTCGAGCATCCACTGCAGCGAGCCCACGCACGTGGCGAGCAGCAGGATGCCGGTCCCGTCGATGCTTCCCGCGCGCTCCTGATGCTCCGAGTCGTGCACGTAGGTCCACACCATGAACGCCGCCACGATGCCGAGCGGCACGTTGATGTAGAAGATCCACGGCCACGAGAGATTGTCGACGATGTAGCCGCCGAGCGTCGGACCGATCGTCGGTCCGACCATCACGCTCACGCCGAACACGGCCTGGCCCACGCCGACTTCCTTCGGCGGGAACGCCTCGAACAGCGTCGACTGTGCCGTGGACAGCAGCGCACCACCGCCGAGTCCTTGCACGACGCGCCAGAAGATCATCCCGCCGAGCGTGCTCGCCGCGCCGCAGAAGAACGACGCCGCGACGAAGACCATGATCGAGCCCGTGAGATACCGCTTGCGACCGAAGTAACCCGAGAGCCAGCTCGAAAGCGGGATCACGATCACGTTGGCGATGATGTAGCCCGTCGACACCCACGAGATCTCGTCGAGCGTCGCACCGAGGTTCCCCATCATGTGCGGGATGGCGACGTTCACGATCGAGGTGTCGATCAGCTCGAGCATCGCGGCGAGCGACACCGCGATCGCGACGAGATACTTGTATTTGTACTTGTCGATCTCGACGACCGCGCCGGGGGGTGGACCGGAACGGTCGGTCACCCTCCCGGACGCGCCGTCGGGATGGAGCGCGGTCGTCGCCATCGGCGTCGCGGTCGCTCCGTTACTTGACGTCGACGTGCGCCGCCACCGACATCCCCGGACGCAGCGGCTGATCCTTGCCGCAGCCCTCGGTGATCGCGATGCGCACGGGGACTCGCTGCACGACCTTGGTGAAGTTGCCGGTCGCGTTGTCGGGTGGCAGCAGCGCGAACTTCGCCCCTGTCGCGGCGCTCACGCTCTCCACCTTCCCCTTCGCCGAGCACCCACCGTACGCGTCGACCTCCACCTCCACCGGCTGACCGACCTTGATGTCGGAGAGCTGCGTCTCCTTGAAGTTGGCCGTCACCCACACGCCCGTGTCCGACACGACGGTGAGCAGTGGCTGTCCGGCCTGCACGAGCTGCCCGATCTCCACTTGCTTCCGGGACACGATGCCCGCCACGGGTGAGGTGACGCGCGTGTAGGAGAGCTGAAGCGCCGCGTTGTCGCGTGCCGCCTGCGCCGCGGCGAGTCGCGCCTGCGCGAGTCGCACCCCCGCCTCCGCGTTCGTCACGCCGGCGCCCGCCGCGCTCGCCGAGCGCTGAGCCGACAGCAGCTGCGCGCGCGCGGCATCAGCCGCCGCTTGCGCGGCATCGACTTGCTGGCGCGACACGATCTGCTTCTCCGCCAGCTCGCGCGCGCGGGCGAGATCGGCGTCCGCTTTCACCGAGTTGGCCCGGGCGACGGCGATCGACGCATCGAGCGCCGCGCGCTGGCCGGCCGCGTTCGCGACTTGCGCCTCTGCCTGCCCCGCGACGCCCCTTCCGCCAGCCTGCGCGCGCGCGGCGGCCAGGTCGGCGTCGGCCTGTGCCAGACGCACGGCGTACTCGCGCTCGTCGATGCGCACGAGCGTGGAGTCGGCGCGCACGCGGTCGTTCTCGGCGACGTTCACCGCCGTCACGTAGCCGCTGACCTTCGCCAGGATCGGGACGAGATGCCCGTCGACCTGGGCGTTGTCCGTGCTCTCGTGCGAGCGGCCGTACAGCCACTGCTTGAGCGCCCAGCCGACGCCGAGCAGGGCGGCCAGCAGCACGAGTCCGAGGACGATGCGCCGACGTCCGCCCGGCGCGGAGGTGGCGGCGGGAGGAACGGGAGCGCGTGGTGCGCTGCTCTGCGGTTGCGTTGCGGTAGCCATGTCGATGATGCGTGCGGAGTACGGACGGTGGGTGAAGTGCGCCGGGTCAGTCGATCGTCGTGATGGAACCGCGAGCGCGCGCGAGTGCGACGCGCGCGGCCTGATAGGACGTCAGCGCGTCGACGTACTGCGTACGCGCCACGTTCAGCGTGAGCGAGGCCGTGATCACGTCGGCGTTGCCGGTCACGCCGGCCTGGAAGCGCTCGCGCGCCTGCGACACCTCCTGCTCCGCGAGCTGGAGCCGCTCGCGTGCCGAGGCGACGGCTTCGCCTGAAGACGCGAGGTTCAGGAGCGCGATGCGTACGTCGGCCTCGACCTGGATGCGCAGATCGCGCTCGCGCATCTCGAAGTCGTGCGCCGTCGCGAGCTGTTCTTCGGTACGCCCCTCGCGCCGGAAGCCGTCGAACACGGGAAGCGAGAGCTGCACGCCCCACTGGTAGGTCGGGAGCGAGCTGCGTCCAAGGCGATAGGCCTGCCCCTGGTCGGCGAACACGCCGATCGTGGGCAGCCGCTCGCTGCGGATCGCCGCGGCCTGCTGTCGCGCCGCCTGCGCCTGCAGCGAGATCGAGCGGAGGTCGCTGCGCCCGCGCAGCGCGTCGGCGAGTGAAGCCTCCTCCGTGGTGCGCGGCGCCGAGGGCAGTGCGGCGAGCGAATCGACCAGCACGAGCGTCACGAGCGGCAGCCCCATCGAACGTGCGAGCTCGACCCGGGTCCGGTCGCGGTCGTTCCGTGCGACGATGAGTTGGGTGCGTGCACCGCTGAGCTGCGAGCGCGCGCGCGTGACGTCGAGCGCCACGCCGGTACCGGCACGGAGCTGGTCCTGCGCGATCCGCAGCAGCTCGGCGGCGAGCGCCGCACCGGCATGAAGCACGGCGAGATACGCGTTCGCCGCGATCAGCCCGACCGTCTCCGCGACGTTGCTGACGTCCGCGTCCGCGGCCTGCACGCTCGTGCGCGCGCCGCGCAACCGTTCGATCGCACCTGCATCGAGCAGCGTCTGGCTCACATGCGCTCGCGCGTCGAACACATTGAGCGGTCCGAGGATCGAGCCGTTTCGATCGAGCAGCGGAGGCTGTCCGGGCGCGCTCGGAAAATCGAGCGGGAATAGCGCGGCGCTGTTGAACGTCCCGCCGGTCTGGCGCGCGTCGAGCGAGAGCGTCGGAAGCAGGTCGGCACGGTGCTGCGTGACGCGCGCCTCCGCCGCGCCGAGGCGCGACCGCGCGCTCCCGACCTGCGGGTTCTGTCGGGCGGCGATTCGAACGGCCTCACCGAGCGTGAGGCGCACCGTCGAGTCGGCGGCCACCTCCTGCGCGGATGCGGCACGTGCGAAGAAAGCGAGAAGCGCGACGAGCAGAGCGAGCGTGAGGCCGATCGCCACGAGGCGCGGGAATCGCGGCTGGTTCATCAGTCGACGAGCGGGGAGCTGGGCCCGGCGTCCGGGCGCATGGCGTGAAGGAAGAACTCACGGATCTGCGCGAGGAGCACGCCATCCGGGATGTTCGCGATCGATTTGAAGGAATGCTTCTGGTGGTACCACGTGCCGTGCGTGACGAACAGCGCGCTCAGCATGCGCGCCGCGACTAGTGCGTCCATCCGGCGAAAGACGCCAGTCTCCATCCCGCGCTCGAGGATCTCGCACACGAGGCGCTGGGCGCGTCCCACGACCTCGACGGCGTAGAACTCGTACAGGTCGGGGAAGTCGCGGAGCTCGGAGTTGGCCAGACGGTGCATCGCCGGAAAGACGTCGGAGCGGATCCATCGCCAGTGGCCCTCCATCCACACGTCGAGGGCGCGGATCGGATCGCGCTCCACGGCGAAGCTGGCCTCGCCGCGCTCGATGAATGCGATGACGGTATCGCGGACGACGCCGCGGAACAGCTCTTCCTTGTTGGCGAAGTAGAGGTAGATCGTGCCCTTGGAGACGCCGGCGCGCTTGGCGATGTCCTCGAGACGGGCCGCGGCGAGGCCGCGCTCCGCGAACACCGCGAGGGCGGCGTCGAGGATCTGCTTGGGGCGCTCTTCTGGCAGTCTTCGCCAGCGTGGTTCAGCGACGTGCTCGGACATGGGCTCCGTAAGTGACCGACTAGTCAGTCATGAAGGGGAACGTGGCTCGAATAGTTCCGACCCTCACGCCGACTGTTAATGACTGGTCAGTAACTTAACTCGTTCCCGGCCGGGAATCAACCGCCCCTACCCTATTTTCGAGTCATGGCCAAACCGACACCCTCGGAATCCTCCCCAGCCGGCCGAGTCCGCATCGACAAGTGGCTCTGGGCTGCGCGTTTCTTCAAGACCCGCTCGCTCGCCGCCGAAGCCATCGCCGCGGGCAAGGTCGAGCTCAACGGCGAGCGGACCAAACCCGCCAAGCTGGTTCAGCTCGACGATTCGGTCAGCATCAGACTCGGCCCCTATCTCCACGTCGTCCACGTGCGCGGCCTCTCCGAGCGCCGGGGACCGGCCACCGTCGCGGCGACGCTGTACGAGGAGACGGCCGAGAGCTCGGCCGTACGCGCGAAGCTCGCCGAGCAGCTGCGCATGGCGCCCGCCGCGTTCGTGTACGAGGAGAAGGGGCGACCGACGAAGCGCGACCGCCGCGAGATCGACCGGTTTCGCGACGAGCACGGGTGACGGCGCCGAGCTGGCCCGCCCGGGCTCAGTGCCCCTCGAACCCCTCCGCCAGCCGCGTCAACGGCTCCGACTCGTAGCGGAGCAGCGTGAACGCCACACCGGCGGCCGATAGTCGCTCACCTTCGGCGACCACCGCACTCGCCGGAACCATCTCGTCTCCGTCTCCCGCCACGAGGGTCAGCGAGGCACCGTGCAGTCGCGTCGACCACGTGGCGACCTCCAGCTCGGGCGGGATCCCTCCCGACCACAGTACGAGGTGATCCGCCCGCAGCTCGCTCGACGCGAGCCAGCGGCACACAGTCGCTGCGCCCTGAGAGAACCCGAGCACGACGATGCGCGGGCCGGCGCCGGTGTGGTGCCGCCGAACCTCGGCTGTGAGGTGCTCGAGGTACGCCACGTAGTCCGCGATCTCCGATTCGCGGTCCTCGCGCGTCATCCACGTCGCGCCGACGCGTGGCTCCGCCTGCGTCCTGCGCTCGGCCACCGGATCGAGGTAGAAGCGAGACAGCGCTTCGGGTGCGACGATCAACCGCGTTCCGTCGTCCAGCGCGGAGAACCACTTCGCGAACCGGTGCGCGAGCTGGCCGTATCCATGCACGACGACCCACAGCTCGCGAGGAAAGCCGTGGGTCGGGCCAATCGTGTAGTACCGTGCCGTACGCCGGACGTGGATCGAGTGCGGCGTGATCCCCGACATGAGCGCCGGCGACTATCGCTGGTTCGTGCTCGTGCTCCGCTGAGCGGAGGCGGCCGACGTCACGCCCGCCGCCGTGAACAGCTGCTCCTGCGAGCTCGCCCCGGCGAGCAGACTCACCGCGCGAGCAAGCTGGTGGTCCTCCGCCAACGCGCGCTGCTTCGCACCCGCGTCGCCGAGGACGTAGCGCGCCACGCGGCGATCGAGCTCGCGATCGAGAATCCGCGTCGCTGCCGGCTCGTACTTGGCGTCGATCGTCACACCGGCCGCGCCCAATCGGCGCCGCAGCTCCGTGCGCCACGCCGGCGTCACGGTGAAGGTGCGCGCTGCCGATCCCTTCAGATCGAAGGCGTACTGGTTGAGCACCGTCACGAACGACTGCGCCTTCGGCGCGATCGACTTGAGGAACTCCTGCTCCGCCGTGACCAGCGTGTCGTCGGGAACGAGCAGATCGGGGGTGATGCCGCCGCCACCGTACACCGTGCGTCCGGCGTCGGAGCTGTACTTCGGCCGCGCGCGCTTCTCCGCCTCGGTCTCGAGCGAATCGGGACGCGACTCCACGAATCGCCCATCGGGAAGGAGCGTGCTGATCTTCAGCGCGTAGCCGCCGTCGAGCGGGAACACCGACTGCACGAGTCCCTTGCCGAAGCTCGTCGTGCCCACCACCAGCGCACGGTCGTGATCCTGCAACGAGCCCGCGACGATCTCACTCGCCGAGGCACTGCCGCCGTCGGTGAGCACGATCATCGGCGGCTGCGTCGGCAGCTGGTCGCCCGACGCGCGCGCCACTTCCTCCGGCGCGTTCCGCGAGCGCACGTTCACGATCGACTGCCCACGCTTGAGGAACAGCGAGCTCACGGCGAGCGACTGGTCGACGATCCCGCCGCCGTTGTCGCGCAGATCGAGCACGATACCGCGCGCGCCGTCGCTCACGAGCTTCGCCGCCGCTGCCTCGACTTCCTCCGCCGCATTCTCATTGAACGTCTGCAGCGGGATGTAGCCCACCTTGTCGCCGAGCATCACGGCGAACGGCACGGCGGGGACGTGGATCACCGCGCGCTTGAACGCCAGCTTCACCGGCTCGGCCACGCCCGGGCGTGCGAACGTCACCTTCACCGTCGTGCCCGCGATCCCGCGCAGTGCGTCGGACACCTTGTCGATCTTCGTATCGACGATCGGCAGCGAGTCGACCTGGATGATCCGGTCTCCCTCGCGCACCCCGCCATCCTCCGCCGGCGTGTGGGGGAACACCCGGCTCACGACGACCGTCGTCGTTCCCGTGGTCTTCTGCTCCTCGAGCAGCATGCCGACGCCACCGTAGCGTCCGCCGACGCTGCGGTTGAACTCGTCGTTCTGCTTGGGCGCGAGCAGCTCGCTGTATGGATCGTTGAGCTCGCGAACGAGGCCGTGGGCGGCCTTCTCGAAGATCGCCGAGCCCTGCAGTGAGTCCACGTACCGGTTGGCGACGAGCGAGATCACCTGGTCGAACAGCCGAGGCGTCGCGGGAACCGGCGTCTTCTGCAGGAAGAAGCCACCCGCGACCAGCGGGATGAGGAGCAGCGACGCGGCGGCCGCGGTGCGGGGACGAAGCATTCGAGCGACCTCCAGAAAAAGATCCCGGGCGCGCAACCGCGCGCCCGGTCCTGCCGTAATCTACCGGTCGCTCCCCTAGCGGGAAACGGCGCGGAGCTTCCAGATCCCGTTGAGCATGTCAGACGCAAAGACCGACCCGCCGAGAAACTGGACGCCCCAGACGTAGACGGGGTCGGCGCGATCCTTCAGTCCCACCCCGAGCTCGCGCCCCATCTTGGTCAAATCGCACAGCGGTACCGTCTGGTTCCTCGGACTCGACTTCTGCGCGTCGGTGCACGTGCCGAGGTCGCCACGCACGTCCAGCGCTCGCACGCCGCCGTTGTAGTACGCCGCGTAAAGGATCCCATTGGGCTCGTCCATCGAGAAGTTGTGCGTCCCCGACGTCGGCGAGCTCGGCACGGTGTAGTACGCCACTTCGCGCGGCGATGCCATGTTCGACACGTCGAGGACGTGGATGTCGCCCGTGGAAGACACACCGATGCTGGCCGGGCCCTCCTCGCCGACGAAGGCGTACTTGGCGCTCCCGGTGATCGGATCCTTGAACCACCACACGTTGTGAGCCTCGCCGTTCGCCGTGAGCACCCGACCCAGCTCGACCGGGGCGGCCGGCGTGCCTCCCTTTCCACCGCCGCCGATGTCCCAGATCGCCACGCCCGCGTTCCACAGCGCGAGAAAGAGGATGCCGTCGCGCACGAACGTGTCGTGCACGAACGGATTTCCGATGAACTGCGAGAACACCTGCTTGGGGGACGCCGGGCTGCTCAGGTCCACGATGACGAGCTTCGCCGGCGTCGAAGCAACCGGATCGATCGCCAGGAAGCCATACAGCTTTCCGTTCACCCGTCCGATTTCCGCCGTGTGCACGCCAGGGTTCGTCTCGCCGTTCGAGAAGATCGAGACGAGCTGTGGCTGTCGCGGATTGGTCAGGCTGTAGATCACGATCGAGCCCGGGGCGCGCTCCGTTGCCACGACCAAATAAGCGCCATCGTCGCTCACGGCGACGTCACCCAGCGTCGTCGCGTTGTCGACCTTCACCGAGTCGAGCAGCGCGGGTACGTTCCCGGAAACGTCCCAGATGTAGAAGACGCTCGCCGCGGCGGCGGCATTGCCCCACGTCGTCGTGTACGCGAGCGTCCCGCGCACCGCGATCTCGGCCGTCGTGCGCGATGGCTTGAAGTTGCCGCATCCCAGCACCGTCATCGCGTTGGCGGGCGGCGCGCCGGCCGATGCTCCACAGGTGGCACCGTTGGTCGAGCCGAGCGGGTCGGTCGTGTCGTCGCTGCCGCAAGCCATGCCCAGCGCGAGCAGGAGCAGCGCGCCGAGCGCACGGCCGCGGCGATGGGATGCCTGCCTCATCCGGAACGGGAAGCGCGAAGAAGGAATCGTCACGGGTCGTGAAAACGGGTGGAATCGTCAGTGATGGTGGGACGTGGGATCGCCGTCGGCTATTCCCAGGGCACGGATGGCCGGTCCCGCCGGCACCGCCGCTCCGTAGCGCCCCATCCGTGCATGCAGCGGACCGAAGCGCAGTCGAGCACCCGCAGTGAGCATCCACGGCGAGCCGGTTCGATAGAACGATTCTGCGTCGAAGACGCTGCGGGCGTCGCGCGCGCGCGCGCTGGCGCGCTCGACCTCGATGAAGGGATACCCTCGAATCGGCCCGGAGGTCGGTGACGGCAGCGTGAGGGCGAGAGTGGCGGTGCGCCAGCGCGTCACCCCGCTGATCCCGAGATCAGCCGCGGGTCGAGGCACGCGAAAGGGATCGCTCAGGCGCTCCTCCTCGGGACGCTCCGTCTGCTCGAGGCGCAGCGCGACGCTCACGGTGCGAATCGTGGCTGCGCCCTCGATCAGCGCGCTCTCGTACGCGAACACGTTTTCGTTGCGTCCGTGGTCGCGCTCCACGGTGCGTGCCCACTCGCCGAGCAGATAGCGGCCCCCGTCGGCGGAGATGAAACGCGCCGACGCGCTTCGCTTGTGCTGATCGAGGCCGAACCCCTCCCGCTGCTCCGGCGACGCCACGCGCGCGTAGCTCCCCTGCACCTCGATGCCGGTCACCGGCATCGCCGTCGCGCGCACCGACCAGGAGTCACCGAGCCGGCGAAGCAATGGCGGCGAGCCAGTCGAGGTCGGCTCGTCCCCGCCGAAGCTGCTCGCGTCCAGCATGGCGCGCCCGAACCGTATCGCACCGGTGATCATCGGGCGCTCGAGGATCTGCGAGAGATGATGGTTGATCGGGTACTTCTCGAATGGCCGCATCATGGGGTCGTCCGTGCCGAATGCAGCGAAGCCGCGGCCGGCGCTGAGCGAGTAGGCGAGAGGACCACGTGAGCCAAGCCCCGAGGCGACGAGCTCGTGCACGTACGCGTGCGGATGCCTCCGGTCGACGAACCCCTCGCCGAACGCGCCGGTCGACAGCTCGCCGCGCGACATCGTCAGCCCTTCGGCGTTGAGCGTCGCCTCGAGACGGAGATGTCCGGACAACAGATCGCCCTTTCCCATCGCCGCCGCCTGCGAGAGGTACCCCTCGGCGAGATCGGCTCCCTCGGCGGTGTTCTCGGCGTGGGTCACGATCGGGATCGCCTGCACCATGCCATGCCACGCGTTCGGTCGCGTGTCGTTGGTGCTGTCCGCAGCGATCGATGTCGCATGGCCCTCGTGCTGTGCACGAGCCGCAAACGGCACCCCGACGAGCAAGGCGAGCGCGACGACGATCGTCGCCGTGGGCGTGGGGCACATGGGCATAAGTTACTGTCATACACCAGTCCGGCCGATCCGTCCCACCTCGCTCGCGTCATGCGTCTCCCAAATCGTACCGAGCTCGCAGCCACGGCTCGCCTCGCGATGCCGATCGTTCTCGCGCAGATCGGGATGATGTCGATGGGCGTCGTCGACACGGTGATGGTGGGACGCGTGTCGGCCGCGGCGCTCGCGGCCGTCGCGCTGGGCAACCTCTATTTCTACACGGTGAGCACCGCGGCCGCGGGCACGCTCATGGTGCTCGATCCCATCGTGTCGCAGGCCTCGGGGGCGCGCGACGCCGATCGGATCGCGCTGGGTGTGCAGCGCGGCCTGCTCCTCGCCGCGCTGCTCGCGCTACCAACGGCCATTTTGCTCTGGCCCGTTCGGCAGGTGCTCGTGCTGTTCCGCCAGCCCCCCGAGCTGATCGAGCTGGCGACGACGTACGTGCGCGTCTCCATCGCAGGACTGCTTCCCTTCCTCGGCTTCGTCGTGCTTCGCCAGAGCCTGCAGGCGCTGCATCGGGTGCGCGCCGTGGTGGCCGTCGTCGTGGTGGGGAACCTGCTGAACGTCGGGCTCAATTGGGTGCTCGTCTACGGTCATCTCGGCGTCGACGCGATGGGCGTGTCGGGAAGCGCGTGGGCCACCGTAGCGAGCCGCTGGGCGATGACGGTGCTGCTGTTCGTGGGCGGGTGGCCCGTGCTGCGCGGCGCGCTGGTTCCATGGAAGCGCGAGGCATTCCAGGTCGCATCGCTCGCGCGGATGTTCCGCCTCGGCTGGACGATCGGCGTTCAGCAGGTACTGGAATTCGGCGTCTTCGCCGCCATCGGGCTGTTGATGGGACTCCTCGGTACACCCGAGATGGCGGCGCACGAGATCGCGTTGAACCTCTCGAGCCTCACCTTCATGGTGCCGCTCGGAGTCGGCGCTGCGGCGGCCGTGCGCGTCGGTCACGCGGTCGGTGAGGGAGACGTTGGTGCGGCGCGCGAGCGTGCGCGGACGGCCCTCGTGTTCGGCGTGGCGTTCATGCTCTGCACGGCCGTGACGATGCTCGCCATCCCGGCCGTCATCGCCGCGGCCTACACGAATCAGCCAACGGTCGCGTCGATCGCCGCCACGCTGATCCCGATCGCCGGGATGTTTCAGCTGTTCGACGGGATCCAGGCTGTGAGCGTCGGTGTGCTTCGCGGCCTCGGCGACACCCGCGCGCCGTTCGTCATCAACCTTGCCGGCTTCTGGCTGTGCGGGTTCCCGGTGAGCGTCGCGCTGGCGTTCCACACGCCGCTGCGAGCGATGGGCCTGTGGTGGGGCCTCGTCGCGGGGCTGGCTGCGGTCGCGACGCTGCTGCTTCTGCGCGTGCGCTCGCGGTTGCGCGGCACGCTGGAGCGCGTGGAATCCGCCACCCCAGCGCGGTTGTCGAGCGCGGCGTCGGGCGCCTGAGCCAGAAACGCAGCGACCCGCCGGGAGGCGGGTCGCTCGTGCTCGTCAGTTCTTGTGGCGGAAGGTGATGCGACCGCGGGTCAGGTCGTACGGAGAGACCTCGATCGTCACACGGTCACCCGCCAGCACGCGGATGCGGAAGCGCCGCATGTTGCCGCCCAGCGTGGCGAGTACGTTGTGGCCATTGGTCAGCTGCACCCGGAACGTCGCGTTCGGGAGCACCTCCGTGACCGAGCCCTCGAGCTGAATCGCGTCTTCTTTCGCCATCCGGACCTTGCGCTAGCCGGTCTGGCTCAGCGCGCGCGCTCGGTGCGGCTGCGGCGACGGGCCGCGGCCGCCTTCAGCTGCCGTGCCTCGCTCGGCTTCACGTAGTAGCGCTTCTTTCGGAGGTCCTTCAGGATCCCCGCCTTCGCGATCTTGCGCTTGAACGCCTTGAGCGCCCAATCGAGGCGATCGCTCTCTTCGAGATGAATCTCGACCATCAGTGCGTCCTTCCCCCTGTGGTTCGCGCCGTGGGCGCGAGGAATTGCCGCGTGTCGGTGCCCTGAAATGAAAAAAGAGCCCCGCGCGGGCGACTCGGCGACCGTCGCCGGAGCACCGCGCGCGCGGGCAACGCAGCCCCGTATACTAGCCGGCGTCGGAAACCATGTCAATCGCGCCGGAGGCCGGTTCCCCGCCGTCCTGGGGCGCCCGTATCAGCGAGAGGACAAAGCGTGAGCCGGAGCCCACTTCGCTCGTCATGGTGAGCGTTCCACCCATCCGCTCCGCGAGCTCGCGGCCGATCGCCAGCCCCAGTCCACTCCCATCGGCCGACCGCGTCAATCCCTTCTCCACCTGCACGAACGGCTGGAAGATCGCGTCGCGGTGGCCTTCCGGGATGCCACGTCCGGTATCCGAGACCACGAAGCGAACCGTCTCGCCCCCTTCCTCGCACCCCACAGTCACCGCACCGCCCTTCGGTGTGAACTTGAGCGCGTTCGAGAGCAGATGTCGCAGGATCTCCACCGCGCGCTCCCTGTCGGCGCAGACCCGCACGCGCTCGGGGCACGGCAGGATGCGGAAGTCGATCTCGTGCGCCGCGAACTCCATCACGAGGGGCTCGCTCGCCGTGTCGATCAGGTCAACCGCATCGAGCTCGGTCGAGTCGATCGTCAGACGTCCGCTGGTCAGCCTCGAGAAGGTGAGCACGGCGTCGACGAGCGAGAGCAGATGCTCCTGCCCGCGCAGGATGCGGCTCACGGCGTCGCGCTGTCCGTCGGTCAGCGGACCGCGGAATCCCATCTCGAGCAACTGCGCATACCCGGCAATCGCATTGAGGGGGGTGCGCAGCTCGTGGCTCATCATGGCCAGGAACTCGGACTTGGTGCGAGCCGCCGCCTCGGCGACGGTCGCGATGCGCTGTTGCTCCAGCGCCAGTCCGATGAGCTGTGCGAGTTCCTCGGCCAGTCCCTGATCGCGCTCGTTGAAGAGTGCGTGATCGGCCGGCCGGCCGAAGCTCAGCGCCCCTACGATGCGTCCGCGCACCAGGATGGGCACGACGAGCACCGGTCCCGCGGCGAGGCGCTCGAGCGCGGTCCATGCCGACGACGACGGTGCATCGTCGCGAATGATGGCTGGAGGCGGTGGCGACACGTGGTCCAGCCGTTCGGCACGACGCCGACGAAGCGCACGCACGATTCCCAGGCTCGCGTCCCCGTCGAGCGCGAGCTCGCCCTCCACCGAATGCGCGAGCTCGGCGAGGGAGGGGTCGGCGGTGATCAGCCGCCGCTCGCCGTGGCCGTTGAACACCTGATCGAACAGGCACCATCTCCCGAGGGCCGGCAGGAAAGGACGAATCAGTTCGACGTTGTCCACGCGCTCGCTGCTGGCGACCTGCCGAGTCGCCGTGCGCAGGGCCGCACGCTCACGCTCGGACTCGGCGATCAGTTGACGCGCGACGCTGAGCTCACGCTCGGTGCGCGCCAGTCGGTCGACCAGGTGTTCAACGAGCGCCTGGCCCTCCGGCGCCGGCAGATCAGCCGGTCGCCGGTTGGGGACGCGCTCCTCCCCACCACCGAGCTCTCGTGGCGGAGGGGAGCTCACGCTACCACGCTGCGCTGCTAGGGAACACGCCGCTCAGGGAACGCGCTTCTTCTCGATATCGGCATTGTTCCCGATCACGCCGCCGAGGATGCCACCGGCCGCTGCGCCGATGATTCCTCCCTTGACCTTGTTCCGGCTCGCCGCCGCGCCGACGATGGCACCTGCCGCCGCGCCGATCGCCGCGTCACGCTTCGTGTTCTTCTTGATGACCTCGTGCGGCTGCGATGCGGTCGTCGACCCGCTGCTGCTGCCGGCGCTGCTCCCGCTGCTGCTCGACGTCGAGCGTCGGCGAGTGGACGACGAGGTCGTCCGAGCCGCGGGAGCTGGCGCCGCTCCTGTCCGCAGGTTGCTCGGTGCTGGCGCCGCGGCGGCATTCATCCGCTCCGCGGCAGTGATGGAATCGAGCCGCGCGTTCGGGTTCGCCTGCGCGGCGAGGGAGAGATCGTTGTTCAACGCTGGATCTGCGGGCTTATCCTTGCTGCATCCTGCCGCGATCGCGAGCGCCGGGGCGAGAATGAGTGTCTTCAGAGTGGAGCGCATCGTACCTCCAGGGGGGTGGTCAGTTCGCGCTTGAAACGAGCCCGGATACACAAGGCAGAGCCTGTGCCAGCCGCCGCGTGCGGCTGCGACATAGATACCATGCTCGGCAGGATGCGGCGGATCGACCCGTCACGGAGATCCAGTGACGTTCGTCACTCGGCCGCGAGGGCGTGCCTTCGGCTGAGGCTGGTGCGTCTAGGGGATGGCATGAGCGACCGGCGCAGATTCCCATCGGGTCCCGCCACGCTGACATCTCACCCCCCAGCCGCTTCCGCAGATGAGCCTTCTCGCCCGGCGCTCCGGCCCCACTTCGACCCCTACCCCCGCCGGCAGCGGCTACTCGCTGCTCGACGCCCAACTCGTCGTCACCGGCGACCTCGATACCGTCGGCTCGCTCAGGATCGACGGAAGGCTCGAGGGCAACGTGCGACGGGCGGACACCGTCGTACTCGGCGTCGGCGCAACGATGACCGGCGACGTCCACGCGCGAGAAGTGGTCATCGGAGGAACGATTACCGGCAACGTGCACGCAACGGAGCGCGTCGAGCTGCAGGCGACCGCCATCGTCACGGGAGACATCCTCACGCAGACGATCCTTGTCCAGGAAGGCGGCGTCGTGAATGGCCGCGTCCTGATGCGTCCCCCTGAAGGGGCGTCCGACACGGCGACGTTGCATGTGAGCGACGGCGCGACGAGCAGCCGATAGGCGGATGTCCTCGGCGAAGCGCACGCCCAGGTACGTCGACGCGATCCGGCCTTTCGAGGTCGTCGAGCGGAACATGTCCGCCGACGTCATTCGTCTGCGGCCCGATCCGCTCGGTCCGGCGCTTCCGCCGATCACGGAGCACTGGCCGCGCGCGAAGGCCGTCCCGCTCGCACGACGGCCATGGCAGCTCCTCCTCGTTCCTCCAACGCCCGGCGCACCGACGCGCACCTTCAACGTCGCGCGATGGCATGCTCGACTGGTACTCGGTACGGTGATCGCGCTGTTCGTCGCGGCGGTCGCAGGCCTGTCGACGCTCGTCGTTGCCGTACGCTCGCCGGAGGTCTTCACGAGCGAGGAGACCGAGCTACTGCGCGCGCGATTGCTCGTCGTCGAGGATTCGCTTGCCCTCGCGCTGTCGGAGGTCGACGCTCCGACCGACTCGCTCGCTGCCGCGTCGGCCGGCGCGCCGAGTGCCAACGCCGCCGCGCCTGCTCCCGCGGCGCGCCGCGCGACGAAGCTTCTGACGCCAAGCCTCAAGGCAGCGTCCCGACGGTCGGATCGCGCGGCCGACGATGAGCCGAGCGTCGGCGGCATCGAGGGGCTTCCCGTGATCGGCGCGATCGCGAGTCGTTTCTCGCGCGCGCGCCGCCATCCCCTGCTCCACGTCATTCGCCCGCATCTCGGCGTGGACGTCGCCGCTCGCCGCGGCACGCAAATCACCGCGCCGGCGCCCGGTCGGGTCACATTCGTGGGACGGAAGTTCGGTTTCGGGCTCGTCGTCGAGATCGAGCACGGCAATGGCGTGCTCACGCGGTACGCGCACTGTGGCACCGCGCTGGTGAGCGAGGGTGCGCGCGTCCAGCGCGGCATGCCGATCGCCACCGTCGGTACGAGCGGGCTCTCGACGGGACCGCACCTTCATTACGAGGTGCTGGTCAATGGCCGGCAGGTCGATCCACTCCGATACAAGATCCTTCAGCCCACTGCGGACAGCTCCATCGGCGCGACTCCGGCGCAGGCCGCCGCACCCGCCGTGGCTGGATCCGTCTCGCCGAATGCGGCGGCAGGCGCTTCGCGACCGGAGCCGACCGCCGCTCCCCAGTAGTCACGGCGGTGATCGTGGCGCGCCGACGCCGGCCAGCCCGATCTTGGGTACGCCTCCTGCACTCTGGAATGGTCTACGACCGAGGAGTGCGGAGAATTGAGCAAGCTGCTTCGCGGGCTCGTTGCAGGTTACGGAGCGAAGAAGTTGGGCGGCGGGTGCTTCAGCACTCTGCTGATCTTCCTGTTGCTCTGGTGGCTGCTCGGTCACTTCGGATGGGCCCGCTGAGGGGCGCCTCATGTCGAACGACGTGATCTCGAACGATCGGCGACACGCGAGCGACCGGCGTGCGCACTCCTCGGGCGGACGGCGCACCCCCAAGCGCACCTCGGCCCTCCAGTACGTGCTGCATTCATTCGTGCTGGCGCTGGTGCTCGTGATGGTGATCATCTTCACCGTGCGGCACACGAGGCCGGTGTACGCATCACGCGGCACGATCGCGCAGGAGCTGCGCAAGCACGCGCCCAACGCGGCCGCGGTGCTCGTCGACAGCTCCGCCTCGCCGATGGAGCGCCTGATGGCGACCGACAAGTTCCGCGAGGAGAAACAGAACTTCTACGAGGATCTGATGCGCACGCAGCGGCTCGACTCGGCGCGCGCCGACTCGATCGCGACCTACGCCGTGCGCGAGGCGTACATCCGCGGCATCTCGCCAGCGATCATCTTCGGCGTCATGCTCACGGAGAATGCGCGGTTCATCTCCGGGGCGCTCTCGAACGTGGGCGCGGTGGGGCTGATGCAGGTGTACCCGAAGATCTGGCTGAAGAAGCAGTTCAGCGACAGCCTGGGCACCGACCTCGCGAGCGATTCGACGAACGTGCGGTACGGCGTCTTCATCCTCAGCCAGTACTTCAATCCGCACACACGCGGTGGTCAGGTGCGAACGCGCGACTATCGCTCGGCACTCCTGCACTACAACGGCTGCGTGACGGGCTCGAACACCCCGAATTGCAAGAGCTACCCGGACAAGGTGAAGCGCTACGTCGAGGCGTCCGCGACGTCGATCTGCAACGGGCGCGGCTTCTTCGACTGTATCACGAAGCCGTTCGTGGAAGGGTTGCTCGGCGAATCGTCGACGTCGTCACGATAGCGATCGCTCACCCCTCGCGCATCGTCTGCAGACCGCGCGCGAGCTCCGCCCGCGGCGCCTGCCCGAGGCGCTCGTCGATCGCGCGCTCGTGTTCGGCGAGGATCGCGTTGGCACGCGCATAGGCGGTGCGGCCGGCCGCGGTCAGCGCCGCGCGCACGTTGCGACGGTCGTTCGGATCGATCATCCGCGCCACGTAGCCGTCGGCCTCCAGTCGATCGATCAGCGCGGTGACGTTCGACCGCCCGCAGCAGTGGCGCTCGGCCAGCTGCGTCAGCGTGAGCGGCTCCTCGGCGAGGGCGAGGTGGCGCAGCGCACCCAGCTTGGCCAGCGACATCCCCTCTTCGGCCAGTGCACCCTCGACGCGCGCCTCGACGGCTCGCGCGGCATCGAGCAGGAGCAGGGTCAGGGCGCAGCCCCGGCCACTCATGTCTCGTCTTCTCCCGAGCCCGATACGTCGACCGTGTGCGTCGTGTGCCGACCGCGGAACTCGCCACGATGCGCGGTCTCGGCGAGCGCGGTGACGTGGCGCGCGATCGTCTCGTAGCGGTCGGCAGGCAGCCCAAGGCCGACCTGCTGAACGTGCACGCGCAACGATCGGCAGATCTCGGCGAGCGGCACGTCGCGCTTCTGCGCCTCGCGCACGTAGTCGGAGATTGCCGCGTCGAGGCTGGCCTGCGCCCAGTCGTCTTCGGCGATCGCGGTCCGCAGCGATCGTCTCAGGCGCTCGCTAGCGGTGGGTCCGTGCATGCCGGCACCTCCTGCGGATGGCCATCGTCTCGTTCGGCGAGCACAGCGTCACGTCGCTCACGAACCGGCGACGTCGTGGCCATGCGCGAGGCGCTCGGCGACGCTCGTGGAACCCGCGGTCTCGCCACCGCTGGCGGCGCCGTGCGTCTCCGTCATCCAGCCGTCGAACATGAGCACCGGCCAGAGCGTGGCCGTGTTGTTCGAGTAGCCGCGCAGGTGCTCCTCCCACACGTGCCGGACCTCGATCGGATCGAACACGTCGTGACGCGCGAGGCGCGCCGGATCGAGCTTCGCCTCGGCCCACTCGCGGAGCGGTCCGCGCAGCCAATCGTGCAGCGGGACGCCGAATCCCATCTTCGGACGCTCGACGAACTCGCGCGGCACGTAGCGGTCGAGGAGCTGGCGAAGGATCCACTTCGACTGCTTGTTGCGCAGCTTGGCGCGCAGCGGCAGGCGCGCCGCGAACTCGACGACGCGATGGTCGAGGAATGGCGTCCGCGTCTCGAGGCTCACCGCCATCGCCGCGCGATCCACCTTCACGAGCACGTCGTCGGGAAGGTAGAACATGAGATCGAGGTGCATCATCTGCTGCGCGAACGTCGCCGACGGCATCAGGTTCGCCACATCGTTCAGCACCGTCGGCAGCTGCGTCGCACCGGGGATGAGGCGGGCGGAGTCGGACCAGGACGAGAGCAGCTCCTGGTACAGATCCTCGCGCCACTCGCAACGGAGCAGTCGCGCGACCTTCCTGGCCTTGACGACGAGCCGATGGGCGCGGCTCCCCGACGACCAGTTCTTCTGCTGCCACGAGTCCGGATTCCAGCGTCGCGCGTCCAGTCGGTCGATCACGTCGATCCGCTTCGCGATGGCGAGCCGCACGGGAAGCGGCAGAAGGCGGAGCCGCCGCCAGATCTTGTCGAGACCCACGTACCGGTCGTAGCCGCCGAACAGCTCGTCTCCCCCGTCACCGGTGAGGGCGACGGTGACGGCGTCGCGCGCGAGCGTCGACACGAGGTAGGTCGGGATCTGCGACCAGTCGGCGAAGGGCTCGTCGTACATCGACGGCAGGCGGTCGATGACGCGCATCGACTCCTCGGCGCTCAGATAGTGCTCGGTATGGATCGTTCGGAGCTGCGCCGCGATGGCCCGTGCATGCCGCGCCTCCTCGAACTTCGGATCGAAGAAGCCGATCGAGAAGGTCCGCACCGGCGCCTTCGACTGCGCCTGCATCATCGCGACGACGGTCGTCGAGTCGATGCCGCCGGTGAGGAAGGCGCCGAGGGGAACGTCGGCCACCATCTGTTTGGCGACGGCGCTCCGGAGGAGCGTATCGAGCTCGCCGACCAGGTCCGCATCCGATTTGTTGACCGGCCTGGCGATCCCGGCGCGTCCGATCGAGTGTGCCGACCAGTACGCCGTGACCACCGGAGCGAGACCGTCGCTCGGTCGGAAGCGGAGCAGCGTGCCGGGTGAGACTTTTCCGATGTTGCGATAGATCGAGTAGGGCGCGGGGACGTAACCAAAGCGCATCAGGAGCGCGACGGCGCCACGATCGATCTCACCCTTGAAGTGCGGATGCTGCCGGATCGCGCTCAGCTCGGAGGCGAAGACGAGCGAGTCGTCGCACACGCCGTAGTAGAGCGGCTTCTCGCCGATGCGGTCGCGCGCGAGAATGAGCTCCTGGTCCCGCACGTCCCACACGGCGAGCGCGAACATCCCGGTGGCCTCGCGCAACGTGAGCGTGATCCCCCAGGCCTCGAATCCAGCGAGCAACACCTCGGTGTCGGACGTGCCTCGAAAGGTCGCACCGGCAGCGTGCAGGCGCTCGCGGAGCTCGCGGAAGTTGTAGATCTCGCCGTTGAACGAGATGATGTAGCGGCCATTGGCGGACCACATCGGCTGCGCGCCGGTGGTCGAGAGATCGAGGATCGACAGGCGGCGGTGCCCAAGCGCGACCGGGGTGTCGGCGGGCACCCAATGGCCGTCCGCGTCCGGCCCGCGATGCGCGAGCCGAAGCGTCATTCCCCGTACTACCTCTCTACGGACGGAGGCCGAAAGAGAAGGCGACCAGAAGCCAGCGATCCCGCACATGCGTTCTCCTTCGTCGGAACGTCGGCGCGCACAGGCTGCGACCCGTGACGCCGTCCGTCAAGCGGTGGCGCGCCGCGGCCATAAACATTTGGAGTTTTGAATCTGGCGCACGAGGCCGGCTCGCGCCATACTGCGTCGATCCGTGAAGCGGCAGACGCCGAGCTCGGCGATCCTTCCGGAGCAGGACGACCCAGTCGGAGAGTATGCTACGAGGGAAGCCGATCGGGGTTCCGCGCCGTAGGCCTCGAATCGATCCACAGGAGTGAGATGGAGCAGGTTCGCGCGCGTAGTCTTCTTTCGGTGACCCTCGTCACCTTTCTTCTGCTCGTCGCGTGCGGTGGCCACGACGCGGTCACCGGAGCAACTCTCTCGCCACCGGACGACGTGTCCGATCTCGACGAGGCCGAGGAGCCTGGGGCGGCCCTGGTCGCGCCCAGCCTGCTCCCGGCGGTCACATACGAGGGCTCCGGCCAGCTCGTGCACCCCGACGCGGCCGTGTTCCCCGACCGGTGGCAGGGGAAGCGGTACTGGGTTTCGGCCACACCGTATCCGGCCGGACAGCCGAAGTACGAGAACCCGTCCATCTATCAGGGCCACGCGTCGAACGAGATGCAGGTTCCACTCGGCGTCACGAATCCGATCGTTCCCGCGCCGACGAACGGGTACATGTCGGATCCCGACATCCTCCACGACCCCGACACCGATGAGCTTCGCATGTATTACCGGCGAACGTCGGGGGAGGTGGATCAGATCTTCCTGATCACGAGCCGGAACGGCGTGCTGTGGTCGCCGCCGCAGCTGCTCGTCTCCGACGCTCGATACACGATGATCTCCCCTTCGATCGTGCGTGAGAACGCGACGTCGTGGCGGATGTGGACGGTGAACGCAGAGGCCCAGGGGTGCTATTCACTTCCGATCGAGATGACGCTGGAGCAGCGGCACTCCGCCGATGGCATCACGTGGGGAGGCCCGGAGCCCGTGCACCTCGAGGTGCCGGGGCGAGTTCCGTGGCACTGGGACGTGCAGTATGTCGCGGCGAAGTCGGAGTACTGGGCGCTCGTCGCGGCATATCCGAGCGGCACGACGTGCTCGCAGACCGCGGTGTACTTCGCGCGGAGCGTCGACGGCACGACATGGAAGGTGTCGCCGACGCCGCTGCTCGCGCCCGGCGAGTTCGCGCCGCTGCGCGACGTGGTGTACCGGTCGTCGTTTCACTATCACCCACGCAGCGACGCGGTGTCGGTCTGGTTCTCCGGCGCGCGAGTCGAGGGCAAGGTGTTCACGTACGCGGTCGCATCGGCGCGCTATCCGTACCCCGATCTCCTGCGGCGCGTGGGCGGCAGCCCGTCGATCGTCGTCGAGCGCGAGGGCTCGCGCACGGTGTCGCCCGAGCTGCGCGAGGCTCGCAACCAGTTCGAGCGCGATTTTCCCTGAGGTCCGGTCTACTGGGTGAAAGTGCCGAGCTCGATGCTCGCACACGGCTTGCTAGATTGCGGCGTCCGGGTACCCAAAGCTGCGTCACTCCCGCCCTGTCGTGTACATGATTGCATTCCCGCCGCGCCGCGCCGTCACTCTCGTCGCGCTCTCGATCGCGGCTGCCTGCTACGACCGCCCACGGTCCGCGCCGGGCCTCGACACGAGCGCGGCAGCGGAAGAGCGACCACGAGGAGACAGCTCCTCGACTGTCGCGGCGGCGCCGTCGGCGATCGATTCGACGAACGTTCCGCGCCTGCCGGCGCCGATTGGGGAAGTCCCGAAGCGCTCGCATCGTGACAGTGTGGCGCTGGCGAGCATGACGAAGCCCGACAGCGTGCTGGACAGAAAGTGGCCGGTGAAGATGCCAGCGCCTTTGCCGGGAGCCGTGCTGCCGGCGAAGCGAATCGTCGCCTTCTATGGCAATCCCCTCTCGAAGAAGATGGGCGTGCTCGGCGAGTACCCGAAGGACCAGATGCTGGCGATGCTGGACAAGGAGGCCACGCGGTGGGCGAAGGCCGACCCGTCGCATCCGGTCGTGCCGGCGCTGCACCTCATCGTGACCGTCGCGCAGGGTGCACCGGGCAAGAATGGTCTCTATCGTCTGTGGATGCGTGACTCGCTCGTGAACGAGGTCCACTCCTGGGCGCAATCACGGCATGCGCTGTTCTTCATCGACGTGCAGGTGGGAAAGAGCACGGTACCGGCGGAGCTGCCGCGGCTGCGCCAGTTCCTCGAGAATCCCGACGTGCACCTCGCGATCGATCCGGAGTTCTCGATGGCACCGTCGGGGTCCGTACCGGGGCGCAAGATCGGCACGCTGGACGCGAAGGACATCAACTGGGCGGTCGATTTCCTCGACGAGATCGTGCGCTCGAAGCATCTGCCACCGAAGATCCTCATCGTGCACCGCTTCACGCGGAACATGGTGACCAACGCGCCGAAGATTCGGTTCACCCCACACGTCCAGGTGGTGATGGACATGGACGGGTGGGGACCCCCCTGGCTCAAGTTCGATTCCTACCACGACTACGTGAAGGCCGAGCCCGTCCAGTTCACGGGGTTCAAGCTCTTCTTCCACAACGACACCAAAACGGGCGCCCCCCTGTTGACGCCGGCGGAGGTGCTGCGGTTGCACCCCCAGCCGCTGTACATTCAGTACCAGTAGCCATCCAACACGAGCGCCATCCGCTCGATCGCGGCGCCATCTTCTCCTCCCCTGCGCATGTCCGAGCACATCACGTCGCGATCGTTCACCGACACGGTGGGCGTCGAGTGGACGGTTCGGGAGATCGACTCTCCATCGCTCACGCAGACGTTGGCGAAGATGCTCGAGAAGGAACGCCGCAAATCCGGCTGGCTGGTGTTCGAGTCGGCGGATGGGGACAAGCGGCGACTCGCGCCATACCCGCCGGACTGGCGCACGGTGTCGCTCTTCGAGCTCGAGCGCTGGTGCATGAAGGCCACGCGAGTGCCTCCCGCACCGGCACGTCGCGCGCAGGACTAGGGCGCGACGAGATCCGCGTAGCCCCGATGCCGACGAATGTACGCCGCGACATACGGGCACGAAGGGATGACTCGCATTCCCTCGCGGCGCGCGTAGTCGAGTCCCGCTTCGGCCAGCGCAGCGGCGTAGCCGTGCCCCTCGAGGGCCTCCGGCACTTCGGTATGCGTGATCTCGATCGCGTCGCCGCGACGGAGATAGGCGAGCACGGCGGTCCCGGCGTCGAGGCGAATCTCGAAGCGGCCGGCGGCGGGATCGTGTGAGACGGGAGCGGTAATGGGCATCGGTGGGGTGAAGGGTCGAAGACGTGAGGCCCTCGCCTCATGCAAGCTCCACGCTCCGGTCGATCAGGTTCCCCCGTACCACTCGTAGCCCTGATCGCTCCAGTAGCCGCCATTGCGGCCGGGCATGAACACGACACGCGTGAGGTACTTCGTGTTCTTGTAGCCCAGCTTCACTGGAGAGTGCACACGTGCCGGCGCGCCGTGGGCGGGTGTGAGCAGATACCCGTCCATGCCGTAGGCCACGAGGGTCTGCGGATGCATCGCGCTCTGCATGTCCCAGCTCTCGTGATAGCCCTTGTCGAACCCGGCGAAGTCCACGTACTGCGCATCGTCGGTGATGCCGGCGGCGCGCGCGATGTCGCTCACTCTCACGCCCGACCAGATCGCTCGCGCGTTCCACCCCTCGACGCAGAAGTGATCGACCTTCTGCGTGACGCGCGGCAGCTTCATGAGATCGTCGAGCGTCAGGGAGAGCGGCCGACGCACCGCGCCCGACACCTCCAGCCGCCACACGCCGCCGGCAGCGGGATCCCATACGGGCACCGTCGGCGAGATGAAGTACTTGGGGAAGCTCGGTCCGGCGAGCCGCGCCTTCGCGCCGACGTGATTCATCGCCGAATGGCGGAACAGCCCACCCTCCACCTGTTCGTTCGCCCGTTCGGCGAGCTGCAGCAGCGGCTTCGCACCCTCCGGATTCTTGTCGCACGCCGCCAGGAGCGAGCCGGCGATCGAGGCCGCCGAAATACCGAGGAAGCGCCGTCGGTCGAGCGTCATGGACGTGGTGCCTCGCTCGACGGGGCCGGACGCGTCCCCCCGAAGAGGTGATAGAACGGTCTGGCGTTGCGCGCCTCGGGCGAACGCGCCCTGTCGTACCATCCGGTGAAGATCGCGCGAAGCGAGTACGGATCGACGCTGAACACCATGAACACGTGGACGAGCGCGAGCAGCAGCAGGAGCGCCATCGCGGTGAAGTGGACGAAGCGCGCCCACTTGAAGTTCACGAACAGCGCGGTGATGAACCAGAGCGTGACGGGCTTCCAGATCGCCAACCCGCTCAGCACGAGCACGATCCCGAGTACCGCCATCGCGAAGTACGCGGACTTCTGCAGCGCGTTGTGCTTCCCCTGCGGCGGATGGTCACGCCGCACGAAGAGGTAGAACTTGAGCATCTCGATCGCGTCCCGTACATCGCCGCGGCGGGGCACGATGTCGCGCCACTCGCCGTGGAAGAACAGGAAGCCGAGATAGAGCAGCCCGTTGGCGACGAGCAGCCACATCGCGGCGAAGTGCCAGTGCCGAGCGCCGGCGAGCCATCCGCCGAACGTGAGCCACGCCGGAATCGACGTCCCCTCCCACGGGTTGAGCGGAAACGTCTCGCCTGGTCGCGCGAAGGCAGGGTGCGCGTTGAAGATGCGCATTCCGCTACCGGCCATGAGCACGACGGCCACGAGGTTCACCCAGTGGGTGAGGCGAATGACCCAGTGGTTTCGCTTGACGAGGGGAGCCACGGGCTGGCGACTCGCGGAAGAGGAGCGGATAGTGTGCAACCGGACGGACCAGAAGGGAACGGCGAGCCGCTCTGATGCGGTACGCCCGACGGCGCCGAACGGATCTTCAGACGCTGCCGGGCGCGGCGAGGTCGCACGGATGGATCGCGAGCCCCTGCTCCACCTGGAGCGTCGCGTGTGCGATGCCGAACCGTTCCCGCAGCAAGCGCGTGGCCGTGGCGAGCAGTGCGTCTTCGCCACCGTGACAGGGCCGAATGAGGTGCGCCGTGAGCGCGACGTCGGTCGTGCTCATCCCCCAGATGTGCAGGTCGTGCACCTCGACGACGCCCTCGAGGCCGCGCAGCATTGCATCGACCTCGAGCGGGTCGATGCCGGCGGGCACCGCGTCCATCGCCAGATTCACCGAGTCCTTCGCCAATCCCCAGCTGCTCCACGTGATCAGGGCCGCGAGGAGAAGTGAGACGAGCGGGTCGATCCAGAGGAGCCCGGTCGCGGCGATCAGCAGACCGGCGACGACGACGCCGACGGACGCGGCGGCGTCGCCGAGCATGTGGATGAACGCGCCACGGATGTTGAGGTCGTGCTCGCGTCCGCGCATGAACGCCAGCGCGGTGCCGAGGTTGATCGCGATGCCCACCGCCGCGACGATGGAGACGATCCCGCCGGCGATCGGCGCGGGATGTCGGAAGCGATCGAGGGCCTCGACGATGATCGCGCCGACGGCCACGAGAAGGATGCCGGCATTCGCGACCGCGGCGAGGATCGAGAACCGGCGCATGCCGTACGTGCGTCGCGGCGTCGGCTCGCTGCGCGCCAGCACCGTGCCGGCCCATGCGAGCACGAGCGCCAGCACATCGCCCAGATTGTGCCCGGCATCGGCGATCAGCGCGAGCGAGTGCGCCCGCAGCCCGAATCCGACCTCGGCGAGGACGAACGCGACGTTCAGCCCGACGCCCAGCGCGAACGCGCGGTCGAAGCTGGCGGGTGCGTGTCCATGCCCGCCTGGACCATGCGCATGCCCATGAGCATGGTCATGGACATGATCGTGGCCGTGCTCGTGCGTGTGGACGTTGCCGGGGGCCGCACCCATGGCTGGAAGTTACCCTGCGCTCGTTGTCGAGGCCAACCACACTGGCCCGGTCGCCGCACTCAGTGTTCGTGTGCGGCGGGCGCCGTGTGGTGCTCGGACCGCTGGTAGTCGAGAAAGCGGTGAATGGCCTCCACGGCGCGCGCGTCACGCGATCGGATGCGCAACAACGCGCCTCGTGGAACGTCGGAGACCTCGTACCGGATCGCGGCACGGCGCGCACGCATGACCGCAGTTCCCGGCACCGTATCGACATGCACCGCGCGGGGGGACGAGAAATCGCCCGCAGAGAAGGCCCGAGCCACCGATCGCAGATGGGCGCGGATCACCACGGCGCCGGCGGAGTCGTCGCGATCTCGCTGGAGCACGATGCGTCCGCCGTCGCGAAGCGCATCGAAGCGGTGTACAGAGGTGTATTGGTCGACGCCCATCACCGCCTGCCCTCGCGCCTGCATGGCGCGAAAGGCAGAATCTTCCTGCATAGCCGCGTGTGAGTGGTCGTCGTGCGTCTGCGCGACGAGAGCGCAAGGCATCAGGAGTGCGGCCGAAATCATCAAGGTGGCGACGGGACGCATGAGAGTGTTCCTCGAAGAGTCGTGGCCGACGCGCGGTGCGCCGGCGATTCGAAGTCTGCACCGCATGCATCAGCGCGGCTGGAACCGCGGTTCCATCACCTCGAGCTCGGCCCGTGTCGCCCGCTGACCCACGTACCGCGATCGTCGCGCTGCCCGTGCTCGGCGATCTCTCTCCTCGCGTCGCACGCCGTGTAGCGGCGGCATCGGTGATCGAACGCCGTCCACGCCGCGCCGTGTTGTTCCGGGCCGGCGACGCGCCGGCCGCGCTGCACCTCGTGCTGACGGGGCGCGTGCGCGTGGCGCGACGCGTCGACAGCGGATCGACCGTGCTGCACTTCGAGGAGTCGGGCGGAGTGCTGGGCGAGATCCCGGTGTTCGGCGGCGGACCGTATCCGGCGACGGCGACGGCCGTGACGCCGGTGTGCTGCGCAGTGCTCGCGGCTGACGTGGTCGAGCGTCTGCTGGTCGAGGAGCCGGAATTCGCGCGCTTCGCACTGCGCCGCCTCGCGCACCGTGCCCGCACGATGCTCGAGCGCCTCGACGCGCTGTCGGACTACAGCGTGACCGCACGCGTCGCCGGATATCTGAGCGCGCGCGCCGACGCCACCCAGCACGAGGTGCTCGAGCTCGGGATGAGCCAAGCGGCGCTCGCCGACAGTCTCGGTACGGTGCGTGAGGTCGTCGTGCGCTCGCTGCGTGCGCTGTGTGACGACGGAGCGGTCCGCCGCGTCGGACGGTCGCGCTTCGCCGTGGTCGACGAGCAACGCCTGCGCGAGCGCGCACGACCGCGCGCGTAGCATCCTGGTCCCCACCCGGGAACTCGATGTCCGCGTGCGTCCGGAACGATACCTACTCGCACGGCGCGCTCCGGAGGCATGCGTGGTGGTCGACGATTTGCGCCATCCGTGCGCATGCCATTACAGCCACTCCGCAACGTCGCTGGCGCCATCCTTCCGGGCTCGCTCGATCTCCGCACCTGGTCCGTCGCGACGCGCGACGGCGGCACACTCGGCACGGTGGCCGAGGTGATCGTCGACGTCGAGACCCGCGCGCCGGTATATCTCCAAATCGTGCCACACGACCCGCCGGACGACTCGCCCGCCGAGTGCTGGATCCGCGTGCCCTATCATGAGGTCGCGATCATCGAGGACGAGCGACTGGTCGTGATGAGCGATCTCGCGCTGCTCGGCCTCGGGACCGCAACGGCTGGACTCGCGACCGGACGCGCACGCTGACGGACGCTCAGAGCATGCGCTTGCGCCGCATGCCGACGAGCAGCGCGAGCGAGCACACCACCTGGATGCCGACCATGATCTCGAAGCCCCACGGATGGTGCGACAGCGGGATGCGCTCGAAGTTCATTCCGTAGACGCCGGCGATGACGACGAACGGGATGCTCAGCGCGCCGAACACCGCCAGCCCCTTCGACACGCTGCCCAGCCGGTTCGACACCTGGGAGAGATAGCTGTCGAGAGTGCTGCTCATCAGGTCGCGATAGCTGTCCAGCGCGTCGGTGATGCGCAGCATGTGGTCGTACACGTCGCGGAAATAGAGCTGTGCCTCGGCGGACAGGAACCGCGATGGCCGGTTGGTGAGCATGCTGAGGACATCTCGTTGCGGCGACAGATAGCGGCGCAGCGAGATGACGAGCCGTTTCACCTTGAAGATCTCCTGGAGCAGTTGCTCGTCGAACTGTCCGAACACGCGCTGCTCCATCTCGTCGACGAACTCGTCGAGCTGGTCGAGGATCGGGAAGTAGGCGTCGATCGCCGTGTCGAGCACGTGATGCGCGACACGCGCGGGACCGCGATCGAGGAGATCGGGGTTGGACTCGATGCGCGCGACGAGGGCCTGCACCGCCGGCAACGTCTCCATGTGCGTGGTGACGATGGCGCTCTCGGTGAGGAAGAGCGTGAGATTCGCCGTCTCCAGATCGTACGGGTCCGGCGTCGTCTCGCAGAATCCGACGACGCGCGCGACGACGAGCAGGAAACCGGGATACTCCTCCGCCTTGACGCGACTGCTCGGGTTTCGCGCGTCCTCGACGGCGAGCGGGTGGAAGCGGAACAGCTCGGTGAGGAGCGCGGCCTGCGCGCCGTCCGAGACGTCGAGGTCCACCCACAGTGTTCCACCGTCCGGGTGCTCGAAGGCGGCGCGAAGCTTGTCGGGCGGGAGCTCGCGCTCGATCTCTCCCGTAGCGCGACGAAAGACGCTGTGCGGTGTAGTTCCTGGCACGTCCAATCGATTCGGTCTCTGATGCGGTGGGCGCGAAATATGTCGTCCATGAACCGCCGCTGGCGAGCGCAGCGGAGGGGACGGTACGTGATTTGACGCGCTCGGAACAGTCCACTTCAGCGAGGTATGTCATGCCCGACCGAAAAGCGCGACCCAGCAACAGCGCTCCCGCCCAGAAAACGTGGACGCGCGATGATGAGCGCTCATCGCACGACCACCCCGATCTGGGGCAGGAGAAGGACCCCGACTCGCAGGNNNGACCCCGACTCGCAGGAGAGCACGACGGCTCGGCCTCACGGGCACACGGAGGATCCGGACAGGACGTTGTAGGTCGGTAGTCGGTGGTGTGGTGGCTGAGCGGTTCAGTGGAAAACGGCCCCGGGACGCAGCTGCGTCCCGGGGCCGTTCGCACTCGACCACCTCGCCCTCCATCCGCCTCACGTGGATAACCGCTGGAAAGCACGCGGGCTGCGTGGGTCCGGGGCATGTCGTCCCTCCGTGCTCGCTTCGCCCCGATGCTCGCCGCGTCCGCAGGTACGCTGCCCGACCGACTCGCCGGCTGGGCGATCGAGCCAAAGTGGGACGGCATCCGCGTCATCGCCGACGTCGATGCGCGCGGTGCGCGGCTCTGGACGCGGAACGGCAACGACAAGGCGCCGCAGTTCCCGGAAGTCGTTCGCGCCCTGAAGGCGCTGGCCGCCAATGGCGGTCCGCTCGTGCTGGACGGCGAGATCGTCGCGCTCGATGCGCGAGGTCGCGCGCTGCGCTTTCAGGCGCTCCAGGGGCGCATGCACGCCGAGAGCGAGGCGACGCGCGCACGACACGCCGCGGCGACGACGACGGCGTTCGTCGCGTTCGATCTCCTCGCCGACGGCGGCCGGTCGCTCACGTCGCTCCCGTTCACCGAGCGTCGTCGAGCGCTCGAGGCGCGCGTGCCGGCGCGCCGCACGGCGAGCGTGCGGCGCGGCGAGTCGGTACGCTGCGGAAGCGCCGCGGCGAAGAAGCTCTTCGCGCGCGCGCGCGCCGAGGGATGGGAGGGCGTGCTGCTGAAGCGCGTCGACTCGCCCTACGTCGCCGGCAAGCGCACTCCCGACTGGCGCAAGGTGAAGCTCGAGCGCGAGCAGGAGTTCGTGATCGGGGGCTACACCGCGCCCACCCACGGCTCGGCGCGCGATCACTTCGGCGCCCTGCTCGTCGGCTACTACGACGATCGCGGCGCGCTCCACTACGCGGGAAAGGTCGGAACCGGATACACGGTGCCGATGCTCGCGCTGCTCGCGCGCACGCTCGCCCCGCTCCGGCAACCGACGACACCCTTCGTCGACGCACCGCGCGCCCGCGGCGCGAGTACGACGTGGGTGAAGCCCGTGCTCGTGGCGCAGGTGCGCTACAACGAGATCACGGAGGCGGGAATTCTCCGGCAGCCCAGCTTCCTCGGACTGCGCGACGACAAGGCCGCGCGCGACGTGCGGCTGGAGTCCACCGGGAGCGCGGCGGGCGCCGTGACCAATGGGCTACTCTGTGCCTCGTGATCCGTACGAGCGGCCGGTGTCGAAGCCGATCCCGGTGCCCGATGGGGTGCATCGCGCCGCCTACGTCGACTATCTCCTGCGCTTCGTGCTCGACCAGAGCACGGGAGGCCGAGACGGCATCGCGGCACGGCTCGACGCTCTCGAGCGAACGCTCGTCTCGCTGACGCGTCCCTGGCGCGGCGAGCGGGAACTCGCGCCCGTGCGCGAGCTGCGCGCGTCGAGCGAGACCCTCGAGGCATTGCTCGCCTGGCTCGAGGACGGCGAGCGCCCGAACGGTCGCGACGCCGAGCGGCTCGGCGTCTATGCGTCCGGCGCGATGGAAGACGACAGCGTCCCCGAAGGGTGGGTGAGGGTCCGAATCGCTTGGTGATCCAGCGCACAGTGTGGATCAGTACGGCGTTGCGGGAGTACGACGAGGGCAGTCAATCGACACCGCCGTCTTCGCCCCACGCTCACGGAGGACCCCATGCGACGCCTTGCGATGTTCGCACTGGTCAGCACCCTGGCCGCCTGCTCGATGGACTCGACGGGGCCCAACGGCTCCGTCGCCGGCACATACACCCTGCAGAGGATCAACGGACAGACACTCCCCTACACGTTTTCGAGCGGCCTGCGCCTGACGAGCGACGAGCTCACGCTCATGAGCGACGGCACGTACCAGGACGTCTCGCGCTACAGCGATGGCACGAGCTTCGTCGACGATGGAGACTACTCGGAGTACAACGGCGCGATCACCTTCTACTCCTCGACTGGAGAGACCATTCAGGGGTCGGTGAGTGGCAATGTGCTGACGCAGGTTCTGAACAACTATACGCAGGTCTTCCAGCGCAATTGACGACGCGGCCGCGTCGGCTTCGGGCCGGCGCGCTGGATTCGACGACGCCCCGTCGGCAACTTTCGACGGGCCAGAGTGATTCTCTCGCCGGCGGCGGCTCATCCGAGCGCCGCCGGCTTCGTCGACCAGACCGCGAACATGACCTCCGACATCACGAACACTCGCATCGCCTTCCTCGGCCTGGGCATCATGGGCTCCGGAATGGCGGGACGGCTCCTGGACGCCGGCGCGCGACTCACCGTCTTCAACCGCAGCGCCGATCGAGCGGCGCCACTCGCGGCGCGCGGCGCCGCCGTGGCCGATTCGCCGCGCGACGCCGTGGCCGACGCGGAGATCGTCTTCACCATGGTGGCGGACGACGACGCGTCCCACGCCATGTGGGAGGGCGGCACTGGTGCGCTCGCCGGCGTGCGCCCGGGCACGCTGCTCGTCGAGTGCAGCACGGTGACGGTCGGCCGCATCGCCGACCTCGCCGAATCCGCGACGCGCATCGGCTGCGAGCTGGTCGACGCGCCGGTCACCGGCAGCAAGGTACAGGCGGCGCGGGGAGAGCTCGTCTTCCTCGTCGGAGCCAGTAACGCGGCGCTGGGGCGCATACGCCCGGTGCTCGACACGATGGGGAACTCCGTCGTGCATCTCGGGCCCGTGGGCAGCGGCGCGCTGGTCAAGCTGATCAACAACTTCCTCGCGGGGGTACAGGCCGCGTCGCTCGCCGAGGCGATCGCGATCATCGAGCGCTCGTCGCTCGACCGCAACCTGACCGTCGGTGCGATCGTGAACGGCTCGCCGGGCAGCCCGGTGATGAAGACGCTCGCCTCGCGCATCCTCGCCGACGACTTCTCGCCGAACTTCTACCTGCGCCTGCTCGCGAAGGACCTTGGCTATGCGATCGGCGAAGGCGAGAGTCGCGGCGTGCCGATGTCGATGGCTGGTGCCGCGCTCGGACTCCTGCAGTCCTCGATCGCGCGCGGCGACGGCGACAAGGACATGGCCGCGGTGGTCGAGCAGTTCCGCGGCGCGACGGTCATCCGATGAGCGACGTACATCCCGTCCTCATCGCCGGCGAATGGCGCGCGGCCGCGTCGAGTGGGACGTTTCGCGGCGAGAATCCGGCGAGCGGCGAAGCGCTGCCGGACGTCTTTCCGATCAGCGCCTGGTCGGACTGCGACGCGGCGCTCGACGCCGCGGTCGAAGCCGCCGAGGCACTCCGGACGACCGCTCCCGAGACGATCGCGCGGTTCCTCACGCGATTCGCCGAGCGCCTCGAAGTGCGCGCGTCCGAGCTCGTCGACGCCGCGCACGTCGAAACGGGGTTGGCGCGCAAGCCGCGCCTCGCCGACGTCGAGCTGCCACGCACCACCGGTCAGCTGCGCCAGGGCGCCGCGGCGGCGATCGAAGGCTCCTGGTCGCTCCCGACGATCGACACGAAGCTCGGCATCCGGTCGATGCTCGCGCCGATCGGGCCTGTGTGGGTGTTCGGGCCGAACAACTTTCCGTTCGCGTTCAACAGCGTATCGGGAGGTGACTTCGTCGCGGCGATCGCGTCGGGCAATCCCGTGATCGCGAAGGCGAACAGCTCGCATCCGAACACGACGCGGCTGCTCGGCGAAGAGGCGTTCGCCGCACTGCGCGAGTCCGAGCTGCATCCGTCGACCGTTCAGCTCCTGTACCGGACCAGTCACGACGACGGCGCGCGAGCAGTGGCCGATCCGCGCACGGGCGCGACTGGCTATACCGGCAGCCGCGGCGCGGGACTCACGCTCAAGGCGGCGGCCGACGCCGCGGGGAAACCGATCTACCTCGAGCTCTCGAGCGTGAACCCGGTGGTGATCCTTCCGGGCGCAATCGCCGAACGTGGCGATGCGCTGGCGGGGGAGCTCGTCGGGAGCTGCTTGATGGGTACCGGGCAGTTCTGTACGAACCCGAGTCTCGTCGTGCTGTTCGAGAGCGAGCAGACCGAGGGCTTCCTCGAGTCGATTCGCCAGCGACTGGACGCGACGCCGCCGACGCCGCTGCTCTCGCGCGCGGTGGCACGTTCGCTCGGCGCGAGCGTGGCGGAGCTACGGCGTGCCGGTGCGGAGGTGGTGACGGGAGGAAGCGCGATCGAGGGGCCCGGCTTTCATCACGCGAACACGTTGCTGCGGGTGAGCGGCAGGCAGTTCCTCGCCGAGCCGCACGCGCTGCAGACGGAGGCGTTCGGCAACGTCTCGCTCGCAGTCGTCGTGCGGGGAGCAGACGAGGCACTCGCCGTGCTGACGCATCTCGAGGGCAACCTCACCGGCTGCATCTACTCGGACACGCGAGGTGCGGACGATGCGGTGTACGCGCGCCTCGAGGCGCCGCTGCGGCAACGCGTCGGCCGTCTGCTGAACGACAAGATGCCGACGGGCGTCGCGGTGAGCCCGGCGATGAATCACGGCGGACCCTATCCGTCCACCGGTCACCCGGGATTCACCGCGGTGGGGATCCCCGCGTCGCTGCGCCGGTTCGCCGCGCTGCACTCGTACGACAACGTTCGCGCGGCGAGACTCCCCGCCCTGCTGCGCGACGCCAACCCTGGCGGGCGTGCATGGCGGCTGGTCGACGGACAGTGGACGCGCGCCGACGTACCGACGAACGGCGCGTGAGCCGCAGTAAGGTGAGCTGTCGCAGCGCGCGCATGGACCACGCCTCGCGCGCGAACGGCCACTCCGCGCGCTGGAGGGCCTGCATGCTAGCGCTCCACGAGCTGGAGCGCGGCCTGCGGATGTCGCTTGACGTGAGCGAGCAGCGCGACGCCGATACCGACCCCCATCGTCATGGCGAGCAATCCGACATTTCGCTCGGGCTGCAGCGCGCCGTAGATGTGAAACACGATCGAGAGCGCGCCGGCGACGGTCGCCACGCGCGGCCAGCGCGACCACCCGAGCCAGATCGCGATCGCGGCGAGCAGCAGGAGCGACGAGACCAGCGCACCGGCCGCGCCGACGAGCAGCGGCTGCAGCTGCCCGTACCAGATGCCGTCGACGAGAAACTCGCGCAGTCCACCGAGCCCGAGCAGGAAACCGATCACGGCCGTCGTGAGGGGGAGCACCGTCACCTCCGGGTGAAGTCACTGTGTGGGGCAGTTCCGAAGGTGGCGACGCGATCATGGCGGCGCATGAAAAGCGCGTGATCAGTTCGTGACGGTTCGATTAAGCCGCGGATTCCACGTGGAGGCGCGGAGCTGCGCGCAGCGATCTCTCCGCCGGATCATCAAAGACTTCGATGGTGTGGATGGAGAGGAGAGCCGCGCCGATGCACCCATCGCGACCGGAAAGCAGCTCTCTGCGCCTCCGCGTTCCTCCGCGCCTCTCACATCGTGCGATATTCGTCAGGTAGCGGATCGCGGGGCTGGCGCACCGATGACGCCCAGGCACTGGCCCGAGCGGACGACGAGAGAGATGGCCGCATGACTGAACGACGACGACGTGAGGTTGTGCTCGTGACGTACGACGCGCGTCCCGAGCCGACGGACGACGACCGCCTGCTTGCCGACGAGTTGTCGGCGCGTGGCGTGGTGGTGCACGCCATGCCGTGGTCCGACCCGACGGCGCGCTGGAGCGCATTCGACTCCGTCGTCGTGCGATCGCCGTGGGACTATTTCCTCCGCGCCGGCGAGTTCCACGCCTGGCTCGACCGGCTCGACGCGGACGGCGCACGCATGCACAACGACGTGAGAATCCTCAGATGGAATGCCGACAAGTCGTATCTGCGCGACCTGGAGGCGCGCGGCATTCCCGTGATCCCGACGCTCTGGCTCGACCGGGGTGACGCGACGTCGCTCGCGGAGCTTCGACGCGTCCGCGGCTGGGCCGAACTGGTCGTGAAGCCGACGGTGTCCGGGGGCGCGCATCGCACGTGGCGTGCGACGGTCGACTCGCAGACGGCGGACGACACGCGGCTCGCCGAGATGACCGGCGAATTCCCGGTGATGGTTCAGCCCCTCATCGGCGAGATCGAGCGGGAGGGCGAGTGGTCGCTCGTGTTTTTCGCCGGGCGGTACAGCCACGCCGTCCTCAAGCGCCCGCGCTCCGGAGATTTCCGCGTGCAGCGCGAGCACGGCGGCACGCTCGAGGCCGCAGAGCCGTCAGCATCGATGATCGCGGCGGCAGAGCGCGCCATCGCCGCCATCCCGTTCGGGGGCGCAACGCCGCTCTACGCGCGTGTCGACGGCTGCGTCGTGGACGACGAGTTCCTGCTCATGGAGCTCGAGGTGCTCGAGCCCGAGTTGTTCCTGCGATGCGCGCCGGAATCGGCGACGCGGCTCGCCGACGCGCTCCTGGCGCGGATGGCCTAGCGAGGCGCGAGCTGCAGCGCGCCGGAAGGGCATCGGCTCACGGCGAGCGCCACGCTGTCCGGATCCGCCGCCGCACCATCGATCCAGGGGCGGCGGCGGGGGTCGAACACGAGCGGCAGCGCGCGCACGCAGCGACCGCTATGCTGGCAGCGGGCCGGCCGCCACTGCACGGTCAACGGACCGGCCGGGTACTCGTGCAACTCCTCGGGGCCCTCGAGAGGCGTCGTCATGGCTTCATCCTGCCATCGGCCGCCCAGCACGCAAGGGCGTGCCGGCGATCGCGAGGCTACTGCGTCTCCGAGACCGTGTTCGACGCGGACCCCACACCGGGGACCACGGACTCCAGCGAGAGCGTGAGCGAGAACTTCGCGAACCTGCTCTTGACGAGCAGTGGGTAGCGGCGAGCATCCTCGCTGAACCAGACCTGCGCGTCGCCATTCTCCGAGAAGATGCCGTTCGCCTTGATCGACGGCCGCACGACGGTGGCCGGGAAGACCCCCGCGCCGACGCGGACTGCCTCCTGCCGCAGGCCCGTCAGCACGACCGGATTACGGTCCGGACGGAAGTAGCGATCATCGCGGCGAGTCTCGCCGACCCTGATGGCGGCGGAGCGGATGGCGTAGATGAAGGAGCCGTCGTCCAACGGGTTCGAGACGCTCGCGTGCACGGAGTCCCCCTGCTCGTACGTCCCGCGCTCGGGATAGATCTCGTACACCGTGGTGCGCTTGTAGCGGCCTTCGCTGATCTGCTGGCGATGGCGGAGCGACGCGAGAGTCTGCACGTCGATCCAGCTGTCGTACCGATCATGGACGCGGAAGAAGGGGACCCCGCCGTCGATCGTGAAGACGACGTGGTAGGCCGACCGACCGCGAATCGTCTCGATGCCATCGACCCGCATCCGCGCCGTGCCGGCCGGAATCCCGCCGAAGCTCGCCTTGTACGTGAGCTCCTCCCCCACGCCGTACGGGACTGCGGCGCGCGCGGAAACGGCCGCGAGCGGCGGCGTGGCGGAAAGCATGGCCGCCTGTGCCGAGAGACGTGCGGGAGCTATGGCCGCCGAGGCGGCGAAAGCGAGCGCGAGTGCGCGCTGGATGGGTGCTTTCTGAAGGGCTGACATGGTATTTCCTGGTAGTAACTACGACGCTAGCCGAGCGGCAGATCTGTGTCTCACGTCACTTGGTCCAACCTGGGGAAGTATCGCTCGCGACACTTACTGAGGGCTTACACCGCGAGGCGCTTCGGCTACCGAAATGTTCATATATGAAATACAGGAGCAAATAAAAAGTTCGTCAGTCCGCGAGACCCGACAGCAGATCCATGAGCTGCGACCGCTGCGCCGGCCCCAGCCGGTCGGCGACGTCGCGTTGAACAGCCCGAATCGCTTCGAGGCCGGCGGCGTGTCGCTCCATGCCAAGCGGGGTCACTTTCGCCCGAACGGCGCGCCGGTCCTCGAGGCAGCTCCCCCGCTTCACGAGCCCCTCGGCCTCGAGACGATCGACGAGCTGGGTGACGTTCGACCGGACACAGCGGAGCTGGCCGGCGAGGTTTCCCAGGGTCATCGGCTCGCCGGCACGGATGAGCTGCTCCATGGCGTCGAACTTCGAGACGGAGAGCCCTACCGCGACAAGCGCCTCCTCGAGGCGCTCCCGGAGCTGTTCCGCCGCTCCGAGCACGGCCATGAGCGTGCCCTCGTCCGGGCCGGACCGGACGGCGCACTCCGGCTGGGTGTCGTGGAGGATACTGTTCATACACTGTACTATAACAGCATCATCTAATTACATCAACTGGCAGCCGGATCGTCGAGACCGCTCGAAGTCCGGTCTCGCTTGCAACGACGCCCCAGCGGGCTGCGCTCAGAATCTCCTGCCGAGCTCCCAGGCCGTCGCCTGTTGGTCGGGCGTGAGCACTCCAAGCGCTTCCCGGAGGTCCGCGTGGCGCTGGTCGCGCAGGCGCTCGGCCTCGGCGCGCATCGCCGGCGGGGCGCCCGGTCCGCGGCCGGCGCTGTCGCTTCGCATGCGACGCGTGGCAAGCGAGTCCATCGCGCGCATCGCGGCCTGACGGCGATCGGCGGCGCGGCGCGTAATGGCGGCGAGCCGGGTCACCTGTTGATCGCTCAACTTGAGGTCGGCGGTGTGAGCCAAGAGGAAGGATCCGATGTCGGCGGCCGGTCCGGCTGGTCCCCGCATTCCGGAACCGAACCCAGGAGCGCGACCGAACGGGGGTGGTCCGCCCGGACGGCCGCCACGGCCGAAGCCCTCTCGCGGGCCGGGGCCCGGGCCCGGCTCGGGAGCCTGGGCGTGCAGCGCCGGCACGAGCGTCAGCGTGAGCAGCAATACGAGTCTCCGCATGTCGATCTCTCCGAGATGGTGATGGACGTCACGTTCTCCGCTGCCCGATGATGACACGCGTGCTGACCGTACCCCTCGTGTCGCGCGGCAGGCAGCGATTGCGGACGGTCAGAAGTAGCGCGCCGTCGCCATCAGCACGGCGGCGATGGCGAGGAGGACCAAGACCGCGCGCGTGCCGAGCGCGAGGCGGCGCATGAGGCCAGCACGCTCGGCGTCCGTCAACGGTGTTGCGCCCGGCCTTGGCGGACCACCGAGCCGCCTGGCCGCGGGAGCGCTCACCGTCATCCCAACCACCAGCGCGAGGATGGCCGCGGCGGCACCGACGGAGATACCGATCCCCATCGGAGAGCGTGTCCACGCGCCGTCGGTGAGCGAGATGTTGCGCACCATGAGGAGCACGCCGGCGAGTGTGGTGAGGATGCCGAGGATCATGAGGTAGACGGACAGTTTCCGTCGCCCCATGATGAACTGCATCATCGGCTGCGCGGCTGGACCGAGCGCCTGCGTCGCCGGCAGCAGGAAGAACGCCACGATCACGACTCCGCCGACCCAGAGCACTCCTCCGACGACGTGAATCGCACGCAGCAGAAACAGCACGATCGAGTTGTCCATCGCTCGCACTCCCGGTTCATACGGTGGGACGGATTCGCGCTCAGGGCTTCGGCGCGGGCACGGACCAGATACTATATAGACGGCCGTTCCTCCGGCGCGAGATTCCCCTGACCCTCGGTCGCTGAGCATGCGTGCCGTCGTGATCACCCGGCCGGGCGGGCCGGAAGTACTCGAGATGCGCGAGCGTCCGACGCCTGAGCCGGGACTCGGACAGGTGCGCGTCCGCGTGCGCGCCTCGGCGCTCAACCGGGCGGACTTGAGCCAGCGGATGGGGAACTACCCTGCCCCACCCGGCGCCCCGGCGGACATTCCCGGCATGGAGTACTCGGGCGAGGTCGACGCGGTCGGACCGGCGTCGACGATGTGGCCGGTGGGCGCGCGCGTGATGGGAATCATCGGCGGCGGCGCACATGCGGAGTACGTCTGTGTGCACGAGCGCGAAGTGCTGCCGATCCCGAGCGTGCTCACGTTCGAGGAAGCGGCGGCGATCCCCGAGGTGTTCCTCACGGCGTATGACGCACTGTTCCGCCAGCTCGACGTGCGACTCGGTGAACGGATCGTGGTGCACGCGATCGGCAGTGGTGTCGGCACCGCGACGCTCCAGCTGGCGTGGCTCGCCGGCGTGACGGTGTACGGCACGTCGCGATCGGTCTCGAAGCTGGAACGCGCGAAGGGGCTCGGCCTCGTACACGCGATCGACACGTCGTCGAAGGACTGGGCGGCCCGAGTCGAGGAGCTGGCGGGAACGAACGGCATTCACGCCGTGGTGGATCTGGTCGGCGGCGAGTACCTGCGCGACAACGTGCGAGTGCTGGCGCCGCGGGGCCGGCTGCTGGTGGTGGGATTGACGGCGGGGAGCCGATCGGAGCTCGACCTCGGCGTCGTGCTGCGCAAGCGGCTCAAGATCATCGGCACGGCGCTGCGCTCGCGCGCACTCGAGGAGAAGGCCGCGCTGGCGCGCGAGTTCTCGTCGCGCGTCGTCCCATTCTTCGAGTCGCGCCAGCTCCGGCCGGTGATCGAGCGCGTGGTGCCGTTCGCACGGATCGCGGACGCGCACGCGGAGATGGCATCCAACACGACGTTCGGAAAGCTGGTGCTGCGCTGGTGATCGGCGCGCGAAGGCGGCGCGCCCAAAGGCGCGCCGCTTCCGTGATCACTTCACGCTGAACTGCTTGACCATTCCGTGCGCGAGATGCGGCTTGCCGTCCTTCGCGTCGGGCACGAAGCAGAGGAGCGCATAGTCGCCGGCGGTGAACGTGGTCGGGATGTCGACGGTCTGGCGCTGGCAACGTCCTGAAGCGGGCAGGCCGATCGATGGCGAGGCAGCGAGCGTTCTCCATATTTCGCGCAACCTTTCCACCGGAGTGGTCCATGACGAAGTATCTGCTCGCTCTGCTCGTCCTGTGCGCGCCCGCGGCGCTCGCGCAAAGCGCGGTGGGGACCTGGCGCACGGAGTTCGACACGCAGGTCGGCGCGCAGAAGTACCTCTTCTCGTTCAAGCAGGATGGGGCAGCGGTGACCGGGACCGCGAAGGCCGAATTCCAGGGTCAGACTCGCGACGTCGTGTTCAAGGACGTCGCGGTGAAGGGCGACACCATCACCTTCACGGAAAGCTTCGACTTCCAGGGTAACGCGGTGCCGATCACGTACACGGGGGTGAAGACTGGCGACGCGATCAAGTTCGTGCGCAAAGTGGGAGATTTCGCGACGGAAGAGTTCGTGGCGAAGAAGGAATAGCCTTCTCGCTACCGCGTCACCGTCCCCATCCTGACGACCTCGAACGCGCTCGATGGGATCTGCTTCAGCGCGCCGAGACGGTCGTCGCTCCAGCGCGGATCGGGAGCACCGGTGACGTACCATCCGCTACCGTTGTCGGCGAGGATCATCCCGTACTGCTTCATCGCGCGCAGGATGACCTGGACTTCGGTCGGATAGCTGCTGACATCGAACGACGCCTTGAGGCGCACGCGCATGCCCATCGGCGGCAGCGTCGACGACGTGTCGCTGCTCGCGTAGTGGCGGGCGGGGGCGATGAATCCCTTGCGTGTACGCGGACAGGTGAAGCGCACGGCGTGATCGATCACGCCCTTCGTGACGGCCTCGTCGTAGCGCACGAGGCCGGGAAAGATCGGCAGGCCCGCGGCGTCGGCCGAGGTCCAGTACATCGGACGGAGGGCGTTGGATGCGAGGTCGAAGACGGCGCCCGAACCGGCGCTCCAGCTCGTGCCGGCGTTCAGCGGATGCGCGTCGAACAGCTCGTACAGCTTCCACGCCACCGTGTCGACGACGAGCACGTGGCGATCGCCGGTGCTCGACGCGCCGCCTTCGATCGGCGCGCCGTCCGGAATGGGGTATGGGCCGGGATCGCTCTCGTCGGCGTAGTCGAAGCTGACGGGCCGCTTCGGTGTGGCGCTGCCTGCGAAGGTGTACGGAATGCCGTAGACCGAACCGAAGTCGGGATGCAGGTTGCGGACGCCGCACGACGCGATGAGCGTCGTCGATGCGGGATCCACGGGCTGCGTGGAGACGTCGGTGTTCCATGGATTGTCGGAGGGGAACACGCGACGCGCGCCGAGCGCGGGGCTCGAGGGTGTATCGGGCGAAGACGTCTCGGGCGGATCGGTGAGCGACGATGCGGCGCCACCACATGCCAGGAGCGCGAACGACGCCAGCGACAGAGTGAATCGGGCGATGGAGCGCATTGCCGTGGGAGTGCGGGTTCACGAGAATGACGGCTCGCGACGCGCCGAGGATACCTCCTGCACGCGGCGATCGATGCGACACGCGTCACCGCCGATCTGGCCGACGGATATGCCAGCGTGCATGTTGCCTCGGTTCGTGCACATTGCCGCAACTTCCCTCGCTCTCCAAACCGCGTCCATCGATGCGATCCCATCTCCTCGCGATCCCGACGGTCGCTCT
>QHVE01000052.1:0-29049 GCA_003223455.1 Gemmatimonadota bacterium | reverse complement strand
CGAACCGTGGGCGCGCGCGGACTGGGTGACTACGAGCTCACCCTGATCAAGGAAGAGGGTGGCCGACTGCTGTACGAGGCGCACCCGAAGGGCCAGCCGTCCGCGACGTTCACCGCACGCGTCGCGACGGCCGACAGCGTGGTGTTCGAAGCACCGGAGCACGACTTCCCTCAGCGCGTGGGCTATCGCCGAGTGGGCGGCGACTCCGTGCTCGCGTGGGTGGAAGGATCGATGAGCGGGAAGGCGCGTCGTGTGGAGTTCCCGTACGCTCGCACCCCCTGCCCCGCGTCACGGTAGGCCGCCGCGTGTCGCTCGTCTTTCCATTCGATCCGAACATCGAGCGCGCGTCGACGATTCCGGCGCGCGTGTACAACGACCCCGTATTCCTCGAGCTGGAGCGCGAGCGGATCTTCGCGCGCACCTGGCAGCTCGTCGGACGGCTCGACGACGTACGCGAGCACGGGCAGTTCTTCACGGCGCAGGTCGGGAACGACCCGATCGTCGTCCTGCGCGACGGCGAGACGCTGCGCGGCTTCTACAATGTCTGCCTGCATCGCGCGGGCCCGATCGCATCGGGCTGCGGCAGGCGCAACACGCTGCAGTGCCGGTATCACGGGTGGACGTACTCGCTCGACGGCACGTTGAGGCGGGCGCCGGAGATGGAAGGCGTTCAGCGCTTCTCGCCGGACGAGATGCACCTCGTGCCGGTTCAGGTGGCGACGTGGGGCCCGCTCGTACTCGTGAACGTGGACGGCAAGGCGCCGCCGCTGCTCGACGTGCTGGAGGATCTGCCAGGGCGCCTCGCGCCATTCCGCTGCGAGACGATGCAGTGGGTGATGCGCAAGGAGTGGGAGATCGCCTGCAACTGGAAGATCTACGTCGACAACTACCTCGAGGGCTATCACGTCCCCGTCGTGCATCCGGGGCTGCACAAGGAGCTCGACTACGACAACTACGTGGTCGAGCCACGCCGGTACTTCTCCATCCAACACGCGCCACTGCGCCCCGTCGAGGGAGCCGCCGTGGAGCGGCGCTACGACCCGTCGGCGACGACGGTGCCCGAAGCGGTATACGCGTGGCTCTTCCCGAACATGATGCTCAACGTCTACCTCGGGCAGATGCAGACGAACGTCGTGCTGCCGATGGGCCACGACCGCTGCAAGGTGGTGTTCGAATGGTACGCCGAGCATCCGCCGGCCGATGCGGCGAACGACCCGTCGTGGACGAAGCTCCTCGCGTTCAGCGACGAGATCCAGGACGAAGACGTCGAGATCTGCGAGATCGTGCAACGCAACCTGCGCTCGCGGGTGTACGACCGGGGGCGCTACTCGGCGAAGCGGGAGAACGGCGTGCATCACTTCCATTCGCTGCTGCACGAGTTCCTGACGTGACCGTTTCGGCGTCCGCGGCCGAGGTGCCTGTCGGCACCAATCGGCTGCAGCGGTCGCTCGGAGTGTGGTTCGGCATCGCCGTCGGCGTTGGGGGGATGATCGGAGCGGGGATCCTGCGCGCGCCGGCCGACGTCGCGACGCGGCTGCCGTCGCCCTTTCTTTTCCTCGGTGCGTGGGTCCTCGGTGGCATCTACGCGTTGCTCGGCGCCAATGCGCTCGCCGAGCTGGCGACGATCCGCCCGCGCTCGGGCGGGCAGTACGTGTTCGTGCGCGAGGCGCTCGGACCGTATGCCGGGTTCATCGTCGGCTGGAACGACTGGATCTCATCGTCCGCGTCGGTAGCCGCGGTCGCCATCGTGGAGAGCGAAGCGATCGCCGGGCTGATGCCGTCTCTCGCCGGACAGGTGCTCCTCCTCGCGCTGGTCGGCGTCGTCATCACGACCATCGTTCTGGTGCGCGGCATCCGTGAGAGCGATCGAGCGCAGCGTTTGACGAGCGCCATCAAGGCACTCGCGCTTCTCGCCCTGATCGTCGCGTGCCTCTCGTGGCGTGCCTCCAATCGGATGCCGGCGTCGACGGCGGTCACGCCACTCCCGATCCCGACCGGTCTCGCGCTCCTCGCGGCGATGGCAGCGGCGCTGCAGGGGGTGATCTTCGCCTACGACGGCTGGACAGGGATCGTGTACTACTCGGGCGAGGTGATGGACCCGGGTCGCGAGATCCCGCGCGCCCTGGCGGGCGGGCTCGTCTCCACGATCGTTCTGTATCTGCTGATCAACGCGGCATTTCTCGCCGTGCTGCAACTACCCGGGATCGCCGCGTCGCCGCTGGCGGCAGCGGGAGCGGCGTCGGTGGTATTCGGCTCGAGCGGTGGCACGATCGTCCAGATCATCATCGCGCTGGCGCTGCCGAGCGCCCTCGTTGCCAACGCCCTCAACGCCTCACGGGTGATCTTCGCGATGGGTGAGGACCGCATCGCTCCGGCGTGGTGCGCGCGTGTGAATCGTGGTGGCACGCCTCAACCGGCGCTGCTGGTCACGTCGGTCGTCGCCGCTCTCTTCCTGCTCACCGGCACCTTCGAGCGGCTGATCGCGATCTGCACGTTCCTGTTCGTGGCGAGCTACGCCCTCTCCTTCGTGTCGGTCTTCGTTCTGCGGCGCCGAGAGCCCGACGTACCGCGGCCGTACCGTGCATGGGGACACCCATGGTCGACCGGTGCCGTGCTCCTCGGCTCGCTCGCGTTTCTCGGAGCGACGCTCGCCGCCGATCCGCGGAATGCGGCGATCGTCGCCGCGCTGCTCGTTCTGAGTTATCCGGCGTTTCGCATCGTCACGCGTCGGCGCGCCTAGCTCAGCCTTCTCCCTCCCATCATCCTCGCGATCTCGCGCGAGCGCATCGCGGGCCGACGCGTTGACATCCTGCCGAGGGAGGCGTCAATTCGCTCGGTGCACGACGACGTGCATCGTCGTTCTGGTCGATCGGTCGTTCTTCACAACGCGTGCGCCATATGACCGATTCTTCCCGCAGCGCGCTCGCAGCGGCAGTCGGGCTCGCTCTCGCCGTCTCTGCCCCGGCGCAGGGTCAGCCCACGGCGCGCGAGCACGCGATCACGACCACGGTCAGCCGTACCCGGATTCACCAGGTACTTGGCGGGTCGGAAAAGCTGCGTGTCGTACGCGCCTCGGGTGTCGCCGATGTCTCGCCTTCCGCCGCCGCAGTGGCGGTGACGCCCGGTGAGTTCCTGTTCCGCAAGCTCTCGGACACGGCGCGACGGGTCGAGCATGTCACGAGCGGGGCGCTGCCCGGACCTTCGACCGTGAATCCCGGCGCGACGCCGACTCCGACGACTTCTCCCACCCTTCTGCCACCGTCGCTGCCGTCCGACGCCGCCCGCTACGCGATGCCGTATCGCTGGATGACGGTCGACTCCGCGGGGGTGGAGCGCGTTCTCGTGCCGTACTTCGTCATCCTCGGTGGCGGGCTCTCGTACGATGTCGCAGCGCGGATGTACCGGGGGCTTGCGCTGGTCGGCGTGGAGGACACGCTGCACCAGAGCGCGGACCCGGTCACGCTGCCGCGGCCGCTCAGGATGCAGCTTGCCCCGACACGCGGTGGACGCATCTCGCCCGCGCAGCTCGCGATTGCGCATACGAGCCTCGACTACGACTCGGTGCGCATCGAGTCTCCCGATTCCACTTTCGTTCGTATTCGCACTGGCGCAGATCCGAATGGGATCGTCATCCCGATCCCGGTGCTCGGCATGTCGGTGGCATTGACGCCGCAGCAGCGGACGATCCAGGGATTGGGGCTCGCCACGACGGACATCAGCGTGACACTGCCCCGAGGGATGGCGCGCACGGACACCGCGCTGGTGAGCTTCGAGTCCTCAGGGTCGCCAGTGCATCCGGAAAAGGTGCGCGTATCCGGCGCGGAGGGCGCGACGGTGCGACTTCGCTCGGGGCTCCCCGGCACCAATACCATCCGCGCGTTCATCGATGGCGTGCAGGTCGGTCACACCGAAGTGGTGTCGGAGCTGCCGATTTCCTTTCTCGTCGCGACACTGCTCGGCATCCTGCTCGGCGGTGCGGCGCGCTTCGTGGGCGGCAAGCGACGCAAGCGCGTGCGATCACTGCCATGGGACATCACGAAAGGCGCGCCGTTCGGACTCCTCGCCTCGATCGCCGGGGCCGTCGGGCTCGACCTGGTGCATCTGGGACTCGGCGAGCCCGCCGCCCTGCCGGCGATCACGGTGACCGCCGCCTTCGGCGCCTGGCTCGGTGCGACACTCCTGAACCGTCCAGGGCCCGGCTAGGCTCGCCGCTAGCGTTCCTTCCGCTCCTCGACCTCCTCACGGTCCTCGTCGGCGATGCTGATCGAGAGCGGGAAGAAGAGAGACGATCTCACCGTGGGATACGGCGTGCTCCATCCTCGCGCATCCTGCCAGAGGATGCTGTTGAGCCGCTCGCTCGGGGCGGCGTCGGGCACGTCGAACCGCATCCGGCCCGATGCGCGCGCGGCCACGCGGCGCTCGGAGGCGTGTGCCCCGTTGATCTCGCCGACGCGCTGGTTCACCTCGTAGAGCGACTGTGCCGGCACGATCGCGGTGTACGGTCTGAGATCTGGCTGCTCACCGGTGCCGAGAAAGCTGGCTCTCATGTCGGTGGCGACGAGATCGAACGCGCTGAGCGCCGGCAGTCCGAGCATCAGCTCGATCGTCTTCAGCAGGCTCGGCTGCGCGTAGAAGGTGCTGTCGATGATGCCGCGGCGGGCATACGGGCTGGCGACGAGCGCCACCGTGCGGTGCCCGTCGATGTGATCGACGCCGTCCTGCGCGTCGTCCTCGACGGAGACGATGGCCATCGACTTCCAGAACGACGAGTGAGACAGCGCGTCGACGATGCGGCCGAGCGCGAGATCGTTGTCGGCGACGCAGGCCTTCGGCGTGCACCAGCCCGCCGACGTGCCGACGGTGTGGTCGCTCGGCAGGATCACCATCACGAGGTTGGGCATCGACTTGCGCGCCTCCCACTCGCGAAGGTGATCGATGATGATGTCGGCCTTCACGACGTCCGGACTGTCCTCCGTCCAGCCGGGATACTCGCGGACGAGCAGCCGGTCGAGCGACGCGATGGCGGAGTGCGTGTCGTACTCCTTCTTCATCAGATCGCGGAAGAACGCCGGATCGTGCGGCTGCGCATCACGGTACTGCGTGAGAAGCTTCGTGCGCAGCGCCGCCTTCGGCGCCTGGATCGACGGCGCGTACTCGCCGAACACGGTGACGCTCTTGCCCTTCGCCTGTGCCGCCTCCCACAGGAAGCCGCCCGCCGAATACGCCAGCGCATCCATGCCTTCGGAGGGATAGCTCCGACCGTAGTAGAGCGGCCAGATCGGATAGTCGGTCTCGTTCGCCTGCGTGAGCCAGTTGTGGCCGTCGGCGGAGTTGCCGCCCGATGCGAAGAAGTGATCGAGCAGAACGAACTGATTGGCGAGGGCGTGCGCATTCGGAGTGACGTCGCGCCCATACATCACGAGCGATGAATCGCTCGCACCCTTGCCGATGTCGCCAAGGATCTGGTCGTACGTCCGGTTCTCACGGATGATGTAGACGACGTGCTGGATCGGGGACGGCTCACCGGGCCGCTCGGGGACGGGGCGCGGCGCCACGCCATTGCGCGCGGCGATCGACGGCGCTGGTTCGGAAGACGCCGCCAGGCGCCGCCGGTTGTTCTGCGCCACCGACGTCGTGTACGCCTCGAGCTGCGCGTCGGTCGGCACGTCGATCACGTTCACCGAGCCACGTACGGCGTGCACGTAGCGGCCGCGGAGACCGTGCTGAGTCCCATTGCCGGAGCCGAGGCCGAACAGCGTTCCGACGGCGATGGTGCGCCCGTCGGGGCTGACGTCGAGGCTCGACGGATACCAACCGGTGGGAATCAGCCCGCGAAGACGAGACGGGATGCCGCCCCGCGTGGTCGCGTCGTAGACGGCGACGGCGTTGGCGCCGCCGAGGGTGACGTACAGGCGCCGACCGCTGTCGGCCACGGCGACCGCGGTCGGCGCGATGCCGATGCGGCGCTCGCGGAACGGATCGGCCGCGATCGTCCCGATGACGGCTGACGATCGCGTATCGACGACGCTGACGTCGTCGGAGTTGCCGTTGGCGACGAAGAGGCGCGCGTGCGACTCGTCCCACGCGAGGCCCGTGGGATGGCGTCCGACGGTGACCGAGGCGGTGACGCGCCCACTCACGAGATCGACCCGCGCGACGGTGCCGCGCTCGGCGATCCCGCGCGCGTCGACGCGCACGGATTCGGCGCGGGGATCGCAGCACTGTTTCGCGGCGCGCTCACCACTCTTCGGCTTCGGACCGCCGAGCACGCTCACCCATGCCGTGCTGCCGTCCGCCGATACCACCGCCGCAACCGGGAGCACGCCGAGCGGCACCGAGTGCAGCAGCGCGCCGCTCTCGGCGTCGAGCACGGCGAGCGAGTCGTTCGCCGGCAATGGAAGCACGACGACGCGGTGACCCGACGCATTCGCGCGCGACGCCACTGCGGGACCACCCGCCATGAAATCGCCGAGCGGCGGCGAGGTAAAGACGAGGCGGGCACTGTCCGGCCAGTCGCCGGCGGGGGCGATTCCGGGGTCGGCCGCGTACGCCTTCACGTGCGCGACCGCCTGCGCGCGCGCGAGGGGCGCCGCACCGGGGAGGCGGCTCTGCGCGGCGTTTCCGGCGAGCCGGCCGACGGAGGAGACGATGGCGCGTCCGTTGACCGGATCGATCGCGACGCCGTGCACGCCGGCACGGCCATCGAACGCCGACGTCGTGATGCCGCGGTTGTCGCGCCACGCAAGCCGATACGCCGCGCCGGGCACGGCGACCCAGAGCTCACCCGGATCTCGCCCGAACCGCACGCCGCCGACCTTGCCGTCGAAGACGCTCTGCACGCCAGCCGGGGTGACGCGCTGTTCGACCGCGATGATGCCTGGGTCGGGGAGCTGACGCTGCGGCGCACGCGGGCGAGGCTGCTGAGCGCCAGCCTGGAACACGAGAAGGAGCGCGACGATCATCTGAACTCTCCGGCAGTGTGACTAACGACGGACTGTGTCGCCGTCGAGCTCGAGCACCACGACGGTCGCCATGGGGTCGATCGGCTGGCCTGTGAACACCAGTTGCTTCTCTCCATTCACATCGCGGATCTCGATCGGCGCGCCGTCGGCGAGGCGGAAGGCACGCTTCACCGCGTTCTGCATCTTCGGCAGCGCGAAGGGCACACGTGGCTGCGCGAAGAACGTGACGTACAGCTTGCCGGGCTTCGTCGTGTACCGATACTCGTTGTGCGGCAAGACGAGCGGTTGCCCGCGAAGGTCTTTGGCACCGCGGGCACTGGGCTCGCCAAGCTCGTCACCGAACGGTGTGGGGCCCGCGCCATACACGGCTTCGCCGTTGACCTTCAGCCATTCGCCGGCGTAGTGCAGCACGTCCACCGCGGGCTGCGGCATCTCCCCATTCGGCAGCGGGCCGACGTTCAACAGATAGTTGCCGCCCTTGCTCACGACGTCGACGAGCTTGAACACGACGTCGCCGACCGACTTCCAGTCGTGATCGTCCTTGCGATAGCCCCACGTGTGGTTGAGCGTCGCGGGGACTTCCCACGCCTCGTTGCGCGCCTCCGTGGGGATGACGTTGTCGCCGGTGCTGACGTAGTCGCCCGCCTCGCCGAGCCGGCCATCGATGAGCGTCTTCGGCTGCAGCGTCCGCACGAGCTGCGTGAAGCGTGATGCGCGCTCGCCGGTCATGTTGCGCGGCGTGTCGAACCAGATCAGCGCGACGGGCCCGTAGCGCGTCAGCAGCTCGCGCACCTGAGGCTCGGCCTTGCCGCGCAGGTACTCGTCGTAATTCTTGAGCGAGTCGGGGCCGAAGTCCCAGTTGTTCCCCGCCCCATTCGGCTCGTGCCAGTCCTGAGACTGTGAGTAGTAGAAGCCGAGCGGCATGCCGTTGCGCGCGCAGGCGTCGGCGAGCTCCTTCAGCACGTCACGCTTGAACGGCGTCGCGTCGACGACGTCGTAGGTGCTCACCTTCGAGTCGAACAGGGCGAAGCCGTCGTGATGCTTCGACGTGATGACGATGTACCGCATTCCGGCGTCCTTCGCCATTCGCACCCAGGCGTCGGCGTCAAACTTCACCGGATTGAACTGCGTGGCGAGCTGCTCGTACTCCTTCACCGGGATGCGCGCCCGGTTCATGATCCATTCGCCGATTCCCGGGATCGTCTTCCCCTTCCATTCACCGGCGGGGATGGCGTACAGACCCCAGTGGATGAAGAGGCCGTACTTCGCATCGCGAAACCACTTCAGTCGCGCCTCACGAGCAGGATCGGCCGGGCGTTCCTGCGCGTGGAGCAGTGGCGCGCCGGCGAGCAGCAGCGCCGCTGCGAGCGTGCGTGCCCTGATATTTCCGTCCCCCTTCACGCGCATCGCGAGCCTCATCATCTGGACGAAGTACCCGCTGCGGGAGGCGTCGCGGTGGATGCCGCCGCCGGATACTCGAAACCGTACTCGCCGGAACCGATCGATACGACCACGATGTCACCGCTCTGTGTCGCCGACGTCACGCCTTCCGCCGTGGCGACGGCGCGGCCGCTTTCCGTGACTGTGCCGAGTCGCGCCGCGGGCAGATGCACCGTGGCCCGCGCGTTGGGGGGCACGCGCACGGTGACGCGCATGCGGCCGTTCGCGATCGTCCAGCCCGACGCCGCGCTTCCATAGGGCGTCTGCAGCTCGGCGCGCGCCGAGGTGAGGCCGCCGCCAGGCTGCGGCGCGACGAACAGATGCCGGTAGCCCGGCTGCGACTCGTCGAGATCCAGACCGGCGACGGTCCGCACCATCCAGTCGCCGATCGCGCCGTACGCGTAATGGTTGAACGAGTTCATGCCGACGTCCTGGAAGCTGCTGTCCGGCTTCTGGCCATCCCACCGTTCCCAGATCGTCGTTGCGCCCTGCGTGATCGGATAGAGCCACGACGGGTAGCGCTTGTTGAGCAGCAGCCGATACGCTTCGGCGAGATGCCCCGTCGCGGTGAGCGCGTCGGTGAGATACGGCGTGCCGAGAAAGCCCGTCGTCAGATGACCGACGGAACGCACGTCGGCGGCGAGACGGGTGCCCGCGTCGGCGCGGCGTGCCTCGGGAAGCAGCCCGAACTCGAGGGCGAGCGCGTAGGCCGTCTGGGTGTTCGAGGAGAGCCGTCCGGATGCCGTCGAGTACTCTTTCGTCCACGCGGCGCGGATGCGCTCGAACAGGTCGCGATACACGCGCGCATCTTCCGTCTTGCCGAGCACTTTGGCGCTGCGGGCGAGGAGATCAGTCGAGTGCGCGAAGAACGCCGTCGCGATGAGATCCTTGTCGGTGGTCGCGCCGGGATAGTCGGCGCGCGTCGTGGCGAAGGCGAGCCAGTCGCCGTAGTGCCATCCCGAGTTCCAGAGCAGCTTGTCGCCCGCCGTCCTGCGCTGGTACTCGACGTAGGCGCGCATGCTCGGATATTGCCTTTCAAGGAGCCGTACATCTCCATAGGCAAGGTACATCGTCCACGGCACGATCACCGTGGCGTCGCCCCAGCCGGAGGAGCTCGTGTTCGCCGTCTTGCTGTTGCGCGTGAGCACGTCGGGAATGACGTCGGGGAGCGAGCCGTTGTCGCGCTGGTCGGCGGCGAGGTCGTGCAGCCAGTTCGTGAAGAAGCCGGCCACGTCGAAGTTGAACGCGGCCGTGCGCGAGAACACCTGCGCGTCGCCCGTCCAGCCGAGCCGCTCGTCACGCTGCGGACAATCGGTCGGAACGCCGACGAAGTTGCCCTTCTGGCCCCACACGATGTTGTGGTACAGTTGGTTGAGCATCGGATCGGACGTCGCGAACGAGCCGGTGCGGGGCATGTCCGAGTGCACGACGATGCCCGTGACCGCGTCGGTGCCCGGTGTGCCCGGGAACCCTTCCACCTTCACGTAGCGGAAGCCGTGGAAGGTGAAGTGCGGCTCGAACGTCTCGTCGCCACTGCCCTTGAGCGTGTACGAGTCCGACTGCTGCGCGGTGCGCAGGTTGGCCGTGTAGAAGTTGCCCTGCTTGTCGAGCACCTCGGCGTGTTGCAGCCGCACCGTGGTACCGGCGGGACCACGCACGCGGAGTCGCACCCAGCCCACCATGTTCTGCCCCATGTCGAACACCGTCTCGCCAGCGGGCGTCTTGAGCACGGCGATCGGCTTGACTTCCTCGATGCGACGGATCGGCGGCCCGAGCGGCGAGACGAGATTCTGCAGCGTGTACGAGGCGACGCGCGCGGGCTTCCAGTCCGCGTCGGCATAGCCAGCGCGACTCCATCCGGCACGCTCGAGCCGTGCGTCGTAGCTCTCGCCATTGTAGATGTCCGAGGCGACGATCGGTCCGGTGGCGACCTTCCAGCGACCGTCGGTGCCGATCACCTGCTCGCGTCCATCGGTGTAGCGCACGACGATCTGCGCGAGGAGCGCGACGTCCTTGCCGTACGTGTTCCGGCGCTTCTCCCAGGCGAGGCGCCCGCGATACCAGCCGTCGCCAAGCGTGACTCCGACCGCGTTGGCGCCGCGCTGCACGAGATCCGTCACGTCGTACGTCTGGTACTGGAGCCGCTTGTCGTAGCTCGTCCAGCCGGGCGTGAGCACGTCGGTGCCGACTCTCCGTCCGTTGATCTCCATCTCGTAGAGACCGTGGCTCGTCACGTACGCGCGCGCCGAGGCGACGGTGCCGTCGAGCGCGAATTCGGCGCGGAGCATCGGCGCCGGGTTGGAGCGCGTGGTGTCGACGGGGAGATCGGGAACGATCCACTTCGCCTTCCACTGCGCCGCACCCATGAGGCCCGTCTCCCAGAACGCGGTCGCGCTCCACGGCGACGCCTGCCCTCGATCGTCCCACGCACGCACCTGCCAGTGATAGCGTCGGCCGGGCCGCAGCGCGGGGCCACCGTACGGTCGGCTGACCGACTCGCCGGACGCGACGCGTCCAGAGGTCCAGAGCGGGGCTGCGAAGGAGTCGGGATGCGCCGCGACGCGGATCTCGTACGCGCTCTGTCGGGTCCCACGCCGCTCGGCGTGGAGCGTCCAGGTCAGGCGCGGTGCAGGCTCGTCGATGCCGATCGGGTTGGTGGCCCACTCGGTTCTCAGCCCTTCGACGTGGAAGCCTGGCGCCTGGGCGGCGCTCGGCCGCGAGCTCAAGGCCAGGCTCGCCGCGGCCGTCGTGAGCAGGAACCACCGTGGCGGGATCAGGCGTGCGGCGTGCATGCGGTGCGGACCTCTCGGCTGGGGTAGAGCGGCGAGTATCGGACGCGTCACGGGCGGGGTCAAGCGGAGGCGTGAGGGCGTTGGAACTTTCCGTGGCGGGGTGCGACTTCTCCGCAGATCACACCGGACGTCGACAGCACATGGAACTGGGACTCTACACCTTCGCCGAAACCACGCCCGATGCGTCGGGCCAGGGCGTCACGCCGCCACCGACACGGATGCGAGAGCTGGTCGAGGAAGCCGAGCTCGCCGAGCAGGTGGGGCTCGACGTGTTCGGCGTCGGCGAGCATCACCGGCCGGACTTCATCGTGTCGTCGCCGGCCGTCGTCCTCGGAGCGATCGCGTCGCGCACGTCGCGGATCCGCCTCACGAGCGCGGTGACGGTGCTCAGCTCGGACGATCCCGTGCGCGTGTTCCAGGATTTCGCGACGCTCGATCTGCTCTCGAGCGGGCGGGCGGAGATCATGGCCGGCCGAGGCTCGTTCATCGAATAGTTCCCGTTGTTCGGCTACGACCTCGATGACTACGACGCGCTGTTCACCGAGAAGCTCGACCTGCTCCTGCGCATTCGGGAGAACGGGCCGGTGACATGGTCGGGCGAGCATCGGGCGCCACTGCGCAACCAGCTCGTGATGCCGCGACCGATCCAGCAACCGTTGCCGGTCTGGATCGCTGTCGGCGGCACCGCGGCGTCGGCGGAGCGCACGGGGCGGCTCGGTCTGCCGATGGCGCTGGCGATCATCGGCGGCGCGCCGGAGCGGTTCGCTCCGTTCGTCGAGATCTACCGGGAGGCGGCACGGCGCGCCGGCCACGATCCGGCGAAGCTCGCGCTCAGCATCAACGGGCACGGGCACGTCGCCGAGAGCTCGCAGCAGGCCGCGGACGAGTACTGGCCCGGGCACGAGAAGTCGATGCGGAAGATCGGGCGCGAGCGCGGGTGGCCGCCCCCGACGCGTGCGCAGTACGAGCTCCTCTGCGGACCGCGCGGCGCGCTTCTCGTCGGCGACCCGAAGACGGTCGCGGAAAAGATCCTCTTCCAGTACGAGATCTTCCGGAATACGCGGTACCTCATCTATCTGATGGGGATGCCGCATCGCACGGTCATGCGCGCGATCGAGCTGCTCGGCACCGAGGTGGCGCCGCTCGTTCGCGCCGGGATCGCCGAGCGACAGCTCACGGCGACGGGGTCGAACGCGCCGGGCTGATGCAGCCTGCTTCACGCCGCAGATTCCGCATCGAGGAGAGCTGTGTCGCAACCGAGCGGTGCCGCCGATTGATCGCCTTGGTGGAGCGTGGTAGGTTCTGCGCCGTTGGATCCACGGATCGCGAACAGTCAACGGAGATCGGTCACATGCGTCTCGTGTCGTGCGTCGCCGGCAGTCTCCTCGTCGTGGGCGCGTCGTCGGGCGTCGCGCACGCGCAGAATCCCGCGCCGGCGCAGCAGCCGGCGGCGCAGCAGCCGCCCGCTCCGATGTCGTTCTTCATCACCAGCGTGGGCAAGGGCGACGGCGCGAATCTGGGTGGGTTGGCCGGCGCGGACGCGCACTGTGCCGCGCTCGCGGACGCGTCGGGGACTTCGGTTGCGGCGGGACGGCAGTGGCGCGCGTATCTCAGCGCCACGGGTCCCGATGGTCGTCCGATCCACGCGCGCGATCGCATCGGCGCGGGACCGTGGCACAACGCGAAGGGCGCGATGATCGCGGCGAACGTCGCCGACCTGCATGGCGACATCGTCCGCGACCGCAATCAGATCAACAAGGTGAACGCGCTGACGGAGAAGGGCGCGCTGGTGAATGGCGTGGGCGACACGCCGAACACGCACGACATCCTCACCGGCTCCGACTCGGAGGGCCGCGCCCTTCCCGGGAAGATCGACACGACCTGCGAGAACTGGACGAGCAACTCGGCGACGGGGAGCGCGTTCCTGGGACATCACGATCGCACCGGCGGCGGATCGACCTCGTGGAACTCGGCGCATCCGTCGCGGGGATGCGGGCAGCAGAATCTGGTGTCGACGGGCGGGGCGGGCCTTCTCTACTGCTTCGCGGCCAACTAAGGGGGGCAGTTTGCCTCACAACCCATAAGGCGTCTGCTTCACGAAATCCCTCACCTGCGTGTAGATGGTGAAGTTTTCGTGCAGCTGGCTGTGCTTGATGCAGGCGGTCTGCGTGTTGATCGCACCCGACAGCTTCGCACTGGTCTGTGGGAAGATCACCTCGTCGCACGGCGTCCACCACGTCCCGTAGCGCGGCGTTCCCCACGTCTCGTCGATCGAGTTGAGCGTCGTCGTGAACGACGAGTACGGCCGCATCTCCGAGCAGGAGACCGGCGTGCAGCCGAACGCGGTCACGGTGCCATGGTTCGTGCCGCCGAGCGTGACGACGGCGTCGACCCTCCGGTCGCCGGGGAACAGCAGGTTCTTCATCATGTAGCGCGCCGAGAGCGACCCCATCGAGTGGGTGATGATGTCGACGTGGTGCGCGCCGGTCGCCGCGAGGACCGAGTCCACCTTCGCCTTCAGCTTGACCGCCGTGGTGGCGTTGCTGAGCCGGTAGTCGTACGACCAGTTCACGAGCTCCGCATCGGTGTAGCCGTCGATCTTGAAACGGCTGACCATCGTGAGCCACGTCGCGCTCGAGGCGTTGTAGCCGTGGACGAAGATGATCGGGTAGTGCGGCGGAGGAGCCGGCGCGAGAAGCTCGTTGCGGCTGCCCGGTGCGGTGAGGAATCCGTCGCGGCCGCAGGCGGCGAGGAGCGCGAGCGCAACGAGAGCACCGAACCGGCGCGCAGACACGCCGGCAGAGGAGAGACTGGGCATCGACCGTTTCCCGGGGCAGCGAAGGCCCCAGGATAAAACATGCGTTTAGCGTGTCAAGCGGCGATGGCTCCGGGGTGCCGAAGGTCCAACACCGGACGAACGGCCGGTGGGCCCCGGGAAGGCGCCTCGGGACCCGTCAGAGGAAGGCGTTGTGAGCCTGCGCCGTCGCCCAGGTGCGGGCGAACCGGCGGAGTGCGCTCGCGAATCGGGCGAGCACCGTGGGACGCATCGAGCGGCGCTCGGCGCGAGCGCGGGCGATCTCTTCCTCCGGGCGGTACGCGACCCAATTGGGGGTCGGGTAGGCGAGGTGGTGTCCGAAGTTGGCCATCGATTCCTCCTCGGCCGCGCGCCGCGCGCTGGCCGTTCGTGGTGTCGTGTGAAGTGCGGTTCGTCCGTTCGAGTCGATATCTAGACCGGGCGGAAATCGGCTTCCAAGACATCATTCGTGTCGTTCCATACCCGTCGGGTATGACTCGCGATTAGCTTCCGCGGATGACTCCTCCTCGCGCTGCACGGGCCGGCGCGGCACCTCGTTCCGACGTCGCCATGTCGGGCGAGGTGCTCTGCATCGGCGAGGTGCTCTGGGACTCACTCCCCGAAGGGCTCTTCCTCGGCGGCGCGCCGTTCAACGTCGCCTGCCACCTGCGCGCGACGGGGACGCCCGTGTCGATGGTGAGCCGCGTCGGCGACGACCGGCTGGGAGAAGAGGTGCTGCGACGCGCGGCGCGCTACGGCGTCGGAACGGATCTGATCCAGGTGGACCACACGCTGCCGACCGGATTCGTCCGCGTGCACGTCGACGAGCGCGGCAACGGCGCGTACGAGATCTGCGAGCCGGTGGCGTGGGATGCGATCGAGGCCACCGAAGCGTTGCTCGCCCGCGCGGCACGGGCGCGCGCGCTCGTCTTCGGCTCGCTCGCGCAGCGGAACGCGACGACGCGCGCGACGATCGAGCGGCTCTGGAAGGTCGCCGCGCACCAGGCGACGATGGTGTTCGACGTGAACCTCCGTCCGCCGTACGAGGAACAGGACGTGATCCGTGCGTCGCTCGCGATGGCCGACGTGGTGAAGCTCTCGGACGCGGAGCTGGCCAGGCTCTCCACTCTGTTCGGCTGGGGCGATGGCGATGAGCGCGAGAGGATGCAGGCCCTCGCCACGAGCTTCGGGTGCGACGTGGTGTGCGTGACGCGCGGCAGCCGCGGTGCGGCGCTACTGCACGACGGCGACTTCAGCGAGCACCCGGGGTTTCCCGCCGAGGTGCGCGACACGGTCGGCGCCGGCGACGCCTTCCTCGCCGTGTTGCTCGCCGGCCTGCTCGCCGGTTCATCGGACACCGAGCTGTTGCAGCACGCGAATCTCATGGGCGCGTACGTCGTGACGCAGTTCGGCGCGCTGCCGGCCGACCAGGCGGTCGCGATCGCGCCCCCCGAAGCACCGTCGCCGCCGCCGCGCCCACGGGCGCGACAGGTGAAGCGCCGCGGGCGGTAGCATGGAGCTCCGCCATCTGCGCTACTTCGTCGCCGTGGCCGAGGAGCTCAACTTCGGTCGCGCGGCCGAGCGGCTCCGCATCGCGCAACCGCCATTGAGCCGTCAGGTCCGCGATCTCGAGCGCGAGCTCGGCACGGCGCTGTTCGAGCGCGTATCGCGCGGCGTCGAGCTGACGCCGGCGGGCCGCGCCTTCCTTCCCGAGGCGCGACTGACGCTCGCACAGGCGGAGCGCGCACAGCGCACCGCACAGCGTGCGGCACAGGGCGAGACGGGGCGGCTTCGAGTGGGATTCGTCGAGGCGGCGACGCACTCGGGAATCCTCCCGGACGTGCTCAGCTTCTTCCGCGCGCACCTGCCGAGCGTCGGACTCTCGCTGTTCGAGCTCGATCCGCTTCGACAAGCCGAGGCGTTCCAGGACGGGCGCATCGACATCGGCATCCTCCACAGCGCGCCGGTGGACGCGGTCCGATGGCTGCGCGTGGAGCCGATCTATTCCGAGCCGGTGATCCTCGCGCTGCCGAAGACTCACGCGCTCGCCGAACGGTCGCGGCTCGCGCTCGCCTCGCTGGCCGACGAGGCGTTCGTGGGATTTCCGCGCGTCGTCGCGCCGGAGATGTACGACGAGATCATCGCGTCGTGCCGTCGGGCCGGATTCAGCCCGCGCATCGTGCAGGAGGCCGCGGGGTGGCACACGCTGGCGAGCCTCGTGAGCGCGGGGGTGGGCGTCGGGGTCGTGCCTCGCTCGATCGCCGAGTTCCAGCAGCCGGGCGTCGTCTATCGCACGGTGCGGGCGCTCGACGTCGAGATGGCGCTGCTCGCGGTGTGGAAGCGCAGCGAACGCTCGGCCGTGCGCGAGCGGTTCGTGTCGGCCCTCAAATCGCTCGCCGGCGCTCGGACTAGCGGCGCGCGCGGGTAGGACGCGACACGGCGACGCCGACGCGCGAATCGGCCATGCCGTAGTACAGCAGCCAGCGATCGCCACGCGGCACGAGCGCTTCGACGAACGTCGTGCCCTGCGCGTACTGCCCCGTGCGCTCATACGGCTCGGTCGGCCGGATGAACGGCGCGTCCGAGCGGTCGAGCAGCTTCACCGGGTTGTCGCGATCGAACAGCGCCTGCCCACCGGTATACACGCGGGGTGGCAGGCCGGGCGCGCCGAACTCGGCGCTGTTGCCGGCGTTGTACAGGAGGACGATGCCGCGGTCGGTGAGAATGGCCGGCGGTCCGGCCTCGACGAGCCAGGAGTCGAAGTAGCCTGGCCGCGCCGAGAGCACCTTCGCCAGCTTCCCGTCGCCGTCCGCGAGCGGCGTCCAGTGGATGAGATCGTCCGACGTCGCGATGAGGATGTCGGGCACGTTGAAGTACATCCAGTACTTGCCGCGGACCCGTGTGGCGACGAGCCGGTCGCCGACGCGCCGCGTGAGGATGGCGCCGGACTTCGTCTCCATCGCGAGGTACTTGCCTTTCGCCGCGGCGGCGAACGCGGGCCCGTGCTTCGTCCACGTGATCAGGTCGCGCGACGTGGCGACGGCGAGTCGCGGGACGTCGCGGTTCCATTGCGTGTACGTGAGCACGTACGAGCCATCCTCGGTCTCGACGAGACGCGGATCTTCGACCCCGCCCGGCACCTCGTACTTCGCCTGCGCGTCACGGTCCGGGTAGAGCACCGGTGCGTCGCGCCGCGTGAAGTGAAGTCCATCGGTGCTTTCGGCAAGACCGAGTCGCGAAGTGTGGTGACCGATCCCTCGTGCGCCGGGATCGTCCTCGGCGCGGTACAGCATGACGATCCTGTTGCCTCGTCCGATCGCCGCGGGGTTGAACGTGGCATGCTCTTCCCAGCGGACCGTGCTGTCGTTGACGGGCGAGCGGAAAGTCGACGTCGCGCGCGGCACGAGCACCGGATTCGCGTCGCGCGGCTTCTCGAACGGGCCGAGCATCCAGTCGCGGCGCGACTGAGCACGGGCTGGTGCCACGGCCAGTGCGCCAAGAGCGACGAGAGTGAGCGAGCGGGCGGCGGTTCGTGCGAGGATCAATGTGACATGCCTCGATCGTGTGGCGGACGACTAGAACTGCAACAGATTCACGCGGAGACCGCGGAGGGCACTGCGAGTACGCGGAGAAATGCTCTCCGGGTCGAGCTGCGCGGCAGCGCACACGGCTCCTCTCCATCCACAACCCCAAGAAAAGAGATCTTGGGGTCGGCATCCAAGCCTGCGGTGCGCCAAGACCTCTAGCGGTCGTCCCGCCGTGCTCCGCGTGCTCCGCGTCGATCTGTTGCGGTTGCTGGTGAGCTGCGCTCCAGTGAGATGCATTCGCGCTCGGCATCCAGCAAGCGCGAGGCGGGCCGCGTCCTCTTCCGTCCCTCTACCCTCCTCCCTACCTTCCCGCGACTTCACACCGGAGACGCGGGCTCGATGACGCAACCAGTCGTACAACTCAGACGTCGCGGGTTCGGCGAGACGATGCGCCGCGATGCCTGGTGGCTTCCCCCCCTCGGTGTCTTCGTCGTGCTGTCGAGCTTCCTCGCGTACGCGACCTGGGCCGCCTTCCAGAACGCCAATTACGAGTACGGCAACTACCTCTCGCCCTTCTACTCGCCGCTGCTGTTCGGGCCGCCGCCGCACGGCTGGTTCGCGCGCGCGCCGCGCTGGCTGGCGTCGATCTCGCCCGCGCTGCTGATCCTTCCCTTCCCCGCCGGGTTCCGCTTCACCTGCTACTACTACCGCGGGGCGTACTACAAGGCGTTCTGGGCCGACCCACCGAGTTGCTCCGTGGGCGAGCCACGCAAGGGCTACCTCGGCGAGCGCACGCTGCCGCTCGTGCTGCAGAACGTGCATCGCTATTTCCTGTATTTCGCCCTGCTGTTCCTGCTCGTGCTGGCACACGATGCGTGGGAGGGCTACCACTTCGCCGACGCCGCGGGCGGAATGCGCTTCGGGATCGGCGTCGGCTCGCTGGTGCTGACGACGAACGTCGTGCTCCTCGGCGGCTACACCCTCGGGTGTCACTCGCTGCGGCATCTCGTCGGTGGCTACCTCGACCGACTGGCGGGCCGGCCCGCGCGACGTACGGCATACGACTGCGTGAGCTGCCTCAACCGCGGCCACATGAACTGGGCGTGGGCGAGCCTGTTCTGGGTGGCGTTCACCGACGTGTACGTGCGGATGTGCGCGATGGGCGTCTGGCACGACTGGCGGATCCTGTGAGCGATCATCCCACGATCGACCACGACGTGCTCGTCATCGGCGCCGGGGGCGCCGGCCTGCGCGCGGCGATCGAAGCCGCGTCGCTCGGCACCCGCGTCGGCGTCGTCACGAAGTCGCTGCTCGGGAAAGCGCACACGGTCATGGCCGAGGGCGGTGTCGCGGCCGCGATGGGCAACGTCGACGACCGCGATAGCTGGCGCGTGCACTTCGCCGACACGATGCGCGGCGGCCAGTACCTCAACAACTGGCGGATGGCCGAGCTGCACGCGAAGGAAGCGCCGGCCCGCGTGAACGAGCTGGAGAAGTGGGGCGCGCTGTTCGACCGGACGAAGGACGGGCGGATCCTGCAGCGCAACTTCGGCGGCCATCGATATCCGCGGCTCGCGCACGTCGGCGACCGCACCGGCCTCGAGATGATCCGCACATTGCAGGACCATGGCATCCATGAAGGGATCGACGTCCACATGGAGTGCACCGTCGTCACGCTGCTGCACGACGGCGAGCGGATCGCCGGAGCGCTGGCCTACGACCGCGAGCGCGGGCGGTTCAAGGTGTTCCGCGCCAAGGCCGTCGTGCTCGCAACCGGTGGTATCGGCCGCGCATACAGCATCTCGAGCAACAGCTGGGAGTACACCGGCGACGGGCACGCGCTCGCCTATCTCGCGGGAGCAGCGCTGCAGGACATGGAGTTCGTGCAGTTCCACCCGACCGGGATGATCTGGCCGCCGAGCGTGCGCGGCATCCTCGTGACCGAAGGTGTGCGCGGCGAAGGCGGCGTGCTCAAGAACCGCGACGGACGGCGGTTCATGTTCGACAACATCCCCGACAACTACAAGTCTCAGACGGCGGACACCGAGGAGGAGGGCTGGCGCTACACGCAGGGCGACAAGGACTCCCGCCGCCCCCCCGAGCTGCTGACGCGCGACCACGTGGCGCGCATGATCGTGCGCGAGGTGAAGGAGGGACGCGGCTCACCACACGGCGGCGTGTTCCTCGACATCGCCTGGATCAAGGATCGCGTGCCGAACGGCGCGGAGCACATCAAGAAGAAGCTCCCGAGCATGTACCATCAGTTCAAGCAGCTCGCGAACATCGACATCACGAAGGAGCCGATGGAGATCGGCCCGACGACGCACTACGTGATGGGCGGGATCCGCGTCGACGGCGACACGCAGATGTCCACCGTGCCGGGACTGTTCGCCTGCGGCGAGTGTGCGGCGGGTCTGCACGGCGCGAACCGGCTGGGCGGCAACTCGCTGTCGGACCTCCTCGTGTTCGGGAAGCGCGCCGGCGAGTTCGCGGCGGAGTTCGCGCGGACGAACGGCGACATCCGGCTGGACGAGCGCGAGATCGACGACGGGATGCAGTACGCGCTCGCCCCGTTCGACCGCGGCGCGAGCGGCGAGAGCGCGTATCAGGTGCAGGATGCGCTGCAGACGACGATGCAGGATCTCGTCGGCATCGTGCGGTCGCAGCACGAGATGGAGCAGGCGCTTGGCGAGCTGGAGTCGCTGAAGCAGCGGGCCGACCGTGTCGGCGTGCCCGGAAACCGCGAGTACAATCCGGGGTGGCACACGGCGCTCGATCTGCGACATCTGCTCATCGTGTCGGAAGCGATTGCGCGCTCGGCGCTCGAGCGCCGCGAGAGTCGCGGCGGGCATTTCCGCGACGACTATCCCGACAAGGATCCGGCGTTCGGCAGCTTCAACCACGTCGTACGGCGCGGTGCAGACGGCGGGATGGCGCTCGAGCGGGCGCCCATTCCGCCGCTGCCCGCCGAGCTCGCGGCGATCATCGAGGAGATGAAGTAGTGACCGCACCGTCCTCCACGACCACATCTCACGCCGTCGATGCCTACACGGCGGCGCAGCAGGCGCAGGACGCCGCCGTCGGCCACAGCTCGCGCACGTTCCGCGTGTGGCGCGGGGCGAACGGCGAGGGTGACTTCCGCGACTACACGACCGAGGCGATGGACGGCATGGTCGTGCTGGATGCGCTGCATCAGATCCAGGCCGAGCAGGCGCCCGATCTCGCCCTGCGGTGGAACTGCAAGGCGGGCAAGTGCGGCTCCTGCTCGGCCGAGATCAACGGCAAGCCAAAGCTCATGTGCATGACGCGACTCGACGAGCTGCCCGCCGACGAACCGGTGAGCGTGGAGCCGATGCGCACGTTCCCGCACGTGCGCGACCTCGTGACGGACGTGTCGTGGAACTTCCGCGTCAAGCCGAACATCACGCGCTTCACGCCGCGTGCTCCGGACGCACCCGACGGCACGTGGCGCGTCGACCAGCGCGACGTCGACCGTGTCCAGGAGTTCCGGAAGTGCATCGAGTGCTTCCTGTGCCAGGACGTCTGTCACGTGCTGCGCGACCATCACAAGCACGACGAGTTCATCGGCCCGCGCTTCCTGGTCTACGCCGCGGCGCTGGAGATGCATCCCCTCGACGTCGCCGATCGCACGACGCAGCTCAAGGAGGCGCACGGCATCGGCTACTGCAACATCACGAAGTGCTGCACGAAGGTATGCCCCGAGGGGATCACGATCACGGACAACGCGATCATCCCGCTGAAGGAGCGGGTGGCGGACCAGCATTTCGATCCGCTGCGGGCGCTGGTACGGCTGGTGAGGGGGAAGAAGAAACCCGGTTAGGGGTGGCGAGTGGGGGTGGGGAGTGACGGCAAACGCCGCTCGCGACGCTGTCGCCCCGAACTCCCCACTCCCCACCCGGCGCAACGAGGACGTCGCTGACGACGAAGGAGGAGCCGGATGTCTGAGCTCAAGAAGATCTCCCAGGAAGCCATCCCCCGCGCCACGCAGAAAGCGGAGCGGTATCGGCTGCTCAACCAGTCGTGGGCGACGGAGAGCATCTGTCTCGACATCCTCGAGGTGGATCCGACGAATCAGCCGGTGCTCGTGATGCTCGTCCTCGCGCTGACCGACCAGTTCGGACGCGAGTCGGCCGATCTGGTGCGGCGCGCGCGGGAGACGCTCGAGCGCCTCACCGATCCGTACCAGCGCGCCTACTACGCCGGCATCATCTCGGAGCGCCTCGCCCACGCGCAGCTCACGAGCGGCGCGATGCACGCCGAGGCGATGGCGTTCGCCACGCTTCGCTCGGCGATGGAGTCGTTCGAGAAAGCCGAGCAGCTCCGGCAGCCGGGGAACGACGACGCGATCCTGCGGTGGAATACCTGTCAGCGCACGCTGGCGGGGATGCGACGGCAGGAAGTCGCGGACGAAGCGTATGAGCCGACGTTCGGCGAGTAGGGCTTCGCGCTCCTTCGCGCTCGCGGTTCCGTAACGCAGATGGCGGCGTCGTCGCGGTGAGCAACGTGTGCGTCGAAGATCCAGACCCGTTGCTCGGGCAACGGCGAACGCCGTGCGCAACGTTGCCAGCGTGAGCGGCCTGCTCGGCGTGCTTCGTCGAGCGGAAGTGGCGGCGTGACCAGCTCCGCCCACCACGAGGCGAGGCGCCCGCTCCTGCTGGTGACCGGCGCCTCCGGCTACATCGGCGGCCGCCTGATGCGCGCGTTGCACGACGCCGGCGCGCGCGTGCGCTGCATGGCGCGGCGGCCCGACGAGCTGCGCGTTCGGGCACCCGACGGTGTGGAGGTCGTGCACGGCGACGTGCTCGACGCCGCGTCGCTTCCCGCTGCACTCGCGGGCGTCGATACGGCGTACTTCCTCATCCACGCGATGGCCACGCCGCGCGATTTCGCGCATGAGGAGTGCGAGGGTGCACGGAGCTTCGCGCAGGCAGCGCTCGCTGCGAAGGTCCGTCGCATCGTCTACCTCGGCGGCCTCGGTTCCGACGTAGGGCTCTCGACGCACCTGGCCAGCCGGCACGAGGTCGGGCGCATCCTGCGCGATTCCGGTGTGCCGACGATCGAGTTGCGCGCGTCCGTCATCCTGGGCTCGGGCAGTCTCTCGTTCGAGCTCGTACGCGCGCTCGTCGAGCGGCTCCCCGTGATGCTGATACCGCGATGGGTGCGCACGCGAACCCAACCGATCGCGATCGGCGACGTGATCGCCTACCTCTCCGCGGCCGCCGAGATCCCTGTAGATGGGAGCGTGGTCGTGGAGATCGGTGGAAGCGATCGTGTGTCGTACCTCGACCTGATGCGCGAGTACGCAGCGCAACGCGGACTGCGTCGCACCTTCATCCCTGTCCCCCTGCTCACGCCCGGCTTGTCGGGGCGTTGGCTGGGACTCGTGACCCCGGTGTACGCGCGCGTGGGGAAGAAGCTCATCGACGGAGTGCGCAACGAGACTGTGGTGACGTCGACGATCGCGGCCGAGCTCTTTCCCGGGATCGTTCCGCTCGGGATGCGCGCCTCGATCGCGCAAGCGTTGTCGAACGAGGACCGCGAGTTCGCCGAGACGCGCTGGTCCGACGCGCGCTCGTCGATCGGCCGTACGCAACCCTGGGGGGGCAGTTCGCTCGGCTCGCGCCGTGTCGATTCGCGGCAGGTCAGCGTCGAGCGCCCGGAGGATCGACGGGGTGGTACTTCGGCAACTGGCTCTGGCGGCTCCGCGGCCTGCTGGATCTCGTCGTCGGCGGCGCGGGAATGCGGCGCGGACGCCGCGACCCGAAGTCGCTGCACCCCGGGGACGCGGTCGACTTCTGGCGCGTGGAGGCCGTCGAGCCGGGCCGGCTGCTGCGGCTGCGTCCCGAGATGAAGCTGCCCGGGCGCGCCTGGCTGCAGTTCGAGGTCTCGCCCAGCGCTACCGGGAGTGTGATCCGGCAAACCGCTGTCTTCGAGCCGCGCGGCTTGCTGGGTTTACTCTACTGGTACGCGCTGTACCCAGTGCACGGGCTCATCTTCGGCGGAATGCTGCGCGGGATCGCCCGAGCGGCCGCGCGGGCCGACGCGGTGTAGTCGAGGACGGGCCAGCGCTCGTGGGGCCGTGCTTCCATAAGCGCGCCGGTTCGAGGAGCAGCTTCGCTACCGCCGTTCCACTACCGCCATCGTGCACCTCGAGATGCACACGAGCCGTCCTTCCTCGTCGGTGATCTCGATCGACCAGACCTGACTGGTGCGTCCGACGTGAATCGGGACGCCGACGGCGCGCACGATGCCGTCGCGCTTCGCGCGGATGTGGTTGCCGTTGATCTCCTGCCCGACCGCCATGTAGCGCTCGCGGTCGATCAGCATGACGGCGCCGAACGAAGCGACGGTCTCGGCGAGGGCGATCGACGCGCCGCCGTGCAGGATGCCGAACGGCTGGTGCGTGCGGTGATCCACCGGCATCGTCGCGACGACGCGCGATTCCGACAGCTCGACGATCTCGATGCCGAGCGTGGTCGGGAGGCCGGCCTTCGCCACCTCGCTGTACCAATCGGGGAGCAGGGCGGAAGTGGGTGCAGTCATTGGGGGAATCGCGGATGGTGAGGAGTAGGGTCGGCGTTGTTCAGCCGCAACGTGCCGCGACCTGCGAACGCGTCCAAGAGTAAGTTTCATGCAAAGAAAGCGCTGACGCTCCGTTATCGTGAGTTATTCCCAACACTTCGCTCGCTACGCGCGTTCCGGGTCGACCGCGTCGAGGATTTGCACCCATGAAACCGCCTCTGGCAGGGTCCCGTAGGCCCAACCGTCCGCAAGCCCCCACTTTTCCCACTGATCCCATGAAGCACTCTCTCATTCGCGCGCTCGCTGCCAGCGCTCTACTCGTCGTCGCAAGCGCCACCGGCGCCAACGCACAGTCCGCGACACAGTCAGGCAGCGTCGCGAGCACCGCCTCGAGCAATTGGGCCGCCGTGCCCACCGGGGTGTACAAGCTCCTGATCCAGCTCCCCGAACAGCCGTTGCCGGCCACCATCACGGTCAAGGATTCATCGGGCGTCGCTGTCGCGACGTTCCAGACGGGAGAGGACCCGGAGACGCACCCCGTGAAGGTGACGGTCAAGGGCGCGGAGCTCTACGTCAACGGTGATGCGCCGAAGGGCCCGTTCGAGATCGTGCTGACGCGTCAGGGCGCCGACATCACCGGCAAGTGGTCATACGCGGGTGACACCGGCAAGCTGACGGGCAAGGCCGAGTAGCAGGAGCGAGATGGCGGAAAGCGACGAGGGGCGGGAATATTCCCGCCCCTCGTCGCGTGTGCAGCGTGTTCGAGCAGCGTCCGAACCTGCGACGCCTTGCCACGCCAAGCTCGGCGTGAACCTTCAGACGGTGCACGCACGTGCATTCGTGTGCGGCGCCTCGTCCTCTCCTCCCCACGCCGCCCACCGTGTCGTCTCGCCTGGCCCGCGCCGTCCTCGGCGCCGCGCTCGCACCCGTGACGTAGAAGTCGCAGGCATGGATGGTCCCCTCGCCCGGGAAGAGCTCGTGGAGCTCGTCCGCGGACGTGTAGGGACGTAGCGGCGCGATCGTCGGAGTCGCGTTCATCCCTGCGAAGTCAAGCTCAGGGTTTCGGCGACCGTCGCGCGCGACCGTCCGGCGCTCGACCCTTGCCGACCGATTCGGCGACGTAAACCGCCGACTTGAGCTGCATCGGACTCATCGCCTGCTCCGCGTAGCGCTCGATGTCGTCGCGCAGCTCGCGCCACAGCGCCTCGAGCGCCGGATCGCCGTGCGCGTACCCACGGATGCGGGCGACCGTTCGCTCCAATACGCGGCGTGCCCTCGTGAAGTCGCCCCGACGGTTGGCCTCCGTCGCCTCGGCTCTGGCGCGCGCCGCGTAGAGCGACGCAGCCTCGCGATCGACGACGACGTCGCGAGCCTGCGCGTCGTTCGCCTCGTGCGTGTCGTACCGCCACTCGACGGCCTCGACGTTCGACGTGCCGCTCCGATCGACCATGCGCAGGGTCGCAACCGCGGCCCCGCCCACCTGGCCGGTGGCGAAGCGGATCTTCACGACGGCGCTCAGCTCCTGCCCCGAGGTGAGATCGCCGAGCTCGATGCGAAGCGCGTCACCTGCAACGTGCTGGTGGCGATATCGGTTGAGCAGCGTGGCGTCGGCGCGGGCAGGAAGCTCGAGATGGATCGCCGCACCACGCACCACGATCTCGAGCGCTTCGCCAAGCTCGCTCGTGAGGAGGTCGGGGATCTGTACCGGCGTCTCCACGAAGTAAAAGTTGCCCCCTCCCTCGTGCGCGAGGTCGCGGAGAAGTCGCTCGTCGAAGTCGGCTCCGACGCCGAAGGTGCTCGTGGCAATGCCCTGCCCGCGAAGCTCGACGGCGGTGGCCACGAGCGCCGAAGGCTCCGTGACCCCCGCATTTGCCAGGCCGTCGGTGAGCAGGAGAACCCGGCTCACCGAGCTCGCCGTGAGGCCCGCAGCGATCTGCGACGCACCCTTCGTCCAGCCGGCGTGCAGGTCCGTGCTGCCACGCGGATCCACGTCGCGCAGACGCGAGAGCGCGAGCGACTTCGCTTCGGCGGTCGCCGCGGCGACCGGAACGAGGACGTCCACATCGTCGTCGTACACGACGAGGGTGAATCGATCCTCAGGATGGAGCATGCGCAGCGCCTGCTCGACCGCCTCGCGCGCGAGAGCGAACTTCCGCTCGCCACCCATCGACCCCGAGCGGTCGAGCACCAAAGCGATGTTCACCGGCTGGCGGCCGGCGCGCGGCTCGGCCGTGGGAGCGATGACGTTGACGAGAAGATGGCGCTCGCTGCGGGCGTGAGCGCGGATCAGGTGACGGTCGGTGCGAAGCGAGATGCGCATGGCAGACTCCAGCGAGCCGGTGATCGGAGAGGCGAGAAGCTACCCCGCATCATACGGCCACCCTCTGACAGTCACCGGCAGGTCATCGCACCCGCGTCCTGGCCAGTGCGACCAGGGCTCCCTCGCAGCCGATTCCCACCAGCCGATTCCGCCAGTGCGCGGCCGCTTCGAGCACCTTTCCGAGCCCTTCGCTCAGCCCGCGCTCGCCGGAGACGACGCGCGCGAGCTGTCCGAGCGTCAGTGCACGGTACCGCGTGAGGTCCACCGTTCGACCCTCGATGTTTGCCAGACGCGCCGAGGTCGGCGGCTTTGCCGCGGCGCGACGGAGCAGCGCGTTCCCCTGCACCTCCACCGCCTTCGCGAGACGGGTCAGCACGGGCGAGAAGTCGAACGACGCGTCGGAGCGATGGTCGCGATGCAGGCGTTCGGCCGTCGCGATGAACACGCGCGCGGCAGGCCCCAGCGCGTACCGGAGAGCCTCGCCATCGCCGCGTTCTACGCGGGCCGTGTCGGGCCGGTGAGAAGGCGCTCGGCGAGCGCCTCGATCTCGGGACGGCGCGCCAACCGGTCTCGCCATTCGAGGGGGATCGCGTCCGCTCCATAGTAGGCGCCGGCTAGCTGTCCATATACGGCCCCGGTCGTGTCCGCGTCATCGCCGAGATTCACGGCGGCGAGCGCTCCGGCGCGGAAGTCGTCCGTCGTGGCGAACGCCCACAGCGCAGCCTCGAGCGATTCGACCACGTACCCCGTTCCGCGGATGCGTGGCGGCGTCCTGACCAGGAACGAGCCATCCGCCACCTCGCGCACCGCGTCGTTCATCGCGTCGCCATCCCAGAGGTCGGGCACCGGCGACCACCGCGGGGCAAGCAGCGTGTCCTTGCTCTCGCCGCGCAACGCGCCAACGAGCAAACCGGCGAACCAGCGGCAGGCGTCTACCGCGGCCGCCGCGCCATGCGTCGTGCGCGAGCTCTCGCCAGCCATGCGAATGGCAAGTGCGGGATCGCCGGCAAAGTAGAGGACGACGGGCGAGAGGCGCATGAGCGACCCGTTGCCCGCCGAGCTCTCGGCGGTGGACCCGGCGAACGGATCGCCGGTGCGTCGAAAGCGCTCGAGTGCCGCGCGCACCGTGTTGCCGACATCGAAGCACGTGCCTGTGCTCGACCACTGGCCGTCGTCGAGCCAGCGGAGGTAGCGGCGCATCTGGTCCGCGGCGTCGAACCCGCCGCGCTCGACGAGGCTCTCGGCCAGGCAGAGCGCCATGGACGTGTCGTCCGTCCACTGGCCGGGCTTCAACTGGAACGGACCTCCGCCGATCATGTCGGCGATGTGCGCGAAGCTACCGGGCGGCATGAACTCGAGCGTCGTGCCGAGCGCGTCGCCGACGGCGAGACCGAGAATGGCGCCAAAATGTCGGTCGCGGTTCGAAGGCGTCACGTGTCGCCCCTGGTCTGTTTGGAATGCTGATCGGCGACACTTCTCACGATCAAGCCACGCATCGAAGTGAGGATGATGATGGCGGACAGGCGCACGAGTGGAGGCTCCGTGGGAGCGGGCTTTGGCTCACTCCAACGTGAGCACCACCTCTGACAGTGCGTCCTCGCTCGGCTCAGCTCGCGCCCGCCGCTCCTTCCGCCAGCTCCCGCACGATGACGTCCATGTCCGCCAGCAGCGACACCGTCTGTCGCGCCTTCCCGGCCGCCTCGCCATCGCCGTCACCGTCAGACTCTCCCGACATCCGCTGCAACCGCACCAGCATCGCATCCACCGGCTCGACCCGCGCCACCCGCCCCTGCTCCAGCCCGTCCGCGACGGCGCGGAAATTCTCCGTCATCCGCGCGCCGACGTCTCGCAGCAGCGCGCCCCGCTCGCCGACGTCCGACAGCGACACCGCCGACAGCCGCCGCGTCGCGTAGGCGAGCGCGGCGGAGATGCGTCCCTGCCGCGTCACCACCGTCCGCTCGACCGGCACGTTCGGTCCCCACAGCGGTCGGAGCGCATTCCGCAGCTCGGCGAGGGCGCGGTCGACGTTGCGGATCTCCTCGTGCAACTGCTCGTCGTCCTCGGCGCGCACGCCGGGCGTCGTTGCGCGCTCGATCGCGGGCGTCGCCGAGCGGATCACGCCGGCGGCGAGACGTCGCACGCGTGTCGCGCTGCGCACGGGGAGCACGAGAGCCGACACGAGCACGCCGATCGCCGCGCCGGCAAAGGTCTCGAGCAGCCGGAGCCACATCAGTCCCGCCGGCGCGCGGCCCATCTCCTCGTACAGGAGCGCCAGCGCGATGGTGAAGCAGGCGATCATCCCGGTGTACGAGATGCGCATCAGGTAGTACGCGAGGAAGATGGCGACGAGGCCGACGGCCGCGGCCGGCGCGGCGCGATGGCCGACGATGGTCGCGACGAGGAGCCCGATGCCAACGCCGACGATGGTGCCGAGCATGCGCTGCCAGGCGCGGGAGAAGGTCTCGCCCACGGTGGTGGCGCGGATGAAGACGACGAACGCGGCGAGGACGGCCCAGTACCATCGGTCGCCCGAGATCGCGCGTCCCGCCACGACGGCGAGCGCCGCGGCAAGGGTGGCCTGCACGGCGAGTCGCAGCTCGGGTGACGGGCCGGGCACGCCCGCCCCACCGCCGCCGCCCGGGCTGAACGCGCTGACGGCCACGCCGGATTC
>QHVE01000051.1:46505-47004 GCA_003223455.1 Gemmatimonadota bacterium | reverse complement strand
GGCTCGTTGTCTTCCCCGATCTTGGGAGGGGCGACGAGGATCAGCGAGTCGCCGAACACCTCGATCGCGCGCCGCGAGACATCCCGGGTACTCACCTCCGTCACCAGGGCGCCGACCTTCGTCGTCGTCACCGCCGTCGCCGTCCGACGAGTCGTGTCGATCGGTGCGCGGCGGACCGGTGCTCCAGCCGTCACGACCGTCTGCGGATGCGGAGCCTTGGCGGGATGCGCGAAGCACCCCGCGAGGAGGATGGTGCCGAGGAGGGGGAGTCGGGCGCGCACCTGGATTCTCCGAATGGCGAGGCCGGCCGCGGGAAGGAGGCGACGGGCGAAATTCTCTGACTGCCCCGGCGCCGGGGCGATGTCCCGCACAGTAGCGGGTGGACGTGCATTCGCCTACCCCGGATCTCCTACTCCGGCTCAGCGAGACTCGTTATCGGGTATTGATGTAGTTGCCAAGCACCCGGTTGGTGGCGTTGAGCACGGCGAGCGCAGCGCCT
>QHVE01000051.1:8194-46496 GCA_003223455.1 Gemmatimonadota bacterium | reverse complement strand
CATGTCGCCGTCGGCGAGATAGCAGCCGAGCAGACGATCCGGGCCGGTATCCCCGCGCTGGATCAGCGAGGCAATGACGACATTGGCGTCGAAAGCACGCACGACTTTGACTCCGACGAGCTCGAACGTGATCGTGCCCTCGGTGAAGGTCTCGAGCGCGCGAATTGCCGCCTCGGCACCCAGTCGAGCATCACCGGCAGGACTGGCCTGCCCTTCGGCTCGTCCCAGGATCGCCTCGCCGGGTGCCCACTCGAGGGTGACCTCGCATGTTACTCGCCCCGAGGGTGAGCGCACGAGCGAGAACCCCGTGAACCGCAGCCGTTCTCGGCGGACAACTGCTGCTTCGGTGCGCGCTTCGCCGTGCGCGCTCTCACTCGACATCGCGGGCATCTCCGTGTGGGGTCTCAAGATGCGAGAACGGTCCCCGGAGCGACGACGCTCCGTGCTGTTCTACGAGCCAGATCACAAAAAGCAACCAATGTCGACTACTGCTCCAGTGGAACGATCTACCAATCTCGGCCGTATATACGGGGCACTGCACCGTGTGGCCTCCGTGATGGTGGTCACGGCCGGCTCCTCTTCGGTCCGGAGGCGCCTTCTCATGCGGTCCAGGGGTAGAGGCGAGCTTCGCGGATCCTCGTTTCGCACACCGCGACGGTGGAGGTCCGAATGAGAGTGGCGTTCGGATGCGATCATGCCGGGTGGCCCTTGCGCGACCGGATCCTCGCCGAGTTGCGCGCGCGAGGGGTCGACGTCGTCGATTGCGGACCCGCGTCGCCGGTGCCGGGCGACGACTATCCCGACGTCGCCGCAGCGGTCGGACGCGCCGTAGTGGCGGGCGCAGCCGACCGCGGGGTCCTCGTCTGCGGGAGCGGCGTCGGCGCGAGCATCGCCGCGAGTAAGTTGACCGGGGTGAGGTGTGCTCTGTGCCACGATCCCTTCTCGGCCCGCCAAGGCGTCGAGGATGACGATATGAATGTCATCGCCCTGGGCGCGCGCGTGATCGGCCCCGAGCTCGCGGTGGAGTTGCTGCACGACTTCCTCGAGGCACGTTTCTCCGGCGCAGCGCGTCACCGCCGAAGGCTGGAGAAGATCGCCGAGCTCGAACGCGCGCGAAGTTGAGCGTGGCGCGCTCGACTGCGGGCATCCGCCTTGCTCTTGTTCGTGCTCGCTGGGAGTCGAGTCCTCAACGCAAGGAATCCGTGGACGATCCCGCATCCAGAGGTCAAACCTTGCTCCTCGTCGAGGACAACGAGGACAACCGAATCATCTATTGCACCGTGCTGCGCCATCTCGGCTACGAGGTCATCGAAGCGCAGGACGGGGTGCAAGCCGTCGAGCTCGCGCGAAGCGTGCAGCCCGATCTGATCCTGATGGACATCTCGATCCCCCGCATGGATGGGTGGGAGGCCACGAGAATCCTTCGGGCCGACCCGCGAACGCAAGCCATTCCCATCATCGCGCTGACGGCGCACGCGCTGGCTGACGACCGCGAGCGGGCGTCGAAGGTCGGCTTCACATCGTACCTGGCGAAGCCCATCGAGCCGCGCATCGTCGTCGCGGAGATTCGGCGTTGGATCGGCGACGATCCTGCGAAGAAGCCTCGTGGCGACTGAGCTGAACCGCACGGCCCTGATGACGCGCGCGAGCCCCGGCCGGATGCTGGCACGGGATCTCGCTTTCACATACCTGGGTGCATGGGCGGTCGGGATTTTCTATGGCTCGATCATCCAGGCATCCTCGACGTGGGACTCAGGAGCCGCGTGGGAGCGCAGCATGCTCCGCTGGTTTCACGCGCGGACCTTGCCGTCGTGGCTGGACGCCGTGGTGCTGCAGGTGCCGCTCACGGGCACCAACCTCACGATCCTTCCGCTCACGCTCGCCATCGGCTGGTGGCTCTGGAAGCGCAAGCACCTCGGAATCATCGCGCTCCAGCTATTGATCGTCACGGTCGGCTCGCTTTCGCTCAACCCGACGATGAAGTACCTGCTCGGTCGCGATCGACCCGATCTGTTCCCTCGCCGCGGCATGTACAACTGGGCGTCGTATCCGAGCGGACACGCGATCCTCACCGTCGCGCTCTACACCACGGTCGCTCTTCTATTGTATCGGACGCGTGGCTGGCGCTGGCCATTTGCGGTGGCGGTCGCCGTATTCCTCGCCAACTCGTATTCGCGCCTCTATCTCGCCGTGCACTGGCCGACCGATCTCGTGGGAGGCCTGCTGATCGGGCTCGTGTGGCTCGTCGGCACATGGCGCGCCTTCGCTCGACATCCGTCGCATCGCGAGGCACTCGCGCCGCGCTAGGCGAGCAACGCGAGCTGCGCGAGCGGCACGCTCGAGGGTGGCACACTGGCGAGCGCGTCGGCGAGATGATCGAGCACCGGGTGCGACATTCCGGGGAGCCGTCCCCACACGCACATCGCCGCGGCCGCGGCGATGAGGCGGTCCGCATCGGCACGCGTCATCGGCGCAGGAACCACACCAGTGTCGCGCAGTCGACTCACGATCTCCTCCGCTTCCGCGAAGGCCGCTTCGAGCGCACATGTTCGAATCTCGACGTCGCTTCGTGCCCATCCCGGATGCGGTATTCCATCTTCGATGACGGCGTCGACGGCATCGAGCACGAGCCCGAGCGCATCGCGCCGCTTTCCCGTCACGAGCCGCGAATCATTTCCGCTGGCTCGACCATAAGAGCGGTGCGACATGCCGAGATTTCTCTGCACACTGCGCACCGCGCTGCAACACGCGTGACGTGTGTACGCTCAGCGCAGCGTTGACATGTCGAAGCCCTGCATGTCGGCGAACTCCTGATTCTCGCCACCCATCGCCCAGCAGAACGTGTAGTTGGTCGTGCCACACCCCGAGTGGATCGACCACGACGGCGAGAGCGCGACCTCACCGTCGCGAACGACCAGATGCCGCGTCGAGTCCGGGGCGCCCATCAGATGAAAGACGACCGCATCGGTCGGCAGATCGAAGTACAGGTAGATCTCCGTGCGGCGCACGTGTGTATGCGGCGGCATCGTGTTCCACACGCTCCCCTCGTGCAGGGCCGTCACTCCCATGACGAGCTGGGAGCTTTGCACGCCGCGCTGGTGAATGTACCGCGCCAGTCGGCGTCGATTCGCCTTCTCCTGTGCACCCAGCTCGGAGGTATCGGCATCGCGCGCGGCGATGTGTGCGGTCGGGTGCTCGGCGTGTGACGGATAGCTGACGAGGAAGAACCGGGCGGAGCTCGTCGCATCCTCGCTCGACAACGTTACTCGGTGCGCGCCGCAGCCGACGTACACCATGTCAAGCTTCTTCGTGATGTGGGTCACACCGTCGACGGCGATTGTCCCTGTTCCTCCGATGTTGAGGATGCCGACTTCGCGTCGCTCGGTGAACGACTGCGCGGCGAACGCTTCGGGAGCAACGAGCTCGATCGGATCGCCCAGCGGCACCACGCCGCCGAGCGTGACACGATCGAGGTCGACCATCTCGAAGCGCGCTTCGCCAGGCACGAAGAGACCGGAGACGAGAAAGTGCGCCCGCAGCTCCTCGGGAGTGAGTCGGGCCGTCTGCTCGGGGGTCGGGAGATATCGCATTGGTCGCGTGCGATCGTGGCTGGTCAGCGAGTCGTGAGCGATCGCCCGAAGCAAGCGATCATCGACTCACCTTCTCGCCATTGACGGCGACGTTCCGGCGCACGAGACCGGTCACGTGCTCGACGACGTCGGGTTTCGCGACACCGTCGAACGTGCAGTCGATGACGCGGATGTCGTCGATCGTCCCCTTCTCGTAGCCACGCAGATAGAGGCCGTACGTGCTCTTCTTGCTCGTGACTCGCTGCAGCTCGACATCGCGCACGACGGGTGGAAAGTCACCGTTCGCTCCCTCCTCGTAGAGGAAGTCCACCTGAAGCACCGCGTCGGCCAGCTGACCGACCTGGACGTCCCGCATGTAGATGTGCTCGAGCACGCCGCCACGCATTGCGTTGTTCTTGAGTCGCAGCGCGCGGTCGAGCTGGGGGCTGTCCATCTTGTTGCGCTCGGCGTACACATGACGCACGCCGCCGGAGATCTCGCTGCCGATGGTGACACCGCCGTGCCCGTCGTGCATCTCGCAATCGCGGATGACGACGTTCTCCGTTGGCACGTTGACCCGCCGGCCGTCGGCGTTGCGGCCCGACTTGATGGCGATGCAGTCGTCCCCCGTGTCGAATCGGCATCGCTCGATCAGCACGTCGTGGCACGACTCGGGGTCGCAGCCGTCGTTGTTCGGTCCGTGGCTGTCGATCTGCACGCCGCGCACGGTCACGTTGCGGCAAAGCACTGGATTGATCTCCCACATCGGGGAGTTGCGGATCGTGATCCCTTCGACGAGGACGTTCGTGCAGCCATACGGCTGAATGAAGTTCGGGCGCAGGTACGACTCCGCGCCGAAGCGCCGCGATCCAACGGGCACGCCGCGCTCCGCCATATCAAAGAGCTGGACACGTGCAGCGCGCTGATTGCCCATGCCCGGCTTCCAGCCGTAGCGGACGTTGCCGTTCCAGTGCCACCAGACGGTGTTCCCCGCTTGGCCGTCGAGCGTCCCGCTCCCCGTGATGGCGATGTCGCGCGCATTCGATGCGTAGACGAGCGGCGACAACCCCATCAGCTCCACGCCCTCGAAGCGCGTGAGAACGTTCAGGTCGTACGCCTTCGGATCGGTGAGGAACTTCACCGTCGCGCCTTCCTTTACCTCCAGGTTGACGCGACTCCGGAGATGGATCGGACCCGTGAGGAACGCCCCACCATCCACGACGACGCGTCCGCCGCCAGCCGCTGCGCACGCCGCGATCGCTCGTCGAAACGCGGCGCTCGAATCGGTGACGCCGTCGGCCTTCGCGCCGTAGCGAGTGACCGGGAACGACCGATTCGGAAACGTCGGCGCCTTGATCCGCGCGAGAATGGACGGCACACGCGCCCAGCCATGCTCGTCGTCGATCGGGGAGACGCCAGCACCGAACGCGTCGCTCACTGGCTGGCCTCGAACTGCCGGGGGCAGTAGCACCGATCCGGCAGCGGCCGCGGCGACTTTCATGAAGTCACGTCGAGATGGCGTCGGCATCGAGAGGAGGGTACGAGTAAAGTGCGCGACGCACCACGGGACCGGTTCCGCGCGATGCGAGCCCCTCCGGCCACCCCATCACTGCACGGAAGACAGCCCGAGTGACTCGATCGCGGCCACCGCACCGTGCTCACGCAGCGTGGCGAGATGCTCGGACACGATGTCGACGAATCCGGGGATGGCGGCGAGGTCGGTGCCCCATAGCTCCGTGTCGGCGCTCACGACGCGGACGAACGATGCCATCGCCTCGGTGGCGCCGCCGACGTCGCGCCACCGTGCCTGAATCGCATCTCCGGCCGCGTCGGCCGGCACCGTTAGTCCCTCGCGTCGCCGCGCGGCCTGCAGCGTGCCTTGCTGGAACGCCAGGAATCCGGCAAAGCCGAGCGCCAATGCACGAGGCACACTTCCAGTCGCGCGGACATGGTCCAGAATGCTCGGCACCACGCGCACCCGGAACTTCGTCGTGCCCTGGAGCGTGATGTCCCAGAGCTGATGCTGAAGGTACGGATTGGCGAAGCGCGCCAGGACGTCGCGCGCGAACGTGCCGGCGCCCGGGACGTCCACACTCGGAACGATCTCGTCGAAGAGTGCTGAACGCAGGAAGGCGCCGACTGCGGGATGCTCTACCGCCTCGCGCACGGTCTGGCAGCCTGCGAGTATCGCCAGGGAGACGAAGCTCGTGTGCGCACCATTCAGCAGTCTGACCTTGCGGAGGCGGTAAGGTGTGATGCTTCCGGCGACGATGATCCCCTCGTCCGCGCCGGCGAACCGAAGTCGCGTGCGAAGCGCCGCATCCCCTTCGATGGCCAGCAGCCGATATGGCTCGGCGATCGTGATCATCCCGTCGTCGTACGGGAGCACGTCACGCAGCTCGCCGGCGGTCTCTTCGTTTGGTGCGCCCGGGACGATCCGGTCGACCAGCGTGTTGCAGAAGCGCACGGCGTCGAGCCAGCGCAGGAAATCGGGCTCGGCGCTCCAGTGCCCGGCGAGGCGCACGACGATCTCGCGCAGCTTGTCGCCGTTGCCCTCGATCAGCTCCGTCGGGATCACCACGGGCGCTCGCGCTGCGTCGAAGCGGCACCAGCGCGCGCGGTGCAACAGGAACGCGGCGAGCTTGGCCGGGAAGGAGCGTGGCGCCGCCGAGCCCGGCGGCGTCGCCACGTCCGTCTCGTCCAGCACGATGCCCACCTCGGTGGTGTTCGAGAAGATCAGCTCGAGATCGGGATTCTCGGCGCAGCGCAGCACGTCCGCCCATTGGGTGGCCGCGGAGAGCGCACGACTCACCGACGAGACGACCCGGAGGTCGCGCCTCGCCTCGCCTTCCACGAGGCCCTGCACCACGAGTGTGAACAGACCGCCCTGGTCATTGATCGCGCGATCGCGGCCGCTCCCCGTCGAGCCGATCATGACGACACGCCCGCCGAACAGGTTCTGTCGGTTGGCGTCGTCGAGCAGCGCATCGACCAGGCCGCGGAGCAGCGCACCCGTGCCGAACTGCACGGCGCGCTCGGGGAGCGCCAACTGGCTGACGGTGGGGACTGTGAGGTCGCTGCGCGTTGCGAGCGTTGGAACGAGTTCCGGTGAGAGCGTCGGGCGCGGCGTCATCTAGAGCGTGACTCCTTCCTTCCAGATCGCGATCTCTCGCACATCGTTCCGCTCGTTGTTGGTGAGGTTGCGACCGCTCGCCACGTCGAGCACGAATGACAGCAGACGATCGGCGGTCGCGTCCATCGCCGCGGGATCGTCGAGCAGGGCGCCGGCGTCGAAGTCGATCCAGTGCGGCTTCTTGCGCGCGATCTCGGAGTTCGAGGCGACCTTGATCGTCGGCGCGGGGAAGCCGAGCGGGGTCCCTCTGCCCGTCGTGAAGCAGAGCACCGTCGCGCCGCTCGCCACCATCGCGGTCGATGACACGCCGTCGTTGCCCGGCGCCTCGAGCAGAGCCAGGCCCGGCGTGCGCACCTGCTGCCCGTAGCGCAGTACGGAGGTCACTGTCGAGGAGCCGCCCTTCTGGATCGCGCCGAGCGACTTCTCCTCGAGCGTGGTCAACCCTCCGGCTTTGTTTCCCGGCGAGGGATTCTCGTAGACCGGCTGGCCGTGACGGAGGAAATACTCCTTGAACGAGTTCACCATCCCCACGACGTCGCGATAGACGGCCTCGGAGGCGGCGCGATTCATCAGCACTCGCTCGGCACCGAACATCTCCGGCACTTCGGTGAGCAGGACGGTACCGCCTGCCGCCGTGAGTCGATCGGCGACGCGACCGACCAGCGGGTTCGCGGTGATGCCGCTGAACCCGTCGGAGCCGCCGCACTTGTTGCCGAGCACCAGCGCGGAGGCTGGTACCGTCTCGCGTCGGTCGTCTCGCATCCGATCCACGAGCTCGTTCAACGCCGTGACGCCCGATTGCACCTCGTCGAACACATCCTGCGTGTTGAAGAAGCGGATGCGGCTGCGGTCCACGTCGCCCGCTTCGGCGAGCAGGGCGTCGAGCTGGTTGTTCTCGCAGCCGAGACCGAGCACCAGCACCCCCCCGGCATTCGGGTGGCGCATGAGTCCCGCGAGGACCTGGCGCGTGTGTCCGAGGTCGTCGCCAAGCTGGCTGCATCCATATGGATGCGCGAACGCGTGGACTCCGTCGATGACGCCAGCGAAGCGCTCGTTCGCCGTGCGGGCGATCTTTTCGGCTGCCCAGTTGACGCAGCCGACCGTGTTGATGACCCAGACTTCGTTGCGCGTGCCGACACGGCCGTCAGCCCGCTTGAAGCCCTCCCACGTGCGCTCCGGCGCCGGTGGCGCCGTCGGGCGCGTGAGCGGCTCGTAGGTATAGTCGAGCGTGCCCTCGAGCTGCGTCTTGAGGTTGTGCGAGTGGATCCATCCACCCGCGTCGACCTCCGCCGTGATTCGGCCGATCGCCCATCCGTACTTGTGGACGATGTCACCAACCCGCAGCGCATGCAGCGCGACCTTGTGGCCCGCGGGTACCTCCTCGCGCACCGTGACGGTGGCGTCACCGACGCTGATCGCATCGCCCGGCTGGAGCGCGTCGACGGCGACCGCGACGTCGTCCGTCGGCCGGACGCGAACGGCGCGCGCGACACGCGAGGGTGCGGAAGTCACGCGGTGGCCCCGGCCAGGGCGGTGCGCGCCGCACCGACGCGATCGTCGCGAGCGGGCGGACCGACGTTGTACGTGTCCCGTGCGAGCTCGTAGGCGAGGGCACGGCCCATCGCGTGCGCTTCGTCCATCTCGACGATGTGCCGAGCGACGAGCCCGGCGAGCCAGTTTGCATCGACACGTCGTGCCAGATCGTGTCGGGCCGGGATGGAGCAAAACGCGCGCGTGTCGTCGTTGAAGCCGGCGGTGTTGTAGATCCCCGCGGTCTCGGTGGTGAGCTGGCGATAGCGCGTCATCCCCTCGATCGAGTCGTGGAACCACCAGGCTGGTCCGAGGCGCACTGCCGGGTAATGACCGGCAAGCGGCGCGAGCTCGCGCGAGTACGTCGCCTCGTCGAGGGTGAAGAGGACGATGCGGAACCGCGGGTCGCTGCCGTACGCGTCGAGCAGTGCGCGCAGGTTGCGCGTGTACTCCGTGCGGAGCGGGATGTCGGCGCCCTTGTCTGCGCCGAATCGGGACGAGACGACCGAGTTGTGATCGCGCAGCGATCCCGGATGGAGCTGCATGACGAGGCCGTCGTCGACGGACATCGCCGCCATCTCCATCAGCATGTGTGCCTCGAAGCGCTGCTGGTCGACCACGGTGGCGTCGCCACGCAACGCCTTGGCGAACAGGGAATCCACGGCATCGACAGCCAATCGCTCGGTGCGAGGCTCCTCGACCGCGTGGTCGGTCGCCGTGGCGCCGAGCGCACGAAAAGCCGCGCGCCGCTCGACCAGCGCGTCACGGAACGCAGCGTACGTCGCGATGGAACCTCCACTCAGGCGCTCGAGCGCCGCCAGCTCCCCGCGCCACGTCGGCAGCGCGATGCGGAACAGCGCGTCGGGCCGGAACGTCGGCACCACGCGGCCCTTCCAGCCCGACGCGCGGATCAGCTGATGCTGACGCAGCTCATCCGTCGCAGCATCGGTGGTGGCCAGCACCTCGATGTTGAACCGGTCGAACAGCGCGCGCGGCCTGAACTCGGGCGACTTGAGACGCTCGTCGATCTGGTCATAGATGCGGTCCGCCGAATCGGCGGCGAGGCGCTCGCGCACACCGAACAGCTCGTGGAGCTCGAAGTCGAGCCAGGCACGGGACGGCGTACCCCGAAACAGGTGATAGTTGGTCGCGAACAGTCGCCACACCTTCTTCGGGTCACGCTCGATGGCCGTCTTCGGATCACGCGCTGGAACACCGAGCGACTCCATGGACACGCCCTGCGAGAAGAGCATGCGAAAGAGGTAGTGGTCCGGAGTGATCAACAGAGCCGACGGCTCCGGAAACGCACGGTCTTCGGCGAGCAGCGACGGATCGACGTGGCCGTGCGGACACACGAGCGGGAGCTGCCGCATCTCCTCGTACAGCTCTCGGGCGGCACGACGGACGACCGGATCCGAATCGAAGAACCGGTCCGGGTGCAGGGAGAACGCAGTGGCGGGCACATCCGAGGAGCCGACAGTCATCGCGGTTGGGAGCGAGAGAGGTGGCCGCACAGTCGATCCGAGCTCGTGCGCAGATTTGCTCTTTAGGTGAACAATCCCCGTTCGCTTCGAGGCCGCAAGGCCGGCCTCCCAGGGAATCGAACTCTTGTGCGGAGCACGTGTGCGCGCGAATGTTCTGGCAAAGAACAAACTCGGCGGTTGATTGTACGTTTGCCTGTGTGGGAACGCAATATCTCCCCTGCCCCCCGAATGAGGAAGATCAACACCCGCAGCTTCGTTCGTGCCACGCGCTGGACCCCGCGCGAAATCAACCTCCAGATCCTGCTCAACCTCGTCCGCGAGCACGAGCCGATCTCGCGGGCGGAGCTCGCGCGCCGAATGAAGATCGGCCGGGGTATGGTCACCTACCTCACGGCCGAGCTGATCGCCCAGGGTGCGCTCTACGAGGGCGATACCGTCGACTCCCCGCGCGGGCGCCGGCCGCAGATGCTGTACGTTCGGACGCAGGACCGGCTGGTCGTCGCGATCGACATCCGCTTCAGCAGCACGTTCGTGATGCTCACGGACTTCAGCGGCAACTCGATCGCCCTCGATTCGTTCGACACCATCCCCGACCGGGAGGCGCTCGTCCGGGAGCTGCAGGCGCGCGTCCGGCGCATGCTTGCCGAGCATGCCGGCGCGCGGCACTGCGAGGGCATCGGGCTGGTCGTTCCTGGTATGGTCGAACAGGGCACCGGTCGGGTGCTCAACGCTCCGCAGCTGGGCTGGCGTAACGTCGACATCCGGGGACCGGTTGAGGCGGCGCTCGGCATACCGGTGCATGTCGAGAATGCGCCGATCGCCTGCGCCCTGGCGCGGATGTGGCTGGGGCAGCGTGGCGCCGCCGTGCCGACCGACTTCGTGTACGTGACCGTGTCGGACGGCATCGGTGCGGGGGTCGTCGTGAATGGCCAGGTGGTGCGCGGACAGACCAACTCGGCGGGTGAGTTCGGACACGTGCCGCTCACTGCCGACGGCCCGACGTGTCTCTGCGGGGGACATGGCTGTCTGGAGGTCTACACGTCCAACCTGGCAACGCTCTGCCGCTATCTCGGACAGGACTTCTCGCCGTCCACCGCTCGAGCGCTCCTCACGTCGTCGGGAGTGACGATCGCCGAAGTCGTGAGCCGCGCACTCGCCGGAGAGCGGCGTGCCACGGACGCACTCCAGGAGACGGCGCGCCACCTCGGGGCCGGCCTCGCGGTGATGATCAAGACGTTGAGTCCCAGCCAGATCATCGTCGGCGGCGAGATCACCGAGGCGTGGGAGCAACTCGCGCCGACGATCCGGCGTGAGATCGGCGAGCGCTCGCTCACCGATCTCGCCGCCGAGACGCCGATCGTCCCCGAGCTGGCGTCCGCCTACCCGCGCCTGCGAGGCGGCGCAGCGCTGGTGTCGGCACCGTTGTTCGCGGCACCGCGCATCGCCTGATCGCACCGGTGCACCGCGAGCGTGCACGTCCATCGCGCAGGTGCCGGAGCGAGGGACGTTCGCCTGCGGCACCTCGGCGTATATTGTTCGAGGAGGGACCTTCCGATTGCGGCGAGGCGCGCGGTCTCCGTCCCTCATGCGTTGGACCCGGTAGCTCAGTTGGTAGAGCAACGGACTTTTAATCCGTAGGTCGCGGGTTCGAGACCCGCCCGGGTCACTCGGTCTTTGCATTTTGGCGACGGAGAATCGACTGGGCGTGCGTCCGGTGTCTCGGGTCGCGCATCCCATCGAACCGCGTCACGTCGTGCCCGCTCTTGGCATGGGCCGTTCCCTAAACAGAAGTGCGGGTATGGGCTGGCATCGCGACGCGGGAGCCGGTGGCAGGCGAGGCGAAAGCGGGGGCGACGGCTCCCCTCCCCATGCCTCCTCAGCGAGCATCGGCCTGTGACACGAACCGTGAAACGGGCCGTCGTCGCCGTCGCACTCGGCCTCGTCGCGGCGAAGGTCGCGCTCGATCACGCGCGGCTTGTGGAACCTCAGCGGGACTTCACGCAGCTCTGGTTCGCGGCGCGTGCGCTGTGGCGCGGCGAGAATCCGTATCTCGAGATCGGGCATGGTCTCGCCTACGATTGGCCCGCGCCGCTCGTGTACCCGCTGCCCGCTGCCATCGCAGCGATGCCGCTCGCGTGGCTACCGCAGGACATCGCCAATGCGGTGTTCATGTTCATCGGTGCCACCGCATTCGCCTACGCGCTCACACGTCAGGGCTGGGGACCTCTTCTCGGATTCTTCAGCGGATCGATGCTCGTCGCAGTCGAGATCGTACAGTGGTCCCCGCTCTTTGCTGCGGCCACAGTCGTCCCCGTCTTCGGCATCGTGCTGGCGACGAAACCGACGATCGGGGCAGCCATCTTCGCCGCGCGTCCGTCGTGGTGGGCGATCGGCGGGGGGCTGCTACTCGTTCTCGCGGCGTTCTTGTTCGATCCGCTGTGGCTCCTCCACTGGCGCGATGCGCTCGCGCGGAACGCCGCTATTCAACCGCCGAACGCGCCCTACGTGGCGCCGATCAGCTTTCCCGGCGGGTTGCTCGTCCTGACTGCGCTGCTGCGCTGGCGTCGGCCCGAAGCGCGACTGATCGCGGTGCTCGCAACCGTACCGCAAACGATGCTGCCATACGAGACGGTCCCCCTCTTCATCATCGCGACGGCGTGGCATGAAGCCCTGCTCCTCATGGCGCTGAGTTGGGGCGCGCTCGTCTGGCTCGTGTCGCATGTCGATCCCACCGACTACCGCCCGTTCCTCGCCACGAGTGGGCCGGTCATGGTCCTGATGCTCTACCTGCCGGCTACCCTCATGGTCCTCCGTCGCCCGAATGAAGGGACGGTGCCGGCGTGGCTCGAGCGGGCGGCGGCACGCTGGCCGGCGTGGCTGCGCGGCTCACCCGCATCCGCGACCGACGCGTGAGGCGCGTCAGCGTGGCGATGGCATCGGCGGCTTCGCCAGCCACTCTCCGCCGTCGACCACCATGATGGCACCCGTGATCCACGCGCCGGCCGGCGACGCGAGGAACGCCACCATCTGCGCGATGTCCTCGGGTGTTCCGAAACGCTGGAGGGGGATCATCTTCTTCGCGTAGCTCTCCATCGCGCGTTCCTGCGCGAAGACGTCCACGACGCCGTCGGCGGAGGGCGGCGGCGCAAACGCCTTCTTCACCCCTTCCGTCGGGATCGGGCCCGGCGCGATGGCGTTGATGCGCACGCGGTCGCGCGCCCACTCGAGCGCGAGCGTCCTCGTGAGCGCATCGATCCCGGCCTTCGCGGCGGTGGCATGGGCCATCAGCGGCCAGCCCCGATAGTGCAGCGTCATCGAGATGTTGACGATCGAGCCACCCCCCTGCGCGCGCATCACGGGGAGGACCGCCTGCGAGCAGAAGAACGTCCCGTACAGATCGATCTCGATCACACTCTTCCACGCGTTCGGCGAGAGTGACTCCGACGGAGCGTAGAAGTTCCCCGCGGCGTTGTTCACGAGCAGATCGATCCGGCCGTGCGCGCGCTGGATGTCCGCGACGGCGGACTGCACGCGCTCGGGCTCACGCACGTCGACCGCCACCGCGCTCGCCTTGCGCCCATCCGCGCGGATCTCCATCGCCGCGGCCTCGACTCGCTCGAGCTTGCGGCTCGCGAGCACGACGTGCGCCCCCAGTGAGGCCAGCACGTCGGCGATACCGCGCCCGATGCCGCTCCCTCCTCCGGTGATCAGCGCGACCTGACCGTCGAAGAGTCCTTCGCGAAACACGGACTGGCTCACGGGCTGGCTTCCGGTTGGAGGACGTCCTGCAGCGCTGCGGCGAGGGCGGGGGCCTCCGCAGGCGGAGCCACGGAGAGGGCGAGTGCGAGCTGAACGGGCGAGAACGACCGACGATGATGCCGCGTGATGCCGTGCGACGCCAGGCCGGCGTGATGTTCCGGCGTTCCGTATCCGACGTTCGACTCCCACCGATAGTGCGGGTGGCGTTTCGCGAGCGCGCGCATGAGGCGGTCGCGCGTCACCTTGGCGACGATCGACGCGCAGGCGATCGAGTGGCAGCACGCGTCGCCGCCGACGACGGCCGTGTGCTCGATTCCCAGGCTGCGAATGGGATTGCCGTCGATCACGACGTGATGCGGCGCGACCGGGAGGCGAGAGATGGCACGACGAATGGCCAGCACGGACGCGTGATAGATGTTGATCCGATCGATCTCGCGCACGGAGGCGGCACCGATGCCGATCCCCAGCGCACGCTCGCGGATGCGGCGCGCGAGCTTCTCTCGCTCGGGGCCATCGAGCTCCTTGGAGTCGTCGACCCCCCGGATGGCGCGCGCGTCGGGCGGGAACACGACGGCGCATGCGACGACGGGGCCCGCGAGGGGGCCCCGTCCAACTTCATCCACCCCGGCGATCAAGGGACCGCGCGACTCGCGCAGATCCCGCTCGAGCGCGCTCCAGCGGCGCGGCACGCTCGGGAAGATCCGACTGAGGCTTACTCCGCGGCGGGCGCGCCCGTCTGGGGCACGAACACCTTCGCCTTGCGCTCCTTGATGCGCGTGGCCTTGCCGGTGAGGTGGCGCAGGTAATAGAGCTTGGCACGGCGCACGCGCCCACGACGGACCACCTGGATCTCGCTGAGCATCGGGCTGTGCAGCGGGAAGATGCGCTCGACACCGACCCCGTTGGAGATCTTGCGGACGGTGAACGTCGCGCTCACACCGGAGCCACGGCGGGCGATGCAGACCCCCTCGAACGCCTGGATGCGCTCCTTCTCCCCTTCCTTCACGCGCACGTTCACGCGCAGCGTGTCACCGGCCCGGAACGGGGGAACGTTGGTGCGGAGCCACTCTTTCTGGGTCTCGATGAAGGCATGCATATGACGCTCGGGGCAGAAGGTGCCCGCTTTGAGGCGGAAAGTGTTGAGAACTCCCAACTTAGTGGGGGGTGGGAGTGGAGTCCAGTCCTCACAAAGTGCCACCGAATTGCAAGGACGGGGTGCCGGCGTACGCCGGCACCCCGTCCTTCAGGACTGAACGCTCCCGAACTGGCCGTCCCTGTCAGTTGGCCCCGTCCGCCCTGGCCACATTCAGCACCCACTCTCCGATGCGGGTGCCGTGGGCCTTCCCCTCCCTGATGTCGGAGGGGTAATGAATTCCGCCGTAGAGGCGAGAGATGCCCGCCTCGTCAGCCATCGCGTCGAAGCTGGCGCGCGCCTGCGGGAAGAAGTAGGAGAGCGTCGTCGCGGCGGCCCCGGAGAAGGTGGAGTGACCGGAAGGGAACGCCGGGAAGTTCGGCAGACCGATCATCGTCTTGATCGATGGGTCGAGCTGTGCGGGCCGAGGGTTGAAGAACTTCATCTTCGTATCCCAGCATCCCACGGCCACGTCGTGCATCGCCATGTTGAGCATGGCGTAGACGCGCGCCGCGCGGACCTCGCTCATGCGCGCGTCGCGCACATAGTCCGATGCGATCGCGTTCCAGTGCCCCGGCGGTGTCGCGGTGCCCGCGCCATCGTTCCACTTGAGCGCGATCGCGAGCTGGTCACGCGTGAGATTGTCGATGGTGTTCTTGACCGTCGCCAGCTCGTCCTTCATCTGCTGCGAGGACGTGGACGGCGGAGCACCGGGCTCGAGCGCGGTCACCTGCGCGGCTGTCATCGTCCAGGCCTTCACGGTGCCGAAGTTCATGAGGAGCGGCGCGCGCGCAGGAGTCTCCTGGCTCTGCCAGGGGGTCTCGCCTCGCGCCGCGGCTGCGTCAGACAGCGACTTCCACATCGCTGGGTTGCCTGGCGCTGTGCTCATCCCGTCAGCGCGTGCACGGTTGATCACGAGTGCAGCGATCGACTTGCCGAGCGCGAGCCCGGCAGCGACGTCGCTCGCGGTTGCGCGGCCGGAGAGAATCGCCGCCTCGCGCTCCTCGGCTGCCTTGCGCGTGATCTCCTCCAGCGACGCCGGGAAGAGCAACTTGAGCATCTCCGCGGTGACGCCGGAGAGTACCGCGTCTTCGGACGGGTAGCTGGGTAGCGCGCTCGCAGCCACGGCTGTTGCGACGGCGGGATCGTTACGGGCGGGCGACAGCCGATTGAACCGGAACTTCCAGTACCACGCCGCCTTGAGCGCCTCGTACTGGGCCACGCTCACGTAGCTGTAGGCGCGCGCCGCGTACGGGGGATTGGAGAAGGGGAAGACAGGATCCGAGAACGGATTCTCGGCGTCGGGGAGCGGATAGCTTCCGTCGGCGCGAGGCGCGGGGGGCAGATTGTAGCGCGCCACGAGCTCGCGCTCGATCTCGTTCCAGCGCAGCACACCGGCACCGGTCCAGTAGCGCACGGCTGCGCGCTGCGCGTCCGTCATGTTGGCCTGGGCCGTCTTCACCGCCTGCAGCTCGGCTTGGTATGCGGCGCCGGTCACCGGCGTTGGATCGGGCACCACCACCTGATCGGGGCCGGAGAGCACGATCATCTTCCAGGAGCCGGCGTTCGCGTCGACGCTCGCTGCCTCGACGGGCGGCAGCGACGCGTTCGGCTCGACGATCGACTTGTCGCAGCTCGAAACGAGGACGGCGATGCCGAGCATCGCGAGCGCGACGATTCGAGCACCCTTCATCGACGGCATGCGCCGCGTCGGATGGCGTGGCGACATATCAGAGATGGAAGGCATAGGTGAAACCGGTCATGAAGGCGGTGGACCGACCGACGTTGCGACCAGTGATGGTGTGCGCAGCACCGAGATCGAGGCGCAGATTCGACGTACGGGGGAGGAAGTACATCACCTCTGCGTGAGCCGTCGTCGCGTTCATCCGGTTCGAGACGAACGGCATGTCCTGACGGCGGATGTCGGCGCCGCCCAGCGTGCGCTGCGCGCTCACACCGACCGGGATGCACCACGCGCCGCGCTGCCAGCCGAGCGTTCCGCGGTACATCGCGACATCGGGCATCGCGACTTCGTTCGTCTCGTAATAGTGACCGTCGCTGAAGTAGGAGGCGCGATCCAGCGTGACGTTGGAGCGCCAGACACGCTCGGCGTAGCCGTCGAAGAACCAGCCGGTGCGATCCTGGAGATGCGTGGCAAGTCGCGTGATCGCGCTCTTGCTGTGCGAGCCGATGGACAACGGCAGGAAATCCGGCGTGTAGTCGCTCGTGGGTGTGGACAGGCCGCCCACCGCGAGAAGCTTCAGGCGGACGCGGCCCGCGATGAGCGGATTCGCGACTCGGTACTTGGCGAGCAGGGTGAGATCCTGCCGGCCGCTCATACCGTGAAGGACGCCCTGGCTCGCTTCGGTCCACACGTAGGGAAGCGAGCCGATCACGGTCAACCGCTGGCCCACACCGACGCCGACGCGCAGGCCAACGCTCTGCGTGGTGACTTCGCCGACGTTTCCGTTGCTTCGACGAAGGGTCCCCTCCCAGTACTCGCTCCACCCTTCGCTGGCGTACGTCACGCTGGCGTGGACTTCACGCCGTTGCAGCATCTCCGCGTCTTCGAGCGTCTGTGCGGACAGCACACGTGCGCCGCCGAGGGTGATCGCGAGCGCCGTGGCGAGGCGCACGAGGTGGCGAGGAACGGCCGCACGCTTGGCGCGGCGCCTGGGGAGCAGGGGGGCGCAGTGGGGCACGATGGACGCCTGTTGTCGAAGCGAAAGGGGAAGGGTCCGCGAGTGGACGGTCTTCGCGGTGCAGAAAACGTCGGGCGGTCGCAGGATCTTGTCAAGACAAACCGCCCATACTGATCACCCCGGGCGGCATCTCGCCGTCACACTTCCGGGTCGTCGTCTCGGCCGTTTTGCCGCCGATCACGCTCTCGCGTGAGGCGTTCTCCCTCTAAAATCCGCCATTTCGCGATCTTCCCATGATCACCCGACAGGAGCACCTCGGGGACGGTGTGTCCGCGGAATTCCGGCGGTCGCGTGTAGCTCGGTGCCGAGAGTCCGCGCTCCCAGTACGAATCGCCGAACGCGCTGGCGTGATCGCTCATCGCGCCGGGCAGGAGTCGTACGGTGGCGTCGATGACCGCGAGTGCGGCCGGCTCCCCACCGCTCAGCACGAAGTCACCCAGCGACAGCTCCTCCGTTGCCAGGTGCTCGGCGACGCGCTGATCCACGTCCTTGTAGTGCCCGCACAGGATCGTGAGCTCGGGCACCGCGGCGAAGCGCACGGCGTCCGGTTGGGCGAAGCGACGTCCGCGTGCGCTCATCAGAACGATCGGACCGGTTGGCGCGAGCATGTCGACCGCCTCGAAGAACGGCTCGGGCTTCATCACCATCCCTGCGCCGCCGCCGTAGGGATAGTCGTCGACGGTGCGATGACGGTCATGCGTATGGTCGCGCAAGTCGACGATCCGGTACTCGACCAGCCCGGCGGCCGCGGCACGCGCGGGGATGCTGATCGCGAGCGGCGCGGCGAAGAACTCGGGGAAGATCGTAACGACGTTGATCCTCACTCGAGCAATCCTTCGGGCGGCGTCACGACGATTCGCCGCGCGTCGCGATCGACGGATGCGATCGTCCGCTCGTCGAAGAGGATGAGCACCGTCTCCTGCTCACGCGGTGCGACGCGGCGGACATCCAGGGCGAGGCCCTGTGGAAGCTCGTACGTCTCCTCGACCGTGCCGACCACCTCGCCGGTCTCCAGCTCGACCTGCATGCCCGGCAGGTCGTGCACGTACACCTCGTCCTCGTTCGGCGGGGGCAGCTCGTCGGCCGGCAGGAGGAGATATCGACCCCGCCAGGCGTCCGCGACGGTGCGATCGGGGACTTCGGCGAACGCCACGAGAAGGCCCTCGTTGAAGGGACGACTGGACGCGACGTGCAGCTCCGAGCGGTTCGGCGCGAGATCCCCGTTGGCGGTCCCCGCAAATACACGACGGCCGGACGCGAATACCGCATCCGGCGCATCGGTGATCGGTTCCACGACGACCTCGCCGCGGATGCCGTGTGCCTTGCGGACCCGCCCGACGATGATGAACGCGGGCGTCGTCATCGCATCGGGGTCAGGCCTCGTCGGCCTTGGCCTCGGCGACGGGAACCGCGCTCGCCTGGAGCTTGCTCGCGAGACGCGACTCGTGACGCTGCTTCAGGACTCCCGCCTTACGGAGGAGCGAGCGCACGGTGTCGGTCGGCTGCGCACCGACGTTCAGCCAGTGGTTCACGCGCTCGGCGTTCAGGTTGAGCGCCTTGTCACCGGTGCGCGGCTGATACTGGCCGACGATCTCGATGAACTTGCCGTCGCGCGGGCTCTTGGAGTCGGCGACGACGATGCGATACATGGGAGACTTCTTTCGACCCACGCGACGAAGACGGATCTTGACGGCCATGTGAACTACTCCTGAAGTGTTGTACTGATTCTGGGCTCCTCGCGTGCTCGGGAGATCCGAGCCGCACCCAGGGAACTGCAACTGCTGTTGTCGGTTGACGGTTTTCGCTTTGCGGCCGGCGCACCGGTCAGCTACGCCTTTGAGGTTCCTGTTCGCTCACGGGAACCGTCAAACCGTCGAACTGACAAACCGTTTACCGCATCCCCCCAAACATACCCGGCGGCAGTGAACGGCGTCCGCCGCCACCGGGACCGCCTCCCCCCGCCACCTTCTTCATCATCTTCTGCATCTCGCGGAACTGCTCGAGCAGGCGATTGACCTCGCTGATCGGGCGGCCGCTGCCCTTGGCGACGCGAGCACGGCGCGACCCGTTCATCAGGTCGGGCTTCTTGCGCTCGTCCTTCGTCATGGACAGCACGATCGCCTCGAGGTGCTTCATGCGCTTCGGATCCGCGTCGCGCACCTGCTTCAGCATCTTGCTGTTGACGCCGGGGAGCATCTTCATCAACCCCTCGAGCGGTCCGAGCTTCTCCAGCTGTTTCATGGCGGTGAGAAAGTCCTCGAGGTCCATTCCTTCCTTCCGGACCTTCTTCTCCATCCGCCGAGCGACGTCCTCGTCGAAGGCGCCCTGGGCTTTCTCGACGAGCGAGACGATATCGCCCTGCTGAAGGATCCGGCCCGCCATGCGGTCCGGATGGAAGTCCTCGAGCGCATCCGTCTTCTCGCCGACGCCGATGTACTTGATCGGCTTCTTGAGCACGCCGTAGATGGAGAGCGCCGCGCCGCCGCGGGCATCGCCATCCATCTTCGTGAGGATGACGCCGGTGACGTCGAGACGCTTGTCGAAGCCCTGCGCGATCTTCACGGCGTCCTGGCCCGTCATGCCGTCGGCGACGAGCAGGATCTCATCGGGCCGGATCGCGGCCTTGAGCTTCTCCAGCTCGCCCATCATCTCGTCGTCGATCTGCAGTCGCCCGGCCGTGTCGACGAGCACTACGCGATCGCGTGCGCGACGTGCCTGATCGATGCCATTGCGCGCGATCTTCACGACGTCCTGATGTCCCCGCTCCGCGTACACGGGGATGTCGAGCTGTTGACCGAGCGTCTCGAGCTGGTCGATCGCGGCGGGGCGATACACGTCGGCGGCGATCAGACGCGTCTGGCGGCCTTCGGCCTTGAGCTTCCGAGCGAGCTTCGCCGCGGTCGTCGTCTTTCCCGATCCCTGGAGCCCGACCATCATGACGACGGTGGGCGGGACCGAGCTCAACTTCAGCCCCTCGCGCCGCTCGCCGAGCATCGTGGTGAGCTCGTCGTAGACGATCTTCACCAGTTGCTGAGCGGGCGAAACGGTCTTGAGCTGGCTGACGCCGACCGCCTTCTGCTCGACGCGCTCGAGGAACTCGCGGGTCAGCGCAAAGTTGACATCGGCCTCCAGGAGGACGCGCCGCACCTCGCGGAGTCCCTCCTTGATGTCAGCTTCCGTGAGGACGCCGCGACCGCGCAGCCGCGAAAAGGCGGCCTCGAGTTTCTCTGAGAGCTCATCGAACATAGCCTTGAAGCTTAAAGGGAAGCAGAACGCATTACAAGCCGTTCACGGTGAACGGTTTACGGTGGTCGGCGTGCCTCGGGACGCTTCCAATCAACACGGACCGTCCCGAGGTCGGCCGTAAACCGTTAACCGACAACCGTTGACGACGTTTTCCGTCGATAACGCTTCGCGGTCTTCGTCGTCAGTAAACACGCGTGCCCGTGCATCGATCCGCAATTACTTTAGAGCCCATGCCGAAGCCTCAGCGCAAGGAAGAGATCCTGAAGTCCGAGCTCCCGCCGACGCTCCCCTTGATGGCGTTGCGATCGACCATCGTGTACCCGCTGGGCACGATCGCGGTTCAGATGGGGGCGCCGGAAAACCTCGCGCTCCTGCGCGGTCACGAAGAAGCCGGACTCGTCGTCGCGCTCGTCGTTGCAGGCGGGGATCATGACGACCCGATCGACTCCCAGCGCTTCATCGGCCGCGTCGGTGTGGCCGCCCGGGTGCACGAGCGGATCAACCTGCCCGGCGACACGGTGCAGATCACGCTGCAGGGCCTCCGACGAATCGTCGTCGAGGGAATCGATCGGAACGAGCCCTATCCGATCGCATCCATCCGCGCCGCGAAGGAGACGCCCGCCGACCCTGCGGAGCTGGACGACCTCGTGACGCGTGTGGTGTCGGCGGCAGAAACGCTCGCCGAGCTGGTCGACCGCATCCCCGACGAGGTGCCGGCGATCCTCAAGATGAATGTCTCGGATCCTGGTCGGTTCGCCGATCTGGCCGCGACGAACATGAATTTCCGCATCTCGGACAAGGACGAGGTGCTGCAGCGTCTCGACGTCGGCCAGCGGCTGCGGTTCATCCTGAACCGTCTCGAGCGCGAGGTCGCGCGCGCGCGCGTGATGGAGGACGTGAAGCGACAGACCGAGATCAAGATCGAACAGCACCAGCGGGAGTTCTATCTCCGCCAGCAGTTGCGGGCGATCCAGTCCGAGCTCGGTGAGGCCGATCCGGGAGAGAAAGAGGCAGTCGAGCTGCTGAAGAAGATCGACGAGGCGAAGCTGCCCGAGCGGGTCGGACAGGAGGCGCGCCGCGAGACGGAGCGCCTGCGACAGCTGTCTCCCGCCTCGAGCGAGTATCAGGTCATTCGCACCTATCTCGACTGGATCCTCGCGCTGCCGTGGAACAAGCGCTCGGGAGACGACGAGATCGAGCTCAAGAAGGTCGAAGAGACGCTGGATGCGCGGCACTACGGGTTGAGCGAGGCGAAGGAACGAATCATCGAATTCCTCGCCGTACGGAAGCTTCGCGGCGGCGATCCGCATGGCCCCATCCTCTGCTTCGTCGGGCCGCCCGGGACGGGAAAAACCTCGCTCGGCGAAGCGATCGCGGGAGCGATCGGTCGTGAGTTCTACCGGATCTCCGTGGGCGGCGTGCGCGACGAGGCCGAGGTGAGAGGACACCGGCGCACGTACGTGGGCGCGATGCCCGGGCTCCTGCTCCAGGCGCTGCGCCGCGTGCAGGTCAAGGATCCCGTCCTGATGATCGACGAGATTGACAAGATGTCGGGGGGCGGTCCGTCGGGCGATCCCACGGCGGCGATGCTGGAGGTGCTCGATCCGAGCCAGAACAACGCGTTCGTCGATCACTACCTGAACCTGCCGTTCGATCTATCCAGCGCGCTGTTCATCTGTACGGCCAACAACCTGTACGACATCCCCGCCCCGCTGCGCGACCGGATGGAGGTCATCAGGATCGCGGGCTACACGGTGGAGGAGAAGGTCGAGATCGCGTGGCGGTACCTGCTGCCGCGGTTGCTCGAGGAGCACGGCATCTCCGACAAGGACATCCAGTTCACCGACGAGTCTCTGTCGTTCATCTCCAACCGGTACTCGCGCGAGGCGGGTCTGCGCAACTTCGAGCGCAACGTCGCGGCGATCATGCGCAAGCGCGCCCGCCGGAAGGCGGAAGGCGAAGAAGGGGCGTGGGTGATCGACAACGAGAAGGTCGAGGAAGTGCTCGGCATTCCACGCTATGCCGTCGAGGAGGCCGAGTTGATCCCCGAGGTCGGCGTGGTGACCGGACTGGCGTGGACCGCGACGGGAGGCGACCTGATGGTGATCGAGGCGCTGCGCATGAACGGCAGCGGTCGACTCACGGTGACCGGTCAGCTCGGCGACGTCATGCGCGAGAGCGTCGACGCGGCCTACTCATACGTGCGTTCGCGCGCGTCGCAGATCGGGATTCCCGACTCCGCATTCAAGGATTTCGACATCCACGTGCACCTGCCCGCTGGCGCGATCCCGAAGGACGGACCGAGTGCGGGGATCACGCTGACGCTCGCGATCGCGAGCGCTCTGTCGTATCGGCCGGTTCGACGCGACGTCGCCATGACGGGGGAAGTGACGTTGCGCGGCAAGGTGCTCGAGATCGGCGGCGTGAAGGAAAAGGTACTGGCAGCGTACCGCGCGGGGCTGCGACAGCTGATCATGCCCAAGGTGAACGAGAAGGACTTGCGCGACGTGCCGGACGAGGTGAAGAAGCAGGTGACCTTCACGTTCGTCGACCGAATGGACGAGGTGCTCCGTCTCGCCCTGCTGCCGCCCGCGCAGAGCGACACCGCGCCCCCCGACGATGCGCGTGCACTCGGCGGATGTCGCCCGACGGGCCAGCGCTCGACGACTCGACGCTCGACGATTCGGCGATCGGCGAAGTCGACGACGAACCGGTCACTTCCCGAGGGTGATCCCTGCGGGATCGATCACCGACCCCATCGAGTCCGGAAGGTCCGAGTACAGGATGAGCGCACGATCGCCGATGCTGACTGGCAGCACGGAGATCGTGCGTCCCTTGTAGGCGAACGTGGCGCCGCCCGTCGCGACTCGCCGTTCCCGCGAGCCGGTGCGCCTCGTGGCGGCGCGAATCATCGCGTCGGAGAACTCCGCCGCTTCGATCGGCGAGTCCCACACGAGCGCCCACACGAAGCCGCGGTCGCTTCCCTTCTCCACCACCATGAACCGATCGCCATCCCAGCCCGCTGCGGCGCGCTGCGCAGTCTGCGGGTCGCGCAGGTAGTCGTAGACGACCAGCCGTGTCCCGAACTCGCCCATGTCGTTCTCGTAGACCTTCGTCACGCCGCGAGGAGACGGCAGGACGACCGATGTCGGCTCATCCGACGGCGTGGCGAGAAAGAGCGGCGGATGCAGGATCTGTTCGGTGGAGCGTGGAATGTCGCGGAACAGATCGCCGCTCCCGCGCTTCTCCTTGACCCGGCGCACAAACTCGGCGCCGCTCAGATACGGAAAGAGCAGCCCTTCCTGGATCACCATCGGAGCCGTGGCGAACACCGGCATCTCGCCCTGGCGGTTGCGGATCTCCTCGCGCACGCGATCCCATGCGCCAGGTAGCCGCGCATCGATCTGATCGGGACCGCCGAGCATGATGGAGATCTGCTCGAACTGCGCTTCGCCCTCGATGAGTGCCTGGGCCGCTGCGAGACGATCGTTGTTCGAGCCCGACTTCTGGATCGAATCGAGATTGACGTACTGGTCCTGAAGCGCGTGCACCAGCTCGTGCGTGATCGTGATGCCGACGATCTGCTCGTCGGCGCCGTTCACGACGTAGAGTGCCTTCGCCTTTGGATCGTAGTAGCCGACGACCTGCTCGGTGAGCACGCGCACGAAAAACGCGCGCAGGTTCATGGTATCGGGAATGAGGCCGAGGAGCTTATACGCCTTCTCCTCGCCAGCGACCTGGGAGGCCGGGGTCGCCTCGTCGAACTGCTTGAGCAGGAAGTCACGCACTTGCTCGCGCGTGCGCACCTCGACCTTCGGGGGCGTCTTGAACTTGAGACCGGTCGCCTGCTCGATGCGCGGAATCGCCTCGGCGACCTCGCGCGCGTACGGCCCGGAGCCGGCATCTTTCCCTCTGGCACAGGCGGCGCCGGCAAACATCGCCACGGTCCCGAGCCACACGTGCCGCACGCTCATTCCTCCCACTCCACGCGGCGGCCGATCATGAGCCCGACGACGCGGGCGACGTCGTGGCCCCGCACGACGATTCCCTCGTCGAGCAACTGGCGCTCGAGCTCGATGTCCAGCGCGGCGCGCTCGGCGCCGGAGGGCGGCTCGGTCGTGTCGTTCGGAGCGGGCTGCGGCCGCGGCGGCTGCGGTCGCGTCTCGGGGTAGCTCTCGACGGGCTGTGGCTGCGCAAAGGCGGCTTCGATCTGTGCACCAAGCCGCTCGAGGACAGCGAAGCCGTCGCGCGCGATGCGGTCGAACTGTGGGTCGCCCGCACCCCGTGCGCCCGCCGAGCCACTCACCGCGCGACGTCCCCAGGCGCGCCGCTGAGCGATCAGTTGCTCCAGCCGCGGCGAGTACACCGCCGTCGCCTGGATGTGTGCACAGGCTTCGTCCAGCGCGTCGATGGCCTTGTCGGGACGACGACGATCGGGCACCCAGATGTCGGTGAGCTCGATGGCGGCGCGGATCGCCGCGTCGGTGATGACGACGTGGTGGTGCTGCGCCAGCGATGGAATGCGTGTGCGCAGGATCTCGAGCGTCTCGGCGGGCGACAGCTCGCGTACGGCGATCTTCTGGAAGCGTCGCTCGAGCGCCGGGTCGCCGAGGATCCATCGCTCGTACTCCTCATCGGTGGTCGCGCCGAGCATGCGGAACTCGCCACGCGCCAGCGCGGGCTTCAGCATGTTCGCGGCGTCCATCGCCGAACCGCTGGCACTTCCCTGCCCGATCAGATTGTGCATCTCGTCGACGAACAGCAGCACGTCACCGGCGGCGCTCGTCTCGGCGACGAGCGCGCGGAGCCGCTCCTCGTACTGACCGCGGTACGTCGTGCCGGCGAGCAAGGACACCGAGTCCAGCGAGAGGAGGCGCAGGTCGCGCATGGCGACGGGCACGACACCCGAGGCGATGCGTTGCGCCAGTCCTTCGGCGATCGCCGTCTTGCCGACGCCGGCCGCACCAACGAGCGCCGGATTGTTCTTGCCCTGACGCAGGAGGATGTCGATGGTCCGCGCGATCTCTTCGTCGCGACAGCGAACCATCTCGAGGCGTCCGGCACGCGCGTCGGCGGTCAGATCGCGGGTGAAGCGCGCCAGCGCCCCGGAATCGGAACGTTCGGTACGAAAGGAATCGTCGATCATGCGATGCGCGGGTGCGGAGGTGCGCGGGTGCGAGCTTGTGCTCAAGGGAGCACGCGAACGCGGTAGACGCAAGGAACACGCGTCGCTAGCGCACGGAGTGGTCGGGCACAGTGGCGTACGCGGCCGACGCGGACGCGGTTTCCTACACCTCTGCTCGCGCGATGGATCGCGCCGCAGGTCTAATAGGGCGTGAAGAAGACGCGTCCGAGCAATCGGTCGCCCCAGATCAGCATCACCGCGGCGGCGGGCGCCAGAAACACGCCGAACGGCACGAGCGGAAGCCGGAGGGGCTGCTGCCCCGCGCCGAGCGGTAGCTCGGTCTGGGTAGCGGCGCGGCCTCGACGCAGCATGGCGATCGGATACACGATCGCGAGGAACGCCACCGCACCGATCGTCGCACCGACGAACACCGTGGCGATGGCGCGGGCGGGGCCGAGCGCGGCGCCCACGAAGGCCATGAGCGTCAGGTCGCCCATTCCCATCGCCTCGCGGCCGAGCGCCGCTTCACCGAGCCACCCGACGATCGCGATGAGGCCAGCGCCGGCGCACGCGCCGACGAGCGCGTCGAAGGGGCCCGCAAAGATCTCCGACTCGCCGACGAAGGGCGCGATCAGCGCTCCGGCCAGCATCACGATCAAACCCGTGATGGTGAAGCCGTCGGGGATGAGGTAATGCTGGAGATCCGTGATGGCGACGCCGAGGAGAAGCGTCAGGAAGAGGCCGAGTCGCAGCGCGGTGAAGGTCATCCCATAGTGATGCACGGACACCGCCCACAGCACGCCAACAAGCAGTTCCAGGGCGGGGTAGATCGCGGAGATCGGCTCCTCGCAGCAGCGGCAGCGCGCGCGGAGCGCGATCCAGCTGAGGAGCGGGATGTTCTCGAACCAGGCAAGCTGATGTCCGCAGTGCGGACAGCGCGACCGCGGACGGATGACGCTCAGCTCACGTGGCCACCGGGCGACACACACGTTGAGAAACGAGCCGACGCAAAGGCCGAAGACGAAGGCGTAGATCGTGGCGAGCGTGGGTGGGATCACGGACGAAGCTGATAGAGAATGATGCCCGTGGCGACGGCCACGTTGAGCGATTCGACCGTGGGCTCGATCGGAATGGACACCGACTGTTGCACGCGCGCGCGGCCTTCCGACGAAAGACCCCCTCCCTCGTTGCCCACCACCAGCGCGAGCCGGTCGGCGGGCCGCAGGCGCTCGAGCGGCGTGCCACCCGCGTCCGCGCCCCACATCGTCAGCCCTTGTCGGGCGCGGAACGTATCGAGCTCGGCCCAGGTACTCATGAGTGCAGGGCTGTGAAAGAGCGCCCCCATCGCACTTCTGACGACTTTGGCGTTCCATAGGTCAACCGTGCCGGGCATGGCGACCACGGCCGCCGCTCCCAGCGCCGCGGCGGCACGAACGATCGCTCCAACATTGCCGGGATCCTGCACTGCGTCGAGCACGACGATTCGCGCCCGTTGGGCAAGCTCGATGTTCTCCAGTCTGCGATTGGGAATCTCGGCGATGGCGAGGACACCCTGTGGCGAATCGGTCTCGGCCGCACTGGCGAACTCGCGCTCGTCGACGCGCGTGACATCGAGGTTCTGGCGCCGGGCGGTGTCGACGAGCGACACGCCGCGAGGCGCGTCGGTGAGCTGGGGCGCCACGAGAAGACCGCGCACCGGAAGGGGCGAAGCGAGGAGTTCCTCCACCGCGCGGACGCCTTCGGCGACGAAGAGCTGTTGGCGCTCGCGGGCCCGCCGCCGCCTGAGGTCGCGGGCTAAGGTGAGCAACTTCAATATGTTAGGGAACGGACCGTGAAGGAATGGCTCTTGCTAATGAGCACGTCGTCCGAATTCGACCGGGAGATACGATGAGACGACAACTGGCTGGTTTGGCGCTGGCGGTGACATTGACGGGCTGCGGAGTCTCGACGCAACAGGAAATCGAGATGGGAGGCCAGTACGCGCAGCAGATCAATCAGCAGCTTCCGATCATCAACGACCCGGAAGCGAATCGGTACATCAACCTACTCGGCGACTCCATCGCGCGACTGACCTCCAGGACGGACATCCCCGACTGGAAGTTCTTCATCGTCGACAGCCGCGAGGTGAACGCGTTCGCCGTGCCAGGCGGATACGTCTACGTGAACCGCGGCCTCATCGAGCGTACGCAGCGGATGGATCAGCTCGCCGGCGTGCTCGGTCACGAGATCGGCCACGTGGTGAAGCGGCATTCGATCAAGCAGATGCAGCAGGCGCAAGGCGCGAACGTCGGCGTGACGCTCGCGTGCGTGCTGACACGGATCTGCGAGAGCCAGGCAGGCCAGGCGGCGATCCAGGTGGGCGGAACGGCGCTGTTCGCGAAGTTCAGTCGGGCCGACGAGACCGAGGCCGACGAAGAAGGGATTCAGAACGTGGTACGTGCGGGGATCAGCCCGAACGGGATCCCCGAGATGTTCCAGATCCTGCTCAACGAGCGGCAGTCGAATCCGTCGGCCGTGGAAGGGTGGTTCGCGACGCACCCGATGGAGGAGGATCGCATCGCGAACACGCGGGCGATCATCGCGCAGATCAATCCCGCCGTGTTGCGTACGCTGAGCACCGACTCACAGCGTTACCAGCAGTTCAAGGCGCGCATCCGATCACTCCCGCCGTCGCCGACACCGAGGGCCTCGCGCTGACGGAGATCCGACTCCGTTGCAGCACCAATGAGATGCGCCGCGTCTATACGCGGCGCATCTTTCGTTCATGGCCGACGCAGCGCGCACCATCGTGCTCACGATCGCCGGTTCCGATTCTGGAGGCGGCGCCGGAATCCAGGCGGACCTGAAGACGTTCGCGCGATTCGGCGTGTACGGCGCGTCTGTGATCACCGCGGTGACGGCGCAGAATACGCGAGGCGTCAGCGCGTGGGAGCGCGTCACGCCCGCGCTCGTCGGCGCGCAGATCGACGCCGTCGCGGCTGACCTTCGGCCCGCGGCGATCAAGAGTGGCATGCTCGGCGACGCCGAGGTGGTCCACACGGTGGCCGACGGCATTCGACGGCACGGGCTCTCCCCGTACGTGCTGGATCCCGTGATGGCGGCGACGTCGGGGGACCCGCTTCTGGCTCCTGATGCCATTTCGGCCATCGTGACGGAGCTGTTTCCGCTGGCGACACTCGTGACTCCAAATCTGGACGAGGTCGGGATGCTGCTCGGGGATCGGCCGAACGACGTGGCCGCCATGGAGCGCGCCGCACGGGCGCTCGTCGCCGAGCGTGGCGCCCACGCGGCGCTGGTGAAGGGCGGTCATCTCACGGGCGAGGAGCTTGTCGACGTGCTGTTCGACGGCACCAGACTGCGTCGCTTCGCACATCAACGCGTAGCCACGACGAGCACCCACGGCACCGGGTGCACGCTCTCGGCGGCGCTCGCGGCGGCGTTGGCGCTTGGGGTCCCGTTGCACGACGCCGTCGAGCTGGGCCTCGAGTACGTGCGCCGCGCGATCGTCAGCGCGCCAGGACTCGGAGCGGGACACGGGCCACTCAACCACTTCGCCTGAACAACGCAACAAAGCCGCTTCGCGGCGGCCGTGCGGGTGGTCGCTACGTGCCCGGGTTCTGCGAAGGGAGCGAGCAGCGTGCTCCGATGGGGATGGCGTACAGCGCGTGCAGCGTCGCACGGTCCTCGTCGGTCAGCTGCTCGGCGCGGACGAGTGGTGCCATGACGGATGTCGAGGCAGCGTGGTGCGCCAGACCAAGTGCGTGCCCGAGCTCGTGCCGCGCCACGGCTCGGACGTCGTCGACGGAGTAGCGCACGCCACCCGGAGCAAAAGCGGCGAGCCGCACGTGCGCCGCGAGGGCGCGGCCGTCGTCGGCCGGCACCAGCGTGGTGCGACCGGCGGTGCCGAAAGCGAGCTCGCCGGCCGCGGCGTTCCCCTGCAGATCGCGCTGCCACGTGACGACGACGTCGGCGCGCGCGGAGTCCGGCTCTGGCGCGAACGCAAGGCCAGGGACGACGTCGCGCCACGAATCGGCCGCTGCGGCGATTGTGCGTCGCCACTCGGCGCCCGTGATGCTCACATCGGCGGCAGATTCCGGGCGGCGCTGCACCCAGAGCCGGAGCGCGCCGCGGCGCAGATCCCATCGGACGGCCCCACCGTGCGCCGCAAGCGCGGCGCGAAGGTCGTTGGCGACCGCAGGCGATGACGCCAGTCCAACCTCACAGACGTCGCGCCGAGTCGCAGCGAGCGCGGAGTCGGTCGGCGTGGCGACGGGCGACTGGAGTGCCGCGGCCGTGGCGAGCCAAGCGAGGAGGAACATGGCGAAGATCTCCCGCGGAGTGGCGTCTCGAGAGGTCGCCAGAGGCCCCTCAAATCCGATACGAGTTCGTTACGGGCAAGATACGGTCCCGTGACGAGCAGGCAAGGAGGACGTAACGCCGAAAACGCCGGCGTCACGGGCGCGAACGCGACGGGCCGGGGAGAACTCCCCGGCCCGTCGCCGAATGGTTGCCTGATTCAGGTCACATGTCGTTGGTGTAGCTGAGAAACTTGAACTGGCCCTCGTACGAGACGATGGAGCCAAAGAGTCGCTTCGTGACGGAGCGGCCGCGCTCGTCCACGATGCGAAGGAGGCAGCCGGAGTAGCGATCGACTCTTCCCTCGTGGACGACCCTGGGCTCGCAGCGTTGCCAGACGTAGGTCAGTGGGTGACCAGCGAGACGATGGATCAGCTTCGTGAATCCTGCGACGCTCGGGTTCTGGATCATGCGCCACGCGAAGCTGAGGGGCTGGCGAAACGGCCCTTTCGCGTATGGTGAGCCAGGGTAATAGATGTCGACGAACTCCCGTCCGTTCACGACCATCTGTCGAAGGTCGTTCGTGTCGGCGGCAGCGAGGGAGCGGACGAATCGTCGGACGAGCGTCTCGCGGCTCCGTTCCCCGCCGACGAAGGCGATCGCGCTGTCGCCGGGGTAGGCCGCACGGAAGCGTCGCGCTTCCTCCTCGGGCGGGAGGAGGGAGTCGATGACGTAGCCGGGGGTGGCGCGATTGATCGAGTCCTCGCGCGCGCGGGCGACAGAGTCGGCGCGAACAGAGTCGCGTTGCGCCGAGAGGGAGTCGGTGCCCGGGCGGTCGCGGGTCGCGCATGCCGCCAGAATCAGCGCGGCGACAACTGAGAGCGTGTGGCGCATACCGGGGAAGCTACGCGACGGCCGGCGCTCCTCGCAGGGAGCGCCGGCCCTCGTGAAGGTGATCTTGATCAGTTACGGGCGTAGGCGGTCCAGCCCTGCCACCACTTCGGTCCGCCCGGCGCCACGCCGCCGGCGTATGCCGTCGCGGTGACGAACGTGCCAGCCTTCGTGGCGATCGCGCCGGTAAAGGTCGAGAGCCCCGCCGTGGCGATCGGTGAGTTGGCCGCCGGCGTGAAGTCGAACTCGTTGATGCTCGTTGGCGTCGCGCCGACCGCCGGAATGGCGCTGAAGAGCGATGCCGCCGTGGCTGCGCTGAGGGTCAGGTTGTTCGCTGACAGGTCGAGCTCGAAGGTCGGAGTGGCGCCTCCGGCGGCGGGCTGGAAGTACCGCGGGACGTCTGCGGCGAAGACGTTTCGCACCTGGAGGTCCGCGGTCGCCGACGGGGTCGCGGTGGAGCCGGCGCGAGTGTAGGTGCCGGCATCACGGACCGACGCGGCGCCCGATGGCCAGCGCGCCACGACGCCGTTGACGTAGTACCCACCCGTGCCGCGGCGCAGCATCATGCCATACCCGCCGCCTGAGCCGACGCACGATGCCTGGCCGCACCCGATGATCGTGAAGTTCGCGACGAGCGGGAGGGTGAACGGCTGCTGGAGGTGCCCGAGATCGCAGCCGGTACCGTTGCAGCCATCGTTCTCGATGCCCTCGAGGTCGACCGAGTAGAAACCGGCGCCGGTGCGCGGCACGAGCTGCGAGGTGGACTGCGCTACGACGAACTGAATGCGTCCCGAGAAGCCCTCCGACATGTCGAGCACGTCGTCCGCGGTCTCGAAGGCCACGAGGTGATCGAGGTCGAAGCCGCCGCCGAAGAATTCGAAGGAATCGTCGAGGCCGGCGAGCGACTCGAGATACGACGCACGCGTCCCCGAACCAATGGCGGCGAAGGTGAAGGAGTTGAACTCCTGATCCTGAACCGGTGCGAAACCGCTGAACTCGACGCGCACATACGAGAGCGTGCCGGAGTTGTCGGTGGCGACCGGTCCGCCGTTGTACTGCACCGGATAGTTCTTGCCACTGACGACGGTGGCGCCGTCGGTACCCGAGCCTTCGATGTTGACCGTGCCGCTACGGTTGCTGGGTGCGTTGCCGACGATGATCAGTCCGCCCCAGTCGCCGGGCTGGCGCTGGCCTGCCGGACGCGAAGACGTGAAGACGATCGGCGCTGCAGCCGTGCCGACGGCGTTGATCTTGGCGCCGCGCATGATCATGAGCGACGAGCCGAGGACGGTGAAGTCGCCCTTGATGATCGTGCCGGGCTCGATCGTCAGTGTCGCGCCGTTGAGGACGTGGACGAATCCAGAGATCGTGTAGGCAGTGTCGGCGTACAACGTACGATTCGCCGCAATATCCTGGTTGAGCGTCGCCGAAAAGTTGCCGGGCGCGCTCGTGGTGGCCGAAATCTCGCCGGATGGCGCACTGTTCGCGCTTCCATGCACGGTGGTCACGCGGTATCGGTACAGCGTGTTCGGGGTCAGCCCATTGTCGGTCCACGTCACGGTGCCGGCCGTCGCTGGCGCCGGAATGGACCCGACGCTCGCGAATGCGCCGGCGGCCCCGGTCGCCCGCTCGACGCCGTAGCTGGCGTCGCCGACGGAGCCGGTGAACGAGAGCTGAATGCTCGTCGCCCCCTTCGGCGTCGCCGCGAGACCGAGCACGGGCTGCGCGCCAGGGTCGGTGACACTGTCGCTGCCACATGCCACTACGAGCGCCATGGCCACCATGGCCGCGAACACACTCCTGATGCGCATCAAAGAGTTTTCCTCTACGCTGGGGTTCGGCCGGGAATGGAGAATTCGCGCGGTCGCGCGGGCCGTGTGTCAAAGCAACGGAGCTGTCGTCGGCAATCGACGACAGCTCCGTCACGAACAGGTCACGCGTGCTCAGTGAGCCAGCTGGATTCCGAGCTGGACGACGCGGCCGGCGCGATAGTACTCGCGAACGACCGTGCCCTGCCTCGTCTGATAGGGCGAGTCGAGCAGGTTCTTGAGGTCGAAGCGCAGCGTCGTGCGATCGAGCATGAGCGAGCGCAGCGAGAAGTCGAGAACATTGCGTGACAGATCCACGACATCCGGCAACGGGCTGGCACCGGCGGCAGCGATCCGCTCGCCAACGCGGTTGAAGAGCAACGTCGCGCTCGTGCCGCCACCGCGCGTGGCGTAGGTCAGGCCGGTGTTGAGCACGTACGGCGCCTGACCGACCATGCGGCGGCTGAGGTTCGTCGCGGCGGCCGCCGTGTTCGGTGCGAGCTCGATCGTGCTCGTCATCACCGTCGCGTTGGCGAACAGCGCGAGCGGCTCGAAGAACGTGCCGAGCAGTCCGAGCCCCTTCCGCAGCTCGAGCTCGACGCCATAGTCGTCGGCCGCCTTCGCGTTCGTGAAGAACACGTAGCTCGTGCCACCGCTCCCGGCGCCGAAGACGCGCTCGATCGGATTGGTGAAATGCTTGGCGAACACCGCCAGGCTCAATGCCTCGCCGGCCGACGGATACATCTCCCAGCGCAGGTCGAGGTTCGTGACGTTCGTGCGCTCGAGGTTCTCGTCGCCCTGCACGTTCTCGCCGCCGATGACGTCGCGGCTGATGATCGGCGACAGCTCGCGGTACTCGGGACGCGCCAGCGTACGCGAGGCCGACAGCCGAAGCTGCTGTGCGTCGGTGAGCTTGACCGTCGCGGCGAGTGAGGGAAGCCAGTCGTTCCAGAGCTTGGACGTCGAAACCGGGGTTCCAAGGGTCGAGGCGGCGTCAACCTCGAGTTGGTCGCGCTCGTAGCGCGCGCCGCCGATGACCTTGAGTCGCGTCCCAAGCGGAACCTCCGCCATCAGGAAGCCGGCGCTGAGGCCGTCGTGCGCGACGTACGACCCGCCCTGCGACAGCGGGCCGATGTCGAACCGAAGATCTGCTCGAGGGGACGCTCACGCTGCGCGTCCGTGAGGCGGATGCTGCTGATGTTGTAGGAGAGGCTCTGTGCGTCGCGGCCGGTCGCGCGATAGAGGCCGCCGAACCTGATGGTCGTTGGCGCACCCGCCGCGCCGAACTCGATCGAGTACTTCCCCTGATACTCGTGGCTGTTCTCGTTCAGGTCGGAGAAGGTGCGCACCGCGCTGCCGCTCCCGCCGCCCTGCCAGCGGAGCACGTCCTGCCCGGCGGCGTTCTTCTCGATGACCTGCACGAACGCCGTCTTGTCCGGCTCATAGCGGCGCACGCCGCTCGCCGTCGCGCTCCACTCGAACTTCTGCGCGCCGGTGACCTGGTGCTCGCCCGCGAGCTGCCCCGAATAGACGCCGCGCTGGGTGTACTGCATGCGCGTGATCTGCGCCGGCGTGTTGTCGGAGCTGAACTCGCCGACTTCGACGCGCGCATCGTTGTCGGCCGATCGGTTGTACATGCCGTTGAACGACAGGCGGGACGACTCGCCCACGAGCGTGCTGAGGTTCGTCAGGCCGCCCCACAGGACACTCTGGCTGCTCGTCGTGCCGACGAAGCGGTCCATCTCCACGGTCGATCCCGGCGTCGCGCCACGGTCGGCGAGGGCGCGCACCTGGGCCTCCTTGATGTCGGTCCCCGAGGCATACGAGCCGGAGAAGAGGTAGCCGACGCGGTGACCGAACAGAATCGGATCGTTGCCGCCGATCGAAGCCGAGGTCTTGAGCAGCGGATTGCCGCTTCGTACCGACGGCGTCCAATCGTTCCGGAGCGAGCTGACGAGGAGATTCTTGTCGTTCTGATTGAGCTGGATCGTCTGCATGTTCCCGACGCGACGGAAGATCGCGGGGAGATCGCGCTCGCCGCCGATGCTCGCGAAGCGCATACCACTGGACGTCGAGGCCAGGAGGAGGTTCTGCCCGGTGGCGCCGGCCGCGTAGCCGGAGCCGATCTCGACGGCGCCGCTGCGCGCGCTCGGGAACTCGCGCGTCCTGATGTCTACCAGCGCGCCGCTGAAGTCGCCCTGCAGGTCCGGGGTGAAAGTCTTGCTCGTCGTGATGGTCTGCAGCAAACCCGCAGGGAACATGTCGAGCGGAACGACGCGCCGCTCCGGCTCCGGACTCGGCACGCGCGCGCCGTTGAGGGAGCTCGTCGTGTAGCGCTCACCCAGGCCGCGCACGAAGACGTACTTGCCATCCTGCACCGTGACGCCACTGACGCGCTTCACCGCTTGTGCGGCGTCGCCGTCGGGGCTCTTCGAGATCTGCTCGGCGGTCACCGAGTTCACCACGCCGGTCGAGCTGCGCTGTGCGTCGAGGGCGTCGCTGACCGAGCCGCGCTCCGTCGTGGCGCTCACCGACACCGCTTCGAGCTGCACGGTGGCGCCGGTGAGCGAGATGTTCTGCTCGGCGGTGCGGCCGGCGACGACCTGGATCCCCGTCACCGTCTTCGCGGCGAAGCCGAGCCGGCGTGCCTCTATGCTGATCGTCCCGGCGGCAACGTTGCTCAGAGCGAAGCGACCATTCACTCCGCTCGTCGTCCCGACGTTCGTACCGACGACGCGAAGCATGACGTCGGGGAGACCCGCCCCAGACGTCGCATCCACGACGCGGCCGGTGACGCGGCCCAGCGGAGCCGCGTCCTGCGCGGCGAGTACATGTATGGGAGAGGCGAACAGCGCGGCGAGCGTCAGGATCGCGAGCCAGCGCATGACATTCCGGGCGCGGCTGCGGCGCGGCGAAGTGAGACGTCGTGTCGTCGAAGGGCGCATACGGATCCGGTGCGAGAAGCACTGCGCCTGCACAGAAGGCCGAGGCAGGATGTGCTCGATAGTTCGCAGGACCACGTATCGGGGACACCAGGCGTCCGCCACGGTTGGGTCACGCAGGGCGCGCGACTTCTTCGCCGGATCGTTACATGCGGCGTTACACGCTTCTATTGAGCGTGCAGGTCACTCACGGTGCGACGCGTCGGCTCGACGGCTCGACGTCAGAGCGATGTCACGAATCGCTCGACGAGCGATTCGAATCGCGACGCCACGAGCGCGGTGACGTCGAGCACCTCGGCGTGCGAGAGCCGATCGGGGGTCGTACCCGAGGCGAAGTTCGTGATGCACGACACGCCTGCGACTCGCATCCCGATGGCGCGCGCGACGATCGCCTCCGGCACCGTGGACATACCGACGGCGTCGGCGCCGAGCGTGGCGAGCATGCGCACCTCGGCGGGGGTCTCGTAGGTCGGACCAAGGAGACCGGCGTAGACGCCTTCGCGCAGCGGGAACCCGAGCTTGGTGGCCTCTCGGCGGAGTGTGGCCGCCAGCGCACGATCGTACGGTTCGCTCATGTCCGGGAAGCGCGCGTCTCCCTCTTCGACCACGCCGACGAGCGGATTGCGAAACATGAGGTTGAGATGATCGGTGATGATCATCAGGTCACCGGGGGTGAACGTGGCGCGGATTCCTCCGGCCGCGTTGGAGACGAACAACGTCCGCGCGCCCAGTGCGTGGAGCACCCGAGCCGGGAAGCCCGCGAGCGCCGCGGAATGGCCTTCGTACATGTGGAAGCGTCCGGCGAGCGCGACCACCGCACGTCCGCCAAGCCGCCCGACGATGACCCGGCCAGCATGCCCGAGCACGGTCGCGGTGGGAAAGCCGGGGACGTCGCCGAACTCCACGTCGCGAGCATCTTCGATGCGTCGCGCGAGTCCGCCGAGTCCGGAGCCGAGCACGATGCCGAGCACGGGCACGTCGTCGTTGCCGACGCGGCGTCGGATCGCCGACGCCGCGTCGGCGGCCGCCCGCGTGCCGAACGGGCGAGCGTCCGTCACGACGCCGCGCACGCGCTCCTGGTACGGCAGAAAGGCGCTCTCGAATCCGTTCATCGCCAGTTGCGCGAGCTCGTCGAAGCTGAAATCGAGCGACTGCGCGGCGTGCAGGTACTCGTCGGTGAGCGTGGTACCGCTCATGAGGCGATTGTCGGTGTTGAGCACGACGTTCAGCCCGCGATCGAAGTACTCGCGCAACGGATGCGTGGCATAGGAGCGGACGGCGCGAGTCTGCACGTTGCTCGTGAGGCAGATCTCGAGCGGAATTCGGTGATCGTTGCAGTAGTCGGTGAGCGACGTGTCCTCGATGAGGCGTGTCGCGTGACCGACGCGATGCACGTTGCACACGTGGATCGCTTCCCGCACGGAGGAGGCGTCGTCCCCTTCCCCGGCATGGCAGGTGCACGCCAGGTCGTGCGAGCGAGCATACGCGAATGCGGGCGCGTGAACTCGCGCCGGGTTACCGGCCTCGCCTCCGGCGAGGTCGAAGCCGACGACACCGTGATGCCGATACGCCACCGCGAGCTCGGCCAGCTCCTGGGAGACACTCTGCGGCATGTGCCGAAGCGCACACACGATGACGCGCCCGACGATACCGTGGGTGCGCTCCGCGTGGCCGAGGCCGCGGAGGGGCGCTTCGACCGCCGCCTCCAACGATAGACCTTCACGGGTGTTGAGCACCGGAGCGAAACGCACCTCGATGTAGCGCGCGCCGTCGGCCGCGGCGTCCTCGGCCAGCTCGAACGCGATCCGCTCCAGCGCCGACTCCGTCTGCATGACGGAGAGCGTCATGGCGAATCGCTCGAGGTAGTCCTCCAGGTGGCGTGCATCGTCCACGCGCATGAACTCGCGCAGTGACTCCGCGTCGGGCGCTGGCATCGGTTTCCCCAGCTCGCGTCCGATCTCGAGCATCGTCTCCGGGCGAAGCGAGCCATCGAGATGGCAGTGCAGCTCCGCCTTGGGGAGGAGGCGGAGCAGCTCGCGGTCGAGAGGCGGCGTCATTCGTCGAAGCGGGCGGCGGGGTCCGACGTATCGCGTTCGCGATTCGGGACGAGCCGCAGGACCGCCCCGTTGAACAGCGGCGTGTCGGCAGGAACGGGGAGACCGCGGCTGTCGGTGACGAGCAACGCTCCGGCGCGCACGCGCTCGGCGTCATCGGCAGCATGCAACGTGACCGCGTCGAGCGCGGTGCCCCCGGCCACCGCGTCGTAGCCCTTGCCGTTGACGAACACTCGTACCGTCCCGCTCATGGTCCTCTCTGCTGCACGACGCGCAGCTCCTTCGGCGCATGCACTGGCTGCGGGAGCTTTCGCAGGTACGCGATCAGCGCGTCGAGATCGATGATGCCGAGGGGCTCGCTGCGGATGGCATTGGTCGAGAATCCGAGTCCTTCCCCGCCGAGTGCCATGAAATCGTTGAGGATCACGCGGTACTGGGCCGCGGGATCGAGCGCCGCGCCATTGGCCATCGTCACGGATCGCAGATGCGACCCTTCAGCGGCGGTGGAATCGTAGACGATCGTCATTCCGCTGACGTGGACGCCCTGTTGACCACGGCGATATACGATGCGCTCGAGGTAGTCGCGGAGCGCCGCTCCCGTCACGCTGACTCTATAGAGCGTGTTGGCGAA
>QHVE01000051.1:506-8088 GCA_003223455.1 Gemmatimonadota bacterium | reverse complement strand
CGCGTCGCGCATCGCGTCGGCGATCAGGTTCCCGAGCGGATATTGCGGCTCATCCCTCTCGAGCGATTCGGCGATGGTCGCGATGCGGCGATTCACGATCGGTGCGACGCGGTCGACGGCCTCGCGAACCAGCGTGGCGACGGCGGGATCGGCGGCAATCGAGTCGGTGAGCACGTTGCGCACGGCATGGCTCGTCCCGGCTGGACCGAGATCGACCACGTCGATCGCCGAGCCGTTGTAGTACGCCTGCACGACCGGCACGCCGGCGATCGTTGCGTCCACGAACGAATGCGTGTGGCCGCTGACGATGAGATCGATCGGTTCGTGGATGGACTGGGCGATACCGACGATCTCGCCGCGACACGCCGCGGCGCCGGTCCGATCGCAGAACGCGCCGTCGTGGTCGAGCACGATCACGTAGTCCGCGCCGCGCGCGCGCAGCCGGCGGGCGAGACTGTCGACGATCGGCCCCGGCGGAAGGAAGACCAAACCGGTGACGTTCCTCGCGGCAGTCGTTCGTGCGGTGAGCACCGAGGCCAGGCCGATCACACCCACCTTGAGGCCCTCCCGCACGATCAGCGTGTCGTCGCGGATCCACGGTACGTCCCGGCCGTCCGCGTACCGCACATTCGCGCCGAGGAACGGATAGTGGGCGTCGCGCATCCGCGCACGCATGGTGTCCTGTCCCCAGTCGAACTCGTGATTCCCGAGGGCGGAAGCGACGTAGCCGAGCTGGTTGAACAGCCGGACGACGGGCCGGCCGAAGGCGAGATTCGACGCAAGCGTGCCCTGGAACTGATCGCCCGCATCGACCAGGAGCGAGACGCATTCGGGAGCCACGCACTCGGCGCGTGCGCGACGAATCGCGGCCGCGAGATAGGCGGCGCCGCCTCGACGCACTCCACGACTGTCCGTGCGCGGCTCGAGAGCCCCGTGAAAGTCGTTCGTGCCGATGATGCGAAGCCGTGTGGCGGGACGCGGCGGACGCTGAACGTTGCGTGACGGCGGGGCGGCCGCCGCCTGGGTTGCAGCCGCGCCGGCCCCGCCGCCGTGCATCTGGACGTAGAGCTGGCCAACGACGCTCGCGGGCTCGATGCGCCAGTTCGGCGTGAAGTAGTCCTGCGGACGCAGGGTGCCGACGCGGCGCAACTCGTCGCTGAGCAGCTGCCGGATCTCCTGCTGCTTGTCGTACACGACAGGCGCGCCGGAGATCATGGAATAGCTTCCGCCACCGGTCTGGCGATAGTTCGTCAGCGCCAGGGTGAAGCTGTCCGTGGGCGCCACCGGCCGGCCTCGAACCTCGAGCCGAGTAACGCGGTGGCCCTGCGGGCGCGAGAGATCGAGCACGTAGTCGGCGCCAGCGACGACGTCGAAGTTGTATCCCGGCACCCTGGGGTCGACGGCCACCGTCCCGCTGGCGTCGGTGACGTAGTAGCGCGCGCTGAACTCGAGGTAGTCGCGGAGCTGACGGCCACTGATGCGAATGGCGCGGAGGGTGTTGTCGTACGGATAGAGCGCCTGCATGCGCGCCGCCGTGATCGCACCCGAGTCGATCGAGGCGTCGAGGGAGACGCCCGCGGCGGAGGCGAGGTCCGCGTGCGCAGCGCGGCGCTCCACCTCGAGCACGAAGTCGAGCAGCGGCGTGTCGACCACGCGACCCGAGTCGGCGCGCCAGGAGACGTCGGTGCGCCCGATCGGCGTCGTCACCCACGCGACGGTCGCGTCATGCTGAGGTGCGGTGGCGGCGAGCACCGCGGGGGACTCGGCATGGCCCGCGGTGCGCACGAGCCGCGAGAACTTGGAGACCACCCGCCATCCGCCACCGTCGCGCTGGAGGCGAACGTTGGCGATCGCGACGCTCTGCACCCAGTTCTTGGCCTGCATGAGAAGCACGCCGTTGATCGTGGTATCGGCCATCTCCTTGTGGGAGTGCCCGTACGCGATCAGATCGATGCCCGGCACCTCGCGCGCGACGTGCGACGCGACGTTGTCGCTCGGCAGGCCCGTCGTGGCGGTATCGTAGGTCGCCGGCTCGGACAGCCCGCTGTGCATCGTGACGACGATCACTTGTGCGCCGGCCGCGCGCGCCTCACTGACCGCGGTGCGCACCGCCGGGACGATGTCCCCGAGCACGATACGGCCGCGGAGGTTGTCGCGGTCCCAGACCATCGAGCCGGGCGTCGTCGCGCCGACGATGCCGACCTTGACGCCGCCCCGCTCGACGAGCGTCCACGCGCGAAAGGGCGAGCTGCCGTCGGGGCGCTTCGCGTTTGCTGCGAGGAGCGGGAACCGGGCCTGGCTCCCGGTGCGTTCGAGGAACGGCACGCCGTAGTTGAACTCGTGATTGCCGACGGCGGCCGCGTCGTAGCTCATCGCGTTCATCGCCGCGATCACCGGATGGCGCGCATCGGCCGGCGCGACGCGCGCGGCAACGAATGCGAGCGCATTGCCCTGGATGATGTCCCCCGCGTCGACGAGAACGACGCCGCCCGGGTCCGCGCCCCGCAAGGAGTCCACGATCGTGGCGGCGCGGGCGAGCCCCACGGCGGGGTCCGGGGCGTTCTGGTCGTAGTTCCAGCCACGAACGCGACCGTGGATGTCGGTCGTCGCCGCGACGACGAGCTCCGCTGTCGCGGAGAGGGTTCTGGGAGACGAGGGGACGATCGTGGCACTCGCGCACCCACTCGCGACCGCGAGCGTCAGCGCGACGAACGGGGCTGGTATCCGCATTCGGAGAAGCTACTCGGCGGCGGATGGCGCGGGGAGCGGCCTCTGGTTGACGGCCCCCGGACTCACCGGCACACTAGGGACGGTGTTCGGGGCCTATACACGATCGTGACATCGGGCCGCTGTAGCACCCCCGTCCACTCCGCCACTTTTCCTACGTCCATGACCGATGCACCTAACTTCCCATGCCGATGAAGCCGTTGATCATCGGAGTGGCGGGCGGCACGGGCTCGGGCAAGAGCACGGTGGCGCGCAACGTCGCGAGCGAGCTGGGAGAGGCGTCGGTGGCGTTCCTCGACATGGACGCCTATTACATCGACCACGCACACCTCCCGTTCGAGCAACGCAAGACGGTGAACTGGGACCATCCGAACGCGTTCGACTGGGATCTTCTGGTTCGGCAGCTCACGGAACTGACGGAGGGACGCGCGATCGAGAAGCCGGTGTACGACTTCCATGCCCATGTCCGGACTGCGACGGTCGTGCCCGTCCCGCCTGCCGACGTCATCGTCATCGATGGGATTCTCCTGTTCTACGATGCACGCGTGCGCGAGCTGTGCGACGTGAAGGTGTTCGTCGACGCGGACGCCGACATCCGGTTGATTCGCCGGATTCGGCGCGACATGGTGAAGCGTGGCCGACCGCTGGCAGAGATCCTCGACCAGTACCTCTCGACCGTGCAGCCCATGCACCTGGAGTTCGTGGAACCGAGCAAGCGCTACGCCGACGTGATCGTGCCCCGCGGGGGACACAACCCGGTGGCGATCGAGATGATCGTCGCGAAGATCGCGCGGCGACTGCAGCCGGCGAGCGCATGACGCCAGCGACGCCGAGTGGCGAGCGAGTGCTGGTCGTCGACGACGAGCCGGACATCGTCGCACTCGTGGCATACCATCTGGCCAAGGCGGGCTATCGCGTTGCGACAGCCAGCTCCGGCACCGACGCGCTGGAGTCGGTGCGGCGCGAGCGTCCGGCCATCGTCGTTCTCGACCTGATGCTGCCGGGGATGTCGGGATACGAGGTGCTGGATCAGCTCCGCGCGAACGACGCGACCCGCGACGTCGCAGTGCTGATGCTGACGGCGCGTCGCGAAGAGGTCGATCGAATCCAGGGACTCTCGCTCGGTGCCGACGACTATCTCACGAAGCCGTTCAGCCCGCAGGAGCTGGTGCTGCGGGTGGGCGCGATCCTTCGCCGTGTCAGTGCCGGAGGCGCGACGAGCGGCGACCGCCTGCAGATCGGCGCGCTCCAGATCGATCTCGGCGCGCATCAGGTGAAGGTCGACGGAGACCCGGTGGATCTCACACCCACCGAGTTCAAGCTGCTGCTCACGCTCGCCGAGCGGCGCGGCCGCGTCCAGGCCCGCGCGCACCTGCTGGAGACGGTGTGGGAGGCGGCGCCGGACATCCAGACACGCACCGTGGACATGCACGTGCAGCGTCTTCGCGCGAAGCTGGGCGCGGCGGGCGACATGATCGAGACCGTACGCGGCTTCGGCTATCGACTGCGGGTCCCGCAAGGCCGACCGGCGTGACACTCGCCCGGCGTCTCCTCGCCGGCTCGCTCGTCGTGGTGATGGCGCTCGTGGCCGCGATCGTGCTCATCGCGGGCGGTCGTCTGCGAGACCGACTGGTCGAGGAGAAGCGCGACGAGCTCGCGCGCGCGGGCCGCGCCATCGCCCTGCAGTGGCAGCCGGGAACCGATCCCGAGATGCTGGCACACCGCGCCGGCGACGCGCTCGGGTACCGCGTCACGCTGATCGACACGTTGGGAGTCGTGGTCGGCGACGCCGAATTCGGACCGGAAGCGCGCCGCCGACTGGAGAACCATCTGAACCGCCCCGAGATCGTCGAGGCGCGTAACCGCGGGCTCGGTGCGTCCCGGCGCCACAGTGCCTCGGCCGGCGACGACGAGCTGTACGTCGCGCAGCGGCATCCGCTGGGCTACGTGCGCGTGTCGCTCACGACGCGCACTCTCGATGAGATCGTGCGTGGAGCGCAGCGCGACGTGCTCGTGAGCGGCCTGCTGGCGCTGCTCGGCGCACTGGCGCTGACGTCGCTGTTCGCGCGGAGCATCTCCCAGCCCGTCGTAGAGCTTCGAGATGTCGCACGGGCCATCGCGGCCGGCGACCTTCACCGCCGGCCCGCGCTCTCCGCGCCGGGCGAGGTCGGCGATCTCGCGACGGCGCTGCACCGCATGGCCGAGCAGCTCGCGACGCGCCTCGATGCACTCGAGGCCGATGATCAGCTGATGACGGCGGTGCTCGAGTCGCTGGAGGAGGGGATCATCGCGCTGGACGAGCGCGGCACGGTCATCCGGATCAACGAGCGCGCGCGGTCGCTGCTCGGAGTCTCGACCCCGCTTCCCTTCCCGCGTGAGCTTCTCCCGCGCGATCACACCTTGCGGGAGGCGATCGAGTCGGCACTCGCGGGCGCGACGACACCATCCGCGGAGGCATCGCTGCACGAGCGCACGGTCGCGGTGGCGTCGCGGCCGCTGGGCACGGGCGGCGGCGTGGTGACGGTGCTCGATCTCACGATGCTGCGTCGCCTGGAGACGATCCGGCGCGACTTCGTGGCGAACGTGTCGCACGAGCTGAAGACGCCGCTCACGGCGGTGAGCGGCTACGCGGAGACGCTGCTCGACGACGGCATCCCGGGGGACCAGCGTCGCAGGTTCGTGGAGACGATCCGGGAGAACGCCACGCGCATGCAGCGGATCGTGGACGACCTGCTGGATCTGTCGCGCATCGAGAGCGGCGGCTGGCGTCCGAACGTTGCGCAGGTGGATGTCGGCGGCGTCGTGAACGACGTGTTCACGGCGATCCAGCCGGCGGCCGCCGCCAAGCACCTCGCCCTCGTCTCGGCCGTCGCGCCGGACGCGACGCACGTACGCGTCGATCCGACGGCGTTCCGACAGATCCTCACCAACCTCGTCGAGAACGCGGTGCGGTACACGCGCGAGGGGAGCGTCACGCTGCGTACGCGCAAGACCGACGAGGGCGTGTGGGTCGACGTGAGCGACACGGGCATCGGCATCGCGTCCGAGCATCTGCCGCGCATCTTCGAGCGGTTCTACCGGGTCGACGCGGGTCGCTCACGCGCTGAGGGAGGCACCGGACTCGGTCTGGCGATCGTTCGCCATCTGGTCGATGCGCATGGCGGACGCATCGAGTCGACGAGCGCCGTCGGTCGGGGGACGACGATCAGCGTGCTCCTGCCTGGCTGATCGCGCCGGCTTCGCTGGCGAACCGTTACAGGACCGTCGTCTCCCATCGGCCGGTCCGTTGCCGCAGGCGACGAGCATTCGAGCACACCTTTACAGGGGGCTCGCTCTCGTGACGACAGGACTCCAGCACTCCCTCGAAATCGGAACCGCCTCGGCCACGCTCTATCTCGCGGGGACACTCGCCGGCGCGGACGCCTTCACGCTTCGCCGCATCTGCCGGGAGATCCCCGACGGAGTGAACACGCTGCGACTCGATCTGCACGCCGTGACACACCTCGACCATGGCGCGATGAACACGATCCGCTCGCTCGTTCGCTACTGGCGCGAGACGCGCCGCAGCGGATTCCGGCTCTCCTTCGCCTCGGAGCACCTCGTGGCGACATACGTCGATACCGGCGCGGAGCCGTCGCAGCGGGTGATCGATCGGATCGGCGGCGGGAAGGCAGCGCTGACGGGGATGTTCCTCTAGGCTCTGGGGCACTCGAACGAGTGCCCCCGAGCGAGCGCCGACCGCCTCAGAAGTTGATGACGAAGTGGGCGTAGTAGACCTTGCTCTGCCCCGGTGGCGCGGCCGACACGCCGTTGTTCGCTGCGAGCGCCTCCTGATAGTCGAGCGCGATCTGCGCCTTCTGCGACAGATCGTAGAACAGGCCGGCGACGAGGAAGTGATACGCGCTTGCCGACGCCGGCCCGTTGCTGTACCCCGTCGAGCTCGACGTCGGCCTGACGTGGTCGTAGCGCGCCACGAGGCCGAACGGCGATTTGCCGGTCTCGCTGGAGAACGCGAAGGGACGGACGACGGTGAATCCCGAGACGAGGCGCCCGGACGTCGTCACCGGGACGACCGGTGACGTCGCGATGTTCTGACCGGTTTCGCCGCCGTCGTGGCGTAGGGTGAACTCACCGGCCAACACGATTCGGGGATCGCGGATGCCGACCAGCACTCCGGCGCGGCTGCGATCGAGCGCGGTACCCACGGCACCCAGCTGTCCCGTCCCGCCGTTCACGAACGCGCTTGCGAGCGCGCCCTTGTAGCCCCACGCCGTAATGGTAAAAGTCTGGAGGAGCGACGACACCGGGCTGTTCAGCAACGGCGTGAGCGTCAGCCGTACGGCGAAGTCCTTGAACCGGTCACGCTCGCGCGTCGNNNAGCCCGGCCCGTTCACGACGTTCGCGTAGATCTCGCCCCACTTGTGCGGGAGCGTCACCAGGCCGGCGAGACCGACGTCAGCCGACGCGAAGTAGCCAGCACGCTCGGTCGGCGCCTGGGCGAGATAGCGCGGCCAGAAGAGCTCCAGGTGGTCGATGAGGACGTTCTGGAGGATGCCGATTCGGCCGGTGACCTGCGCCCCATTCGCCAACTTCGGCGCATCGTACTGCAGGTACGCGTATTTCGCTCGCACCGTGTACGCGTTGCCGCCGGTGTCCGAGCTCTGATAGACGTCGGTGGTGATGCGGATGCTCGTCCGATTCCCCGCCGTCATGCGAAAGGTGAGATACGCGCGGTCGATGACGAACAGGTTGTTGATCTGATTGGTGAACGGCTTGGGGGTCGTCGGCAGTTGATAGTTGAAGTTCCCGAAGACCACGCCGGAGAAGTTGAGCGTCGGTGCCGACGGTTCCTGTT
>QHVE01000051.1:0-469 GCA_003223455.1 Gemmatimonadota bacterium | reverse complement strand
CGGCGCGGCGATGCAGAGCGCGGCGAATGCGAGACATCGGCGTGCGGCGATCATGGCGGGGGCATGGTCGGGGAGGGGTCGACGAGGCGGGCAGCGCCGCGGACGCGAACGACAGTCGAGCGCGGTTTGCAACAAACCTCCCCGCCCGGCGCCACGAAGGCAACGCCGAAATGTTGCGATCTTGTAACGGCCCCGGGGACGCGACGCCTGCCGGAGCCAGAGTGCACCAGGGCGCCGTGACACGACCGTTACACGCGCCGCATTGAGTCGAGACGCGTCCGCGAGAGCTTCCATTCGACGATGCCGACCCCCTCGCTTCCCGCTCTCGTGTCGACGCAGGAGACCAGGCCGATCCCGACCCTCGCCGCGACCGACAGCGGGGCGCACCGCGTTCAGCCCTCTCGGATCTCGATCGAGGGCTCGGTCATCGCAGACCGGGTGTATCGCGCCGCCATCCTGGGCTTCGCGG
>QHVE01000007.1 GCA_003223455.1 Gemmatimonadota bacterium | reverse complement strand
AGCGACAGGACGCCTTGAGACAGCCTGGCGATCGTGTTCGCCGCGTCCTTCGCGTCCGGACTCGAGCCGGCAGCCACCGGCGTCAGCGCGGCCTGCGCCTCGATCGCGCCGAACGACCGCACGAGATCGTCGCGCGTGCGGATCGCGGCGATGAGGTCGAGGTCCGGCTTCAGTGCCGCGGCGCCGCGCCGCTCGATCGATGTGGTGTCCATGCACGTCGCGTAGAACGCGCCGACCTTCCACGCCACCGATCCCGCCGGTACCGAGCGGCGCTTCACCGCCGCGGAGTCGGCCTCGAGGATCTCGTGCAGCACCCCCTCGTTCCGATCTCTCAGCTCGCGGAAGGCGCCGTACGACGAATACTCCGGGGGGATGCTCGTGCGCTTGAGCCACCCGCCATTGGCGAAGCGGTAGAAGCGAGGGGCGCGGTCTGCGCTGGGTTCTGGGCGGCGGTGGTCGCGGCGGCGAGGAGCAGCGCCGCGGAGAGAAGGCGTGTCTTCATCGACGTGGGCACTCGGCTGGGCAGGGCGCACGCCTCTCGTCGCGACCGCGCACGCACCCGCTGTGTGTGAACGGAGGTATCAAATGGAGCGGGAGAGAGCAATCGGGCTCGGGTGTGGTAGTGGATGGCGTACCTCACTGCCGTACGAACCGCCCCACCCCTCCCGCGCCACGATACGTCCCGATCAGCGTGTCCCCCCGCAGCTCTCCGACGAACGTCTCCGCGGTGTCCCGCGCCGACCACGCGCTCAGGAACTGAAGCTCCACGTGGCCGTTGCTCGCCGAGCCGAGGACGCCGCACAGACCACATCCTGCCTCGCCGAGCGACAGTCGCTTCACCGCTCGCCCGGTCAGCGCGTCCGGCTGGTCGCCCCGCGCCGCGGCGGATTCCACGTACAGCTCCAGCGAGAGATATCGCGTGGAGCTCACCTCGGCGGGGGTGCCGACGAAGCGGAACGTTCCCGCCGCGGCCTCCCGCTGCGGGGCAACGACGTTCAGGTCGAGCAGTCGAAGCCGGACCAGCGAGCCGAACACGCCGAGCCCGCCACGGACGCGGTTGAGCAGGCCGGTGCCGGAGAGTGCGTCGTTGTGGCTGCGGAACCAGTCGTAGTAGTTCGAGTCCACCGCCGACACGGTCACCGCCTGCGGAAAGCCGGGAATGAAGACGCGCGGCAGACCATCCGCATCGCTGTTTCGCAGATCGCCGCCGAGGCGCACGCGGGTGCCGTCGGTGAAGAAGCTGCGCGGGCCAAACGGCGTCTCGATGCGCACGAGGTAGCTGCGCGCGCTCCGACTCTCCGGCCACTCGAGGACGATCTCGTCGGTCGCGCGGTCGAAGGTCCGCGGCTCGGCGGTGACGGCCGCCACGCCGCCCGGAACGATCGTCTCGGCGGCGAGCTGTTCGCCGGCGCGCGTGAGCACCGACAGCCGATACGTTCCGTTGCGCTCGAGCGCGGAGCCCGACAGGGAGAAGCGATACACGCCGCTTCCCGTACCGAACAGCTCCGTGATGTCCTCCTTCGCGACGAGCGTGGCGCCGCTCGGCGTCGTGAGCGTGACGATCGCGTCCGGCTCGGCGATGCCGGAGTCGCTCCCGAGCGGATCCTCCAGGTCGAACGACGGCGCGCGGACGCTCACGGAGCCATTGCGCGTGCGCTCGAGGAGCACGACCTGGCTGTACGCGCTCGCGCTCAATACGCCGTGCAGGGCGAGGGCGCGATCGGGGCGCGGGATCTCGACCTTCTCGATCTCGCACGCCACGACGAGCACGACGAGGCTCATCGCGGCGACGAGTCGCGACGTTCGATCAGAACGCAACACGCACCCCCGCGCTCGGCAGGATGGGGAACTGCGAGATGGCGCGTCGCGTGGGGACGTCGGTGGAGTACTTGTAGAGGTACACGAACACGTTCCTGGCGTTGTACACGTTCGCCACGCTGATGTACGGCGCCACCGTCGCGCCGCGCACCACGAGCTCACGCGACACGTCGAGATCGAGGCGATGCGTCACGGGAAAACGCTTGCTGTTGTGCGCTCCGCCGAGCGACTCGATGAGGATCTCGGGGTCGCCCGTGCCCCACCGGTCGAGCGACGGATCGTAGACGCGACGTGTGACGCCGCCGACGATCGGCGTGTACGGCGTGCCCGTCGCGAAATTGAATCGCGCGCCGAGGCGATACTTCGCGAGCGGTCGTGTGGCGACGAGGTTCAGATCGTGTCGGCGGTCGCTTCCCGGCGCCCAGGTGCGCCCGTCGCGCGCGCGCCGGCTCACGCCGTAGGTGTAGGTGATCCACCCGGATGCGCCGCTCCTCCGCTGCCAGCGGGCGATCATGTCGACTCCATACGCGAGCCCGGTCGCCGACAGAAACTCGTCGCCGCGAACCTGGGGATCCTCCGACGGATCCGCCTCGAGCACGCGATCGTAGCGCTTCACGAATCCCTCGATGCGCACCGAGCCGGCGTCGCCCATGCGCCGCTCGGCGCCCGCCACCCAGTGCCACGCCGTGCTGACGGGGATGAACGAGTCGCTGGCGAGCCAGACGTCGAAGTAGCGCAGTGCACCGTCGCCGGCGAGCGACTGCATCGTCTGCGTGACGCGGCCGGCACCAGCGGTGAGCGCGAGCTGCGGAGACACGAAGTACTTGAGCGACACCCGGGGCGACAGCGCCGCCCACGATCGTCCGCTCAGCGCTTCGGCACGCAGCCCTCCCTCGAGGAGCCACCGCGGCGAGAGCTGCCAGAGATCGTCGAGCCACAGCGCGGCGGTGACCGGCCGCTGCGTGAGATCGAACAGCGTCGTCTCCGTCTGCGGCGACCCCGACGCGTAGCGAATGCGCTGTGCCACGAGCTCGTAGCCGATCGCGCCGTCGTGCACGTCGCCACGGACGCGCAGCGAACCGGCCGCCCTGATGTCGCGCACCTCGCTGCGCTGCGTCGAGGCACCGCTGCCGAGATCGAGGCGCGTCGTGAAGCCCGAGGTGGACAGCCGCTGTTCGATCGTCGTGCGCGCGCCGAGATCCTTCGCCACGACGACGCCGAGGAGCTGGTTGCCCCAGTCGAACGCCCAGCGACCGCGGTTCGACTTGACGCGAATCGAATCGGCCTCGAAGGAGGCGAGGTCCGCGTCGAGCACGTCTCTCCCCTGGTACGCCGTGACGGAGATGCGCGTGCCGTTGGCGAGCGCGTACGTCGCGTGACCCTGGAGATCGTGGAAGTGGTAGGGGAAGACGTCGTCGGTGAAGATGGACTGCATCGCGTCGGCGTACGTGCGGCGTCCGGCGATGCTCCACGCGCCGCTGCCGCCCCCGAACCCTCCGGCGAATCGCGCCGTGGCGCCGAGCGCGGACAGATCGGCCGTGGTGTGGACGCCGGGACGGAAGTCCTCGGCCGATCGCACGTCGAGCACGCTCGACAGCCGGCCGCCGTAGCGCGCGGGGAACGCGCCGGTGAGCAGCTCGATGCCGCCCACCGTGGCGTCCATGAACGTGCTGAACAGCCCGCCGAGGTGGAACGGATTGTAGAGCGTGAACCCGTCGAGCAGCACGAGGTTCTGGTCGGCCTCGCCACCGCGAACTGTCAGCCCGGTATTGAAATCATTGCGTGCGACGACGCCGGGCATGAGCTGCACGACTCGCACGACATCCGCCTCCCCGACCCTGGGCACGCCCGCCATCGCCTGCGCCTCGATGACGACGGTCGAGATGTTCGGCCTCGTCTGGAACAGCTCCGCCTCGATGCGCCGCGCATCGGTGCGCACGGGCGAGAGGAGCTGCACGCTGCGCTCGAGCACGACGTCGACGCGCACGGTGTCGCCGCCGACGAGGCGGAGCGCGCGGTCGGTCGTGCGATACCCGGGCAGTCGGATGCGGAGCGTCCGCGCACCCGTGGGCGCCGACGCGAGCACGAACCGTCCATCGGCCGCCGTGGTGGCGACGATCGACGTGCCGACGACGCCGACCGTAACGCCGCTCGCCGGCACCGTCGCGGCGGTATCGGCGCGCACCAGCACGCGACCGGCGACGACTGCGGGTCGCGCGTCTTGCGAGACGAGGCGCGCTGGCGCGAACGCGATCAGCGCGGCGATGGACCAGCAGGCACGGCGGAGGGACACGCGGCAACGATATCAGTCGCGCATGGTGCGGGGGAGGGCGGACGGGGCAGTTTGGCACGGAAGCACGCTGCACCCGCGCGCGAGCATGTGGCGCGCACCGTGCGATCCTGGAGTAGAAACTGCCTCGTATCGATGTGCGACTGACGACCATACGCCCGCCGCGCCTGGCTACGCTTGCGTTCGCTCTTGGCCTCGCCGGGTGCGCGAGCCTTGCTGCGCCGGTCTTTCACGGGGTGATCACCGATCACTTCGATGGGCGGCACTTCCACAACCCCGCGCGCGTCCATGACCAGCAGTTGGACGATGTGTTGCGGAAGGCCGAGCGCACGGCGAAGCGGGAACGGGGCGGATGGCTGAAGTGGTGGGACGCGCCCCTCGACACGCCGCCGCCGCGTGTCGGAGGGGGGAAGCTGCGCGTGACGTTCGTGAATCACGCCACACTGCTCGTCCAGATGGACAGCCTCAACATCCTCACCGATCCCGTCTGGTCCAAGCGCATCAGTCCCGTGTGGTGGTACGGGCAGCGACGCCATCGCCCGCCAGGCATCCGGTTCGAGGACCTGCCGCCGATCGATGTCGTGCTGCTGAGTCACAATCACTACGATCACATGGACCTGCCGACCCTTCGAGGGCTGGCGGCAAAGTTTCATCCGCGGATCATCACGGGACTCGGGAACGCGAAGTATCTCGAGCGAAATGGTATTCCCGGCGCGCAGGACATCGACTGGTGGCAGTCGGTCGCCCTTGCGAACGGCGTGCGCATCGCCGGCGTGCCGGCGCAGCACTGGTCCGCGCGATCGATCTTCGACAGGATGAACACGCTCTGGCTGGGGTTCGTCATCGTGAGCCCGTCCGGCCCGGTGTACTTCTCCGGCGACACGGGCTACGGCGAGTTCTTCGAGACGATCCGCGAGCGGTTCGGTGCGCCGAGGCTCGCGCTGCTGCCCATCGCCCCGCTGCGGCCGCGAGCCGCGTTGGCGCCGCGGCACATGTCGGCCGGCGAAGCCGTGCGCGCGTATCAGGTGCTCGGCGCCTCCACGGCGATCGGCTTCCACTTCGGCACCTTCCAGCAGAGCGACGACGCGGAGCGCGACCCGGTGGACTCGCTCGCGCTGGCGATCGGCAAGGCACGTCCCTGCGAGGTGCGCTTCTGGGCCCTCCGCAATGGTGACGCGCGCTGGGTGCCCGAGGCGGGCGCGCCGGTGGCGCGAGGGTGCTCGTGGCCGCGCGAGCCCTGACGGTCCGTCGCGGCTCGCTCGTCGCTGCGCTCGCGCTCCTCGTCGGCGGCTGCGCGCGAATCGTCGCCCCGGCCTATCACGGCCCGACCTCCGACCACTTCGACGGCCGGCGCTTCTACAACCATTCACGCCTTCGCGATGCGATGTTCGACGACGCGCTGCGCCGCGCCGCGAGCAGACTCTCCGGCAACCGCAGAGTGTGGCCGAAGTGGGTGGACGCGCCGCTCGACACGCCGCCGCCGCGCGTCGGAGGCGGCGAGCTGCGCGTGACGTTCGTGAATCACGCGACGCTGCTCGTGCAGATGGACAGCCTCAACATCCTCACCGACCCGATCTGGTCGGAGCGCGCGAGTCCGGTGCGCTGGGCGGGACCCAGGCGCCATGCGCCACCGGGAATCCGGTTCGAGGACCTGCCGCCGATCGATGTCGTGCTGTTGAGCCACAACCACTACGATCACATGGATCTGCCGACGCTCCGTCGGCTGGTGGCGACGTTTCATCCGCGCATCGTCACGGGACTCGGCAACGCGAGGTTTCTCGAGCGCCACGGCATTCCGGGCGCGCAGGACATCGACTGGTGGCAGTCCGTTCCCCTCGCGAAGGGCGTTCGACTCACGGGCGTACCCGCGCAGCACTGGTCGGCACGGTGGATCACGGACAAGTGGCGCACGCTGTGGCTCGGCTTCGTCATCGAGAGCAGGTCGGGGCCAGTCTACTTCGCCGGCGACACAGGCTTCGGCGAATTCCTCGGAACGATCCACGATCGCTTCGGCCCGATGCGTCTCGCCCTGCTGCCGATCGCGCCGGCACGCCCGCGCAGCGTCATGGCGCCGCGCCACCTGTCGGCCGGCGACGCGATGCGCGCGTTCGAGATGCTGCACGCGTCGACGGCGATCGCGATGCACTTCGGTACCTTCCCGCAGGGCGACGACGACGAGCGCGAGCCCGTGGACTCGCTGGCGCGTGCGCTGCGCGAACAGCCGTGCAGGCCGCGCTTCTGGGCGCTCTACAACGGCGCGGCGCGGCACGTGCCTCCGCTGTCGGCGCCCGCCGACGATCCGTGTCGCGGACCGACACCGACGAGGACGCTACCTGAGGCTGCGTCGTCGCGGGATGATAGCGGCGTCTCACCGCGTCAGCTTTCTCCAGTGACTGTGTCGTCTTCCTCTTGCGCTGGCGTCCCATGCACACGTTCCGCATCGCCAGGCGATCGCTCGCTGTTGCAGCCGGTGCGTGCATGGCCGCCTGCACCGGCGGCGCGCTCCTGCCCGTGGAGGCCGGGATCGGGCCGAACCCGACGCTCCCCGAGCCGCGGCCGTCGCTCATCCCCACGGTTCACGTCGTCGACGCGAAGGGATGGCCTGCAGGCGCCGCTCCGACGCCCGCCGAAGGACTCACGGTCACGGCTTTCGCGCGCGGGCTCGATCATCCACGCTGGCTCTACGTGCTCCCGAACGGTGACGTGCTCGTCGCCGAGACGAATGCGCCGAAGCGGCCGGACGACAACAAGGGGTTGAAGGGCCGGTTCTTCAAGAAGTTCCAGAAGAAGGCCGGCGGTGGCGTGCCGAGCGCGGACCGCATCACGCTGCTTCGCGATGCCGACGGCGATGGCGTAGCCGAGACGCGCTCGGTGCTGCTCGCGGGGCTGACCTCACCATTCGGAATGGCGCTCGTCGGCGACGCACTCTACGTCGCCAACACGGATGCGCTCGTGCGCGTCCCCTACTCGCGCGGCGACACGCGCATCACCGCGACTCCTACCCGCGTGACGGCGCTTCCGGCGGGGACGATCAACCATCACTGGACGAAGAACGTGATCGCGTCGCGCGACGGGCGGCGGCTGTACGTCTCCGTCGGCTCGAACAGCAACGTCGGCGAGAACGGGATCGACAAGGAGACGGAGCGCGCCGCGATCCTCGAGGTGGACGCGGCGACGGGCGCGCATCGCGTGTTCGCCTCGGGGCTGCGCAATCCGGTCGGCATGGCATGGGAGCCGGAGACCGATGCGCTCTGGGTATCGGTGAACGAGCGCGACGAACTGGGAAGCGATCTCGTGCCCGATTACATGACCTCGGTTCGCGACGCGGCTTTCTACGGATGGCCGTTCAGCTACTACGGCCAGCACGTCGACTCTCGTCCGAGCACGCGGCGACCGGATCTCGTCGCGAGGGCGGTGGTCCCGGACTACGCACTCGGTCCGCACACCGCGTCGCTTGGACTCGCGTGGTCGCCAGACTCCGCGGCGTCGCTCCCCGCGCGACTGAGGCACGGGATGTTCGTCGGCCAGCACGGCTCGTGGAACCGCCGACCGAGGAGCGGCTATAAGGTGATATTCGTGCGATTTGCCGACGGCAGGCCGAGGGGATCGCCGGCGGACGTGCTCACCGGTCGATGGGCCGGCCCGTTGGCGTGGCGATCGACGGACGCGGTGCGCTGCTCGTTGCCGACGACGTGGGGAACGCAGTGTGGCGGGTCAGAGCTCGGTGATTCGGGGGTCCGGATTTCCGGGGGTCCGCCCCGTGGCCGCGAGGCCATCCCGCGAGTATCGGCGGAGGGAATATTGCCCGCCTCGGCGCTGTCTTACGCAACGAGCTCCTCCGCCGGTCGCACTTCCGAGCACCACTTCCGAACATCCTCCCGTGAAACCGATTACTGGCCCCGACACGGGCTATGACTTCTATGGTTCGCGCGACGAACAGCTCGCCGACGCGTACCGGATCTCGCTGGCGCGCCCGCACGACCTGCCTCTGCTCCCGGCCATCGAGCTGGCCTCGGCGCGGCTGCTCGCGGGCCATGCGCCGTCCTTCGTCCTCGCCGAGACGACGACTCAGTTCGCCTTGCGGAAGGCGCGACGCGCTGGACGCCTCTGGGTCGCCCTCGCGGGCGATGCCCCCGTGGGGTTCGCGCACGTGGTGGTGCACGAGGATGCCGTGGCGCATCTCGAGGAGGTCGACGTCCATCCCGCGCACGGGCGGCGCGGACTCGGGCGGCGACTCGTGCAGACCGTATGCGCCTGGGCGACGTCGCACGGCTTTCATGCGGTGACGCTCACGACGTTCCGTGACCTGCCGTGGAACATGCCCTTCTATGCGCGGCTCGGCTTCGAGACGGTCGCGCCCGACACGGTCGGCATCGCGCTGCGCGAGGTGCTCGACGACGAGATGCGGCGCGGCCTCGATCCGGCGCGACGCGTCGTCATGCGGTACGTCGCATGAGCACGGATGCTCTGGAAGCCGCCGACGTGCACGTTCGCCCCGCGCAGCTCCACGACCAGCCGCGAATGCTGGAGCTGTGGGAACGCTCCGTGCGCGCGACGCATCACTTCCTCGAGGAGGAAGATGTCGAGCAGCTCCGTCCGCTCGTGGCGGAGGAGCTGGCGTCGGACGACATCGACTGGTGGGTGCTCGTGTCGGATGAGATGGTGTTCGGGTTCCTCGGCTTCGCGCACGATGCGATCGAAGCGCTGTTCATCGAGCCAGCGCATCACCGGCGGGGCGGCGGCCGCAGGCTCGTCGGGCACGCACAGTCGCTCGCCGAGGGTGCGCTGGCGGTCGACGTCAACGAGCAGAATGGTGCAGCAATGCGATTCTACGAGGCGCTCGGCTTCTCCGTGGTGGGCCGCTCGCCGACGGATGCGGGTGGTCGGCCCTTCCCCATCGTGCACATGAGTCGGGCGTTGCCCGCGGCACCGATCGGGCCAGCATGACGGCTCTCCCAGACGAGCCCGCCGACGAGATGACGTCTGCTCCAGTGCTGCGCATTGCCCGTCCGAGCCGCAGCCTCCATGCAGCGGCGGGCTTCTACACGCGCGCGCTCGGTCTGGAGGTGCTCGAGCGGTTCACCGATTACGCCGGGTTGGACGGTGTGATCATCGGTCGCGCCGGCTGGCCATACCATCTGGAGCTCACCCACCAGTCCGAGCACACCATCCTGCCGAGACCGACGGCTGAGGACCTGCTCGTGTTCTATTTTCCCGACCGCGCGACGTGGGAAAGCGCGATCCGGCAGATCCGCGACACGGGTGCTCGCCCGGTCCCGTCGAGCAATCCGTACTGGGATCAGCACGGCCTCACGTTCGAGGATCCCGACGGCTACCGCGTCGTGATCGCGAACCTCGGCTGGCCGTAGCGCGCAGCCGCGCCGTCTCGCGCGACGCGTTTCACAACGCGCGCCTCGCCGGTAGACTCCCGGCATGCGCGATACCACGCTTCCCGTTCTCATTGTTGGCGCGGGCCCGACGGGGCTGGCGCTCGCGGCGCAGCTCACGGCGTTCGGCGTTCCATTCCGCATCGTCGACCGCTCGCTCGACCGCGCGCACGAGTCACGCGCGGCGGCGGTGCAGGCGCGGACGCTCGAGATGCTTCAGCCGTACGGGCTGGCCGACACGCTCGTGGCGCGCGGTCGGTCGAGCGCGCATCTCCAGCTTCACTTCGAGGGTGGTCGCACCGCCGAGGTGACGTTGGGCCGCGACGTGGGCGAGGTGGATACTCGTTATCCGTTCATCCTCTTCGTCTCGCAGGCGGAGACGGAGGCCGTGCTCGGCGAGCACCTCGCAGCGCGCGGCGCGACGATCGAACGCGGCGTCGAGCTGCTGCGATTCGACGCGCGCGCCGAGCACGTCGACGTCGCGCTGCGCAAGCGCGCTGGCGGGGAAGAGCGGATCCGCGTGCAGTACCTCGTCGGGTGCGATGGCGCGCACAGCACGGTGCGCAAGGCGGCCGGCATCGAGTTCCAGGGTGACGCGTACGTTCAGGACTTCGTGCTCGGCGACGTGGAGCTCGATCCGGGCGATGGCGCGAGACCGCTCGCGTCGAACACGGTGCACTCGCTCCCCGGGCGCTACGGCGTGGCGATGATCTTCCCACTCGGCACGCCGGCGACGTGGCGCGTCATCGCGATGTCGACGCGTGCGGGTACGGCGCGCGTGAAGTCCCCGGCGGGGGCGGACCAGCCCATCATGCACGAGCTCTCGCTCGCCGAGCTGCAGTCGGCGCTCGACGACGCGGCGGCGGGCACGCTCCGCGCGCGCGATCCGGCGTGGCTGGCGCGATTTCACCTGCATCATCGCCAGGCGTCGCACTACCGCGCGGGGCGCGTGTTCCTCGCCGGCGACGCGGCGCACATCCACAGCCCGGTCGGGGGCCAGGGGATGAACACGGGGATGCAGGACGCGTGGAACCTCGGGTGGAAGCTGGCGCTCGTCGTCGCCGGAAAGGCGGATCCGACGCTGCTCGACACGTACGAGGCTGAACGGTGGCCGGTCGGGCGCGCTCTGCTGCGCTACACCGATCGCGTGTTCGCGCTGTTCACGCGGGCGATGTCGAGCGGCGCGGTGGTCGCATGGGCGCGACGGACCGTGATCCCGCGCGCGGTGCCGCCCGTGCTGCGCTCGACGCGGCTGCGGGCGATCGCGTTCCGCTTCGTGTCGGAGCTCGGTATCGCCTACCGGCAGAGCGCGGCCGCGGTCGAGGGAACGCCGAAGCTCGACGCGGGTCCGCGCGCCGGCGAGCGGCTCCCCGACGCCGAGGTGGTGCGGGGCGAGCACACGACCACGCTGCAGCGCGAGCTCGGCGGACCGTGCATGCAGCTGCTGCTCTGCGGCAGCGTCGCCGACTGGCGCGAGCGCACGGACATGCTCCGCCGGCTGCACGACCGCTACGGTGTGGCGTTGAAGATCTCGCGGCTCGAGCGATCGACGGCCGGCGACGACCTGCTCGATCCGACCGGCGCGGCGCTCGCGCGGCTCGGCGTGCGCGAGAACGGGCTCTACGTCGTGCGCCCCGACGGCTACATCGGTTACCGCTGCGCGGGCACCAATCTCCGCGGCGCGGAGCGCTGGCTCGCGCGCTGGCTGGTGGATGTGCGGCGCGCACGCACGGGGTGACGTCCACTCGACGGGTCGACGGGCGTCGGCGCTTTTCGTATGATTGCGCTCATGCGTCGTCTCCACCGACGGTCCGCATGTCTGCTCCTCGCGCTCGCTCCGCTGGCGACGGCGGCGCCGCGGCCGCGGCTGCGCTCACCGAGCATCCCGCCCGTGTTGCTGCTCCGCGTCGTCGATTCGGCGTCGCGTGCGCCCGTGCCGAATGCGGAGGTGTCCGCGGGCGACCGGCGCGGGCTCACCGATGCGCAGGGCGAGGTCCGCGTGCTGTATCCGGAAGACGGCGAGCTGCACGTGCGGGTGCGTCAGCTCGGCTTCCGGTACGTGGACAGGACCTTCCGGCGCGATGCGACGTCGGGCACCGAGGAGGACACGGCCGTCGTCGCGCTCGTGCGCGTGGGATTCGCGCTGCCGCAGATCGTGGTGCGTGCCGAGCAGCGCTGCCGCGAGCAGGGCGACCCGGCGCGTGTCGCACTGTCGCAGGCGTCGATGGAACTGCTGCGGTTCGGCGCCGAGCAGTTCGAGAACTTCCGTCGCACGTATCCGTTCGATCTCACGACGGAGCGGCGCACGTCGTCGACCATTCCCGGGAGGATCGCGCGCAAGGTGGAGCTGGACACCACGAGCTCGAACGTCTGGGGCGATCGGTACGCGCCCGGCAAGGTCGTGATCCCGGTTCGTCGCGACGAGTACTTCGTGCCCCTGCTCTTCGTCTCCGCCCTCGCCGACTCGGCATTCTGGGATCGTCATTGCTTCCTGGCGCGCGGCGTCGAGTCGCGCGACGGGCGGCGTCTGATCCGCCTCGACTTCTCGCCCACGCTCGACGTGGATGATCCCGAGTGGGAAGGCTCGGCGTGGCTCGACTCGGCGCGCAGCGTGCTCACGCGCGTCGATTTCCGCCTGACGAATCTCCGGCAGCTCATCGGTCCGCAGAAATTCGAGGGCTATACCGTCTTCTCCACACCGACGCCCTACATCGCGATGCCCGATTCGACCGTGGCGCGATGGACGGCCGGCACGGCGATCGGAACGTACGGGGACATCCGGCGGACGGGCGGGACGCAGACGCTGGTGATCCGGGACGTGGCGTATCGGCGACGTAGACCGCCAGAGAGACAGTGACGCAGTGACGCAATGGAACGGCCTCGGGAAGCAATTGCCTCCCGAGGCCGTTTCTGAGTCACTGCGTCACTGCGTTTCCTCACTGAGTCACTGCGTTTCGTCACTGCGTTTCGTCACTGCGTTTCGTCACTGCCCCACTACTTCACCACGAACTCCGTACTCATCCCGTGATCCGAGTGCATCTTCTTGTCGGGTGCGGAGACGAAGCAGGTGATGGCGTAGGTGCCGGGCGTGAAGTCGTCGCTGAAGATGGCGGTGCGGCCCTTGGCCATCCCCGACAAGCCGGCGATCGGCATGGCCGGCGGCGGACCCTGCATCCCCGTCGTTGCCCACTTGTTGAAGTCGGCGACGTGCTTGCCCGGCGCGAGCTTGAGCATGATCACCTCGTGCTCCTGCGGGCCTTCGTTCATGACGTGGATCGTGTGCTTGCCCGCGGTGATCGGCTTCGAGAAGGCGAAAGCGTAGTCCTTGAGCACGAGGTGCACGTCCGGCGTGGGCGTCGGCGCGAACGACGCGCCGGCCTGCGTCACGCCACCGGGCGCGGTGACCGTGAGCGGAGCCATCATCCCCTTCGCTGCGTGCGGAGTGTCTCCACCCGGCGACGGGATGAAGCATGCGAGGACGTAGTTGCCGGGCGCGAGATCGAGCGTGGCCTCGATGGTGGATCCAGGCACCGCGGCGTTCGGTCCGCCGACGGGCACGAGCCACGCCGGTAGCGGCGCGTTCGGATCCTTCATCGCCGCCTGCAGGTCCTTCATCGTCTTGCCCTGCTCGAGCTTCAGGATCGTGATGTGGTGCAGCTCCTTGCCGTCGTTGACGAGGCGGAACGTCGTCTGCCCGCCGACGATCGACTTGGGCGCCGAGAACGCGTACTCGCTCGCGTGCACGGTGACGACAGGAACCTTGAACGCGGCCTCGGCGCGCGTGTCGCGAAGGCTCGACGTCGACACGAAGGCAGCGGCGCCGACGAACAATACGAGTGGAACGACTTTCAGCATGTGGGACCTCGAGGAGGGTACGAGGCCGATAACATGGCGACGCCTGGGGATGGGCGCGAGGGCCCCTTAGGTCGCTCTTGCGACGGAGCGGGCTTGACCATTCGGCGCGTCGGTACTCGGCGATTGTCTTCGTTCTGGTTCTGG
>QHVE01000050.1:514-30443 GCA_003223455.1 Gemmatimonadota bacterium | reverse complement strand
CCTCCTGAAGGGCCGGGAGAGACCATCCCGTCGATAGGCCGCCCGTGGACGTGGGGCAACCCACTCCGAGCGCAGCGGTCCTAATCGCCCGTGTGGCTTGACTACTCCCAAGTAGTCCAACAACCGCAGAACTGCTGCATTACCTCGTCTCGACTCGGCGCGCTGCGCCCCGTCGAGCCAGCTCCCACGAATCACCATCCTCGTCCTTCACTCCAACTGCAGTTCGTCAGTTGGACAGTTCGACGGTTGATCGGGTAGCGCGCACCGCACTGGCCCATCTGCTTACCGTCAAGCTGACCAACCGACTCACCGATCAACGAGTTTTTTCGCTGGCGACTAGAGCGTAGGGGCCACACCCGTTCCCATCCCGAACACGGTCGTTAAGCCCTACAGCGCCGATGGTACTCCGTCCGAGAGGACGCGGGAGAGTAGGCCGTCGCCGGCACCTCATTAGAAATGCCCCGTTGCGTCTGCAACGGGGCATTTCGTTTTTCCACGTCAGGCGATCGCCCTCGTGATTTCACCGACGACACGCTCGCACCCCGCACCCCTGCGCGCCCGAGTCTTGCCTCGCTTCCACCCATGACCGTCTCTCGTGCCGCACTCGCCGCCGCCGGCGCGACCGCCGCCGCCGCAGGAATTCTCATTCGTCGCGAGCAGACTCGACGCGCCACGGAGCGGTTCGCTGCCGCCGCGCTCGAGACAGTGCTCAACGCCATCGATGCCAACGACCCCGAGACGGGTGCGCACGTGCGCCGCGTCGCGGCCTACTCCCTCATCCTCGGCGAAGCCGCCGAGCTCTCGGAGCACGAGTGCAAGAGCATCGAGCGCGTCGCGCTCTTCCACGACATCGGGAAGATTCACGAAGCGCTCATCGACATCGTCCGCGACGATCAGCCGCTCACCCCGGCCGATCGCCGAGCCATCGCCAAGCACCCCATCGTCGGTGCCAACGTCCTCGAGCCGTTGAGCGGCTTCTATCCCGATCTCGCCGACGGCGTGCTCTCGCACCACGAGCGGTGGGACGGGAAGGGATACCCGAACGGGCTCAAGGGACGCCGCATACCCCTCTCGGCGCGCGTCGTCGCCGTTGCCGACACATTCGATGCGCTCACGCACGGACGACGCTATCGCGACGCTCAGCCGAACGACGTCGCGCGGAAGGTGCTGCTGGAGGGCCGCGGTACGCAGTTCGACCCCGAGTTCGTCGATCTCTTCCTCTTCCCGCCCATCTTCGACAAGGTACTGAATGCCGAGCGCGAGATCGGGGCGTGGAAGGCTCCCGTGCAGAAACGCCGCAGCGGAAGCGACGACGAGAACGTCCCCGACATCACCTTCCGCTGGCGTCCAGGGCGGAACGGAGCGCGCGGGCAGCCTGCGTCGGATCTGACGCGCCAAACAGCGCGCTGATCACCGCGATGCCGGCCGCGCCGGCCGCCATCAGCTCGGACACGCGATCGCTCGTGATGCCACCGATCGCCACCGCTGGAAGAGCGCAACGCGTCGCGAGCTCGGCGAACCGCGCGACTCCGATCGCCGCTCCCGCATCGGCCTTGGTTCCCGTCGTGTACACGGGGCCGATTCCGACGTAGTCGGCACCCACCGCTCGCGCGGCCTCCTCCTCGCTGCCCACCGACGCACCGATGATGAAGCCCGACGGTACCACGCGGCGCAGCAGTGCGGGCGCCAGATCGTCGACGCCGACATGCACGCCCGCCGCGCCTGCGGCAAGCGCCACGTCGGCCCGATCGTTCACCACGAGCGGCACATCGGGCACCATCGCCTGGATCGTGCGCGCGACCTCGACGAGCGACCGCGCGCTCTCCTCCTTCAGACGAAGCTGGATCATCGTGGCGCCGCCGAACACCGCCGCCGCGGCTCGGAGCGCGAGACCGCGCGGTCCGTCGCGAAGCGAGTCGGTGATGGCGATCAGTCGCACGCTCGACGCGTCGAACCTGTGCTCCGCGGCGGCGTCGGGCACCCGTATCAGCGGCGCCCGGGCGGCGTCACCCCGGCGGGTGCGCGCATCGTGTCTCGGTGCAATGCCGCCACCGAGTCCCACTCGCGCCGAGCACCGCGCACCGCGATGCTGTGCGCCGCGAAGCTGGTGGTGAACTCGTGGTGGCCGTCGGGGTGCGCGACGAAGTACGTGTACGGAACCTGTGCGGGGTTCAGCGCGGCGACGATCGACGGCCGTCCCGGGGACGCGATCGGCCCGGGCGGTAGCCCGGTGTGCTTGTACGTGTTGTACGGTGAATCGATCTCCAGATCCTTGTACAGCACGCGCGCCACGTGCTTGCCGAGCGCGTACTGCACCGTGGGATCGGCCTGAAGCAGCATCCCCGATTTGAGGCGGTTGAGGTAGACGGCTGCGATCACGGGCCGCTCCTCCGGCAGGCGTGCCTCCCGTTCCACGATCGACGCCAGCGCCATCACGTCGTGCCGGCTCATCGCGAGCGCCTGGAGACGCTCGTTCCACGCCGGCTGCCAGACGTGCTGGAAGCGGTCCACCATCACGTGGACGGCGGCACGCGCCGTCGTGCCGTCGGGAAACACGTAGGTGTCCGGGAACAGGTAGCCCTCGAGCGTCGGGGTCGGCACGTCGAGGGCGTGGAGCAGGGCGGTGTCGCGCACAGCGGCCTCCACCGAGTCCACCGGCACCTCGAGCACGCGCGCCAACTGCGGCACGATCTGGATCAGTGACCAGCCTTCAGGAATGGTGATCGCGTGCTCGAGGCCCTTGCCACCTCGCAGATCGTCGAGCACGTCGCCCCATCTCATGCCACGCTTGAACACGTACGTACCGGCGCGAATCGACCGGTCGCTGCCGCGCATCATGCCGTACAGACGGAATGCCGTCGCGTTCTGCACTACGCCAGCCTTGGCCAACGACTCGGCGGCCACCCGCAGTGTCGCACCGCGTGGTATCAGCACGCGCACCTGGCCGGTGCCCGAGCCACGACATGCGAGCATCGCGATCACCATGATGGCCGCCGCTCCGGCGATGAGCCGTCGTACCTGACGCCCTGGGCTACGGCGCTTCGGCATGGCTCTCCGCATTCGGTGTGTCGTCGTCGACGGCGGCAAGCGACGGCATGCGCAACGCCTGCTGAAGCAGCACCGTGGCGGCCAGCGCATCGACGTCGCCCTTCCGCCCGCGGGTGCTCCCGCCCATCTCGTGGATCGCGCGGAGAGCAGTCGCCGTCGTGAACCGTTCGTCGAGTAGCGCGACCGGCAGCTTCATCCGGCGTGCGAGCTCGCTCGCGACACGACGACATTCCGTCGCGCGCGGCGTGTCCTCCCCCTCGCCGTCGAGTGGCAGTCCCATCACGATGGCGCGCGCCTCGAGCGCGTCGGCACGCCGCACGAGCTCGGCGATCGGTGGCCGCTTGCCCGGCCGCCGCACGATGACGCCGGCCGGGCTCGCGATGATTCCGCTCGGATCGCTCAGCGCGAGGCCGATGCGACGCTCGCCCCAATCGACGGCCATCCAGCGCCCCCGATCGGGGGGCATCGTTCGCACGCGCGTCACCCCTCGCGCATCTGCACGAAGAACTCGCGATTGTTCTTCGAGCGCGACATCTGCTTGAGCAGGAAGTCGATCGCCTCCGTCTCCGGCATGTCGGCCAGAAACGTCCGCAGCAGGGTCACGCGATTGAGTTCCTCGGCCGTGAAGAGGAGTTCCTCGCGACGGGTCCCCGAGCGATTGATGTCGATCGCAGGATAGATGCGCTTCTCGCCGATCTCGCGTGCCAGCACCAACTCCATGTTGCCGGTGCCCTTGAACTCCTCGAAGATCATCTCGTCGGCGCGCGAGCCAGTCTCGATCAGGGCCGAAGCGATGATCGTCAGCGAGCCGCCGCCGTCGACGTTGCGCGCCGCGCCGAAGAACTTCTTCGGCTTCTCCATCGCTTTCGCATCGAGGCCGCCCGACATGATCTTCCCACCGCTGGGAATCACGGTGTTGTGCGCTCGCGCCAGGCGCGTGATCGAATCCAGCAGGATGACGACATCCTTCCCGGATTCGACCAGTCGTTTCGCCTTCTCGATCACCATGTCGGCAACCTGGACGTGACGCGTCGCTTCCTCGTCGAACGTCGAGCTGATCACCTCACCGCGCACTTCGCGGTGCATATCGGTCACCTCCTCGGGTCGTTCATCGATCAACAGAACGATGAGCGTGACCTCCGGGTGATTCTCGGCGATCGCGTTGGCGATCTTCTGCAGCAGGATCGTCTTGCCCGCGCGCGGCGGTGCCACGATCAGTCCCCGCTGGCCTTTGCCAATCGGCGCGATGAGGTCCATCACGCGCATGCTCAGATCGCCGTCGCGCGTCTCGAGATGCAGCCGTCCCTGCGGGTAGCGCGGCCGGAGGTTGTCGAACGGGATGCGCGCCTTCGCCGCCTCCGGTTCGCCCCCGTTGACTCGTTCGACCTTGAGGAGAGCGAGGTAGCGTTCCCACTCCTTGGGTGGGCGCACCTGGCCACTCACCGTATCGCCGGTACGGAGATCGAATCGCTTGATCTGGGACGGCGATACGTAGATGTCGTCCGGGCTGTAGAGGTAGTTCCAGTCCTCGCTGCGCAGGAAGCCGTAGCCTTCGGGCAAGACCTCGAGCACGCCCTCTCCCATCAACGTGTGCTCGGCATCGAGCAGCTTCTGCTCGATCTTGAAGAGGAGATCGTGTCGGCCGAGACCGTCGTGCTCGTCGACGGCGAGCGTGTCCGCCATATCGTGCAGCTCGGGCATCGACTTCCGCTTGAGCTCAGCGATGTTCACGTGGCGGTCGTGCGCAGGGAAGGGGCACGACGATCGGCAGGCACGCCAGGCCGGAGCGGCGGTGCGATCGGCGAGAGGCCGCGGGATCCACGCCGCACCGGGCGGTGGGCATCGATGAGAAGGATCCCGTGCGGCATGGGAAGCTAGAACTGGCTGGGAGGGGGGTCAAGAGCGCCCCAGGTCAGAAAGGATTGTAGCGAAGCGGCTGCTTCTTCAGATTCGCCATGAGCAGCGTCATCTCGCGATGGACGCCGTCGAGCGCGCGGAAGGCCGCGCTGTCGTTCATCGCGCGACCGACCGTGCCTCGTGACTCCGACAGCGCCGTGCGCACCGTCGTGATCTCGTCGCGGATCTCCGCCACGTCGGCGATCAGCGTGCTGTCGCGCTTGAAGCGCCCGAACGAGTTGCTCGACGATCCGAGGAGGGAACGCACGGAGTCGGCGCGCGCCATCACGAGCCGTGCTCGCCCACCCAGCCCTCCGTGCATGATGAGTCCCGCCGACCCGCGGCCACCGCTCAGCCGGCGCCGCAGAAGCGCCATCCGTGCCGACGTGGTCCGAAGTGCTCCGCGCTCGTCACCCGTCGATCGCATCATGGCGCCGACGGAGCCACCAGTCGATTGAAGCTCCGAGCGGATCGCCTTCACGTCTCCGATGATCGCGGGGAGCTCCTTCGTCGCGGCGCCGAACTGGCCGATCGTCCCTTCCGCGTCGGATTGTGCCTTCGCGCGTACCGTGTCGCCGTCGCGAATCGTCGGGGCATTGGCCGATCCGGTGGACAGATACACCACCATCGCTCCGATCACCGAGCCGCCGGGCCGGATCTGGGCCACCGCGTCGCGGTGCATCGCTTCCCGGTACTTCTCCAGCACCTCCATCTCGACGAGGACGCGAGTGGTGGTGTCGCTCTCCGAAGGAGACCGGAAGCGAATGTCGGTGATCTTGCCGACCTTCTGCCCCAGCGACGGTGGCGTAGAGGTGAATCCGGTCGCCTCGCAACGCACCGACGCGGGCATACCTCAGCGTCGCGACGCAGATGCCGACAATCACGCCGATGGCGATCAGGCCACCGCGGACGTTGGACCAGGCGAGCCGGCGCGCCATGTGGATTGGGAGAAATGAAGTCGAGGCGGGAAGACGACGAGCGACCTGTGCAATGGCTGGACCACCACACCGGCTGACGCGAAGAGGCCCCGTGAGTGACTTGGCGCTCGCGGGGCCGTTGTACAGGGGATGCGCGCGGCGGGATTCGAACCCACGACCTCTTGCTCCGGAGGCAAGCGCTCTATCCAGCTGAGCTACGCACGCAGGACATTCGCGCGACGCTGCCGTCGCGGGCACTGCACCTGAACAATATAATTTAACCCTGCGCCGTGGCCGTCACAAGCAACGGCCCCCTCCCTCCATGCGACGATGATCTTCCGGCGCCTCTACTACGATCGCCTCGCCCAGGCGAGCTACCTCATCGCCTGTGAGGCGACGCGGCGGGCGATCGTGATCGATCCGCTCCGAGATCCGACCGCGTGCCTGGAGGCGGCCGCATTCGAGGACGTACGCATCGAGCTCGTCACCGAGACCCACGTCCACGCCGACTTTCTCTCCGGTGCGGAGACACTGAGCAGGTCCACGCCGAGCTGCACCTCTCGGGCGAAGGCCGCGCCGACGAAACCTCGGCACGTATCCGACGCACTGGCGCACACGCGCTCCGAGACGGCGATGTGCTGTCGATCGGCCGAGTGCGGCTCGAGGTTCGACATACTCCAGGGCACACGCCCGAGCACCTGATCTTCCTCGTGACCGACGAAGCGACGAGCGAAGTTCCCGTCGGCATCGTCAGCGGCGACTTCCTGTTCGCTGGTGATGTCGGCCGTCCCGATCTGCTCGAGCGCGCCGTGGGCATCACCGGATCGATGCAGAGCTGCGCAGTGGATCTGTATCGATCGCTGCAGTCGCTGCGGGAGTTGCCCGACTATCTGCAGGTCTGGCCCGGACACGGCGCTGGCTCGGCGTGCGGCAAGTCGCTCGGCGCGGTTCCGCAGAGCACCCTCGGCTACGAGCGTCGCGCCAACTGGGCCTTTCAGATCCATGACGAGCAGGAGTTCGTGCGCACGGCGCTCGCCGATCAGCCGGAGCCGCCCGCGTACTTCGCCCGGATGAAGCATCTCAACTCGCTCGGTGTGCCTCCGATGCCGAGCGTGCCCCACACCGACGACCTGGCGCTCGGCGATCGGGTGCGGCACGGAGCCCTGCTGGTCGACACGCGTCCGTCGGACGAGTTCCTGGCCTGCCACCTCGAGGGATCCATCAGCCTCCCCCTCGGACGCTCGTTCCTCACGTGGGCCGGCTCCGTGCTCGACCCGTCACGGGAGCTCGTGCTCCTCATGCCGGCGGAGGACCTATCCGAAGCGCACACGGTCGCGCGGGATCTCGCGCTCATCGGTTACGACCGCGTCGTCGGCGCGCTGCCCGCGATCGAGCTCGAAGCGTTCGCGCCACGGCGAGTCACGAGCATTCCATCCAGCCCGGTCGGTGCGCTGACGTCTCCGAACGGCAACGCGACCGTGATCGACGTGCGCTCCGCGACCGAGTGGAACGAGGGACACGTCCCCGGCGCGGTGCACATGCCGCTCGCACAGCTCACGGCGCAGCTCTCGGCGCTTCGCGGGCGTGAGCCGCTCGTCACGTATTGCCAGAGTGGAAGTCGCAGTGTGACGGCGGCAAGCGTGCTGCGGGCGGCCGGCATCAGCGATGTCAGCAATGCGGAAGGCGGATTCGACGCCTGGTCGCGAGCCGACGCGTCCGCCGTCGAGGCGGGGCAGGACCGCTGACCGCGCCCACCGTCGAACCGCGACTTCGCCGACTCGTCCTTCTGGGCGCGGGTCGCGCGCACCTGCAGCTGCTGCGCGCGTTCTCGCGCCGACTCGTGCGCGGGCTCGACCTCGTGCTCGTCTCCACGGAACGTTTGCAGTTCGACGCTGCGATGACATCGGGCATCATCCGTGGCGCGTACGACGAGTCCGAGGCGCGCATCGACGTTGCCGCGCTCGCCGAGCGAGCCGGTGCACGCGTCGTGTTCGCCCGAGCGGACAGGTTCGAGCCGCAGACGCACGTCGTCCACGCCGGCTCCGAGCGCATCACGTTCGATCTCTGCTCGATCGACGAAGTGGGTGGTTCCCTCGACGGCGAGCTGCCCGGCGTCGCCGAACATGCCATCGCCCTGCGACCAGCCTCGGGCCTGCCGGCGGTCGGCCGCGCAATCGAGGCGCGTCTCGCCGATGGGTCGGACCCTGTTCGATGCACCATCGTCGGCGGAGGCAGCACAGGAGTGGAATGCGCGTTCGCACTGCAACGGCTGCTGCGCGCCCGCGCAGGCCGAGGCGTCGTGACCATCGTCGATGCAGCGCCCCACGTGCTGGACGATCTCGCGTCGTGTCGCGAGCTCGCGCATCGCGCCCTCGAGCGCGTTGGCGTCTGCTTCGTCTTCGGCGCCCGTGCGGTCGGCGTGCGGGCAGATGGCGTGCAGCTGAGCTCCGGCGCCACGCTGCCGAGCGATCTGGTCCTGTGGGCGACGGGAGGTGCGCCGCCGCGGCTCATCGTCGAGAGCGGGCTTGGCCACGATCCGCAGGGCAGGCTGCTCGTCGATGCACGACTGCGCGCTCGATCGGGAGCGCCGATCTGGGCGGCGGGCGACTGTGCGTCGGTGGAGGCAGCCGCTTCCATCGATCCGCGGCGTCATGGTGAGCTGCTCGAGGACGAGATCCGGCGGCAGCTCGGTGCCCGTCACCGTCACCTTTCCGCGCTTCGCGTGCGTCCTCCCTGTCTGCTGGACACGGGAGACGGGCAAGCCCTCGTGCGCTGGGGGCCCGTCGCGGCGCGGTCACGTCTCGGGGGATGGCTCAAGCGACGCCTCGACAGGCGGTCTGTCGCGAGGCTGGCCGACGGATGAGCGCGCGACGCGGCGTCGATGCGCGGTGTGTGACGATTCGCCCATCCCGGCGAGTTGTTGGGGGCAGCCATGACTGATCGCGTCATCATCCAGCAGGTGCTCGACGGAGACGTCGAGGCGTTCTCATGCCTCGTCGATCGGCACTATGCGCGGTGCACCCGCATCGCCTTTCGCATCCTTGGCAACCGCGAGGATGCAGAGGAGGCGATCCAGGACGCGTTCCTGCGGGCCTTCAAGGCGCTGGGCGACTATGAGGACCGCGAGCGCTTCTCCGCCTGGCTCACGCGCATCCTGGTGAACCAGTGTCGCACGGTGCTGGCGCGGACGAAGCGGCGTGACGCGGTGTTCGCCGAGCTGGATCCGCGCCGACTCGAGTTCGTCGTGGCCGCCGAGTCGGATGATGGAACCTGGGCGGAGCTCGAGCATGTGCTCGAGCGGCTGCCAGCCGAGCAACGCGAGGCCATCGTGCTCAAGTACGCAGACGACCTGACCTACGAAGAGATGTCCCGGATCACCGGCGCCGGCGAGTCGGCGCTCAAGATGCGAGTCCAGCGCGCGTTCGCGCGGCTGCGCGCGCTCCTGCAGGAGGTGCCAAGTGTCTGACTGGTTCGAGCGCCGGGTCGCGCGGGCGCTGCGCGCCGACGTGCCGCTTGGCAGTGACGAGCGTGCGCGGCGGATCGTGATGGAGCGCGTACGTGCCGCCGCTGTGACCGGGCATCCGGTGCGTCGGCGCGCGGACCCGTGGCATCGCCTCGGCCGGAACTCCATCGTGGGCCTTTCGCTCGCGGCCGGTATCGGCGGGCTCTCCACGCTGTCGCTGGTCGCACCCACGTCGCGTCCCGGCGGCGAGGGGATCTCGCCCGTGGTGATCGGAGACACGGTCGTCTCGACACTGCGCGACACGCTGCGGCTGGTGCGCCTCATGTTCGACGCACCCGAGGCACGACGTGTCGCCGTCGCCGGCGACTTCAACGGATGGGACGCCGACGCGACACAGCTCACGCGCGACGAGCGGTCGCGGAGATGGTCGGTGACGCTGGCACTCCATGACGGCCAGCACCGCTACGCATTCGTCGTCGACGGCACGCGCTGGGTCCCCGACCCGCGCGGGGGACGCTCGGTGCAGGGAGCGGATGGGCGCGTGTATTCGCTGCTCAGTCTGAGCCGCACTTCCAACTGATCGAGCGGGTGCCCTGCGCGCCCGTCACGCTCTCCGAAGAGACTCATGCAACGCTCTCCGCACGTGACCTCGGCGCGGGCGCGCACCGTGCGCGCCGCAGCGGCCCTGCTCGTCGCCATCGGCTACGTCGATCTCGTCCGCGGCGGACTCGTGGTCGCGCCGCTCGCGCTCGTTGCTGGCTACGTGATCCTCGTTCCCGCCGCGCTGCTCGCGGATTGAGATGACCGCTCCGAATTCCACGCGCGACCTTCGACCTTCTTATCGTGCCGCCGGACTCACCGCGCTGGTCGTCCTTGCGCTCTACGTCGTCACTCTCGCGCCGACGACCGCGATGTGGGATGCGAGCGAATACATCACGGCAGCGTACACGCTCGGCATCCCGCATCCGCCGGGCAATCCGCTCTTCGTGTTGCTCGGGCGCGTTGCCTCGCTGCTGCCGGTCGGCGGCGTCGCGTACCGTGTGAATCTCCTCGCCGCCGTGTGCAGTGCGCTGGCCGCCGGAATCTGGTTTCTCGTCGCGGAACGCGTGCTCGCCCAGTGGATCGCCGTGGCGTGGGTGCGTCGCGCCGGATCCGTGCTGGCGGCCGTGCTCAGCGCGACGGCGTTCACGGTGTGGAATCAGAGCGTAGTGAACGAGAAGGTCTATACCGTCTCTCTCGCGTTCTTCGCGGTTGTCTCGTGGCTGACGGTGCTCTGGTGCGACGATCCCGACGGACGTCGCGCCGACCGCATCCTCGTGCTCATCGCCTATCTGATTGGACTGGGATACACCAATCATCCCGCCGGCTTCCTCGTGGGGCCCGCGGTGGCGACCGCGGTGATCGTCCGTCGACCCAGGACCATGCTGCGCTGGCGACTCATCGCGAGCGCGCTGCTCGCACTCGCGCTCGGGCTCACGCCGTTCGCATTCGAGCCGATTCGTGCGGCCCACCATCCGGCGCTGAACGAAGGGGAACCGACCGGGTGCAGCGACCGCATCGCCGTCGCGTGCACCTTCTCCGACAAGACCGTGCACCGGCTGATGGCGAACGTCAATCGCGATCAGTACGGAAAGCCGAATCTCTCGGAACGTCAGGCGCCCTTCTCCGCACAGCTCGGGATGTGGTGGCTGTACTTCGAGTGGCAATGGCTGCGCGATCCGCACGGGACGCAGGGTCCGCTGCAGACCGCACTCGCGGTGCTCTTCCTCGGGCTGGGGATCGCTGGTGGTGTCATGCACTGGCGGCGCGACCGCGCATCGTTCTGGTTCTTCGGCCCGCTCGTGTTCACCGTCACGTTCGCGCTCGTCTACTACATGAACTTCAAGTACGGCGCGTCACAGGCGCCCGAGCTGTCCGGTGTCGAGCGCGAGGTGCGCGATCGGGATTACTTCTACCTGTGGAGCTATTCGGCCTGGAGCGTCTGGGCCGCGCTGGGACTCGTCGCCGTGTGGCGTGTCGTTGCCGAGCGCGCCGGACGGGCGCCGCGCTGGATGGCCACGGCGCCGATCCTCGCCTTCGGCCTGCTTCCCCTCATCGGCAACTGGCGCGCGGCCTCGCGCGCTGGCGAGTGGGCGACGCGCGAGTGGGCGCGCGACATCCTCAACTCGGTCGAGCCGTACGGCATCCTCATCACCGGCGGTGACAACGACACCTTCCCGCTGTGGTATGCACAGGAGGTGGAAGGTGTACGACGCGACGTCACGGTGGCGGTGACGTCGCTGCTCAATACGGATTGGTACGCGCGCGGGCTGCTACGCCGCCCGATCCATCGCTACGACGAGACGGCGGGTCCAGCGGTCTATCGCGGCCGCGCCTGGCCGTTGCCGACGCGTCCGATCATGAGCCTCAGCACGGCGCAGCTCGATGCGATCCCCGACTACGTCGAGCTGCGGGAGCCGCAGCTGTTCGAGCAGGGAGGCATTCGCGCCGTGATCGATCCGCGACACCTCGAGTTCGGTGTGCCGCTGCGGGCCGACATCATCGTCCTGCAGATGCTCAAGGACAACCTCGGCGTGCGGCCGTTCTACATCTCGCGCACGACCGCCTCCTATCTGCAGTCGCTCGGGCTCGGTCCGTATGCGCTCGTGCAAGGTCTCGCGACGAAGGTGTCGCCCGCGGCCCTGACCGCGGGTCGGGACACCGTGCAAGTGCCGGGAGCGGGATTCCTCGATGTCCCGCGCACGTCGGCATTGTGGCGAGGATTCGGCGCACCCGCGGCGATCATTCGCCGCGGCGATTGGATCGACCGACCGTCCGTGGGGATCCCGGCGCTGTACACGTCGACGGCGCTCGTGCTCGCCCAGGCGGCGGAGATGCAGGGTCACGCGGCCGAAGCCGAGAAGCTTCGCACGCAGGGAATCGAGGTCGCCGAAGCGGCGCACATCGCCGATTGGTTCCTGGGACCCGAGCCGAGTACGCCACCCCCGGCGACGGGGAACGACGCGCCGCGCGGGACAGCGCTTCCCGCCAAGCCCTAGCTCGGTCGGGTCGGCACGGGCGTGCGCCCAGGTGACCGAAACACAAAACCCCTTGCGCGGCAAGGGGTTAGCCTAGTGCACAAGGGGCCTTGTAATGGTCGGGGCGACTGGATTTGAACCAGCGACCTCCTGCTCCCGAAGCAGGCGCGCTACCGGGCTACGCTACGCCCCGCCGAACAGCTCGGGCCTTCTGAAAAGGCTTCGTGAAATGCGCCCGTAGGGATTCGAACCCCAAACCTTCTGATCCGTAGTCAGATGCTCTATCCAGTTGAGCTACGGGCGCTCACGACACGATACATCGCGGTCGCATGCGACCGAATGCAGACATCAAAAGTAGACCGCGCACTGGATTGGGTCAACCCGACTGAACGCGTGATCGATCGAGACGATGCGCGAGCAGAGCCGCTAAAAACAAAGCCCCCGCCGCACTGCCGGGGGCAACCATATGGGCGGTACAAGACTCGAACTTGTGACCTCCACGATGTCAACGTGGCGCTCTAACCAACTGAGCTAACCGCCCTCGCCGCTACGGCCACGACTCTGCCGCACCGATCCTGCTGTCGTCATCACTCTGGAGTCGCGACCTCGGCCACGACAGAGCGGGAAACGGGACTCGAACCCGCGACCCCAACCTTGGCAAGGTTGTGCTCTACCAACTGAGCTATTCCCGCACGATTCGCGCTGTGATTCGGCTCTCGGTTCGCGTCGCAATCAGTGCGCGACGCTCGCACCAACGAGGCCAAACATCCGCTTACTGCGCCGGCCCAGTGGAGGCGAGGGGAATCGAACCCCTGACCTCTTGAATGCCATTCAAGCGCTCTCCCAACTGAGCTACGCCCCCGGGGCCCTCTGGAAACGCCAAACGAACGTTCCCATCAGGAACCGCGAACAATAGCCGAGGGTATATCGGGTGTCAAGAAATCGGGACTAGCGGAACGACTTTCGGCCGGTATTTTGCACGCGGCAAGAAGACCACTTGTCCGCTACACATTTGGCGTCACTCGCTCGTGCACGTGTTCCATGCGCCGCCGCTGCGTTTCGCCTTCACTGAAGCAGTGCGACGCCGTCGCTCGACCCGGTTCCTGAGAATGTTCCGCCGTCGCGTGTCGCGGCCGTCGCTGCTCATAGATGCCCTACTCTCACGCGTAGGACTCGTTCGAGGCCATCATGACCGAAGTTAAGAAACCACGACGCCGCCGCGCGGCACCCGCGGGGATCGCACCCAACGAGCCCGAGCGCGACATCCTGGACCAGTACCTCTACGAAGTCTCCACCTATCCGCTGCTCAAGGGGACGGAGGAGATCGAGCTCGCGAAGAAGATTCGAGCCGGCGATCAGGATTCGCTCCAGGAGCTCGTGAAGCGCAACCTGCGCTTCGTCATCTCGGTGGCCAAGAAGTATCAGAATCGCGGTCTGCCGCTCATCGATCTCATCGGTGAGGGGAACGTCGGCCTGCTCACCGCCGCGCGGAAGTTCGATCCGGATCAGGGGGTGAAGTTCATCTCCTACGCCGTGTGGTGGATTCGCCAGGCGATCCTGTCCGCGCTTGCGCGGCAGGGCCGCACCGTTCGCGTGCCGCTCAACCGTACGGCGGATCTCTCGCGCATCATCAAGGCAAGCGAGATCCTGCGCCAGAAGCTCAACCGCGAGCCGAGCCCCGAAGAGCTGTCGCAGCTCACGGGCTTGTCAGTCGATGTCGTGCAGTCGCTCGCCGCACTCAACACGAGCGACGTGCGCCTCGACGCTCCAATGGATCCCGAAGGCGATCGCTCGCTCATCGAGCGCTTCGTCGCCGACGAGATGCCCGACACGGAAGAGGAAGCGATGAATCGTTTCCTCACCGACGAGATCGAGCAGGCGCTGTCGACGCTGCCGCCACGAGACGCAAAGGTCCTTCGCCTTTACTTCGGCCTCGAGGGTGGGCGCGAGCACACGCTCGAAGAGATCGGTTCGATGCTCGGAGTCACCCGTGAACGGGTGCGACAGCTCCGAGACCGTGCCCTCAAGCGGTTGCGCGAGGGCGACGTGGGCCGTGCGCTGGGCAGCTTCGCTGCCTGAGCGACCTCGGACGATAAGGGAGGATTGTAAAGCGGGGCGGCCTTCGGGCCGCCCCGCTCGCGTTGCCGGCCACGTCTGGTATGGGTCTGGCACGTGAGAGGTTTTGGGATCACTTTCTTGATGTTGAGCCGAGGCTGTGCGGAACCCCGCCCTGGCGCCCTGGCCCACTACCGTCGGTCGATGATCCAGCTGAAAAACGTCCACAAGGCCTTCGGGCCGAAGCGCGTGCTCGACGGTTTCACCCTCGACGTGCCCGAGGGTGAGACGATGGTGATCATCGGCTATTCGGGAACCGGCAAATCGGTCGCGATCAAGCACATCGTCGGCCTGCTCGAACCCGATGAAGGCGAGGTGTGGGTGGACGGCGTGAACGTGCCCGAGCTGTCGCGCCGTGATCTCTACGCCCTCCGCGCACGGATCGGCTACGTCTTCCAGTTCGCCGCTCTGTTCGATTCGTACACCATCGGAGAGAACGTGTCGATGGGGCTGCGGAAACAGGGCGAGCTCAGCGAACGCGAGATTGGCCAGCGCGTCGAGGAGGCGCTCGATCTCGTCGACCTCCCCAACGTGCGCGACAGATTCCCCGCTGAGCTCTCGGGCGGGATGCGGAAGCGTGTCGGTATCGCGCGGGCCATCGCGCTGCGGCCAAAGTACATCCTCTACGACGAGCCGACGACGGGGCTCGACCCGGTCACCAGCGCCGTGATCGATCAGTTGATGGTCCGCATGCGTGAGAAGCTGCACGTCACCGGAATCGTCATCACCCACGACATGCGCAGCGCATTCACCGTGGGAACGCGCATCGCCATGCTGTATCAGGGGCGTGTGCGATGGGAGGGGACGATCGACGCCATCAAGACCACCGACGATCCGGTCGTGCGGCAGTTCGTGGAAGGGCGGCCGACCGAGGACGACGGCGGCGTCCCGGGCGGCGCCGTCGCAGCCAGCGCCTGACGGAGCGATCGGTGACTCGCGCGCGTGCCCAGCGGGAAACGTCGGCCGGCGGAGTCGTGTACCGTCTCCACGAAGGGGGCGCGCTGTTCCTGCTCATCAAGGACAGCTATCAGAACTGGGGCTTCCCCAAGGGTCACCTCGAGACGGGCGAGCGCGCGGAAGAGGCCGCGATGCGCGAAGTGCGCGAGGAGACGGGGATCGATGATCTCGCGATGCGCGGCCGCATCGAGACGATCGACTGGTACTTCCGCTTCCGCGGCCAGCTGATCCACAAGGTCTGTCACTTCTTTCTCATGGAAACCGGTCAGGCGACGACCAATCCGCAACAGGCGGAAGGGATCACCGCCTGTCGCTGGGTCTCCTACGACGACGCGCGCGCGGCGATCTCGTACGCCAACGCGCGGAAAGTGCTCGGCCGAGCGAACGAGATGATCGGCGGTTCGAACGCGCCGAGCGTGGACGAGCCGAAGCTTCCCGCATCTCCTCAGCGAGAGCTGCAGCTCGGTCTGCCGATCGACATCCCGCGTCGAGGAGACCGGTCGTGATCGCTCCGAAGCCGGGGGACCGGCCTTTGCCGCCGCGCGGCAACGCGCCACCTCCCGTGGTCGTCCTCTTCTCGACCCGGGAGCGCGCACGCACCGTGGCGCGAACCGCGTTTCCTCGTCGGCGTGCGCGGCTGCTGCTGGCCAAGTCTCCCGAGGAGCTGGAGCAGACGTTCCGCAGCGCACTCGTGGACGCGACGATCATCGATCTCGCCGGCTCCGGGGAGGAAACGTGGCGCGCGGCAAGGCTCGCGCGCGAGTTCCCCAGCGTACCGTTCTTCGGGCTGACGACGCTGCGCGCCTCCGAGTCGCCCGCGCTGGCGCAATGCGCCGCGCTCGACTTCGCCGACGTGCTCGTGGAATCGGTCGACGATACGGTGCTGCGCCATCTCGTGCTTCGGCAGGCGTTCTCGACGCGATTCGCCGTCGCGCTGTACGATCCGCCCGAGGAGCTGGCGCTGTCCACGCCGCTTCAGCAGCAGGCATGGCGATGCATCGTCGGGTGGGCGGGGCGTCCCGTGCGCACTCAGCTTCTGGCGGACGCGCTCAAGGTGACTCGTGAGCATCTGAGCCGCACGTTCGCGGCGGAGGGCGCCCCGAACCTCAAGCGTGTGATCGACCTGGTGCGACTGATCGCCGCGGCGGAGCTGGCGAAGAACCCGGGCTACGACGTCCGCGATGTCGCGGAGGTGCTCGACTTCGCGAGCTCGTCGCATCTGTCGAGCACGGCCCAGCGCATCGTGGGCACCAAGCCGACGTCGCTGGCACGACTGCGCGCCGTGGATCTCGTCGAGCGATTCACGCGGGGACACGGGCGGAGTCGCGGGTAGTGACGTTGGGCGGCGTCGACGGCGTCGGCGATGGGCCGGCTCCATCGCGCTCGGTGATCTGCCGGTCGAGATAGACGAGGTAGCCGGTGAGCAGACGTGAGACCTGCCCACCGCGAGCGGTGATGTCACCGAACGAGCCGGCCGGGAAGAGCTCGGCCTGGCGCGCGACGGCCATCTCGGACTCGAGCCGAAGCAGGGCGCGCTTGGCCGCGAGGTAGGATTCCCGCTGCTCGGCGGCCGACGGCCGCGCGAACCCGTCGGCGATGTGAGAGGCGACGGAGAGTGCGGTCGTCATGATGGCGTCGGAGACGACCTTCGTTTCACGACGGATCGATGGGCGAACGGCGCGAACGACGTCGGCAGCCAGCGCGACCGCCTCCTGCCAGACCCTGAGATCCCGAAGGCCGGATGACATGGGAAGACATCTTAGGCCCATCAGTTGCTGGCGCGTGATCCAAACCTGGCAGTCCGGCCCAGAAGCGCCCGCAAGGGCGAGAGTTGCTTCTGCTCCCGCCTTGTGATAAATTTCACAAGCTAGACCCGCCGCGCTCCTGTCGCTCCTTTCCGACCACTCGTATGGCTACCGAAACCACGCTCCGCCCCGGTGAGATCAAGGACATTCTCCTCAGGGAGATCGAAGCTGCCGACCTTCACGAGCTCGACGTCGAAGAGGTCGGATCCGTCCTCGAGGTGAAGGACGGGATCGCGCGCATCTATGGCCTGCAGAAGGCGATGGCGGGCGAGATGCTCGAGGTGCTTTCGAGTGAGACGGGGAACACCGTCACCGCCCTCGCCCTGAACCTCGAGGAGGACAACATCGGCGCCGTCATCCTCGGCGACTACCTCCAGCTCAAGGAGGGCGATGAGGTGCGCCGCACGGGCCGAGTGCTCGAGGTGCCGGTCGGGCCCGAGCTCGTCGGGCGCGTCGTGGACGCGCTCGGGCGTCCGATCGACGGCAAGGGCGACATCAACGCGCGTCACGCGCGAAAGGTCGAGAGCGAAGCGCCCGGCATCATCGTGCGCCAGCCGGTGAAGGAGCCGCTGCAGACGGGCATCAAGGCAATCGACTCGATGATCCCGATCGGACGCGGACAGCGCGAGCTGATCATCGGCGATCGCGGCACGGGCAAGACCGCCATCGCCGTCGACACGATCATCAACCAGAAGGGTCAGGGCGTCACCTGCGTCTACGTCGCGATCGGCCAGAAGGCGTCCACCGTCGCCTCGGTCGTCGAGCGACTCACCGCCGCGGGCGCGATGGAGTTCACGATCGTCGTCGTCGCGTCGGCCTCGGATCCCGCGCCGATGCAGTACATCGCTCCCTACACGGGATGCGCGATGGCCGAGTACTTCATGTACAACGAGGGCCAGGCCACGTTGTGCGTGTACGACGATCTCTCCAAGCAGGCCGCCGCCTACCGTCAGCTGTCGCTCGTGCTGCGCCGCCCGCCGGGACGCGAGGCGTTCCCGGGCGACGTGTTCTATCTCCACTCGCGCCTGCTCGAGCGCGCGGCGAAGCTCTCGAACGACCCGAAGGTCGTCGACGGCGTCAACATCCTGAAGCCGGGCGGTTCGCTCACGGCGCTGCCGGTCATCGAGACACAGGCCGGCGACGTCTCGGCGTACATCCCGACGAACGTCATCTCGATCACCGATGGGCAGATCTTCCTCGAGGCCGATCTGTTCTACGCGGGCGTTCGGCCGGCGGTGAACGTCGGCATCTCGGTGAGCCGCGTCGGCGGCTCGGCGCAGGTGAAGGCGATGCGCTCCGTCGCGGGACGTCTCCGTCTCGACCTCGCGCAATATCGCGAGCTCGAGGCGTTCGCATCGTTCGCGTCCGATCTGGACGCGGCCACGAAGCGACAGCTCGAGCGCGGCGCGCGCACGGTCGAGGTGCTGAAGCAGGGCCAGTACGCGCCGATGCCCGTCGAGCAGCAGGTCATGAGCATCTATGCCGTGACGAACGGCTTCCTCGACGACGTCGACGTGAGCGGGATCCGCGAGTGGGAGCGCGGCTTCCACGAGTTCGTCGGCGCGCAGTATCCGCAGGTCGGCGAGCGGCTCCGCTCGGAGAAGGTGCTTTCGAAGGAGATCGAGGGCGATCTCAAGGCCGCCCTCGAGGCGTACAAGAAGATCGCCACCTCGGCGAAGCCCTCCTTCACGGCCGCCAGCCTCTAATCACTACTCGGATCATAGTTTGAGGAAGCATGGCTAAGGGTCGCGAGCTGAAGGGGCGCATCAAGTCCGTCGAGAACACGCGCAAGATCACGCGCACGATGGAGATGGTGGCGACCTCGAAGATGAAGCGTGCGCAGGACCGCGTCGTCGCCGCGCGACCGTACGCGACGGCGCTCACCGACGTGATCTCGAGCCTCTACTCGTCGGATCTCGCCGAGCGCTTCCCGCTGCTTCGCCAGCCGGCGACGCCGCGTCGCGTCGCGCTGGTGGTGCTGACGAGCAATCGTGGCCTCGCCGGCGGCTTCAACGCGAACCTGATCAAGGAGGCGCGCGCGCGGATCGCTGAGCTCGAGCGCACGGGCGTGCAGGTGGACGTGCACGTCATCGGCAAGAAGGGGCTCGGCTACTTCAAGTACGTCGGCCGCGCGCTCGCCTCGCAGCGCACCGACATCACGGACCGGCCCACGGCGGAGAATGCGGCGGAGATCGTCGACCAGCTGATGAACGACTTCGTCGCCGGCCAGATCGACGGCGTGTACGTGACGTACAGCAAGTTCAACTCGGTGCTCAGCACGCCGCCGACGACGGATCGCGTGCTGCCCGTGACGCCGCCCGAGGCGAAGGCCGGCGCGGGTGGGCAGCGCGACTACCTGTTGTTCCCCGATGCCGAAGCCATTCTCACCGAGCTGCTTCCCTCCTACGTGCGCAACTCCGTGTACCGCGCGCTCGTGGAGACCGTGGCGGGTGAGCAGTCGGCGCGACGCACGGCGATGAAGAACGCGACGGACAACGCCGGGGACATCCTCAACGTCCTCCGGCGTACCTATAACCGCGCCAGACAGGCGCAGATCACGCAGGAGATCGCCGAAATCGTCGGCGGCGCTGCGGCTCTCCAGGGCTAATCCATGGCTACAGCGATTGCTACGCAGCAGATCGGGAAGGTCGTCCAGGTCATCGGTCCCGTGCTCGACGTCGAGTTCGAGTCGGGCCACCTGCCCGAGCTCTACAACGCGCTCGAGATCAACGCGACCACGGACTCGGGACAAGTCATCCACGTGACGGTCGAGGTGCAGCAGCACATCGGCCGCAACCAGGTGCGCGCGGTGGCGATGAGCTCCACCGACGCCGTGGTGCGCGGGATGGAGGTCATCGACACCGGAGGGCCGATCTCGGTGCCCGTCGGCTCGACCGCGCTCGGCCGCATCCTCAACGTCCTCGGCGAGCCGGTGGACAATGGGGCGCCGATCCCGAAGGACGCGCCGCGCTGGCCGATCCACCGCAAGCGTCCCGACTTCGTCAATCTCGAGCCCAAGACCGAGGTGTTCGAGACGGGCATCAAGGTCGTCGACCTGATCGCGCCATTCGTGAAGGGTGGCAAGATCGGTCTCTTCGGCGGTGCCGGCGTCGGCAAGACCGTCGTGATCATGGAGCTCATCAACAACGTCGCGAAGGGACACGGCGGCAAGTCCGTGTTCTGCGGCGTGGGTGAGCGCACCCGCGAAGGGAACGACCTCTATCTCGAGATGCAGGAGAGCGGCGTCATCGACTCCTGCGCGCTGATCTACGGCCAGATGAACGAGCCGCCGGGTGCGCGTCTCCGCGTCGGCCTGTCGGGGCTGACCGTGGCCGAGTACTTCCGCGATCAGGAGAACGCGGACGTGCTCGTGTTCATCGACAACATCTTCCGATTCACGCAGGCCGGCTCGGAAGTGTCGGCGCTGCTCGGCCGCATGCCGAGCGCCGTCGGCTATCAGCCGACGCTGGCGACGGAGATGGGCGATCTGCAGGAGCGGATCACCTCGACGCGGAACGGCTCGATCACGTCGGTGCAGGCGATCTACGTTCCAGCGGACGACATCACCGATCCGGCACCAGCGACGGCATTCGCCCACCTCGACGCGACGGTCGTGCTCTCACGCGCGATCACGGAGCTCGGCATCTATCCCGCCGTCGATCCGCTCGCGTCGAGCAGCCGCATCCTCGATCCGCAGTTCCTCGGCGCGCGCCACTACAAGGCGGCGACGGACGTGCAGAAGATCCTGCAGCGCTACAAGGAGCTGCAGGACATCATCGCGATCCTCGGGATGGACGAGCTCTCGGAGGACGACAAGAAGATCGTCGGCCGCGCGCGCCGTCTGCAGCGCTTCATGTCGCAACCCTTCTCCGTCGCCGAGCAGTTCACCGGGATCCCGGGCAAGTACGTCAAGCTCGAGGAGACGATCTCGAGCTTCGAGCGGCTGGTGGCGGGCGAGTTCGATCATCTGCCCGAGCAGGCGTTCTTCATGGCGGGCGGCATCGACGACGTCGTCGAGAACGCCAAGAAGCTGCAGGGCTGATCGTGCTCACCGTCTCGGTCATCTCGCCGGAGGCCGTGCTGTTCGAGGGCACCACGGAATCCGTCGTCGCTCCGGCGTTCGACGGGGAGGTGGGAATCCTCACTGGTCATGCGCCAATGATGACCCTGCTGGGCCAGGGCGAGCTCCGGCTCGGGCCCGGCGCGGGCCAGCGGTTCCGAATCCGGGGAGGCTTCCTGCAGGTCGTCGACGATCAGGTTCGCGTCGTGACGGAACACGCCGCCAAGCTCTGAGCCGGCTGGCGATCTCATGCTGAGAGAGGGGCGTCCCCGGGCGGGGGCGCCCCTCGCCACGTCGGGTCCAGCTCGTCGCTCGCGACATTTGTTTGGCGCCGGGGGCCCGTACAAATCGATCCTGCCGAAAGGTGGTACCCGACTTGCCTCTTTGAGCAAGCGAGGCGTCTCATGCAGTCACGCAGTAGACGCGGGAGCGTATCCGGTGCACACTGGTGATGCGGGACTACCGCCGATCCTCGTGGTCGACGACAATCATGACAACGCGGAGATCATCCGGCAGTACCTGGAGATCCGCGGCTACCCCATCACGGTCGCTCACAACGGCGACGAGGCGTTGGCGGTATACGAGACGGTGCGCCCGGCTGTCGTGCTACTCGACGTGATGATGCCGGGTCGGGACGGCTGGGAAGTATGCCGGATCATGAAGCAGCATCCCACGCTGGGAAAGAACGTCCGCATCATCATGGTCACGGCGCTCGATGCGTGGGACGACAAGCGCGAGGCGCTTCAGCTCGGTGCGGACGACTACGTGGAGAAACCCTTTGATCTGCCGACGCTCGCCAAGACTGTGCAGCGAAACCTCGCTCAGATGCGCGCGGCTTCGTAGACGGGTTCACCACGTGCTCGCCGCGCGGGACGCGTGAGCGAGTCGATCCTTCTCACCGACACCGACGTCGCTGCGGTCCGCGACGCGGTGGCCCTCCTGGACGGCTGGCGCCTCGAGCCGCGCGCCCTGCCGGAGCTCGGAGCAGCCCTCGGTGAACAGGGCGTTCGTGCGCTGCTGGTCACCACAAGCGATCCGTCCCTCCTGCGCTCCAGCATCGAGCTCGCGCACGCGCGTGGGGTGCCCACCGTGGTCGGCTGCGCGGACGAGACGGCGCGCCGGCGCGCGGTCGAGCTGAAGGCGGAGGAGTGGTTCCAGCTGCCCGGCACGCCGAAAGAGATCTCCGACCGGATCTGGTCGGCTGTCGCGCGCGGTGCCGGGCTCGGCTCCGCCATGGCCGAGCGCGTCGATCGGGTCGAGTACGAGCAGATGCTGTACGACTCGCTCACCGGCCTGCCAACTCTGCCCGTGGCGATCGAGCGCTCACGCCAGCTGTTCAAGGAGCGCGGCGAGCTGGTCGTGCTGTACTTCAGCTTCGTGCGCTACTCCAAGATCGAGGAGATCTACGGCTGGGAGAAGCTCGACTCGGTGCTCGAGACGACGGCGAGCGCGGTGCGTGACTTCCTCGACGACGACGATCTCGGTGCGTCGCGCGTGATGGTGAGCTTCACGAACGACGACGACTTCATCTTCTTCCACGTCCCGGCGAGCGGTGTGGCGGCAGCGACGGATGGAGAGATCACCGAGATGACGACGCGTCTCCAGCGGCACGTCGGCGCGAAGATCGAGGAGGCGCACGGTGAGGACATCGCCGCGCTGTTCGACATCTACGTGGGCCGGGCGCACCTCTACTACAATCCGAAGATCCGGCTCGAGCGGCTCATCTATCGCGGCATCCGGGAAGCGGCCAACGCCTCGCGGTCGCTGGAGCAGCGCGAGCGGGCACGCCGCGTCGCGGACCTGCGTACGAGCCTGCGCGACCGCATGGTGTACGTGGACTACCACCCCATCGTGGTCGCGTCGACGCGCGAGATCTTCGGCTACGAGGCGCTCGCGCGCGGTCAGATGCGCACGCTCCGCAGTCCCGAGGTGATGTTCGACGTCGCCGCCGAGGCGGACCTCATCTGGGAGCTGAGCCGGCTGTGCCGCGCCCGGGCGCTCGAGGGGATGGACACGCGGCTCGCGCCGGGGCAGCTGCTCTTCCTCAATGTCGATCCGCACGACTTCACCGACCCAGCGTTCAACGAGAAGGAAGTCACCGATCCATCGCGCGTCGTCATCGAGATCACGGAGCGCACGGCGATCAAGGATTACCCGAAGTTCCGCGAGCGGTTGAAGGCGTTTCGCAACCTCGGCTACCGCTTTGCCGTGGACGACGCCGGCAGCGGCTACGCGGGACTCGGCTCGATCGCCAATCTCGAGCCGGACTTCATCAAGCTGGACATCTCGCTCATCAACGCGATCGACACGAACTTCATCAAGCAGAACCTCGTGCAGACGATGGTTCGCTTCGCCGATGATCACAACGCGATGGTGATCGCCGAGGGAGTCGAGCGGGCCGAGGAGTTCAAGACGGTGCAGGAGCTCGGCGTACATCTGGTGCAGGGCTTCTTCCTACATCGGCCCCAGTCGGCCACTGCTCCCGCCCCGAGCCCGGTACGCGTCGCGAGCGCGTAGCGCAGCGCGGATCGCGACGCTCAGCGCAGCAGCGCCGCGACGAGCTCGTACGAGCGTTCCGCCGCACCCAGACCGGCCCGCACCATCTCTCGCGCGGCATCGCCGGCGGCGCGTCGCGCCGGTGGGTCATCGAGCCAGGCCTCGAGCGCCGCCTCGAGCGACGTCGTGTCCGGTGCCGCGGCGCCGCCGCGCGCGTCGAGTAATAGCACGGCGTCGCGGCTGTCGCGGTACTGTGGACCAAAGACGACGGGCGTTCCGAACGCCGCTGGCTCGAGCACGGAGTGCAGACCGGCATCGTGGAATCCTCCGCCGACGAAGGCGACGTCGGCGAGCGCATAGAGCTCGCCAAGCACGCCGACGCGGTCGACGAGCACGACGTCGGCATCAGGCGCTGCGCTGCTGCCGAGCCGTGCACAGGCTACTGACTCACGCTCGCACCACTGCTCGATCGGCGCGAGGTGGGCGATCGTGGGCTCGTGTGGCGCGAGGATCAGCCGCGCATCGGCATGTCGTTCCCGGATGCGACGCCAGGCCTCGAGCAGATGATGCTCGTCGCTCGGCCACGTCGAGCCGGCGACGAGCGTGGGCCGACCGCCGCGCAGCGGTGCAAGCAATGGTGCGTCGAGCTTCGCTGCCGCCGCGCGCGCCCATACCTGGTCGTAGCGCGTGTCGCCCGTGACGCTGATGCGCCCGGCCGACACGCCGAGAGCGACGAGACGTTCGGCGTCTCCTTCACTGATCGCTCCCACCCGGTCCAGCCGCGCGTACGCATCGCGCAGGAGCGCGGTGGCGACCGCACCTCGACGCGAGGAGCCATGGGCGAGCGTTGCGCTGATCAGACCCAGATGTATGCCTCGGCGGGACGCCTCCCGAGCGAGCGTCGGCCACACATCGAGCTTGCTGAACACGAGTGCGGTAGGCGCGAGGGCCTGCAACGCTGCGCGCGCATCCAACGTGGTGTCGAATGGGAGCACGTCACGGAAGTCGACGTCCAGCGACTGCGCAAAGCGTGCGGCGCTCGGCGAGAAATACGTGTACGCGAGCTGCGCGTCGGGGAGGCGCGAACGCGCCAGCTCGAGCACGGGGCGGGCCTGCAGTCCCTCGCCGACACTCGGGGCGTGCATCCACAGCAACGCGCGGTCGGACCGGCGGACGAACGCGGCATAGCGTCCGCGCACGCCCCGTCGAACGGCGAAGCTTCGCAGTAGCTTGCCACCAGAGGCGGGAGCCACCGAAGCGAGGGCACGCGCGAGCAGCGCGGCCCCCTCATAGCCGACGCGGAGGGGAAGGTTCATGCGCCTCCGCGTCGGCGCGTCAGCGCGGCGCGGGATTCGGCTTTGCTGCCGCCTGCTCCTTCAGCTTGGCGAGCGCCTGCTCGATCGCGACGCGGAACGTATCGACCGGAAACGCGCCGGCCAGTGCCCGATCTCCGACGAAGAACGTCGGCGTCGACTCTACGCCTGCCTTCGAGCTGCGATCGCGATCGGCCTCGATGAGCTTCGCCGTCGAGTGCGCGGTCATGCAACGATCCCACGCCTTGAGCTCCACGCCTGCGGCGCGCGCGAGCGAATCGAACACGACGATCGGTGTCTTCGACTCGGCCCACCGGGGCTGCGACTGAAAGAGCGAATTGTGGAGCTCCCAGAACTTTCCCTGGACGCCGGCACACATCGCGGCTTCGGCAGCGACCTGCGCGTTCTTGTGGATGCGGGTCAGCGGGAAGTTCAGGTACGCCATGCGGACCTTGCCCGTCTTCACGTACTCCTGGTCGATCTTGGCGAACGACTCATCGTGCCACTGCTTGCAGAAGGGGCACTGGAAATCGCTGATCTCCACCAGCCAGACGGGCGCCGACTCGGCCCCACGGATGCGCGCGCGGTCGGCGCTCGTGCTGAGGGAGTCCGTCAGCGTGGAGAGTCCGCGCGCTGCGGGAGCGACGTCGCCCGGCGACATATTCACCTGACGTGCCTGGGCAGAGGGCGTTTCCGGACGCGAGCAGGCGGCCGCGACAATGAAGCCGAGCAGCGGGAGCAGGCGGGCGCGAGTGTGCAGCATGGGAGGCGAAAAATGAGAGGACGCGACGCTTCGGCAAGATAATCCCATCGACGATGGTGGGCGCGTGGCGAAGCGAACTGGCCCGCCGGTTGCCATCTTCCACCGCGGAATCTTCCGGCGTTATATCGCGTACGGTGGGACGACCCTCACGACCCGACATGCTCCACCCTTACGCAGGCCGCGTCGCGCTCGTCACTGCGGCCATGCTGTTCCAAGCCGGTCCGCAGATCCCGCCTCCACGCGGGCTCGTCAACGACTTCGCCAATGTGCTCCCGCAGGCCTCGGCCGCGCGGATCGAGCACATCGCGCAGGACGTGCGGGACAAGTCGAAGGGCGAGATCGCGGTCGTGACCCTACCTGACCTCGGGGGGCGGGATCCGATCGACGTTGCCCTCCGGATCGGGCGCGAGTGGAAGGTCGGCAACATGGCCCCGATCGGGGACCAGTCGCGGAACGCCGGCGCGGTCATCCTCATCGTGCCGAAGGAGACCGCCTCGGACGGTCGCGGTCGCTGCCGGATCGCGACTGGGCAGGGTACGGAAGGGTTCATCACGGATGCGACCACGGGCGACATCTGCCGAGAGGCGACCCCACTCTTCGCGCAACGCGACTACGGTGCCGCGACGGAGCTCGTCACACTTCGCGTGGCGCAGCGGTACGCGCAGGAGTTCGGCTTCGCGCTGGATACCACGCTCGGTGTCCCCGAGTACGTGCCGCAACGGCGGCCGGCGCAGCGCAGCAGTGGCGGGATCAATCCGATCTTCCTGCTGCTCATCCTGTTCGTGGTGCTCTCGCTGCTCGGGGGCCGCCGCCGGCGTGGTTGCCTGCCCATCTTCATTCCCTTCGGCGGAGGCGGCTGGGGTGGGGGCGGCGGCGGCTGGAGCGGCGGCGGCTTCGGCGGTGGTGGCGGTGGCGGCTTCGGCGGCTTCGGTGGCGGTGGCGGGTTCAGTGGCGGTGGTGGCGGCTCCGACTGGTGAGCACTCATGGCGACGATGACACTCGATGAGCTGGTGGCGCAGTTGCGGGCGGCCTACAAGGAGCGACTCGCGTCGGTCGTGCTGTACGGCTCGGCCGCCGGCGGAGATCACATCCCGAGCCGCTCGGACTACAACGTGCTGGTGCTGCTCGAATCATTCGACAGCGCGAGGGTCGATGCCTCGTCGTCGGTCGCGTCGTCCGCCGTTGCGCGAGCGTGGCGGGAAGCGGGGAATCCGCCGCCGATGACGATGACGATGGAGGAATGGCGTCGCTCGGCCGACATCTTCCCGATGGAATACGCCGACATTCTCGAGCGGAACCGTGTGCTGCACGGCGTGCCGCCCTTCGCGGGGATCAGCGTGTCCCCGGCCGATCTGCGTCTCCAGCTCGAGCAGCAGGTCATGGGAAAGCTGCTCCAGCTCCGGCAGGGAGCGCTGCTGGCGGGAACGGACGGCAAGCGTCAGACGGAGCTCGTCGCGGCGAGTCTCAGTACGATGATGGTCCTGTTCCGCGCCGTGCTGCGCCTGCATGGCGAGCGTCCTCCCGGGGACAACGTCGCCACGGCGACGCGTGTCGGCACGCTCGCGGGATTTGATCCGGCGCCGTTCATCCGTGCCGTGCGCCACGTTCGTAACGAGGAGCGGCTCGCCGCCGCGGAAGCGGGTCAGGTGCTGGGCGGCTATCTGGCCGCGATCGAGCAACTGAGCCGCCACCTCGACCGGTTCTCACCTTCATGATGCGCTCCCTGCGCGCTCTGCGAGACACGCCTCGCAGCTCCCTTCAACCCGGATGGATGGCGCGTCCGGACAGACCTCGCGCCGGTGCGGCTCAAGTCGGGCCCTGGCGTCTCACGATCCCACTAGCCTTCTCAGGAAAGACTCTCATGAATCGTCGCTGGCTTGCACTCGTGCTGCCGCTCGCGCTGAGCGCGTGCGGCTACAACAGGATTCAGACGCTCGACGAGCAGGCGAACTCCGCGCAGGGACAGATCGAGGTCCAGCTGCAGCGGCGCGCAGAGCTGATCCCGAACCTCGTGGCGACGGTGAAGGGGTTGGCGAACCAGGAGCTCGCCGTGTTCTCCGAAGTTGCGAGGGCGCGCGGTGGGCTGATCAACGCCGTGCAGAGCAAGGACCCGGAGCAGATGGCGCAGGCGAATGCGCAGGTCAACGGAGCGCTCGGCCGGCTGCTCGCCGTCGCGGAGGCCTACCCACAGCTGAAGAGCGATCAGGGCTTCCTGCGGCTGCAGGACGAGCTCTCCGGAACGGCGAACCGCATCGCGACGGCGCAGACGGACTACAACGGCGCGGTCCAGCAGTACAACGCCTACATCCGACAGTTCCCCGCCGTGCTCACGGCGAAGATGACCGGCGCGAAGGAAAAGAAGTACTTCCAGGCGGCACCGGAGAATCGCGCGAATCCGTCAGTGGATTTCGGCACGCCCGGCGCGCCGGCTACGGCCGCGCCAGGCGCGACACCCGGCACGACGCCCGGCACGACGCCCGGCACGTCGGTACCCGCGCCGGCACCGGCCGCACCGGCCACTCGACCATAACCGAGCGCACGAAGAAGAAAAGCCGGCCGCTCACGCGGCCGGCTTTTCCTTTGGAAAGAGGGGCTCGCCCTTCTGAACCTGCCAGCCCGTCGCGTCGAGGGTGGCGAGCGTGTGGAAGCGCTGGTTGGCGAGCGCGCGTGGTGCGCCGAGCTGGGTCCACAGCGCCTGCGCCTTCTCTGGCATGAACGGCGCGACCAGCACTGCTTGCCGTGCGAGCTGACGTACCAGCGAGGCGAGCGTCGTTTCGAGCTCCGCGCGCAACGCCGGGTCCTTGGCGAGCTTCCACGGCGCCTGCCGGTCGACGTACTCGTTGCCGCGTGCCACGCTCTGCCAGATGATCCGCAGGGCATCATGCAGGAGAAAGCCGCGCGTGCCGTCCATCGCCTCGTGGTATTCGAGGAGCTCGGCGGCATCGCGCGTATCGACGTCGGTGCGCGCGCCCGAGGGAACGATGCCCTCGCAATAGCGCTCCACCATCGATATCACGCGGCTGGCGAGGTTGCCCCACGCGTTGGCGAGATCGCTGTTGTATCGATCCTCGAACCGCTCCCACGAGAAGCTGCCGTCCGCGTCGAACGGCACCTCGCGCAGGAGGAAGTAGCGGAACGCATCGGGGCCGAACCGTGCGATGGCTTCGTTGAGATCGAGTCGCACGCCGGCCGATTTACTGAACCGCTCGCCGCCGAGGAGCACGAAGCCGTGGCCCCAGACCCGTTCCGGAAGCGGCAGTCCGGCCGACTCCAGCATGGCGGGCCAGATGATCGAGTGGAACCGCGTGATGTCCTTGCCGACGATGTGCAGCTGTGCGGGCCAGCGCGAATCCCACGCACCGGTGGGGAACCCCGTGGCCGTGAGGTAGTTGGGTAGCGCCTCGAACCAGACATAGGTCGTCTGCGTCTCGCCGGACGAGAGCGGCTTGGGGAAGGGGATGCCCCACGCCAGGCGCGACCGGCTGGCCGAAACGTCCTCGAGGCCGCGGTCGAGCAGCGCGAGCATCTCGTTGCGGCGGCTGTCGGGCTGCAAGGTCTCGGGGTGATCCTGCAACCGCGCGCGCAGGAAGTCGGTGTACCGGCTGAGCCGAAAGAACCAGTTGCGCTCCTCGACCCATTCCAGCGTACGCGTGGGGTGCAGCACGCACTTGCCGTCGACGATCTCGGCATCCTGCTTGAACGATTCACATCCGACGCAGTACCAGCCCTCGTATGCCTTCTCGTAGAAGTCGGTCGGGTTGCGCTCGAAGATTCGTTCGATCAGCGCGCGGACACCGGCCCGATGCTGCTCGTCGGTGGTGCGAATGAACTGATCGTAGGAGATGCCGAGCTGCTTCCACATCGCCTGGAAGTGGCCGGCGAGTGTATCGACGAGTGCCTGAGGCGCGATCTGCTGCACTTGCGCGGTCTGTTCGACCTTCTGCCCGTGCTCGTCCATGCCGACGAGAAAGTGCACGTCATCGCCGCGCAGGCGGCGATAGCGCGCGATCGCATCCGCGCCGATCTTCTCGTACGCGTGGCCGAGGTGTGGATCGCCGTTCGAGTAATCGATTGCGGTG
>QHVE01000050.1:0-470 GCA_003223455.1 Gemmatimonadota bacterium | reverse complement strand
AGGAAGTACTTGCTCACTCATCTCCTTCGGAGGGCGCGCCCTCGTCCTGGGGTGTGTGCGAGCCGTTCGCACCACCCGGGCGGTTTCGGCGGCCGCCTCGCCGGCCGCGCCGCCGCTGCGGGCGCCGGCCGTCCTGCGGCAGTCGGGGTGCGGGCCACTCCATGGTGACGTCGAGCGCCGGATCGATCACGGCGCCGATTCCCGCGAGGTGATCGGGCGAGTGCTCGGTGTCGAGCGCTTCGTCCGGGGTGATCTCGTCCTCGTCGGCGGCGGGTTGCACGAGTGGGGCGGTCGCGATGGGCAGCTCGGCGGCGGCCGCGGCGTGCGCCAGGGCCTGCGCCAGCGCATCACCGGCGACGAGCATCTCCTCGCGCAGCGCCGTCAGCGTTACGGTACGCACCTCTCCGTCCAATCCGCGCAGCACCACGCGCTCGCGGAAGATGTCGTTCGAGAGCACCTTCTCCTCGCCG
>QHVE01000049.1 GCA_003223455.1 Gemmatimonadota bacterium | reverse complement strand
TGCGCGAGTGGGCGGTCAAGTTGGAGGCCAAGCCGAAGTACGTGGTGTCGTCGACGCGAACGGACTTCCCGTGGACCAACAGCCACCACATCGCCGGCGACCTGCGCACGGGGGTGCAGAAGCTAAAAAACGCGACGCCGGCCGGCGTGCTCCTCGGTAGCGGCAAGCTCGCAACCGAGCTGGATCGGCTGGACCTGATCGACGAATACAAGTTTCTCGTCCACCCGAGAATCGCCGGCCACGGCCCGACCCTGTACCAGAACGGGCTGCCCAGTACGCGACGGCTCGAGCTGGTCTCGGCGAAGCAGCTCCGCAACGGCGCCCTCGCCATGCACTACCGGCGCGCGCGCGGCTAACGAAAGCTGAAGCTGACGACGGCGCTATCGAATCCTGCTCGTTGCCCCTGCTCGTTGCCCTGATCCGCGCGCGGTGTCCTTCGCATCAACGGGCATCTTGTTTGATTCGCCTGCGGCTTGGCTCGCTCGTCAGACCGTGCGCGATATTCCATTCCTCCTGGGACTCACCCTCGTGAGCGACGCTTCACTGAACCGACGACAGCTGCTTGCCGCCCTCGCGTCCGCCGCCGTGCTTCCGTTGCTGCCCGGCTGCGCCGCGGGCCGACGCGTGACGTCGCCGTCACCATCACCGTCACCCTCACCCGCGGACGAGGCCGCCCTCGCGGTCCTCGACAACATCGGTGAAGCGTTTCTGCGGCTCTTTCCCGAAAGTGCGACGAGCCTCGGTATCGATATCGGCGCGCGCGCCGGATTGCGCGCTCGGCTCGGCGACCGCTCGGCGGCCGGCACGCAACGCGTCGCCGCGCAGGTCCGCGCCGACCTCGCGCGTGCCAACGCGATCGACACGACGCCGTTGTCTTTCGCCACGCGCACGAGCGTGGAGGTGGTGCGCAGTGCGTACGCCACCGCGCTCGAGGGATTCTCGATTCCGTACGGCGACGTGGCCGTCGGCGGCTACCGCAACACACCCTACGTCGTCATTCAGAACGTCGGGGCGTACCTCGACACGCCAAGGTTCCTCGACAGCGACCATCCAGTCGGGAATGCTTCGGATGCCGAGGCATACCTGGCTCGGCTCCAGCTCTATGTAAGACAGCTCGACGGAGAGCTTGGCCGCATGCAGTCGGCGCGAGCGATGGGACTCGTACCGCCGGCGTTCCTCATCGACAAGGCCGTCGGCCAGCTCGGCCTGGCGGCGAGGAATGCGCGTGAGGGTGCATCGCTCGTCGAGTCGCTCGAGCGGCGGACGAAGAACATTGCGGGTAGTTGGGCGCAGCGCGCGCGCGCGATCGCGACGCAGGAAGTTGCACCCGCGCTCGAGCGCCAGATTGCCGAACTTCAGCAGGAGCGTGCGGTCGCGACGATGGACGCGGGTGTTTGGGCTCGCCCGCGCGGCGATGCGTACTATCGATACGCCCTGAAGGCGTCGACGACGACGGCGATGTCGCCGGACGAAATTCACGAAATGGGACGGCGCGAGCTCGATGATCTGCATGCACGCATGGATGCGATCCTCAGGCCGATGGGCTATACATCGGGATCGGTCGGGGATCGTATGAGGGCGCTGGCGAAGGATCCCAAATACCAGTTCCCGGAAGGCGACGCGGGCCGGGCGGAGATTTTCGCGTTCATCGAGGCGAAGCTCGCGTGGGTGCGCGGGCAGATGCCGCGGATGTTCAACACGCTCGTGCATCCCAACATGGAAGTGAAGCGCCTGCCGCCCGAGGAGGAGCCCGGCGCGCCGGCCGCCTACGGCGGCGCCGGATCAATCGACGGCAAGATCCCGGGTCGTTTCTGGCTGAACCTGCGCGCCACGAGCCTGCACAGCAAATACAGTCTTCCCGATCTCGCGTTTCACGAGTCGATTCCCGGCCACATCTGGCAGGGCGAGTACACGCACGGCATGCCGCTCATCCGCCAGCTGCTTGGCTTCAATGCGTACTCGGAAGGCTGGGGACTGTACGCGGAGCAGCTCGCCGACGAGTTCGGGGCCTACGAGAACGATCCGGCAGGGCGCCTTGGATTCCTCCAATCGCTGGCGTTCCGCGCCTGCCGGCTCGTGGTGGACACGGGGATCCACGCCAAGCGGTGGACGCGAGAGCAGGGAGTGCAGTTCTTCGTCGACGTCAACGGGTCGAATCCGCTGGAGGTGGCGAGCGAGGTCGATCGTTACTGCGCCTGGCCGGGACAGGCGTGCGGCTACAAGGTTGGCCACAGCGAGATCCTTCGACAGCGTCAGCGCGCGATGACCGCCCTCGGTTCCAGGTATGACATCAAGGCGTTCAACGACACCGTGGTCCTGGGCGGCAACGTGCCCCTGGACGTGCTGGCCAGGAATGTCGACGAGTACGTGCGCGCCGCCTTGCCGCGTCGGTCTTGAATGCGCTTATGGTTGAGCAGGACGCCATGATCCACCGCAGCGGCGCCGTGCCGCACGCCGTGCTGCCCAACGAATCGCTGCAGCTGACGAGCGCGAAATCGTCCGAAGCATTGCGGTGCAGCGCCTATCGAGATGGTAGTGCGCTCACGCGGGTGAGCTGCATATTGAGCTGGTCAGTTGCAACTGAGCTCGAGCGTTAGGCTTCACCCGGAGCGCTCGTGATGGATACTCCGCTGGGACTCGAGTCAGGGACCGTTCGCGTCATGCCACACGATCCCCGATGGGTAGACCTGTTCGCGCAGGAGGCCGAACGCATTCGGGAGACGCTCGCGGCAGCCAACTTGGTGCTTGTGATCGAGCACACGGGGAGCACCGCAGTACCTCGCCTATGCGCCAAGCCGATCGTTGACATTCTTGCGGGTTGGCGTCATTTGGAGGAACTCCCGCGCCTGATCGCGGCCCTGCAAGATGCAGGTTACACCTATCGCGGCGAGCAAGGAATTCCCGGCCGCCAGTTCTTTCGGCGAGGCGATCCGCGCCAGTACCACCTTCACCTGGCGCAGTTCCGCGGCAGCTTTTGGCAGGATCATGTCGCATTCCGCGATCTCCTTCGTGCAGATGATGGTGTCGCGGGCGCATACGCGTCGCTGAAGTACATGCTGGCGCAGAAGTATCCGCGGGATCGTGAGGCCTACATCGATGGCAAGACGGCATTCGTTCACGAGATGTTGCGCCAGGCAAAGGCACGGGGCATGTATCGCGACCGTGAACCCTGACGTGCGTTGCACTTGGCAAGCGATCTTCGGTTGCGGCGGCTTCGCCGCCGCATGCTATCGATTCGCTTGCAAGTGAACTCTGGCGTTTGCCGCACGCGTGGAGGGTGTCGCGATGTCTAGCTATAGTCTCGCGCTCGTCGCGGCTTGGTTCGTCTTGGGCCAAGCACGCATCGTGCTGACGTCAAAGCTGGTGGAGCATCGCATCGACCGTCCCGACCCCAGCCAGGCGTTGGCGTTCACGCGCGCGGCGGTCGCCGCGCGGCGCGATGCGGCGAACTACGACGCGCAGGGCCGGCGCCTGCTACCCTGGTACGTCGCAGTGGCCCGCACCTACTGGGCATTGGTCACGGGCGTGTGCGGCTGGGCCATCTATCACGTCTGACCGTTGCTGGTCTGAGCAACAGGATGATGGGTGACAGTGCGGCGGATAGGCGCTGCCCGATGGCTTGCCCGACCCTCGACAGATCACCCTTCAGCGAGACGACGACCTGACGATGCGCCCGCAGCACGTACTTGCCCTGGTCGTTTTGATCATCCGCGCGACCGGCAACCCCGCCGCCCTCAACGCACAACAGCGCGACACTGCCGTGGAAGGCGTGTGGCGCTTGGTGGAGGAAGTCGACCATCGTCCCGACGGCTCGCTCATCAAGACGGGCCCCGCCGCCGGTTATAGTGGCCTCTTGATCTTCACCAGCAGCGGCTACATGTCGTCGACGATCATGCCGAACGGTCGCACGTGGAAGCGCGAAACCGTGACCCCGACCGAGCTGCGCGACACGTTCGAGGGGGCGAGCGCGCATGCAGGACGTTACGAGTGCGACACCGCGAAGCACATGGTGCGGATGGAGAACATCCTATCCCTGGATCCTGCCGATGAAGGGCAATGGGACGTCGTGGGATATCGCGTGCAGCGCGACACGCTGGAGCTCTCGGGGCCGTGGACGTACAACGGCGAGAAGCTCACGTTTACCATCCGATTGTCGCGCGTGAAGTGACGGGAGCTTCGGCGCGCCGGCACATGGCGGCATCGGCGGCGTAGCACGACGCACCTCGCTCGGACGCTTCCTCGAGCCGCTCTCCAAAGTGCTCGCCCGGCGGAGTGCGTCCGAACGCCTTCCATTCAGTTCCCGCGGTACCGGTCGTTCCGCTCTATCGATACTTCTCCATCAACGCCTGCAACGCCGTCTGCCCCGGGCACAGCGTCTCGAACGGCAGCTCCGCCAGCGGCGTATCGACAGTCTTCGCCACCGCGTGCATGTCGGCACCGTTCTCGTCGATGAACAGGAGTCCCGTCGCCATCTCGCCACGCGCCTGGCACGCGCGTACGTGGGCATACGCGAGATCGCGGTTCGTCGGATCGTAACCGTCCTCGAGTCGGCGGAAGCGCACGGTGCTTCCATCGTGCATTTGCACCACCTGCACCGTGGTATCGCTCGCCGGAATGGTGATCTCTCGACGCAGCGGAACGAAATCGGCCGCGGCGATCTCCACCTCGTGCTCGCGGGTGAACGCGTAGCTCTTCGTGGAGCCTTCGTGATCGTTGAAGGTCACGCACGGTGAGATGACGTCGACCAGCGCGAGGCCATTGTGCGATAGCCCAGCCTTCAGGATCGGAATGAGCTGGGCCTTGTCGCCCGAGAAGCCGCGCGCGACGAACGTGGCGCCGAGCGTGAGCGCAAGCAGGACGGGGTCAATCGGAGGCTGAACGTTGGCGTCGCCCTTCTTCGACGTCGAGCCGATATCCGCTGACGCCGAGAACTGACCCTTCGTGAGTCCGTACACGCCGTTGTTCTCGATCACGTACAGCATGCGCACGTTCCGCCGGATCGCATGACAGAGCTGGCCGAGTCCGATCGACAGAGAATCGCCGTCGCCCGAGACGCCGATGTAGGTGAGCGCGCGATTCGCGGCGTTCGCGCCGGAGGCGACCGACGGCATGCGCCCGTGCACGGAGTTGAAGCCGTGCGACTGCTTCATGAAATACGCGGTCGTCTTGGACGAGCAGCCGATGCCGCTCATCTTCGCCGCGCGGTGGGGAGGAATGGCGAGCTCCCACATGGACTGCACGAGCGCGGCGGTCACGGAGTCGTGTCCGCAACCGGCGCAGAGCGTGGACATCACGCCTTCATAGTCGCGCGGCGTGAGCCCGAGTGAATTGGTCTTCAGCCCGGGATGACGAATGGGCGGTTTGGCGATCGACGTCATGCCGGCACCTGCTGCACCTGCGTGGCGACTGCGTTGACGACGATCTGTGCCGTGAGCGGCATGCCGCCGTAGTCGAGCACCGGCGTCATGGCGTCACGCGGGAAACCCGTCTCCGCGGTGAGCAGCGTGCGCAGTTGCGCATCGCGGTTCTGCTCGACGACGAAGACCTTCGCGTGCGCATCGAGAAACGCCCTGACCTGCGGCCCGAAGGGGAATGCCTTGATGCGCATGTAGTCGGCGTTGATGCCCTTGGCGCGCAGACGGTCGATCGCTTCCAGCACCGCGGCGCGACATCCGCCGATCGTGACGATACCGATGTCCGCGCCGGCGTCGCCATTGATGAATTCCGGCGGCGGAACGGAATGCGCCGCCGTCGCGAACTTGTGCCTCAGCCGATCGACGACTTCCTGATACGCGTCGGAGTCCTCGGTGTACTGCCCGTGCTTGTCGTGTCCCGAGCCGCGCACGAAATACGCGCCGGCCGGATGCACGCCGGGCAGCGTACGCGGCGCGACGCCATCGTCGTCCTCGGTGAAGTAGCGGGAGAACCGTTTCACCGTCGCGAGATCGTCCGCATCCAGCACCTTGCCGCGATCCGGCTGGAAGCTGTCGTCCCACTGAAGGCGCTTGCACATCCAGTCGTTCATCCCGATGTCGAGATCGCTCGCGACGAACACCGGCGTCTGAAAGCGATCGGCGAGATCGAATGCCGTGACGCTCAGATAGAAGCATTCCTCCGGACTGCACGGGAAGAGCACGATGTGCTTGGTGTCGCCGTGTGACGCGTACGCCAGCGAGAGGAGGTCCGCCTGTTGCGTGCGCGTCGGCATTCCGGTGGACGGACCAGTGCGCTGGATGTCGAAGACGACGGTCGGAATCTCCGTGTAGTACGCCAGCCCGATGAACTCCTGCATCAGCGAGATGCCGGGTCCCGATGTATTCGTGAAGGAGCGCGCGCCCGCCCAGCCCGCACCGATGGCAATGCCCGCGGCGGAGAGCTCGTCCTCCGCCTGAAGAATGCAGTACCGCGCCAGTCCGGTGCCGGGCTCGGTGCGATACTGGCGGCAGAACATCGTGAACGCTTCCATCAGCGACGTCGACGGTGTGATGGGATACCATGCACCCACTGTCGCGCCCGCGAAGACGGCACCGAGTGCAGCGGCGGTGTTGCCGTCGATGATGATGAAGTCGCTGGTGGCGTCCATCCGCTCGAGATGGAACGGCAGTGGGCACTCGTAGTGCGCTCGCGCGTAGTCGTAGCCCAATCGGATCGCGGTGTTGTTGGCGTCGAGCAACCGTGGCTTCTTCGAGAATTTCTGCACCAGCATCCGACCGATGAGGGCGATGTCGAGGTCGAGCAGCGCGGCGAGCGCGCCGGCGTACACGATATTGCGCAGCAGCGTGCGGTCGCGGTCGCCCTGGAAGTGCTCGACGCAGAGCTTCCCGAACGGAACGCCGAGTATCGTGATGCCTTCACGCACGAGCTCTGGCTCGAGGGGCCACGACGAGTCGTACAGCAGGTAGCCGCCGGGCCGCACCGACGCGACGTCTTTCGCGTAGGTGGCCGGATTCAGCGCCACGACGAGATCCACCTCATGCGGCCGTGCGGTGTAGCCGTCCTTGCTGACGCGAATCTCGTAGACCGTCGGCAGTCCCTGAATGTTCGACGGAAAGAGATTCTTCCCGGTGACGGGCACGCCCATGCGAAAGATGGCCTGCATCAGCAGGCTGTTGGCACTCGCCGAACCCGTGCCATTCACCGTCGCCATCTTGAACGCGAAGTCGTTGATGCCGCTCATGGGTTGACCGCCACCGGAGCATCCATTGCCGACGCATACGGGATCACCAGCGCGAACTTCGCCATGTCCCACGCCGCCGTCGGGCAGCGCTCGGCGCACAGTCCGCAGTGCAGACAGATATCTTCGTCCTTCACCATCACGCGCTTCGTCTGTGGCAGGGACTCGGACACATAGAGCGGTTGCGCGAGATTCAGCGCCGGCGCCGACAGCGTCGTTCGCAGGTCGAACTCCGACTCCACGTTCGGCGTGATGGTGAGGCAGCTCACCGGACACACGTCGACGCACGCGTCGCATTCGATGCAGAGCTTCGACGCGAAGTGTGTCTCGATATCGCAGTTGAGGCAGCGTTCGACCTCAGTAGCCGTCTGCTCGGCCGTGAAGCCGAGCTCCACCTCGAGCCCCAGCTTCGAGAAGCGCTCGACCAGCTCCGCGTGCTGCATCTTCGCGCGCGGCGACGGATTGAAGTCGTTCGAGTACGCCCACGCATGCATGCCCATCTTCGTGCTCTCGAGGTGCATGCCCTGTGGCGGACGGTCGGTGACCGGACGTCCCTCACAATGCTGGTGAATGGAGATGGCCGCCTGATGGCCGTGCTCCACCGCCCAGATGATGTTCTGCGGACCCCATGCAGCGTCGCCGCCGAAGAACACACCGGCGCGCGTGCTCTCCATCGTCACCTTGTCGACCACCGGCATGCCCCACTTGTCGAACGTGATGCCGATGTCGCGCTCGATCCAGGGGAACGCGTTGTCCTGACCGATGGCGAGAATGACCTCGTCGCACGGCAGGATGACGGTGGCAGTCACAGTGCTGACCTGCTTGCCGTCCTTCTCACTCCACACGAGTTGTTCGAACTCCATGCCGACGAGCTTGCCATTCTCGATCACGAACCGCTTGGGCGCGTGATTCTCGACGATGTGGATGGTCTCTTCCTCCGCGTCCTCGAGCTCCCACGGCGACGCCTTGAAATACGGACGCGAGCGACGCGCGACGACTGTCGTGTCGACGCCGCCAAGCCGCCGAGAGGTGCGGCAGCAATCCATGGCAGTGTTGCCGACGCCGATGATGAGCACGCGCGGCGCGATCGTGTCGATGTGCCCGAAATGAACGGATCCGAGCCACTCGATGCCGATGTGGATATGACTCTTTGCGGCGTCGTCCCAGCGGCCCGGGATATCGAGCTCCTTTCCTTTCGGCGCGCCGCTGCCGACGTAGACCGCGTCGAAGCCGTCGTCGAGGAGCCCCTTCAGGCTCTCGACCTTCGTGTTGTAATGGACCTCGGCGCCCATGTCGATGATGTAGTTCGTCTCATCATCGAGGACCTGCTCGGGCAGGCGGAACGAGGGGATGTTGAAGCGCATCAGCCCGCCGGCGCGCGGGTGCTGCTCGTAGATCACGACCTCGTAGCCCATGGGGAGGAGGTCATTCGCGACGGTGAGCGAACTCGGTCCGGCGCCGATGAGCGCGATGCGCTTGCCGTTCCGAATGGAGGGCGCCTTGGGGAGGTACTCGGTGATGTCGTCGCGTAGGTCGGCGGCGACGCGCTTGAGCCGGCAAATGGCGACCGGCGTTCCGTCGACGCGTCCTCGCCGGCATGCCGGTTCGCAGGGGCGGTCGCAGGTCCGGCCGAGGATGCCCGGGAAGACGTTGGATTCCCGGTTGAGGAGGTAGGACTCCGTGTAGCGACCCTGGGCGATCAACCGGAGGTACTCGGGCACATTGGTGTGCGCCGGGCAGGCCCATTGGCAGTCGACCACTTTATGGTAGTAGTCCGGGCGGGCGACGTCGGCTGGACCAGGCATTTCCGGGGGCTGCGGGTAGGAACTACCGTCCGAACGGATGGGTCGATTTGGGAGCTAATATTTTGGCATGCGGGCCATTAGAACGCCATGAGAGAATGCCGGCGCAAGAGGGTATTCGAAAGAGGCGCGTGGTGACGCGCACACATGGGTTCGTCGTCCGCGTGCCAGGGCTGCCTTGATCCTCGATGTGCGACGCCGCGGCGGCGACCATACATCGAACCCGACGAACGATTTTCGGATTGCGCGGGATTCGTTCGCGCTCCTATTTGACTCGTTCGCGGGTGACTCGGGCGTTAGCCAGCCACACGGATCTACTCGATGGACACCGGCGCGGAGCTCACCCTGCAGATCGTCCGACGCGCCCAATCGTACGCACGCCCCGACGTACCTCTGGCGCCGGACTCGTGGCTCTTGTGGCCCGGCGGCGAGCGCCTCGATTGGGTCAGCGCGCGGGCGAGGCTCGGCGCTCTGGCGAAGCCCCTGCTGGTGGCGCCGCTCCTCGAGCCGGGAATGCTCGGGCTATGGACGATCGACGCATTGGACGAAGCGCGCAAACAGGTCGTCGGCCACGGCGTCGCCACCCAGGTGCGGTACTACGCGGAAAAGCTCGCAGCGCTCGGTGTCGAGTACGGGCCGATCCGATTCAAGTCGGGGACATCGGAGTACTCGATGAGCCGCGAGGAGTTCCTGCACTGGGCCACGGAGTATGCGATCAACGTCGGCATTTCTCTCGAAGTCGCTGCCGACGCGCTCGGCGCTCGCGTACGAATCCTCCCTTCCCGGGGCCGGCCGCCGCTAACGCTCTAGTCGAGCAGCTTGGGTGTTCAATGGTTGTGCCCGATGGCGAATGGACGGCACGGTTGCAATGGGCGGCTATCCTTGGGGTGCCCACGCTCGATGACGGCTCCGCCTTTCCAGTCCGGCATGCGCAAGCAGTATTTCTTTCGTCAATCTCCGCGCGGTTTGCTCGCCTGGGACGTGGATCGACTCGTCGATCTCACTCGCGATCTTCCCGTCCGGTCTGTCCCGCTCACCGAGATTCGGGAACTCGAGGAGCACTTCTTCGGCGAGGACGAAGCCCCGACGTGGCGCTCGTTTGCTACCCACGTCCGCCTCGTGTTCGAGGCGGAGTTGGCCTATCCGATCATTCGCGCGTCGGACGGCGCCGTCATGGACGGCATGCATCGCGTAACCAAGGCACTGGTACTGGGCCGAGACGCGATCGACGCCGTGCAGTTCGCCACCGATCCGGCGCCCGATCACGTCGGGTGTCGACCTGACGACTTGCCGTACGACGAGCCGCCTGACGAACGCAGACGTTGACAAGGCGGCGATGGAATAGTGCGACAGCTTGCGGCTTTCTCGAAGCTTCGGTCGATTTGGAACGGTCACGTTCGACGTGTCGGTGAGGCCGCGAAGCGGCGCGACAACCGACGCGACCCGGTCGGAACACCCACGCACGAGGAACAGGTCGATGGCTGCCAGCAACTCACGCTCGAAGGCGAAGGCCGCTCGCCCCACCACCGTGGCCGCCTACCTGGCCTCGCTCACTCCGGAAAAGCGCACGGTGATCGAAGAGGCTCGCGCCTTCGTCCGCCGGCACATCCCCAAGGGATACGCCGAGTTCATGAACTGGGGCGTGATCAACTGGGGAATTCCGCTCGAGGAGTTCTCCGACACGCACAACGGTCAGCCGCTCAGCTACGTGGGCCTCGGCGCGCAGAAGAGCTACAACTCGCTCTACCTCATGGGCACGTACGACAGCTCGAACGGCAAGTACACCCCGCCGTTCTCCGAAAAGCTTCTCGTCGACGCTTTCAAGAAAGCCGGGAAGCGGCTCGACATGGGGAAGTGCTGTCTGCACTTCAAGCAGCTCGATGATCTCGAGCTCACCTCCGTCGCGACCGTGATCGCCATGTCGACGCCGAAGGAGTACATCGCGTACTACAGGCGCGTGAAAGGACTCGCGTAGCGCGCGGTGCGTGGTAGCCTCACGATGCGCCTCGTGATCTTCGCCGTCGTGCTCGTCGCGGTGGGGACAGCGGCGGTCGTATTCGTTCCGCGTTGGCAGCGCCGTGCCGCGATCGAGCGCGCGCTGGGCCGCGACTTCCCGCCAGGCATGCCGTTGGCGGCCGCAGTAGTGCACCTGCGACGGCTCGGGCTGGAGTTCTCGATCGATTCCACGGCCGAGGGAACCTCGGTCGTGACGTGGGGGCGGAAGGTAGCTCGACACGGCGGGATCACCACGGTCACGGAACAGCAGATCGTCTTCGATGCGCAAGCTCGACTGCGTGAGATGCGCACGGTGGACGAGATCAGAAGCCCGTGAGCCGCCGCCGGCGCCCCGCTACGGCATCAGCCGCGCCCACTGCGCCGAGTCCGTGAACTGCTGGAACGAGACGATCCGATCGCCCTCGAAGCGATAGACATGGCAGAAAAGCGCGTCCAGTTTGGCGCCGCTGCGCTTCATCGTCCCGCCGTAGTGACCGAGCACGACGACGTCGTTGCCGCCATCGACGAAGCGATCGGGTACCGCGGTGAAGTCGTCGATGGCGGCGAGGAGCCGGCCGAACACGCCTTCGCCGACTGCCTGCGCGCCGACGTACGGGTTGCGGTCGGCCAGCGGGTTGCCCTGGGCTTGATGCCACTGGATGTCGGGCGCCATGGCCCCGAAGAGCACGGAGGGATCGTTGTTCGCGAGAGCGGCATATGCCGCCTGAAGGGTCGGTACACTCATCGGCCGCTCCGGCGCGAGATGGGAAACCTTGTCGGGGCGCGATCGTAACGTCGGTTCGCGTGCCCGGCAAGAGCGGCCGATCGTAGCCGAGAGCGTGCTGACCGCGCGACATGCTCGTGCATGCTCCCGTTGGACACTTCACCCGCAATCACCGAGGAAGTGAATGTCCCTCACCATCAGCGGTCGATATGCCGTCTGCCGTTCAACCCACGCCGTGCTGGCCATGGCGCGCGTTCGGTGTTAGTTGTGGCACTGTGCTCGATGTCCGTAGCGAACGGCCACTTTCTGAGCGAGCACCTGGCTGCCCACGACCTCGGGGCGGGCGGTCTGGACGAGCCGACGGTTTCATCGCGGAGCGAAGATCGCCATGAGCGAAAATGACAGCGTCCAGGTGCGACTCGCCGACCTTGCACGTGATCGCGACGACGTGGCGCGCCTCTGGCTCGAGTATCTCTCGTGGGGAAATGACGAGATGGAAGCGCGGCATGGCTTTCGGCTTCCAGTGCGCGAAGCCGTCGAACGGGATCTCGCGAGCATCCACAAGTTCCAGCCGCCGCATGGCCAGATCGTGCTCGCCGTCAGCGATGGACGTGCGTGCGGCATCGGCTGCCTCCAGCGGATCGCAAGCGACATCGCGGAGATCAAGCGAATGTACGTCGAGCCCACTCACCGGAGAGCTGGAGCCGGACGCGCGATGCTCGAGCGTCTGCTCGCCGAGGCCGAGAAGGCCGGCTACGTGCGAGTCCGACTGGACAGTCCTGATTTCTTGAGCTCCGCGCATGCCTTGTATAGACGGCACGGGTTCGTCGACATCGATGCCTATCCCGAGAGCGAGATCCCCGACGAGTACAAGGCGCACTGGGTGTTCATGGAGCGCGCTCCTCGGGTTGCGCACGTCCCGCCGCCCACCTGACGGCGCGGTCAGGCAGCATTTTCGACGCCGCCTACGAGAACTCTGAGTAAGCGCTGATCGTTCGCTGAGTTGCCGATGAGCCCTGGTGGCCAGGTTGTCGGCAACACGAGGTCGCGACATCCGCCTCTCGTGTCAACACACACAGGGAGGAACAGAATGTCAGCTCATCTGAGCGGCCGGCGCGCCGCAATCCGGGGCGCAGCCGTCCTCGGGCTCACGGTCGTGGCATGTATGGATTCGAGCACGTCGGGTGGAATCGATGCTCCTCGACTGGCTCCCCGAGCGATGGAGGTAGCCGCTGGTCGCGACCCCAACTCCGCAGCCGGCGACACGAAGGCGTTCATCGGAGCGTGGCTCGACGGCAAGGCAGTCCAGCTCCGGTACACGCGCTCCTACTTCTGCGAGGAGCCGCCCTCGAGTGTCGCGCCGAGTGGGTGCGAGATCGGTGCGCTGCCCGAGGACTTTCCGCGCGGCGGACCGATCCCCGTCATCTACGCGATCGCGCCGATCGGATTCACGCCGGCGAATCCTGCGACGCTGCACTGCCCGGGCGAGCCGCTCTGTCCCAACCATCCACCGATGATCGACGTCACGCGGCTCAACATTCCCGGCGTATCCACCGTCGCCCGCGCTCCCCACAGTCACATCATCACGAGCCGGCAGGCTGGATGGCACCGGACCGTCAACATCCGCGTGCTCAACGCGTCGGTGTGGAATCAGATCGTGGCAGCGCCGTCGCTCGAGACCGTTCGGAGGCTGCAGGCAACGCTCCCGGGCCAGATCAGCGGCGACAATCCGACGAACATCTTCTTTTTCTTCCATCCCGCTGCCGACGATACGGCACCGTGATGCACCGGACGGGACCGCGGCACTAGAGAAGAGGCTACTTCCTCGCCGGTTGGCGCGGCGGCGCGTATTCCACGCAGCCGTCCCGCGGCGCCGTCAGCGCCTGCCGCGAGACCTGGTGAGTGCCCGATCGAGCGCGTTCGCGAAGGCCTGCTTCTCACGCGGTCCATAGGCCGCATGGCCGCCGGTCTCGATCCCGGCTCCGCGGAGGCTCTCCATGAAGTTACGGACCGAGAGGCGTTCGCCGATGCTCTCCGCCGAGTACTCATCGCCTCGCGGGTCGAGCACGACGACACCTTTGGGCACCAGCAGGGCAGCGAGCGGGATGTCCGCCGTCACGGCTACGTCGCCGGAATTGGCATGCTCGGCGATGTAGCGATCGGCCACGTCCGGTCCACCATCGACGCGTACCACCGAGACGTGCACGTAGCCCGGTGGAATCAGCAACCGCTGGTTCGCCACGAGGAGCGTCTCGAGCGCGAGACGATTCGACGCCCGGAGGCAGATCTCCTTCACATCGCGGGGCGTGGCGTCGGCATCGAGCCAGAGCTTCATGGGGGCGGCAAGCGGCGACAGGTCGGGAGCGACGTAGGGCACGAAAGGACGAAAGCTACTCGCCTGCCGCTGAGCTCAGGTGGGAGGCGACACGCTGGACGGGTGCTGCGATCATCTCCCGGTGGCGCAGCTCTGTGCTGCCCCGAGGACGGCTATCGCGAGTTCGTCGCAGGCGGCTTGCGGCGCCTTCAGTCGCGACTCGCACAGGGCAACTCTCCATCTGAATCCGCCGGCGCGACTACCTGGGGGAGGGATGCCGCGCCTTCTGCGCGCGCCCCCACGTCGTGAACTCACTCGCCAACCGAAGCGCCTCCTGGCCGCTCAAGTCGTCATAGAGCGTATCGGGCGCCGCCCCTTTCTGCTTCACGATGAGGAAGCCGCCCGCCGACCCGCCACGTGGGAGGGGCTGTAGGTTGATGTCGCTCTGCTGGAGCGAGCGCCGAATCGTGCCCCTGGGCCTGCGGCGAATGATCGCCGAGTCGGTCAGCAGCAACGCATCCGCGAACGTGTGATTGGCCTGGATGAAGACGAGCCCCACGCGCTCGTTCACGCCCACGCTCCCCGTCTCTCGCGCCAGGCGCACGATCGAATCCGGCACAGCGCCACCCGACTCGAGCAACGCGGGATCGGCACCGCCGCCGCTCCCCATCAGGAACGCCATCATCCGGAATGCGATGCGCACGCCGATGACGATCACGGGTATCGCGCCAGCCAGGGCGATCGCGACGTAGATGCCGCGGCGCTTCCAGCGTCGACGTCGAACCTGGGAAGGTGTCAGGAGCCCGTCCGGCGTGCTCGCCGCGGTCAATTCCTGCACCAGCTCGGCGGCATTCGGTCGCCCCGCCGGGTCCTTGGCCAGCATGCGGTCCACCAGTCGAACGAGCGCCACCGGCGTCTCGGGCTCACGCTCCGACAGCCTGGGGATGGGCGCCGAGATGTGTTTCGCCATCACCTCCGCGGCGTTGCGCCCCGGGAAAGGACACGTGCCAGTGAGCATCTCGTACAGCACGACACCCAACGCGTAGACGTCCGAGCGCCCATCGACTGGCTCGCCGAGCGACTGCTCGGGACTCATGTAATGCGGCGTGCCCGCGGTCGATCCGAGAGGATCGCGCGCCGGTCGGGAGGTGACGAGCGCGATCCCGAAGTCGGTGACGGTCGCGTTGCCGTTGGCGTCGAGCAGGATGTTCGCCGGCTTGATGTCACGGTGCACGACGCCAACGGCATGCGCCGCGGCCAGTGCGCGCGCGCACTCCAGCGCGATCCTCGCCGCCTCCGCCGCCGGGAGCTTTCCCTCGGCGATCCGATCCTCGAGAGAGCGACCGGGGAGGAGCCGCATGACGAGATACAGCAGTCCTCCGGTCGAGTCGGCGGAGTACAGCGGCACGATGTGTGGATGCTCGGCCGCGGCAATTGTCCGAGCTTCGTGGAGGAATTGCTCCTCGAGAGCGGCGTCGACGGCGAGCGACGGATCCAGCACCTTGATCGCGACGTCGCGCTCGAGGAAGGGATCGTGTGCGCGGAATACGGCGGCGAACCCTCCCTGACCCAGGAGGGGACCGAGTTGAAGCTGCTCTCCGAGCGCCGCCTCGAGCCTGAGCCGCAGCGTGTCGATATCCATGCTGATGGATTTTCGAGTGCACCGTCGCGCACCGTGTAGGTTAGTGCCGAACGGCTACGCACGCCAAATGCGGCGAGGTCGGTGCAGAGAACGCACGCTGAACATCGGAGAGGATCAAATTGAATTCTTCGCCGCTCCGCCGCGCACTCCCGTGAAATACCTCGCCCTGAGTGCGCTTCTCGCGCTCGCCGCCTGTGCGGGGAGGACGGCTGTCTCCTCGGGCGCGCAGCGAACCGAGGACGTCGAGGCGAGGGCGGTGCGCTCGGCGCGCGCGGCGCAGAACCGCGCGATCGCGGTGCTGGACACGGCGGCCATCGCGAGCTTCTGGACCGACGACGTCGAGATTCGCCGCGGGCTCGGCGCCCTCGTCACCGGCCGGGACGCCTACAAGCGGCTGTTCGACCCCGACTCGGGTGCAGTCGCACGGGGGGAGGAGCTCATCTACCAGCGCGAGCCGGTGAGTGTGGTGATGAGCGCCCACTGGCCGCTGGCATATGAAGAGGGAACGTGGATCGGACACCTCGGGCGGGCCGATGGACCGGCGCTGATCCGTGGACGCTACGCCGCGCAGTGGGTCAAGCGGGGCAACCGGTGGCTGATCCGTGGCGAGGTCTACGTGGCGCTCTCCTGCTCGGGCGCCGGTTGCGCGTCGGCGGCGGTGCCGTGAGGGGAGAATGTCACGAGAAAGGAACCGGGTGATCCCGGCGACCTCGTGCTTTTCACTCCGACGGACGAGTGGTGCGCACGGCGAGCGCGCGGGACTAGAGTCTCAGTTCGTTGTACCATGGTTGCTTCACCGGTTCGACACCGAGAGGAGAACAGCTCATGTCAGCAGAAGAAGAGGTACGTCACGCGTCGCAGCAGTTCTACGCCGCATTGAACCGGATGGCCAACGGCGATGCCGGTTCAATGGCCAGCGCCTGGTCGCACGGGCCGGAGGTGTCGGCGCAGCACCCGATCGACGGTCGCGAAGTTGGCTGGGACGCCGTGAAGGCTTCGTTCGAGCAGTTCGCTCGAATCGCCGCGGACGGCAAGATCGATCTGCGGGATCAGCTCATCCGCGTCGAGGGCGATGTCGCGTATGAACTCGGTGTGGAGCAGGGCGGCTGCAAGCTTGGCGGACAGCCAGTCGCCTTCAAGCACCGGGTCACCAATGTCTACCGACGCGAAAGCGAGGGGTGGCGAATGGTCCATCACCACTCGGACATTTCGCCGGCCATGGTGGAAGTGCTCGCGAAGCTGTAGGGCCCGATCACGCATGGCGCATCGGTTGCGCCGATACGGCGCCGTGGCGTGAGCGCCGTCGGCTTTCGGCCCCAGTGCGCCGTCGTGCCCCTAGCCACGTCCCGATCGGCTGCTACAATCAGCCGCACACCAGCAATGGAGCACACATGCGCAGATCGTCGTTGCTTTCCATCGCTCTCCTCTTCGCGTCGACCGTATCGGCACAGACACCGGCCGCGCCAGCACGCCCTTCAGTGCACTGGGAGGAGCTGACGGCAGCCGACTTCCGCGATGCCATCACGCGCGCACAGGGCACGTGCCTGCTTCCCTTCGGCATCATGGAGAAGCACGGGCCGCATCTCCCGCTCGGCAACGACCTGCTCAACGTGCGGTACGTGTCGCTCAATGCGGCGCAGCAGGAGTACGCGGTCGTGTTTCCCGAGTACTACTTCGGCCAGATCTTCGAGGCGAAGCACGAGCCCGGAACCGTCGCGTACAGCCGAGCGCTGCAGCTCCAGATGCTGCAGGAGACGGCGGACGAGATGGGCCGCAACGGCTGCAAGAAGATCATCATCGTCAACGGGCACGGCGGCAACACGAGCCTCCTCCCGTTCTTCGCGCAGTCGCAGCTCGAGGCGCCGCACGACTACGTCGTGTACGTGCAGGGGCTGGCCCGGAGCGGCGCGGGCGAACCACAGCACCGGTCGAACCGCGCGACGGATCAGCACGCGGGGGAGAGCGAGACGTCGATGAGCATGATCGCGCGCCCCGACCTCGTGCACCTCGACCGGGCGACGCAGGAATCGGGAGCCGATCAGGCGCGCGTGAAGCTGCCGGAGGGTCTGTACACCGGCATCTGGTGGTACGCGCGTTACCCGAATCACTACGCCGGCGAAGGCGCGGTTGCGTCGCGCGAGCTCGGCGAGTTCGAAGCGAAGACGTGGATCAACGCGATCGTGGCGTCGATCCGCGCCGTCAAGGCGGACCAGGAAAGTCTGCGGCTGCAGAACGAGTTCTACGAGCGGAGCAAGCACCCGTTGAACACTCCGCAGTAGCCGTCGGCGGCGATCCAGAGGCGGTGCATGGCCATCGCGCGGAACAACGATTCGGGGCACTTCTGTAGTACCCGACCACAGCATCGTCCATGTGCCGACATGCAACGAAACGGGCGCGCAATGACGAAGCGTTCGGTCCTCCTTCTCGCGGGGCTCCTGCTGGTCGCACCGCTCCGCGCGCAGTCACCCCAGCGCGACGCGCTGCTGAATCACCTGATCGGTCGCTGGGTGCTTCGTGGCCCGATGGCGGGGAAGAACGTCGTCCACGACGTGACGTTCGAGTGGGTGCTCAACGGGGAGTACGTGCAGATGCACGAAGTCTCGCGCGAGCGCACGTCCGGCGGGACGCCCGCATACGAGGCGATCGTGTACCTCGTGCGAGACCCGCATACCCACGAGTACGCGGCATTGTGGCTCGACAACACCGACTACAACGCGTTCAATCCGGCCGGCGTGGGCCAGGCTGCTGCGGTCGGAGACTCGATCCCATTCGTCTTCACGACGTCGCCGACGGACCACTTCCACAACACATTCGCATACGACCGGGCGACGGACACGTGGGCGTGGCACATGGACAACGACGACGCACGCGGCCGGCGTCCGTTCGCCCGGGTGAAACTGACCCGCCAGTGATCCATTCGGCTGTGCCGCGAGGCGCGCCGCCGAAAGATTACTCGGCGTGCGTCAGCGAGCCGGCTCGAACAACTCGATCGGATTACCGTCGGGGTCTTCGAGTTGGATCTGCTTGCCGCCCGGGCCGACCTCCATGTCATTGCGAAAACGAAGCCCGGCCTGTTTCAACTCCGTGATCCGCGAAGCGAGATCGTCTACCTGAAGAATCACGCGATTCCATCCACCGGGTTCTTGCGGGCCTCCGCCCGGCATGGGTCGCGATCCCGAGGCGCCCGGGCCACTGAGAATGAGCTTGAGACTGCCGACGGATACCTGCGCAAAGGCTGGCAAGCGTTGCTGATCTAGGGCGAGACCAAGCTGCTGCGTATAGAACGCGACAGACCGTGCAACATCCTTGACCTGGTATCGGACGCCCCAAAGCCCCTTGACGATCGGGCGCCGTTCCTTGACGCCGGAGCCGCCTCGGCCCAGCACGCCCGGCGCTTCCGTGTCTTTCTGGTCCATGGTCACACCTCCCTGGTCCCGCGCTGCATACATGGGGCCGAGACGAGTCAGCTCACGCATCAGGCCGACGCGAGGTTGCGTCCGGCGCCACATGTAACGCGCCAACCATCGCGAACCACCGGCTGTCGAACGTCCGTCCTCAGCGCGGAGAATTGCGTGCGTTCGTTGGCCACCGGCTTGTGCCTGACCCTCGCTCCAGCCCTTGCCGCGCAACGTCCGCAGAACGCGCCGGACTTCGCAGAAGCGCGCCGCCTCATTCGCGAAGGGCTGGCGAATGAAAAGGCCACCGCCGCCGCCGTCGCCGTGGTGCGCGGTGGGAAGATCATCTGGGAGGAAGCCTTTGGTTGGGCAGACAGCGCCAACGGCCTGCGTGCGACGCCGAATTCACCCTTTCAGCTCGCGTCCCTGAACAAGACGATCGAGGCGACGCTGGCTGCCGTCCTCGAGCAACAGCACCGCGTCGATCTCGACAAGCCGGTCAACGACTATCTGCGCACCACGAGCGTCTCGAGCCCCGTGTGGGACGTCCGCGGCGTGACGCTGCGCCGGCTCCTCACGCACACCGCGGGCGTGAGCACGTTCGACCTCGGATGTGACACCGGTCGCCCCGCGTCGGCGTGTCACTTCCCGACGGCCGACCAGACGATCCGCGACTACGGTATCGTCGCGCGGCCGCCCGGCATCGAGTTCGACTACTCCAACGTCGGCTACTTCATCGCAACGGAAGCGCTGGCGCGCGCCGTGGGCCAGTCCGCCCGCGACCTGATGCGCGACGAGATCTTCCGTCCGCTCGGCATGACGCACTCGTCGTTCGGACTCGACTCGGCGGAAGCGCGGCTCGCGGTCGTGCCGAACACCCCCTTGCGGGGCCTGGTCCGCGAGCCAATCGGCACGCCGACGGAGTATCGCACCGCGCGGGGCTACTCCAGCGCGCACGACCTCGCGCTGTTCGCTGCCTTCCACATGAAGGCGCACCGGCGCGACCAGCGCGCGGTGCTCACCGACTCGGCGATCGACAACATGCAACGCGCAACCGTGCCGACGGACCAGCCCAGTTCACGGTACGGACTGGGTTGGTGGATCGAGGAGGATCGCTTCGGCTACCGGTCCGTGCTGGCGCAAGGCGGCAACGACCGCGCATCGACGTGGCTGCGAATGATTCCGTCGGAACGAATCGCGGTGGTACTGCTCGTGAACCGGGGCGTGGGCTTTCCGAGCAGCGCGGTGGATGCGACGCTCGGTGCGCTGTTGCCCAGGTATGCCGATGGAGTCGTGGCCCAGCGGCGCGCTGCCTCGCCCGCGCCGACGATTCCCCCAGCAGCGCCGAGGATGCTCGACTCGGCCACGACTGGCCGGTGGACGGGCGCGGTGCACGCGGCAGGTGGAAAAGTGCCGGTGACGTTCGTGATCGACTCCATCGGCACAGTGCGCGCGACGATCGGGACGCGCAGCGACTCCGGTTCGGCGCGACTCGGTCGCCAGCTCGTGGTTCGCATCTCGGGTGACCTCGAAGCGGCCGCGCCGTCGGGGATCCAGCGCGAGATCAGGCTGTATCTCGCGCCATACAGAGGTGGCTGGGGCGGCGTGGCGACCGTGCGTCCGCCTGCCGCGACGGGGACGGACGGCCGAGTGAGCTACTGGGCGGAGCTCCGGCGTCCATGACAGCGACCGCAGTCCACGCTGCGCTTTCGGCGCACGCGTAGACCTCCGCCGGGCCGAGCCGTATGTTCGGACGTCTCGGTCGGGCCACGGATGAGCGACCTTCAGTCCCAAATTTTCTCAGCGCTCGAACCATCCTACCACGTCGACCGTGAGCTCGACGGCGGTGGGATGGCGCGTGTGTTTCTCGCGACCGATACGGCACTGTCCCGAAGTGTGGTGGTGAAGCTGCTCCCGCCCGACACGGCGGCCGCGCTGTCGGCGGAGCGGTTTCAGCGCGAGATCTCCCTCGCGGCGCGATTGCAGCACCCGCACATCGTGCCGCTGCTGAGTGCGGGCGAGGCGGCCGGCGTCCCGTACTTCACAATGCCGTTCGTCGAAGGCGAGTCGCTGCGATCGCGGCTCGCGCGGCAAGGTGAGCTGCCCGTGAATGCGGCGGTTCGGCTGCTGCGTGAGATCGCGTCCGCACTCGGGTACGCCCACTCGCACGGCATCGTCCATCGCGACATCAAGCCGGACAACGTGCTCATGTCCGGCGACAGCGCGATGGTCACGGACTTCGGGGTGGCGAAGGCGATCGTCGCCGCCGGCAACGACGCGCCCGGGCGCGGAAAGGTGGATTCGGTGACGTCGCTCGGCGTCGCGCTCGGAACTCCCGCCTACATGTCGCCCGAGCAGGCGAGCGCGGACCCGGCAGTCGATCATCGCGCCGACATCTACGCGTTCGGCGTGCTGGCGTACGAGCTGCTCACCGGCCAGCCTCCGTTCATCGGACGATCGGCGAGTGCTCTGCTCGCGGCCCACGTGACCGAGATGCCGGAGCCCATCGGCCGGCGCCGCCCGGCGATTCCTCCGGCACTCGCCGCGCTCGTCATGCGCTGCCTGGAGAAGCGGCCGGCCGATCGACCGCAGAGCGCCAGCGAGATCGTGCACGCGCTCGACGAGCTCCTGACGCCGAGCGGCGGGACCGCGCCGACGACGGCGGCTCCAGGCATCCAACGAGCCGCGCCCGCCTCCGGAGCCGCGACGACGCGTCGCCTGACGTGGATCGGAATTGCCGCGGGCGTTCTCGGACTGACCGCGGTCGGCGTGTGGCGCTCCGTTTCACACCGGGACGGTCTCGGCGCGGCCCCGCTGACCGCAGCACCCGTCGAGCGGAAGATTGCCGTGCTCCCGTTCGAGCTCCTCGGCGCCGACACCGCCAACGCGTATCTCGCCGACGGCATGGCGACCGACCTCACGGCGGCGCTGGCGGGCGTCGGTCGTCTCACGGTCGTGCCGCGCAGCTCCGCCTTTGCGCTCCGAGGGCGCACGGCCAAGGAAGCCGGGGACCGGCTGCAGGCGGCAAACGTCGTGGAGGGCACCGTCGGTCGAGCCGCGGGACGCCTTCGCGTGACGGTCTCGCTCGTCAACGTCGCCAACGAGACGGTACGCTGGTCGCGGAAGTACGACGAGGACGAGCGGGCGGTCTTCCAGCTTCACGACTCCATCGCCAATGCGATCGCCGCCGTGCTCGATGGCGGCGTGGTGCCGGCCACGGACTCGCGGAAGGCGGCGCCGCCGACGAAGAGCATCGAGGCGCACGATCTCGTTCAGCGCGCGGCGTTCATCAACAATCAGAGCGTCGATGAGAAGTCGTTCCGCCAGGCGATCGGCCTCGCCGAAGAGGCAATCGCGCTCGACTCCGGTTATGTGGATGCATGGATCGCGGTGGCCGATTCGTGGTTCAACCTCGCCGACGTCTACGTCGCGCCGGACGAGGCGCTTCCTCACATCCGGGGGGCGGTGAGTCGGGCGGCGGCGCTCGACCCTCAGTCGGCGGAGGCGCACGCGATGCTCGGCGTCGTACGCGGTGTGTACGAGCGCAGGTATGGCGAAGCGGGGTCGGAATTCCGCCGCGCCCTCGCGATCGATTCCACGAACGCGATGGCGAGCGCGGGATACGCCTGGCACCTCTGGTCGCTGGAAATGCCCGACTCGGCGCTCGCGGTGGTGAGTCGTTCCCTCCGACAGAACCCGCTCTCGAGCCTGCTCCTCAGTCCCGCGGTGGCGATCAGCCTGGGTGAAGGCAGGATGGATCTCGCGAGAGCGTACTGTCGGCGATATACGGAGGTCGGGGGAAGGAGGTGCGACGCTCAGCTGCTGGCCGCCGAGGGTCGCTTCAAGGAGGCAGCCGCGCTGATCCGGCAGCGTCTCGGTGGTCAGGGCAGAAGTGCCGGAGGGCACGCTCTACTGGCGAGGGCGCTGGCCCTTTCGGGCGACTCCGCGGGCGCGCGCGAGGAGATCGCCGCGATCGAAGCCGAGGCGCGCACGAAGTACGTGGACGGGTACTGGCTCGCCATCGCGTACACCGCGGTCGGTGACCGCCCCCACGCCCTCGCGTGGCTCGAGCGCGCGCGCGCTGCCCATTCGGCGAACATCCCGACCATAAAGGTGAATGCAGAGTTCGTGTCTTTGCGGGGTGATCCGGGCTTCGAGTCGATCGCTCGGCGCGCCGGATTGTAGAGAGAGATCGGTGAGCCGCATGGTCGAGCGGTCGCTCGCGCCAGAAGTCGGCATCACGCGGCTGGATCAATAGGAGAGGACGATGGCGAAGATCACCGGAGTCGGCGGCGTGTTCTTCAAGAGCACGGGCGACCGCGCTGCCCTGGCGGCGTGGTATCAGAAGCATCTGGGCATGCCGCTGGCGGACTTCGGCGGCGCCGTCCTCCGATGGCCGGACGACAAGGCCGAGGATGGAGGCCTCACCGTGTGGCACGTCGCGGGGAAAGACAGCAAGTGGTTCAGCCCGAGCACGTCGTCGTTCATGATCAACTACCGCGTCGACGACCTCGATGAGATGCTGGAGCAGCTGCGTGCGGGTGGCGTGGCGATCATCCAGGGACCCGAGTCGCACGAGAACGGGAAGTTCGCGTGGATCATGGATCCGGACGACAACAAGATCGAGCTCTGGGAGCCGATGCGGTGGGACGAGAAGAACAAGGGCGCCTGAGCGTCGGACGTTGATGTCGCAGCCCACGCGGAGTTGGTTGTCGCTCCTCGGCTGGGTAGCGCTCGCTGTGACGGCAGGCGCCGTCGGTGGGATCGCCTCGCGCGACGCGGGCACCTTCTACGGCGCACTGGCGAAGCCGACCTGGGCGCCACCGGGCTGGGTATTCGGTCCGGTGTGGTCCGCGCTCTACCTGCTGATGGGCGTCGCGGCCTGGCTCGTGTGGCGCGCCCCGTTCGCGCCGCCGCACGAGCCTGCCGCGCGGCGGCGTGCACTGGCGCTGTTCGTCGGCCAGCTCGCGCTGAATGCGCTCTGGACGTGGCTCTTCTTCGCCTGGCGACGAGGCGCGCTGGCGTTCGGTGAGATCGCGCTGCTCTGGCTCGCCGTGGCCAGCACTTCGTGGCTCTTCGGACGAGTGCGGCCGCTGGCAGGGTGGTTGCTCGCGCCATACCTCGCCTGGGCGAGCTTCGCCACGGCGTTGACCGGGGCGATCTGGCAGCGCAACCCCGGTCTGCTGTAGAGACGCCACCCAAAGAACAGCTTTACCTGCCCCGAGCTTCCTCGTTCGCCACCGCGCGCTCCCAGTCGCGCACCCCGCCCGCAACGATGCGAAACAGCGGATGCGCCGTCGGCTTCGCACCGGCAACTCGATCGCTGTACCACGCGGGCGATCGACGCTGGAGCTTGCGACCGAGATGCTCCCACTCGTACTGGAGCTGCCCCTTGGTCTCGGCGATGCGACCGACCGGACTTGCGGATGGCACGATGCGCGTCGTGTCGAACGTGTAGCCGCGCGATGTGGCCTCGTTGGCGACGACGCGAAGGTAGCCCGTGATGGACGCGACCGGATCGGCGACGGTCTGAAACCGCTGGAGCTGCGGGTGCCGTGTGTAGCCGCGCGTGCGACCGAGCAGCACCGCTTGCGCGAGGAGCGCTTCGCGCCACAGCGCGACGAGACCGGCGGCGTCGAGATGGCGCGGATGGATGGTCCAGAGACGCATGAAGCAGTGTAAGGTAGGCAACAGTCGGTGCGGTGACCAACCCTGTTCCCGACACCTGGCGCGTACAGGCTGCGCGGTCACATTGGTTGATCGCCTCACAGCTCGCCTCGAGCAGCGGGCGGTGACCTGCACATCTATCGAATGACATGACAGATCCTGCACCCTCGGCCGATCCCACGGTGCGTCTCGAGTCGGAGGCCGACGCGATCAAGGCCGTCCAGCACGCGGTGCTCGGCGGATTGCTGGCGTACAACCGCGAGCAGGCCGGTGAGCCGAATCAGACGCCCCTCGTCCTGAGCGTGCGCGACGCCGAGGGCGAGGTGATCGCGGGGCTGGTCGGCGGAACTGCGTGGCGGTGGCTGGTCATCCATCTGCTCTGGGTCGACGCGGCGCACCGGCGCCGAGGGCTCGGGCGGGCGTTGCTGCGCGCGGCAGAAGCCGAGGCTCGCCGTGGCGACTGTGTAGCCGTGCTGGTCGACACGTTCGACTTCCAGGCCCCGGGACTGTACGAGCGCGAGGGGTACACGGTGTTCGGCGTGCTCGAGGGATTCCCGCCCGGCCATCGCCGGCTGTACTTCCGCAAGTCGCTCGACGGCCCAGCCGCCTGACATCCGCTAGCTGAGGAGTGCGATGGACGCGACAGGGAACGACGCAAAGCTTGCCCTCCTCGCGCGGATCAACGCCGCGATGAATGCCCATGATCTGGCCGCGTTCGTCGCGTGCTTCGATCCCGACTACGAGAGCGAGCAGCCCGCCCATCCCGATCGACGGTTCCGCGGCGTCGCGCAGGTGGAGCGGAACTGGGCCGCGATGTTCTCGGGGCTGCCCGACTTCCGCGCGACGATCGTGGCCAGCGCGGTCATGGCGGAGGGCGTGTGGGTGGAGTGGCGGTGGACGGGGACGCGCGCCGACGGTTCACGCCTCGAGATGTGTGGCGTGTGCATCTTCGGCGTGCGCGACGACCGGATCACGTGGGGACGGCTCTACATGCAGGACGTCGAGGTGGGTCGCGGCATCGACGCGGCGGTCGCATCGCTCGCGTCGCCGAAGGTCAGCGAATCATGACGAGCGAACGGCGGTAGTTCCCGTCGTCACGTGCCGACCTGCCCGCGGCGACGTTCCGCGTCGCGCGGTCCAGAGACGTCGCAACTGTCGCGCGTCGGCGTAGCCGCACGCCGACGCGATCGCGTCCATCGTCATCGTCGGGTTCCGCATCAGGTCGCGCGCGCGCTCGAGGCGGAGGCGCTCGCGGAAGGCGCGGACCGAGATCCCCGTCGCGAGGCGGAACGCGCGCGTGAGCGTCCGCTCGCTCATTCCCGCCATGCGCGCCAGCTCGCTCAACCGTTCGGTCGACTCAGGGTGGGCGACGAGATGCTGCTGGACGACGTGCACGCCGGGGCTCAGGTGGGTCTGGTAATCGAGGTAGACACTCTCCTGCGCGTGGCTCCCGTCGCGCCGCATGTAGACCACCAGCTCGCGCGCGACCGACGAGGCGAGCACGGGGCCGCCGTCGCGCTCGAGCATCGCGAGGGCCATGTCGATCCCCGACGCGATCCCCGCGCTGCTCGTCACCGGGCCGTCCTCGACGAACAGCCGGTCGCCGACGACGGTCGCGCGCGGGAACCGGCGCTGCAGCTCGCGCACACGCTTCCAGTGCGTGGTGCAGCGCCGTCCGTCGAGCAGCCCCGCCTCGCCGAGCACGAAGGTGCCCGTGCATACCGAGCACACCTCGGCGCCCGCCGCCGCGGCGCGCCGCACCCACGCGATGAGCGCGCGCGGGGGACGCGTGTCGGCGAGCGTGTAGCCCGGGACGATCACGCGGTCGTCCGGACCGACCTCGGGGAAGGGGACGAGGCCGGCGAAGTCGAGCCCCTGCGCGGTGCGCACGGTCGGCGTCGCCGCCGCGTGCACGATCTCGTACGGCACCCCGAACTCCGCCGCCTCGTGGAACGCCTGCAACGGTCCCGCGACGTCCATCACCTCGCACCCGGGGAAGAGCGCGAAGACGACGCGCCGCGGTCGTCCACTCACGCGACGAGCTCCGGCGCCGGAGCAGCGGCAGTCGTCGCCGACAGCTCCTCAACGAGCGCCGCCGTCGTCACGATGCGCGCAAAGCGGCGGCGCAGCGCGTACACCGTGCGCTCGACCACCGCCTCCACACCGAGCGCCTCGCCGGGCACGTCGGTGTTCGCGATCGGGAACGTGTCGGTCGCATCCACGACGAAGTCGACGGCGTAGCCGAGGTCCGCCGCGAGCCGCGCCGTCGTCTCGCAGCACTGCTCGGTCTGGATTCCGGTGATCGCGAGGCGGCGCACGCCGAGTGCGACGAGCCGAGCCTGCAGTGTCGTGCTGGTGAAGCAGTTGCGCGTGCTCTTGACCAACACGGGCTCGTCGGCGCGCGGGGTGAGAAAGTCCATCAGCCGGAGGTGCGGGCTGCCGAGCGCGAACTCGGCGTCGCCGTCGGTATGGAGGAAGTAGAAGACGGGCAGTCCCGCGGAGCGGTGCGCCTCGACGAGCGCGGCGACGTTCGCGTCGAACGCGGGGTTCGCGCGACGCGCCCAGCGCGGCGTCACGGTGAACGACGCCTGCGCGTCGATGACGAGGAGCGCGGACTCGGCGAGCGGGACATCGGCGGACGTGAGCATGTGATCTCCGGGTGAATGATACACCCGAACGATGGGCGCATCCGGCCATCGGCGCGCGGGTGCGGCCGGGCGGAGAGCGGACGGATCCGGCCAACCAGCCGGACGGCACGCGAGCGTCGGCTGGTGCATGCCGCCGGCGAAGCCGCATATTGGGCCGCGAGGACTCCATGCGGAAAATCACCCTTCGCGCCGTTCACGGCGCCGACGCCGCGATCCTCGATCGCGCCCGAGCCATGTTCGGCGCCGCGTTCACACTCGCCGATGTACTGGCGGCCGGGCGCGCGATGCATCCGCCGCTGAACGTGTCCGAGATCGTCACGCAGGACGAATACACGCACGACGTCGTCGTGCCGTTCGGTCCGACGCATTATCTCAGCTTCGACACGAGCTGACTCGGCTCCGTGACGGCGGTCGCCGTCTGGAATCATCGACCGACGGCGGACGAGCTGCTGCAGGATCGATTGGCGCGCGGCTGGCAGCCGACCGCGTCGCGGTTGAAGGGCGGCGATCGCGTTGTGGGTCACGCCGCATGTGCCGTGACCGGCGAGCTTCCGATCGAGTGACTTTTGCAGACCGGGCGCGGGGGGAGCGGAACCACCGCCGCGACGGAGCAGCGATGGCAGATCGTTCGCCTGCTGGTGGAGCACGGCGCTCGTCCGAGCGACACGGACGGGCGAGGCAGAACGGTCACCGAAAGTATGGTGGGTCAGGGAATAGCTGATATCATCAGGGCCTGATTTCGGACGTCGGTCCCGCCTGCGCGCCGAGAGTGGAGATCTCCCATGTCATGGTATCAGAAGCTGAAGCCGGCCGATCAGGTCGTTCCGCCGGGGAAGTGCGTGATCTGTGGCAGGACGGGATGGATGCAACTCACCGGGCCGATCGTGCCGGAAGCGCACGCCGCGACTCCGCGATCGCGCTGGATCTGCCGCAAGTGCGCCGACGAACGCCGCGGCGATGCAGCATCGAACTAGTCGATCGAATCGTGAGACAGCGATGATGAATCCCGCGTTGCGTCCCGACGCCAGCCTCTCCGAGTTTCTCGTCGCGCGCGCCCGCGCCGCGTCGGACGGCCGGTTGGTGCTCGACGTCGTGGGCGGCTCGCTGCTCGCGATCGGCGTGGCCACGTGGCGCCCGACTGGCTGGATCAGCCTCGCGGGAGTGGCGCTCAGCCTCGTCGCATTCGGTTTCTGGGGGATCGCCGATCGCGAGCTGCGCGAACGCGCACACGGCTCATCATCGGCGACCGTGCGGGTACTCAGAGCCGTGCGCGCAGCGGCGACGCTGGTGGGAGTGTTGTCGGCCCTGACGGCGCTGTTCGCCGGTCTCGGCGTCGCCCTCGGCGTGTGGATCAGCTAGCGCAGATCCGGCATCCGTGATCAGCGATCCCGCGCGCGGCGTCCGCTTTCGGCAAGCGACCAGCGCCGACGTGCCTGCGATGACGCGCAGTCGCGCTTCAGACGCGGCCGCAGTTCGCCAGCGCGGGATCGCTGCGAAGCTCCTCTCCGGTTCGATCGATCCTCTGTTCCTTCGCGTGGGTGCGGTGCTCTCGCGCGCCGGCGTCGAATGGGCTGCGGCCGGCGGCTGGGCGATCGACCTTTTCCTCGGCCGGATCACGCGCCCACACCAGGACGTCGACATCGCAGTGTGGCGCGACCAGCAGCCCGCGCTGCACACCGCACTGGCAGACTGGGAGTTGTCGGTCGCCGAGTCGGATCGGCTCCGGCCGTGGCGACGCGGCGAGTACCTCGAGCTCCCGCTGCACGAGCTCCACGCCCGCGATCCCGATGGGAGGCAGGTGGAGTTCCTGCTCAACGATCGCGCGCACGGCGCATGGATCCATCGTCGAGACAGGCGGATCGAGCTGCCGCTCGCCGCGGCCATACATCACGACGCCGTCGCGCCCTACCTGTCACCCGAGATCGTGCTGCTCTACAAGTCGAACGCCCCACGGGCGATCGACGACGAGGATTTTCGCAACGCGGCACCGCACCTCGCGCCGGATGCGCGCGCGTGGCTCGTCCACGCGCTCACGATGAGTCATGACGCGCACGCCTGGCTCGATCGTCTCCGCGAAGTGGAACGCGCACGCTGATCGCGATCGCTCTACGCCGCCGCCGCCGGCCCGAACCAGGTGGTGAGTGCGTCGCCGAGCCCCGTGTCCTGGGTGACGTCTCCCACCCAGGCCACATACCCGTCGGGACGAATCAGTACGGCGGTCGGAGCAGTCACCATTCCGATCGCCGGCAGCTCCCACGTCCCATCGTACTTCGCGTCGATGATCTGCACCCGGTCTGCCCAGCGCGTGATGTCGAACTCACCGGGCTCGCCGAAGTTGAGCAGCACCGGTCGCGCGCGGTGGAGCAGGGAGAATACGCGCAACGCTCCGTCGGCGGTGACGAGGTCGAGATCGGGCACGCGACGCCCGAGCAGAGGATGTCCGGGCCCGAAGTCGTAGTGCACGTCGAGGCCGGACATCTCGGCGGCGAGTGTTCGGCGAGGCCCGTCCATCTTCAGCCACTCGGTGACCTTGTCGCTCAGCGCCCTGCTGCGGTCGTCGGGTCGGCGAAGCGCGACCTGCGCCATCGTGTTCTTCAACACACGCGCGCCGACCGGATGGCGCTCGGCGTGGTACGTATCGAGGAGACTGTCCGGCGACGTCCGCTTCACCACCTGCGCCAGCTTCCACCCGAGATTCACCGCGTCCTGCACACCGATGTTGAGCCCCTGTCCACCCACCGGTGGATGGACATGCGCCGCGTCGCCGGCGAGAAGGACGCGTCTGTCGCGATACGTCGCGGCCTGCCGAGTCATGTCGGTGAACCGCGAGATCCAGGTCGGACTGTGGATCCCGAAATCGGTTCCGTAGATGTCGATCAGCGCCTCGCTGACGTCGCGCAGCGTCGGTTCGCTCCTGGAGTCCGCGACGTGCTTCTCGGTCAGCACGATCCCGACCGGCCCGTCGGGCTCCCTCCGCCCGATGGCGTGGCTGCCGACGGCGTCGACGCGAAATCCCCACGCTGGCTCCTCGGTCGTCTGCACCTCGGCGATCAGCCAGCTCATCGTCGGATCCCATCCGGGAAAGTCGATGCCGGCTGATTTGCGGACCACGCTGCGTCCGCCGTCGCACCCGACGAGATACTCCGCGCGCAGCGACTGGCCGTCGGAGAGCGCGACGTCGACGCCGGTGTCGTCCTGTGTGAAGCCGGTCACGTCGCGTTCGCGATGGATCGGCACCCCCAGCTCCGCCACCCATTCGGCGAGGATGCGCTCGATGTGGTTCTGGGACAGCCCGAGGACGTAGTTGCGCCGGGTCGGGAAGTCGCTGATGTCGAGCTGGATCATGGCGAAGCCCGCGACCGGATAGGTCTGTCCCTGCGAGACGAACCGGTCGGCGATACCACGCTGATCGTGCATCTCGATGGTGCGCGCGTGCAGACCGCCCGCGCGCGACCCGAGGAGAGACTGGCTGGCGCGCCGCTCGACGATCGCAACGTCGATGCCCGCCAACGCCAGCTCGCCCGCGAGCATCAGTCCCGTCGGACCGCCGCCGGCGATCACCACTGCATGTTCGGTCATCGCAACTCCTGGCTCGGAATGAGCGCGAAGTTTGGGCTCGCCCGGAGGCCTTGCCGCAAGCCCCCGAGCCGGTGATACTATCCATTGGCCACGATGATCGAACGCCGTCCGGCGGGGGCACGAGCCCCTCGCCGGACCTTTTTTCGGCCGTATTGCTATTTTTTTAGCATATGCTAGAATATTAGCACTCACGATCGGAACGGAGCGTTCACCTCCTACAGGACGAGAATCCGATGGGACGTCATCTGCCAGCTCTTCTGTGCGTCGGGGTGGCCGCCGCTGCCTGGCTCTCGGACGGCCCCGTGTCGTCGCCGTGGGCGAACATCGCATCGAAGGACGTCGAAGCGTTCTGCACCGACATCCGCGGGGTGCATCCGGGGATGGTCGATCCGCTGTCGCCGAGGTTCGCCAACCAGGTCGACCGGGCGTGCGAGACCGCGACCGAGCACGCTCGTGAGGCCGCCGCCTTCCTCGACTGGATGGAGATCATGCAGTCGCTCGTGACGAGCTTCAGGGACGGACATACGGGCATCACGTTCACCGTCGTCCCGACGCAGCTGCGCTGGCCCGGCTTCCTGATCGACGGTCAGGGTGGGCGATGGGTCGTCCGGCGCCCATCGTCATCGAGTGCGGCAACGGACAGCAATCCGCCGGAGGGGGCCGAGCTCGTCGGCTGTGATGGACAGCCGGCCGAGAAATTCCTCGAGCAACGACTCGATCGGAAGACGGTCGACTGGTCGAAGGAGCCCGAGCGCATCAGGCAGGCGTTCCGAGCCTTCACGACATACAGACTCGACGGTCCTCCACCGGCGAAGTGGTGTCGGTTCCGTCGGAATGGAACGCTCGTCGACGTGACGCTGGAATGGCGCCCGATCTCCTCCGTCGAGATGCAGCCGCTGCTCGCGCCGTACCTGCGACGCGGCGCGACGTCCCGCCCGATCGACGTCGCCTTCGCTCCCGACGGCCACGCCTGGGTGCGGTTCGGCAACTTCAAGAACGAGACGGCGCTGAAGGCACTCGAGTCCGAGCTGCTCGCGAAGCAGGCGATGCTCCGGTCGGCGCCGTACGTGGTGTTCGATCTGCGCGGCAATGGCGGAGGCAACTCCACCTGGGGAGAACGGTTCGCCTCCATTCTCTGGGGGAAGGAAGCGGTCGAAGCCCGTCGTCTGGCGACGCAGTCCTCCAACCCGGCAGACCACGGGAAGTACTGGCGTCGCTCCCAGGCCGCCGCCGCGAAGATGCACGCCGCCGCAGCCGAGTATGCCTCGCAGGGGCCGGACTTCGTCGACATCGCACGGTACTGGCGCGAGCTGGGCGACACGATCGCCGCGGCGAAGGAGGACGGCCTCTATCAGGACGAGTGCTGTCGGCCGAAGCCGCGCCCGTCGCTCGTGCCGAAGTCGGCGTACACCGGCAAGGTGTTCGTCCTCACCGATGCGGGCTGCTTCAGCTCCGGCGTCGTGGTCATGAACACGCTCAAGCGAATGGGGGCGATCCAGGTCGGCGAAGCGTCGGGTCAGAACGAGGTGTACGGCGAATCGGTTGGTCCCTTCAACCTGCCGTCGGGGCTCGGCTGGTACCGGATCCCCGTATCCATCATCAGACAACCGCGCAGCTCTCTTGGCGGTCTTCCTCCGGATATTCGCTGGACCGGACGAATGGATGATGACCGGGGGCTGCGAGAGTGGATTGCCGCCCTCGCATCGAGTGACAGCAGCAGATAGGTCGCGCGTCGCCGCCGTCGGCCCGCGAGCTTCGGAGACCCTCGCGTGGGGCCGTCGTTCGGATCATCATACCAGCCAATCGACGACGGTCCCTCTCCCGCGGAGGCGCGTGACGCGCTCCACCATCGCATCGGCTGCCGCACTCGCGCTGGCCTGTCTCGGCGCACTTCCCTGCCGCGCTCAAGGCCGGTTGAGCGAGAAGGCCGTCGTCGCGCAGACCGTCAAGTCGACGACGATCACGGTCGAGTATTACCGCCCCGTCGCGCGCGGCCGCACGCTATTCGGCGACAGTGGCGTCGTGGAGCGGGGCAGGATCTGGGCGCTCGGCGCGAACTGGGCGACCACGTTGGAGGTCGACCACGACATCTTCGTCGAGGGAAAGCCCCTGCCCAAGGGACGCTACTCACTCTGGGCTCTCGTCGACCGCGACGTGTGGACGCTGTCGTTCCACCGCACGTGGCACCTGTTCCACATGGCGCGCCCGGACTCCACCGACGAGCAGCTCCGCCTCACCGTGCGACCGGACAGCGCTGCGCCGACGGAGATTCTCACCTTCGACTTCCCCGAGATCCAGGGCGGCGAGACGACGCTGCGCATGCGGTGGGGGCGGCTGGCGATACCGCTTCATCTCACGATGATCGCGCCGCCGCTCAAGCTCCTCACGGATCGCGCCGAACGTGCGCGCTACCTGGGACACTATGACCTCGAGGTGAAAGGGGGATCCGGAGAAGGCGACACCCACGTACTCCTGGACGTCGCCGAGGTGAGCGACACTCTGCACTGGCGCGATACCACCAATCCTTTCGCGCCACTTCGCGACTTCATGCTCAACCCCGCCGGCCCCGACAACGAATTCACCCGCGCGCTCCGCTCGGCGGACGGGCAGTACTGGACCGATGCCGACCTCGCGGTGGTGTTCCAGCTGGTCAGCGGGCGAGCCGAGGGGTTCGAGCTGCAGCGAGACGGCACCGTCGTGTCACGTGCGAAGCGTGTACACTGAGGCCGTCCATGTGCGCGCACGCCGGTCGCGTCCCGGCCATCGCGCACGGCATGGAGCATCCATCAACTCGATCCACGAGCTCGCGTAGCGCATGCAGACGTACCGCCTCACCGTCGACAAGTTTCTCGATCACGCCGCCAAGTGGTTCGGGGACCGAGAGCTCGTCGAGGCGGACGCCGGTCGCGTCGTCGCACGGACGACCTACGCGGAGCTGCGCGAGCGCAGCAATCGTCTGTCGGGCGCGCTCGCCGCGCTGGGACTGCAGCTCGGCGACCGTGTGGGAACGCTCGCGTGGAACACGCGGCATCATCTCGAGGTGTATTACGCCGCGATGGGGATGGGCGCGGTCTGTCACACGCTCAATCCCCGGCTGACGGTCGACCATCTCGCGCAGATCGTCAACGAGGCGGAAAACCGTGTGCTGGCCGTTGCGGCTTCGCTCCTGCCACTCGCGCAGCAATTGCTTCCACGGTGTCCGACGATCGAGCAGATCGTCGTGCTCGACGAGCCACCACCCGTTGCGTCGACGCGGGCCGACATTCCGGTGTGGCCGATCGAGACGCTGCTCGCGGAGAAGGGAGCGCCCGTCGTCTGGGGCGCGTTCGACGAGGAGACTCCGGCCGGACTGTGTTACACCTCGGGCACGACGGGCAAACCGAAGGGCGTGCTGTACACGCATCGCTCCAACTACCTGCACACGCTCCGCGCGCTGCAGGCCGATGCGACCGCGCTCACCGCACGGGACACGCTGCTGCTCGCCGTGCCGATGTTTCACGCCAATGGCTGGGGCTTTCCCTTCGCCGCGCCCGCGGTGGGCGCCAAGCTCGTGCTGCCCGGCCGCACGACGGATGGCCCGAGCCTCACTCGGCTACTGCGCGACGAGAACGTGACCGCCGCGGTGGGCGTGTACACGGTGTGGCTCGGCGTGCTCGACCAGCTCGATCGAGACGGCGGTGAGCTGCCGGCGCTCGAGCGCGTGATGATCGGCGGCTCCACCTGTCCGGACGCGTTCATTCGAAGACTGGAGGATCGCCTGGGCGCGGAGGTGCAGACGAGCTGGGGGATGACGGAGATCTCGCCGATCGGCACGGTCGCGCCGCGAGGTGCGGCGCGCGCCGAGGTCAACTCCGGACGCCCGACGATGGGCCTCGACCTCAAGCTCACCGACGCCGACGGCGTGACGCTGCCGCAGCAGCGCGGCGTCGTCGGGCATCTGCGCGTCAAGGGTGCCGCGGTCGTCGATCGCTACTTCAAGGCGACCAGCGACGCGCTCGACGAGGAAGGGTATTTCGACACGGGCGATCTCGCGATGATCGACGACGCGGGCAATCTCTCGCTCTGCGGCCGGTCGAAGGACCTCATCAAGTCGGGGGGTGAATGGATCAACCCCACCGAGATCGAGGTCATCGCCGGCCGTCATCCCGCCGTCGGTGCCGCGGCGGTGATCGGACGGCCGGACGAGAAGTGGGGCGAGCGTCCCGTGCTGATCGTCGAGCCGCGCCAGGGGCACGAGCTCGACACCGAAGAGTTGCTCGGCAGTCTGCGCGGCAAGCTCGTCGAGTGGTGGCTGCCCGACGAGATCGCGCAGGTGCAGTCGATGCCGCTCGCCGCCACGGGCAAGATCGACAAGCAGCGGCTGCGCGCCGACTACGCGAGCGGACGCATCGGAGGCCGGTCGGTCAGGCGCTAGCAGCCCGCGGCATCGGCCGGCTTCGCCGGCGCCCAGAGACCGACGAGCCAGCCCCACGAGAGCGTCCCGTTGGCTCTGCGCCGGCACATCACCGCCTCGTTCAGGTCGTACATCCCGGGCATCAGATTGCGCTCGGGGGTCGGCGTCGCGGCAAAGTGCATGTAGCGCGCGTCGGGCGCGTACGCCGGCCAGTCGGGTGCGCTCTTCGCCTGCGGCCGGCCCGTGCGCGCGAAGCTCGTCCAGTAGTCGCCCATCGCGTGCGCGAGCGCGTCCTCCGCGGGCGTGTGCGCATTCTTCGGCCAGAGCGGCGGCGTGCCGTCGAATGTGTCGAACACGTATGGAAGCTCGCTCGCGTGGAACGCGTGCAGGCCGGCCGCGTCGGCGGCGGGGTAGCCGTGGTCCCACAGGTAGAGATACGACGACACGCCGAGCGAGGCCTGCTTGCGAGCGAGTCGCTCGGCGGTCCAGCCATAGAGCGCGTCGCGCGTCGTCGCGAAGATGCTCTCCTTGAGATTGTCGGACGGGTAGAGCTTCAGGAACGCGTCGGCGAGATCGCCGTAGCGCTCGCGAATCGCGCTCTCGTACACGGCCGCGCTCGCGGGCACGGGAGGGGCGAGTGCCGTGAGCGAGCGGATCTCGCCGCTGTTGAACCCCGCGAGCAGCGGGACGCGCGCCTGCTTCCCCTGGTCGAACACGTTCACGAGCTGGTCGGGCAGCACGTGGCCGTCGACGGCGCCCCACGGACCGTAGCCGAATCCGGCCGCGGCGGCGGTGATCTGGTCGCCGGGGATCGCGCGCATCGCCGCGAGGTCGGTCGCCTTGAGCTGATGCATGAGCGTCATGCCCGCCTGCTCGGCCGACGGCGCGCCGTGCACCGCAGTCTTGAGCGCCGGCGTGGAGATCATGTACGCGCTCTCGGCGATCCCCTTCGCGAACAGACCGCGCGCGAGCGGAGAGGCCATCAGGTACATCACGCTGAGCGCGCCGGCCGATTCGCCGGC
>QHVE01000048.1:80156-88812 GCA_003223455.1 Gemmatimonadota bacterium | reverse complement strand
GGGCGCGATCAAGCTAGACGGCCAAGGGCGCGACGAAGCCTACACTGACCGGAGCAAAGGCCGCGAGCCGAGCCGATCGGCAATCAACGCGAGCGCGTCATCGCGCTCGGCACCCGCGAGCACGAGCCGCGGCGCACGTACCCGCTCCGTCCCCCGCCCCACCTGCGCCTGCACGAGCTTGATGAGTTGCACGAACTTCGGCACCGTGTCCATGCGCAGCAGCGGAAGGAACCAGCGATAGAGTGCGGACGCCTCGTCCCAGCGGCCGGCCCGCGCGAGATTCACGAGGTTTACCGATTCCTCGGGGAGCGCGTTCACCAACCCTGCCACCCAACCGCGTGCACCCATCGCGATCGCCTCGAGGATCATGTCGTCGAGGCCGGCGAACACGGCGAGCCGGTCGCCGAGTCGCGCGCGCGCCGCAGTGACGCGCCGGACGTCGCCGCTCGATTCCTTCACGGCGTGAAGGTTGTCGTAGCGCTGCGCGAGCTCGGCCAACTGATCCGGCAGGACGTCGGTGCGGTACGCGATCGGATTGTTGTACAGCATGCACGACAGCGGCGTGGCCGCGATGATCGCGCCGTAGTGCTCGCGCGTCTCACGCCAGTCGCTGTAGTAGACGTACGCGGGAAGCGCCATGATCCCGTCGCACCCTGCGCGCTCGGCCGCTCGGGCGAGGGCGACGCACTCGGCCGTCGCGAGGCCCGCGATGCCGGCGACGACGGGGATGCGTCCGTCGATCGCGCGCACGCACGTCGCGTTGATGGCCACTTTCTCGTCGAACGAGAGGGTCGCCGCCTCGCCGAGCGATCCGCCGGTGATGATGCCGGCGCACCCCGCGTCGGCGAGCCACGTGACGTGCGCCGCCAGCGCGTCGTGATCGACCGACAGGTCGTCGCGAAAGGGAGTCGTGATGGCCGGAAAGACGCCGGCCCACTGTGACTGCTGGATCGTCATGGCGCTGAAGTCGAATGGGGCGACGCGGATGCTGCGCGCGTCGATTGCTGTGGAGTGTAGCGCGCCGGTGCGAACGCGCTCGCGTCGATCGGCGGCTCGCGCCCAGCGACGAGGGCCGCGATGAGCGCCGCCGTGCCCAGCGATGTGGTGATGCCGAGTCCCTCGTGACCCGCCGCGATCCACAGACCGGGCACGCCGGGCCATGCACCGATCAGCGGCAGCTTGTCGGGGGTCGCGGGACGGAAGCCGATCCACGTGCGGAGCATCTGCATCGCCGCGAGCGATGGCATGAACTCGGACGCGCGCGCGATCATGCGCCTCACCATGCGATCGTCGAGCGACGCATCCCATCCCACCAGCTCGCGCGACGAGCCGACGATCACCTGCCCTCCGGCGCGCGGCTGCACGTTGAACGCGACGCTCTCGCTGGTCATGGTGTGCGCGTGCGCGAGGTAGCCGAGCTCCACGAGCTGATGACGCACGAAGCCGGGGTACCGGTCGGTGATCGCGAGGTACCCTTTCCTCGGTACGATCGGCAGCTCGGGTGTGAGACGCGGCGCCTCGGCGCCCGCCGCGTTCACGATCACCTCGGCGTGCAACACCTCGTCGCCGACGTGCACGGCGTGCGCGTCGATCCGGTCGACACGGCAGCCTTCGCGCAGCGTGGCGCCAGCCGCACGCGCCTGATCGAGCAGCCAGAGCGCGGCGCGCGGCTGATTCACCACCCCGTCGCCCGGCACGAGCAGCCCGCCCGCGAGGCCCGGCCTCAGATTCGGCTCGAGCGACGCGAGATCGAGCGGGCCGAGCACTTCGCTCGCGATCGCGTGCTCGGCGAACGACCGATGCTTCGCGCGTACGACGTCGAGCTCGGAGTCGTCCGTCGCGATCCAGATCGTGCCGCACGGGTCGTGCTCCACGGCCGGCGGCAGCTCGGGCGCCAGCGCGCGCCATTGCGCCGTGGAGAGCGCGGTGAGCGCGAGCTGCGCGGGCGAGTCGTCCATGACGACGAGATGTCCCATCCCCGCGCCGGTCGCGCCGCTCGCGGCATGATGGGCCTCGAGCACGAGGACGCGCCGTCCGTCGCGGGCGAGCGCGTGTGCGCACGCCGCGCCGATGATGCCGGCGCCGACGACGATCGCGTCGGGGCGTTCCGCCGACGTCGTGCGCCTCACGCGCAGCCGAACCCCGAGCGGAAGGGATCGTGCGGGTCGAAGTGCAGCGTCGACTCGCTCGTCACGAACGCGGTGCCGCGCACGTGCGGCACCAGCTCGCCGTTCGCGCCGGCAGTGAGCCAGCCGGTGAACAGGCTGCCGGTGATGCCCTCCTGCCGCCACGGCTGTCCGAGCGCGAGCTGGCCGCGTGCGTGCAGCATCGCCATCGTCGCCGACGTGCCCGTGCCGCATGGCGAGCGATCGTAGTCGCCTCCGGAGCAGAGCACATAGTTGCGCGCATCCGCATCGGCGCGCGACGGCGGTGCGGAGATCTCGATGTGATCGATGTCGGCACCGTCGGCGCCGGTGATTCCTGCGGCGCGGATCGCGTCCTGCACCGCCTGGGTGAACCGCGTCAGCTCGCGCACGTGCGCGAGGTCCACAGGCACCGCGCGCACGTGCGTGATGAAGAACCAGTTGCCGCCGTAGGCGACGTCCCCCGTCACTCGACCGTAGCCCGAGACCTCGACCGTGACGTCGCGCGCGTGGAGACGCGCCGGCACGTTCTCGATCGTGACGCTGCCGTCGTCCGCGAGCTCGGCCCGCACCGTGCCCACGGGCGTGTCGAACTGGTGGTGGCCGACGCGAAGCCGTCCGAGGAACTCGAGCGTGCGCACGACGCCGATGAGCCCGTGGCCGCACATGCCGAGGTAGGTACCGTTGTTGAAGAACACGACGCCGGCCGCGGAGTCGGCGTGCACCGGTGGCGTGAGCAGCGCGCCGACGACGGCGTCGTGTCCGCGCGGCTCGCGCACCACCGCGCGGCGAAGATGATCGAACCGCGCGCGCAGATCGTCGCGCCGCTCGGCCATCGTGTCGCCGGCCGGCTGCGGCCACCCGTCGATCACGACCCGCGTCGGCTCGCCTTCGGTGTGCGAGTCGACGACACGCATGGTGTGCGGGACGTCGATGTGCGGTTGATGCATCCCGAGAGTATACCGTTCGTGAGCTGCAGTTTCACCTCGAGACCGGCTCCGTTGAAACTTGGCCCTTCCAACGACGGAACGGCCTCGGACGCCGAAGCGTCCCGAGGCCGTTGCAGTTGCCAACCAACCAGCTATCCAACCAACGAACGAACTACTGCTGACACATCCCGTGTGGATCCGCCTTCGGCTTGTCCACGACCACGCGGTGCGAGAGGTTCGCGACGTTGTTCGCCGCCGCGTGGATGAACTGCGCGACGTCGGACATGTGCCCGTAGTCGATGTACTGCGGCTCGTCCGTCACCTGGTGGTAGTCCGCGTGACCGCCCGTGGTGAAGAACACCACCGGGATCCCCCAGCGCGCATACGACCAGTGGTCGCTGCGGCAGTAGATGTTCTGCGGATGGCCGTTGGCATCGAGCGCGTAGTCGAAGTTCAAGCCGAACTTGCCGTGCTTGTTGGTCGCCTCGATGAGGTCGCCGAGCTCCGTCGACAGACGCCGCGAGCCGATGAGCTGCAGGTAGCCCTTGCCGCCGTGCAGCAACTTGCCCTCCTTCGACTCGCCGGTCGCATCGGTGGCGCGACCGCGCCCGATCATGTCGATGTTGAGCTGCGCGACGATCGAATCACGCGACACGGTCGGATGATCGGTGAAGTAGCTCGAGCCGAGCATCCCTTCTTCTTCACCGACGTGCCACGCGAAGATGACGGAGCGCTTCGGCTTCGTGGTCGCCGTGGCGAACCGTTCGGCGATCTCGAGCAGCGCCATGCTTCCCGAACCGTCGTCGTCGGCGCCGTTGTAGATCGAATCGGGGCGCGACGGATGCAGCTTCCGTAGCGAGTCAATCGTGGCGCGGATCTTCACCCATTGCTCCGGCGTCGGCTTGGGATCGGGGCCGTCGGCACCCTGGGGCGCGGCGTGCATCATCAGCGCCTTGATCGAGTCGTGGTCGACGGGGCGCTGGTTGAAGCCGATGTGGTCGTCGTGCGCGCCGAGGACGACGTACTGGTTGCGAAGCAGCGGGTCGGCGCCGGGCAGGATCGCGAGCACGTTGCGGCCCGGTGCGGTGTTGGTGTTGACGAGGATGCGTGCGCTCACCGCGCGTCCCACGGCGCCCGACTTCGCCCCCTCGATCGCCGTGCCGAGCATCTCGTCGGCGACGGCGTCGGTGACGTAGAAGTAGGCCGGCTTCCGCACGGACGACGACGGATCCTCCTTCAGCGACGGCACCGGCTCGGCGTAGTTTTGCTCGATGTAGCCGGCTGGGAGGTAGTCCATCTCCGAGACGGCGATTGCGGCGGCACTCGAGAAGCGCGCCGTGAGCTTGTTGCGGTCGACGGTGCTGTGGTCGCGCCGGCCGTCCGGTCCCTTGGGCAGCCGAATGACGACGACCTTGCCTTCGGCCTGCGCCGCCGGAATGAAGCTCGTCGTGTCGCCCCACTCGCCGCCGAACACGGCGGGGGTATTCGCGAGCTCGGCGAGCGTGTCGCCCTGCGGGCGCGGCGCGAAGTCCTTCCAGAGCGCGTAGCGCTTCTCGCCGACGGCGACGTACGACGACGCCTCGAATACTTTCGGCTGGCTGGAGCCCGAGGCGCTTGACCTCCGACGCGATGTAGTCGGTGCCCATGTCGTTCCACTTGGTGCCGGCGAGTCGGCCCATCATGGAGTCGTCGGCGAACTTGTACAGCCGCGTCATCAGGTCGAGCGGCGTGATGGCGCCGGTCGTCGGCGGACCGACGAATTTGAGCGGCAGCGTGGCCGGGACGTCGGTGCTGGCGCGCGGCTTGGTCAGCGGCGAAGCGCGTTTGACGTCCTGAGCCCGCACCGAAATGGAGAACGCCAGCAAGAGACCGGCGGCGGAGACAGAGAGAGAAGCTCGCATCGAATGGTGTGCAAGGGATTCACTTGCCAGGGACACTCGATGGAGCTTATCGGCGCGCCGAGCGGTGGGATTGAATGTTCCTGCCGGGCTCGGGACCCCCGACTCCCGCGTCAGTGCGGAGTGATGCTCCCGGCCTCGCGGCGTGGCGCTGCGGCCATTCGGGCCACGGCGTCGGGCTGGCGGTCGGCGAGAAGCTTCGTCGTGAACCGCTGCGCTTCGCCGATGCGCTCCACTTCCACCGCGATCGACTCGATCGCCTGCTCCATGCGCTGGAGGCGCTGGCTGTCGTCCACGTTCGCGGCCTGCGCGCGACCGCCACGCATCCAGATGCGACGCGTGTAGGCGAGCACGATCGGGATGAGGAGCGCGAACAACCCGACGCCGGCCATCTCGACTTGCTCGCGGCCGATCAGCGGCTCGGGCCCCATCGGCGGAGGCGGCGGCACGGTAACCACCGCGCGAGACATGTCGCGCTCCGTCTCGACATCGTGGATCTGCTCGTTCGTCGCCTCGAGCTGGATGCGCGTCGACGCGAGTTCGTGCTCGACGTTGGCGAGCTGCTTGTCGATCGCGGAGGGATCGACGTCCGCGGCGATACGGCGCCGCTGCTCGCCGAGCTGACTCTTGCGCACCTCCAGATCGCTCGCGCGCAGCTTGAGCTCGTTCGCGTGGGCGCGGAGCTCGGAGAGTTGCGCGGGGCCCGGCTCCTGGGGGGCGCCGGCGATCACTGCGGCCTGCTGCATGACACTTCCTCCCATCGGGGAACGGACGGACTCCGGACCTCCGGATCTCCGGACGCCCGGACCTCCGGCCTCAATGCGGCGTGATGGTCCCGGGTTCGCGGCGCGGCTGGACGGCCAGGCGCTGTGCTGCGTCGGGTTGACGATCCGAGAGCAACTTCGTGGTGAATCGCTGTGCCTCGCCGATTCGCTCGACCTCCACCGCGATGGCCTCGACCGCCTGCTCGATTCGCTGGAGGCGCGGACTGTTCTCGAGATTCATCACCTCGACTCGGCCACCGCGATGCCAGATTCGTCGCGCGAAGGCGAGGGCGAGTGGGAACAACACGATGATCGCGCCGACTCCGATCATGCGCTCCCGCTCGCGCGCCATCTGCATGTCGGGGAAGAACGCGGGAGGTGCCGTCGTGATGCCCTGTGGTCCCTGCAGCCCCTGCGGACCCTGTACACCTGGCGGGCCCTGCAGAGCGAACACTCGCGCCATGTCGCGCTGCGCCTGGAGCTCTTCGATCTCCTGATTCGTCGACTCGAGCTGGATCGAAGCCGCCGCGAGCTCGTGCTGCACGTTCGCGATCTGATGCTCCAGCGCCCCCGGACTCGCGTCCGCGCCGAGGCGGGCGCGTTGCTGAGCGAGTTGATTGCTGCGTTGCGCGAGATCACTCGTGCGCAGCTTCAGCTCGTTGGCTTTGGCGCGCAGCTTCCCGAGCTGCGCGGCGATGTCTTGGGTCGAGGTGGCGACGACTGCCTGCTGGAACATGCGGAGGTCCTCCCGTCGGAACGGTCGAGTGTAGAGGCCTACGGCACCCTCGGCAAGAAGATTCGCCCGAGCCTCCTTCCCCTCCCGACGCGCGCGGCGGTCACTCCGTGCCGCGCGACATCCCGTCGTGCATGTCGTGATCCATGTCGTGCTTCATCCCGTCGTGCATGTCGTGCCCGGCGTGCTCGTCGCCCCAGATCACCGTCGGATCGCTCGACGCCATCACGTTGGCGTGCACCATCCAGCCGAGCAGCGATTCGTGGAACACGCCGCCGACGGCGTCGCACGCCTGCTTCGTGGCGATCGGGCTCTCCGGACCGAACACCGGCTGCCCGTTCGCGCGCTCGAGCCATCGCGCGCCCTGCCCATGCGGGGGAACGCACCAGTTCACGTGCTTGTGCCAGCGCGCGATGGAGAGCGGGATGCGCTCGTCGAGCTTGTCGAGCGAGAACCGCTTGGGCGCCGTGTACATGCCGCCGACGAGGACGAACTTCCCATCCGCGCCCTTCACGTACAGCAGCGACGTGGGCTTCGATGCGTCGAAGCGGAAGGCCTCCTGCACCGCGCTCCACCCACGGGTGAAGTGGTACACTTTCTGGTTCTTGATCTGCGGCGCGAACATCCGGTAGCCATCGGCGACGGCGGTCGCGGTGTCGCGGTATTTGCCGATCGCGGCCCGGAGCTCGGCCGCCACCGTGGCGGCGCGGGCGCTGTCGCCCGGCACGGGAGCACGGGTCGGCGTCATCTCCATGTGCAGCGCTGAGCCGTCGGCAGCCATCGTCGACTCGTGGGAATCGCGTGCCGCCTGGGCACGGGCCACACCCCGGGTGGCGACGACGAGCGCCGGAACTGCAAGGAGCGCCGAGAGCACGGCGCGACGAACGGTTCGGCTGCGCGATGCGTTGGTGTTCGGTGACATGACGCCTCCTGGGTGACCCGATACGCGCCTCCGTCGCGCCCGTTAATCCCCCGACGTTCCTTCTGATTCCCGTGCAGAGCGGCTCGATCGCCCAGATGCTGAGCGGCAACCCGGCGCTGGCGCTCCCCGCGCTGTTCGCCGGCGGGGTGCTGACGAGCCTGACTCCCTGCATTTATCCGATGATCCCGATCACGGCAGCGATCGTGGGGGGACAGTCGGCGTCCGATCGAGCCGGCTCGCGACTGCGCCCGGTCCTGCTCACCCTCACCTACGTGGTCGGGCTGGCACTGGTTTACTCGGCGCTCGGCGTGTTCGCCGGGCTCACCGGGACGCTGTTCGGGAGCGTGAGCACGAACCCATGGCTGTACTTCGCGATGGCCAACGTGCTGATCCTGGCCGGGCTCGGCATGCTGGACGTGCTGCCGATTCGCCTTCCGGCGGGTATCACCCAGCGGGCGGCGACCATGGGCACGGCGGGCCGGTTCTCGGGCGCCTTCGCGATGGGAGCGATGTCCGGGCTGGTCGCCGCCCCCTGCTCGGCCCCGGTCATGGCGGCGGTGCTGACCTGGGTGACGGTGACGAAGAGCGTCGCGCTCGGCTTCCTCTACCTGCTGACGTTCTCGCTGGGGATGTCGACGCTTCTGGTCATCGTAGGGCTCTCGAGTGGCTCACTGGCGCGATTACCGCGCGCTGGTGCTTGGATGGTGACGGTAAAGAAGCTCTTTGCGATCGTGATGTTGGGGGTCGCGGAATACTATCTGATAAAGATGGGTCAACTACTCATATGACGAAAAGACAGTTCCTTCCGACCATGGCCATCCTCACCACTCTTCTGGTGGGGAGTGGGGGGTGGGGCGTGGTGCGTGCTCAGGATGGTGGCCTTGATCTTGGTACCGTCGCGCCGGGCGCGGCGGTGCAGACGCTCGACGGGAAGCCGGTCGACCTGAAGGCGGTGATCGGGAGAGGCCAGCCGGCGGTGGTCGAGTTCTGGGCGACCTGGTGCGAGAACTGTGAGGCGCTGCTGCCGACCCTCAAGGCCGCCGAAGCCAAGTACCGCGGCAAGGTGAAGTTCGTCGGCGTGTCGGTCTCGGTGAACCAGTCCGTCCGCCGAGTCCAGCTCCACGTCGCCAAGCACCAGGTGCCGGGCATCCAGCTCTGGGACGCCAAGGGCGACGCGACCGGCAAGTGGGACGTGCCGGCGACGTCGTACGTCGTCGTGCTCGACAAGACCGGCAAGGTCGTGTACACGGGCGTCGGCGGGAAGCA
>QHVE01000048.1:56555-80151 GCA_003223455.1 Gemmatimonadota bacterium | reverse complement strand
CGCTGCTGTGGCCGGCCTCGGGATGCTTCGGCGTCTCGAGGCCGGTTCGTTTCCTCTGCTCGTGCGCTTACGCCAATCCCATGCTCCGCAACAGCGCCTGAAATCGCGGATGCTCCCGGAGTGGCTTCAACAGGAACGAACCCTTGATCGCGTACGCCGGCCCGCCGCGTTCGGCCACGGCGCGGTCGAGGAAGTCGAGTGCCCGATCGTATTCGCCGAGTCCCGTGTAGACGTACACGTACTGGTACGGCGAGACGTACGTCGTGCGAGACAGTTCCTTCACCTGCCGCAGGATGTCGCGCGCCTTTCCCTTCTCGCCATTCAGGCCGTACGCCTCGGCGAGCTGCGAGAGCCAGAGTGTGCTGTCCGGCGCCACCGCCACGGCTCGCTCGAGGGATGCGAGTCCGTTCACGCGCTGGCCGGCGAGGAAGAGTGCCCAGCCGAGTGTGGCCCACGCGCGCGCGTGGCCCGGGTCGACGTCGGTGGCGTCGCGCGCGCGCACGATGGCCTCGTCGTAGCGGCCGGCGCGGATGAGCGTCGTCGCGATGTCGATGCGATGCGCGAGCGGATCGAGCTCCTGGGCACGACGCAGCAGCGTGAGCGCCTCGTCGAATCGTTCCTGCGCAGAGCAGAGCCGCCCGTAGAGATCGTACGCATCCGCGTAGCTCGGGCTCAGCTCCAGTGCGCGCTTGAAATCGCGCTCGGCGCCGGTCCAGTCGAACTCGCGCACCGTGCGCAGGTGTCCTCTGGTGCAATGGGCCGCGCCCAGCTCGGGGTCGATGCGCAGCGCTTCGACCACCGCCGACTCGGCTCGCGGATGCGCGAGCGTCGGCGCCATGGCGCCGTGTTCGGCGAGCTCGATGTACGACATCGAGAGGTTGGCGAGGGCCAGCGCGAACGTCGGATCGCGCGACACGGCACGATCGAAGTAGTCGATCGACGACTCGATCGACTCGGGAGTGTACTTGATGTACTCCTGCCGGCCGTGCAGGAAGAGCTGATACGCCTGAAGATCGTGCGTCGGCTCCTTCCGCACGCGCGCCTGCTCGTCGCGCGAGAGCTCGGCCTCGAGCGCGTCGGCGATGTGGAGCGCGACGTCCGTCTGGATGGCGAAGATGTCGTCGAGCTGCCGATCGTACGTCTCGACCCACAGATGGCGATCGGACTGGCCGTCGACGAGCTGCGCCACGATGCGCACGCGACTGCCGGCGCGACGTACGCTGCCGTCGAGCAGCGCGGTGGCGCCCAGCGTCGCGCCGATCTCGCGGAGGCTCTGCGAGCGGTTCTTGAACTGCATGACCGAGTTGCGCGAGATCACCTTCAACGCGCTGATCTTCGAGAGATGCGCGATGACGTCCTCGGTGATGCCGTCGGCGAAATACTCGTTCTCCGGATCTGCGCTGAGGTTGCGGAAGGGCAGCACGGCCACGGACACGACGTCGCTGCGCGGCGCCTCTGTGGAGAGGAGCGCGACGGAGAACTCGGCGACGGACGGAAAGCGATCGGCCGGCTGCTTGGCGAGCGCGCGCATGATCGCCTTGTCGACGGCGTCGGGCACGGTGCCGCGCAGTCGGCGCACCGACGGTACCGGATCCATCAGCCGCTTCGCCAGAATCGAGAACGTGGACGAGCCTCCATACGGCGCTTCGCCGGCGAGCATCTCGTACAACACCGACGCGAGGCTGTACTGGTCGCTGCGGCCGTCGACCCCCTCGTCGAGCGCCTGCTCGGGGCTCATGTACTGCGGCGTGCCGACGACGAGCCCCGTGCCGGTGATGCGTGATCCCCCCGCCGCGAGCGCGGCGCGGGCGATCCCGAAGTCGGCCACCATCGCCTGCCCCTCGTACACGAGGATGTTCTCCGGCTTGATGTCGCGATGGACGACGTCGCGCGCATGCGCATACTCGAGCGCCGTGGCGACCTGGCGCGTGTAGCCGAGCGCCTCCTCGATGGCGAGGTACCGCTCGCGGTCGATTCGCTCGCGGAGCGATTCGCCCTCGAGGAAGGGCATGACGTAGTAGAGCTGCCCTTCCGCCTCACCCGAATCGAACAGCGGGACGATGTGCGGATGGGTGAGCCGCGCGGCGATCTCGATCTCCCGGAGAAAGCGCGCGGCCCCGACGGCCTGCGCGAGCTCCGGCTGGATGAACTTGATCGCGACCTTGCGGTGATGCCGCAGGTCGTCGGCGAGGTAGACGACGGCCATGCCGCCGCGCCCGACCTCGCGGAGGATGCGGTAGCGGTCGGCGACCGTGGCGTTCAGAATCGGCGTATCGGGCATCGACGGGGAAACCTGATGCGCGTCGCGGCCCGTGGCGAGACGCGTTCTACCGGTTCACCGTCGCCATCCCCCCTTCCATGTACCTCTCCCCCGCCGCGCAGCCCTTGGGGAACACCGCCTCGATACGCTCGAGGTCACGGTTGGTGAGAGTCACCCCGAGCGCGCCGACGTTGTCCTCGAGGTTCTCGACGCGGGTGGTGCCGGGGATGGGCACGATGTCGTCGCCTTGATGCAGCAGCCAGGCGAGGACGAGCTGGGCCGGCGTGCATCCCTTCCGCGACGCGACGTCCTCGACGTGGCGCACGAGGTCGAGGTTCTTCTGGAAGTTCGCCCCCTGGAAGCGCGGCTGGCGACGGCGGAAGTCGTCAGCTGGAAGGTCCTCGAAGCGGGCGAACCGCCCCGTGAGAAACCCGCGGCCGAGCGGGCTGTACGGCACGAAGCCGATGCCCAGCTCGCGGCAGGTTGGGAGGATCTCGTCCTCGACGTCGCGCATCCAGAGCGAGTACTCGGTCTGAAGCGCGGCGATCGGGTGCACGGCGTGCGCGCGACGGATCGTCGCCGGCGCGGCCTCACTGAGTCCGAGAAAACGCACCTTCCCCTGCGTCACGAGCTCGGCCATCGCACCGACGGTCTCCTCGATCGGGACCTTGGTGTCCACGCGATGCTGGTAGTACAGGTCGATGTGGTCGACGCCCAGCCGCCCGAGCGAGGCGTCGCAGGCCTTGCGTACGTACTCGGGCGAGCCGTCGATGCCGAGGCTGTTCCCCTGCTCGTCGCGGACGTTGCCGAACTTCGTGGCGAGCACGACCTGATCCCGGCGCCCCTTGATCGCGTTGCCGACGAGGCGCTCGTTGGTGAACGGGCCGTACATGTCGGCGGTGTCGAGGAAGTCGATGCCGAGATCGAGGGCGCGGTGAAGGGTCGCGATCGACTGCGCGTCGTCGCGGCCGGAGTAGAAGTCGGACATGCCCATACAGCCGAGGCCGAGGGCGGAGACGGTGAGCTCGGATCCGAGGGTGCGACGCTGCATGCAGTTGTGCTCCAGGGGTCGGGACGTCGATGAACTCGAGTGCGGGGTTGCAAGTTCGGCGCTACGTTATCGGCCGTCGCGCCGAGCACGCCACGAATCCGAGCGCTTGCCAACGACGGAACGCCAAGAAACGACGGAACGCCATAGAACGACCTGCGCGAGATCTGACCCACATCGGAGCGATCAGGAATGCACAGACGAGAGTTCATGAAGGGAACGGCAGCCTCCGTGGCGCTCTCGATGGTGCCAGGCGTCGTCTCGCGCGCGGCAGCGACCTCGCCCAACGCGCAGAGCACATCTGCTCCGAAGCCGTTCAAGCTTCGCTACGCGTTCGATGCGGGGCAGTTCTCCAACAGTGCGCCCGGTGGCGTGGTCGACGAGCTGAAGTTCGCGCACGACCAGGGGTTCACGGCGATGGAGGACAACCGCATGAAGGGGCGGCCCGTCGCCGAGCAGGAGGCCATCGCACGCGAGATGACTCGGCTGGGGATGACGATGGGGATCATCCTCAACAACGGAACCACCGGCTTCAAAGCCAATGGTTCACTGACGACCGGGAAGCCCGAGGAGCGCGACGCCTTCCTCGCCGAGGTGCGGAGCTCGATCGAGTGTGCGAAGCGCGTGAACGCGAAGTGGATGACGTCACTCGTCGGAATGATGGATCCGAAGCTGCCGCGCGGCTATCAGATCGCGAACGTGATCGACAACGTCCGTCGCGCGTGCGAGCTCCTCGAGCCGCATGGGCTGGTGATGGTGTTCGAGCCGCTGAACGTGACCGAGAACCATCCGGGGTTCCTGATCCACTCGAACGACGATCTCTACATGTTCGTCAAGGCGGTACGAAGTCCGTCGTGCAAGATGCTGTACGATCTCTACCACTCGCAGATCAACGAGGGGCACCTGATCTACAACTTCGACTACTGCTTCGACGAGATCGCCTACATCCAGACGGGCGACACGCCGGGCCGGAAGGAGCCCGGCACGGGCGAGGTGAACTATCGCAACGTCTTCAAGGCCATCCACGCCAAGGGATACACCGGCCTCCTCGGCATGGAGCACGGCAAGTCGCTCCCCGGGAAGGAAGGGGAGCTGGCGCTGATCAAGGCGTATCGGGACGCGGACGATTTCTAGGCGCGCGAAGCGCGCCGTTGAACTGCTCGCGGGCTTCAGCCCGCGAGCCTCACATTCCCCTCCTCATCCACCGTCCAGAACGGATTCCACGCCACCTCCCACAAATGCCCGTCCGGATCGGCGAAGTAGGCGTCGTAGCCGCCCCAGAAGGTGTCGCGTGGCTCGATCATGATCTGCGCGCCGGCGGCGCGGGCTTCCTCGAGCACGGCGCGCACTTCCTCCTTCGAGCGCGCGTTGTACGCGAGCGTGACGCCGCGGAAGCCACTGCCCTCGTCACTCACTCCCGCATCCTCGGCGAGCTTGGGCCACTCGTACAAGGCGAACACCATCCCGCCCGACTGGTACATCGCGACGTCATCCTGGCCGAAGTCGCGATGCCAGCCGAGTCCTTCCTCGTAGAAGCGGCGCGCACGCGCGATGTCGCGCACGCCGATGGTGAGCAGGGAGAGACGTTGGCGCATCTTGGTATGAGTTGGTTGGTTGGGTCGCTAGTGAGTCGGTCGGTTGTCTGGCGAGTCGAAGTGAACGGCTACTCGACCTCACCGACTCGCCCAATCTCCCCGCTCGCGCCTCGCCCGTCTTGAAGAAATCGGCAGGCGGAGCACCACGGTCGGCGACGGTGCGCGGCGTGCTCAGGCCGGCGGGCGTGTCAGGCGCCGGCGGTCGGAGCGAGGACGGTCGCGTCGAGCCAGCGCCCGACGTCAGCATGTGTGTGCGCCAGCAGCTCGCGCGGCGTGAAGCCGGTGAGGTCGCGGAACTCGCGCGTCATGTGCGCCTGGTCGGCGTAGCCGGCGTCGAGGGCGAGCATGGCGAGGGTCGGCCGGCGCTGCGCGAGCGCGCGCTGCCGCGCCAGGCGCAGCGTACGCTGCAGTCGGATGATGCGTTGCAGCGTCTTCGCGCCGTAGCCGCACGTCCCGGTCATCTCGCGATGCAGACGCCGCGGGCTCCAGCCGAGCATCGCACCGAGCGCGTCGACGGAGAGCCGATGGTCGGCGACGAGCGCGTTAGCGGCGCGGAGCACGATCTCGTCGCGCACGATCCGCGCGCCGAGCCGGCGACGCGTCCAGCGCTCGAGCGCGGTGCGCATCGCGTCGGTCGTCGACGCGGCAGTCAGCTCGGCGTCGAGCACGGACGTCGACGCGCCGCACACCGCGCGCAGCTCGGGATCGGCGTCGCGTAGCTCGGGCGCGTCGCACCCGAACACGGCGCGGGCCGCGCCGGGGAACCCGAACGACGTGCGTACGCGTGGCCGGCCCGGCGACGTGTGGCGCCGCATCGCCGATCACCACGACGTCGGCGCACGCGTCGGGGACGATCGGCGCGGGCGCCGCCGTGTCCGACCCCGCGTGCGCGACCCACGTGCACGCGACGATGGCGCGCAGGTCCGCGGGCGGCGGGAGCTCGGTGTATGGAACGACGGGCATCGGGCGAACGACGGTGATCGGTGATCGGTGAGCAGTCAGCGGTTACGGTAGAAAGGCCGGCCCCGGGAAGCTCCTGCGTCCCGAGGCCGGCGGATTACTGCCAACCGTTCACCGTTCACCGCTGCTTCACGGAATTCCCGCGACCGTGGCATCCGGCACGGGGAAGAGCCCCTCCACCGAGAGGTACCGCTCGCCGGTATCGTAGCAGAACGTCAGCACGCGGCTCCCCTTCGGGATGTCCGGAAGCTTCTGCCACCCGACGACGTACCGATGAAGATCCCTTCCTCCTTCGCGGCACGGCCCGCGTAGGCGAAGGCGTCTTCCTCCGACACGGCGACGGTACCGTCGAGGACGTCGCGATTGAGGTTGCCCGGGATGAAACCGGTGCCGATCCCCTGGATCTTGTGTGGAGTGTGCGTGCCGCCGGCGATCGGCTGCGACTTCACCGGCTCGACGGCGAACGCCTTGAGCTTGGGCATCGTTTTCTTGAGCACCTCGGCGACGGCGCTGATGTGGCCGCCCGTGCCCACGCCGGTGATGAGGAAGTCGATGCCGTCGGGGAAATCCTTCACGATCTCCTGTGCGGTCGTGCGCCGGTGGATGTCGACGTTGGCGGGGTTGTCGAACTGGTTCGGCACCCACGAGCCTTCGATGCCAGCGGCGACCTCGTTCGCCTTGTTGATCGCGCCCTTGGTGCCGAGCTCCTTGGCCGTCAACACGAGCTCGGCGCCGTACGCGGCCATGACCCGCCGCCGCTCGATCGACATCGTCTCGGGCATGACGAGGATGCATCGGTAGCCCTTCACGGCCGCGGCCATGGCGAGACCGATCCCGGTGTTCCCCGACGTCGGCTCGACGATCGTGCCCCCCTTCTTCAGCACACCGCGCCGCTCGGCGTCGTCGATCATCGCGATGCCGATGCGATCCTTGATGCTCGCGCCCGGATTCGCGCGCTCCAGCTTGAGCCAGACCTCGACGCCCGGAAACTGCGAGTACAAGCGGTTGAGGCGCACGTGCGGCGTGTTGCCGATCGTCTCGAGGATGTTGTTGACGCGCATGGGGGCAGATGCTGGAGTGAGAGGTGGCCGGTGCGACCGTGGAAGCTGACGGGCGCCCGGGCGGGGGGCAAGCCGTTGGACTATCCTCGGCCCTCGGAGAAGGTTCGTCTCGCTTTGGTTCTCCAGGGACATCGCGGCCAGCTCGTCGCCCGCGGCACGCCTCACGACGCGAGCCTCACATTCAGGATGGCGAGGGCGCGCTCGCGAATCGACCTGGCGTTCGGGCAGCCGCTCGGCCGTGCGGCCCAGAGCTCGGCGGCGAGGCCCAGCATCTGATCCGCGTCGACGGCCGGGCCGCGACGTGACGGGCGCGGTGTGAGAAGGAATCGCGCCGAGTCGGCGATAGCGGACATCGGCGCAAGTCCAGCGCAGCGCTCCGTCGCCGCCACCGTCGCCTCGAGCAGCATACGACTGCGCGCCGCGCGCTCCTGATAGCCGATGCCACGCTGCATCGGGTCGAGCACGAGTAGCGTGTCGGCGAGTGCGAGGCGCTCGGCGATCACCGTGTCGCCTGGAAGCAGGCGCGAGGCGATGGCAAGATCGGCACGGGCAGTCCGGAAGTTTCCGAGCGCCAGCGCCGCGTCGCCCATTCCCGCGTAGGCGATGCCATCGTCCGGCGATCGTTGCAAGATCGTTCGGAGCATGTCGGCGCCGCGCTGTGGCGAGCCAGCGGACACGAACAGGCGGCCGACCGTGCGCCGCAGCGCGACGCTGTCGCTCGGCAGATCCTGTAGTGGCAGGAGCTCGGCAAGCATCTCCGCCTGGGCGCCCTCGCGGTCCAGTAGCGCGATCAGCTCGAACCGCACGCTCAGCCGTCGCGAGAGGCTGTCCGCGCCCCACCGCCCGTAGACCGCCCGATGATAGAATGCCTTCGCCTCCGCGTGCCGCCCCTCGCGGACCAGCACGCGCGCCATGAGCAGATTGGCCGCGCCGTCCGTCTCGGCGTGCACCATCACGGACCGTAGCGTTTCCTCGGCGTCCTGCGTGCGTCCGCCGGCCAACATCGCTTCGGCCAGTGCGACTTGGTAGCGCGTGTTGGCGCGTTCGATCGCAACGGCCGAGGCGAAGCGATCGCTCGCTGCGTCGACATCATGGACGGCGAGCAGCCGGCGTCCCTCTGCATAGAGGCTGGCGGCATGCGCCCGTGACTCCTCGCGATCGACCTTGGCCAGCCACTCGTCGAGGAACAGGAACGCGATGATCGCGACGAGGATCAACGCGAACGCGGCAAGGAACTCCGGTGCCGTTGCAGACGGGAGCGAGACCCGCGCGCTCCGCGAAGGTTCACTCATGACGCGCCAGCTCCGACGCCGGGAGCTGTGCGGGGCGCTCCATGCCGTACGCCTTCAGCACGTCGGCGAGGGTGACGACTCCGAGCAGGATGCGCACGTCGGCGCGGCTGACGACGGGCAGCACCGTGTGACGCGACTCGCCCATGCGCGCGAGCGCCTGGCCGAGTGGCTGATCGCCGTGCACATGCGCGAAACGGAGCGAACCCGCGCCACCGCTCGAGGTGTCGGCCGCCAGCAGCTCGCCCACGGGGACGTCGCCGCGACCGTCGGCGAGCGCTGCGGCGAGATCACTCGTGCGGATCATCCCGGCGAAGCGGTCCTCGTCGGCGACCGGCCACGACGTCAGTGCGCTGTCATGTACGCGCTCGAGCGCGTGGCGGACGGCGAGGTCGTACGTCAGCGGCTCGGGTGCCTCTCGAATCGCCGCGCTCACGCGAAGACGGCCGGCCTGGGGCCGGAAGGCGCCCGTCGGCAGGTGCAGTCCGTCCTGGAGGGAGAGCGCCTCGTAGATCGGCTCGTGCTGCAGCCGCTGCGAGATGTAGAACGCGATGAGATTCGAAATCATCAGCGGCACGATGATGGTGTAGTCGCGCGTGACCTCGAAGTGCGGATGATCCCGGCGAACGCCGTTCCCATCCCCACCAGCGCGTAGGCACCCGCGTCGGCCGTCGTGGTCGGCAGTGCGATGTGCGCCACCCGGCCGACGGCCGCGCCCAGCATCGCGCCGATGAACATGCTCGGTCCGAAGATTCCACCGGCATTCCCGGACGCGTAGCAGAGCGCCGTGGCGAACATCTTCAAGAGGGCGAGCATCACGGCGAACCGGAGCACGACGTCGCCGCCGAGCACCCGGTCCACCTGATCGTATCCGACGCCGAGGACCTCGGGTACGACGAAGCCGAGAAGGCCGACGGCGAGCCCACCGACCATCGGTTGTGCCCAGAGTGTGGACTTCGGCAGACGACTGAATCGCGCGCGCAGCGCGAGGAGCAGCTTGACGAAGCCTACCGACCCGAGCCCACCCACGAGACCGAGGATCGCATAGACAGGAAGCTCCCACGGGCTCACGAGATGATATGGGGCGACGTGGAAGAGCGGCTCGTCGCCGAGGACGAGGTGGAGCACCATCCACGACGTCGTCGAGCTGAGTACCACCGAGCCGAGGATGGGCGCGTGCAGGTCACCCATGATCTCCTCGAGCGAGAAGAGCACGGCGGCGATCGGTGTGTTGAACGCGGCGGCGAGCGCCGCCGACGCGCCCACGGGGATCAGCCAGCGGACCTGGGCGGTGCTGAGGCCGAGCCGCCGTGCGACGACCGAGGCGATCCCCGAGCCGATGTGCACTGAAGGGCCCTCGCGACCGAGGGCGATCCCGCTGGCGAGTGAGGCGGCGCAGCAGACGAACTTGCCGACGACCGTTCGCAGCGTGATACGGCCGTCGTGGATGAAGATTGCCGCACGGGTCTGCGGGATGCCGCTGCCGCGCGCGTCGGGGAAGAAGCGAACGAGGAGGATGCCCGTGACCAGCGCCCCGAGCGTGGGTACGAGGATGCGCCGCCAGCCCGCACCTCCCGCGGGATACATGTGCGCCGCGAGCCGACCGGTGAGCAGAATGAACGCGACGACGACTAACCCGACGAGCGCACCGATCACCAGGCTGAGCACGAGGGCGAGCCGGTCCTCCCGACGGCGCAGGTCCTCGACCAGCACGAGCAGGCGGGGAGCCCAGCGCGTGCGTCGCGTGGCAGCGGTGGTGATGGGCTCACTCATGCCGGAGCGGGGCGCACATCATGGCGTCGGTGGAAGGAGGCGGTTTCGTTGCCGGAACTTGCGGGGTAGCCCCCCCAATTATAACATGTCGCGGCCACCGGGCCCGAGGCGTCGCACGTTGGTCGCGGAGGGTCGCCCTCTCGCCCTTGTTTCTGTCACATGCCCGCGAAGACCCGGTCTCGGAGACTCGCACGTGACGCCGCACCGCCGGGCGTTGCCTCGTCCATCGACGCGTTCCGGCGCATTCTGCGCGCGCTGAGGCTCGCGGAGCGGCGGACGCAGGCCGAGGCCGGTCTCAGCGCCGCGCAACTGTTCGTTCTGCACGCGCTGGACGACGGCAACGAGACGTCGCTCTCGGAGCTCGCCGAGCGAACGATGACGGATCGATCGTCGGTCGCCGCGGTGGTGGACCGATTGCTCGACGCGAGGCTCGTGGTGCGCGGCGTCTCGCGCGTGGACCGCCGGCGGGCGGCGATCGTGCTCACGGCCGCGGGACGAGGCGTGCTGGCGCGCGCGCCCGAACCACCGACCGTGCTCCTCATGGCCGCGGTGGGCTCGCTGGGCCCGGCTCAGCGTGCGGCGCTCGCCACCGGCCTGACTGCCCTGGCGGCGGCCATGGGAGTCGACGACGAACCGGCCGGGATGCTGTTCGACGACGTGCGCGCGACGACGGCGCGAGGCGCGAGTCCGTGAGCGCCAGCGGCGGGCGACTCTAGTTCGCCGCCCGCATCGCGTCGGCCTGGCGCGCTAGGCCGTCGATGATCTCGGCGAGGTCGGACTCTCGGGTGCGCGGGTTCATGATCGTGACGCGCAGGACCCGGCGGTCGCCGAGGTTCGTCGCGGTGATCCAGCCCTCGCCCGAGCGGTTGTACGACTCGCGCAGCTCCCGGTTGAATGCGTCGAGCGCCTCGTCGGCTCGAACTGCGGATGCTGCTCGAGGTGGGCGTGCATCGCGCGGGCGAGGCCACACTGGTGATCGTAGATCTCGCCGAGCGTGCGCATGCCGTAGCGCTGGAACGCCACCCACAGCTTGAGCGCATCGGCGCGGCGCGAGCACTGGAAGCTGCGCGGGCCCTGGTCCCATTGGTGCGCGTGCTCCTCGTCGGTGAACAGGTACGGCGCGCGCTGCGCGAACGCCGCGTCCAGATCGCGCTCGTCGCGCACGAGCAGCACGCCGGCCGAGAGTGGCAGCAGCATCATCTTGTGTGGATCCCACGCGATCGAGCGCGCGAACGCGAGGCCGCGCAGCTGCTCGTGATGGCGCTCGCTGAGGAGCGCGGAGGCGCCATGGGCACCGTCGACGTGGAGCCAGAGCCCACGCTCGTGGCAGAGCGGCCCGATCGCTTCGAGCTCGTCGAACGAGCCCGTCGCCGTCGATCCCGCCGTGGCGACGACGGCCATCACGCGCCGCCCCTGCTCCGCGAGCTGCCCGAGGGTGAGCGCGAGCGCCTCGGTGTCCATGCGCCAGCGCCGCGACGGGATCACCACGGCGTTGTTGAGGCCGAGCCCGAGCTCGGCGATGGCGCGCGAGACGGCGTAGTGTGCGTGCTCGCCGCAGACGACGACGGGCGGATCCGCACCGACGCCTTCCGTCCAGGCGTCGGGGATCGCCGCGGCGCGCGCCGCGAGCAAGGCGGTGAACGTCGCCTCGGTGCCGCCGCTCGTGAGCGTGCCGCCCGCGTCGGCGCCGAAGCCGGCCAGCTCGCACATCCACTGCACGACGCGGTGCTCGAGCACCGTGGCGACGGGCGACATCTCGGCCACGGCGAGCGACTGGTTGAGCGCGGCGATCAGCGGCTCGGTCCAGATCGCCGCGGGAAGCGGCGGCGACACCTGATGGCCCGCGTAGCGCGGATGATAGAGACGGTTGCAGTCGGGAAGCACGTCGTGGCGCAGCCGCTCGGCGACCGCTTCGAGCGGCATCCCGTCGAGCGGCAGCGGCTCGTCGAACCGCTCGGCGATCTCGCTCGACGTGCGCGACGTGCTGACCGGCCCCGATCCATCGCGCGTCGCGGCGAGGTAGTCGGTGGCGAGCCTGGTGAAGAGCGTGGCGGCGGCGAGGGTGGAGTCGGACTCGAGCGAGGAGAACAGCTCTGACATGCCTGAAAGATAGTTCGACGGCGCGCGCGCAGCGCGCGCCTACACTCCCACCATCACCCGACTCAAGGGAATCATCATCGCGTCCTCCGTCTTCTCAACCACGAGATGCTCCGCCTCGCCACCGAGACGGAATCGCGCGACCCGCGTCTGCAGATCCTCGATCAGCGCGCTCAGCTCCTGCACCGCCGAGGCGATCGTCTGGTTGCCCGAGGCGGCTTCGTGGGTCACGCGGGAGATCGTCTCGATGTTCCGGCCGATGTGCTGCGTCGTCTCGGCCTGCTCCTCGCTCGAGTGCGTCACCTGCTTGATGCTCTCGAGCACCTTCCCGGAGTTCTCGATGATCGAGTCGAGCGCGCCGCCCGCGCGGTCGACGAGCTGGCGGCCGCTCGCGAGGTGCGCCGACACCTGACCCATCCGGTCGACGGCCTGCTTGACGGCCTCCTCGTTCTCGCGGATCACGAGCGCGATCGCCTTCGTCGATGACGACGTGCGATCGGCGAGATCGCGGATCTCCTCGGCCACGACGGCGAAGGTGCGACCGTGCTTGCCGGCGCGCGCCGCTTCGATCGCGGCGTTGAGCGCGAGCAGGTTGGTCTGATCGGCGAGCTGCTCGATTACGCGGGTGATCTTCGTGATCTCCTGGCTGCTCTGGCCGAGCGCGGCCACCGTCTGCGCCGAGCTGCCGACGGAGGAGACGATCGTGTCCATGCTCGAGAAGGTGTCGCGGACGACGCGGCCTCCCTCCTGCGCATCCTCACCCGAGCGCTGCGCCATCTCGGCCACGAGGCCGATGTGGCGTGCGTTGTCGGCCACCGCGGTGGTCATCTGTTCGGCCGCGCTCGCGACGAGCGCGGCCTGCTCGATCTGCTGCGCGGCGCCGGCGGCCATCTGCTCGGTGCTGGCGCGGATGTGTTGGCTCGCCTCGACGGTCGCGGTCACGATGTCGTGCACCTGCACGACCATCGTGCGGATGTTCGCCACCGCGGTGTTGAAGCCGTGGCGCAGCTGGCCGATCTCGTCGTTCGTCGTCGCGTCGAGCCGGACGGAGAGGTCGCCTTCGGAAAAGAGGCTCATCGCGTGGAGCATCTCGCGCACGTTGCCGGCGAGGTACTGCTGCGCCGCGCGATCCTTCTCGGCGACGGCGGCGAGCTGGGCGTTCACCTGCTCGAGACCTTGGCGCCGCTCGCGCGCGGTGCGCACGACGTAGGCGATCGCGCCGCCGATCGAGGCGATCATCAGAAGCCGGAACCACCACGACGCCCAGAAGGGCGGCGTGATCACGACCTCGAGCGACGCGCCCTGCTCGTTCCACACGCCGTCGTTGTTCGAGCCCTTCACGTGAAAGGTGTAGCTGCCCGGCGCGAGGTTGGTGTAGACGGCCGAACGCTGCGTGCCGGCGTCGCGCCACTCGCGGTCGAAGCCGTCGAGCTTGTAGGCGTACTGGTTCTTGGCGGGCGAGGTGTAGTCGAGCGCGGCGAACTCGAAGGTGAAGACGGAGTGCTTGTGGCTGAGCGTGAGCCGCTTCGTCTCACCGATCGCCGTCTCGAGCGGGGAATCCTTCGCCCCGATCGCCACCGGCTTGTTCATGAGCTGGAAGCCGGTGAGCACCACCGGGGGAACGTGCGTGTTCTGCGCGAGCTGCTGCGGCTGGATGACGCTGAACCCCTCATTGCCGCCGAACAGCAGCGCGCCCAGGCGCGTGCGGAAGTACGAGCGCGGGTTGAAGTCGCGCCCCTGGAGCCCGTCGGCCTTGGTGAACTGCTGGCCCTTCTTGAGCGTGGGGTTGAAGCGCGTCACGCCCTGGTCGGTGCTGAGCCAGAGATTTCCGTCGCCGTCGGCGGCGATCCCCGAGATGGCCGTGGCGTTGATGCCGTCGCCGCGCGAGACGTGCGTCACCACCTTGGTCGACAGGTCGACGCGATCGAGCCCTTCCGCCGTGCCGACCCACAGCACGCCGGGCTCCGCTTCGCGGATGGCGCGGACCTCGTTCGACGTCAGCGACGTGGCGCTGCTGCCCGCCGCCCCGAAGGCGAGCATCTGGTGCGTCTCGGGATCGAACACACGGAGCCCCGACTCGCGAGTGCCGAGGGCGAGGCGTCCGTCGCGAAGCTCCTCGATGCACCAGATCTCCGACTGCCCCGGACCGGCGTCGCCGATGGGGAACTTGGTGAACGACCTGCTCGCCTTGTCGAACAGCAGCAGCCCCTCGTGCCACGAGCCGACCCAGATTCGACCCCGCCGATCGACGTGCATGGCGAAGATGTTGTCGTCGGGCAGGTTGGTGTTCTTCGACGTGTACGCGGTGAAGCTGTTGGCACTCGGATCGAAGCGCGTGATGCCGCCGGCCCATGTGCCGAGCCAGAGCACGCCGTTCGGCTCCGCCGCGACGGCGAGCACAGCGTCGACGTTCAGTGCGCTGCTCTTGCTCGTGTAGCGCGTGAAGCGTCCGGTCGTGACGTCGAAGCGGTTCACACCGCCGCCGTCGGTGGCGACCCACACGTTTCCGCTCGAGTCCTGCGCGAAGCCGAGCACCGAGTTCACGCTCAGGCTCGTGGCGTCACCGGGCACGGAGCGGTAGGTGCGGATCGCGTCGCTGTTCCGCTTGGCGACGTTGACGCCGCCGGCGAAGGTGCCGAGCCACAGCGTCCCCGACTTGTCCTCGAAGAGTCCCCACACGGAGTTGTTGTTCAGCCCCGTCGGATTGTTCGGGTCGTAGGTGTTGTGCGAGAACGTCGCGGTGGCGAAGTCGAACCGATCGAGTCCGCCGTTCTCGAGCGCGACCCACAGTCCGTCGCGGCCATTCTTCGCGAGCGTCTGGATGGCGTTGAGGTTGAGGCTCTTCGGGTTCGCGGGATCGTGCTGGTAGCGCGTGATGGCACCGGAGATCGGGTCGATCTTCACGAGGCCGCCGTGGTAGCTGCCGACCCAGATCGTGCCCGCGTCGTCCTCGATGCTGCCACGGATGTCGCTGTCGATCGCGTTGCCGAGGAGATACGGCCGCGCCGCGCCGGTGGCCGGATCGAGATCGAGCACGCCCATCTCCTTCGTGCTGATCCAGATGTGGCCGCGACGGTCCTCGGTGAGGCCGACCACGTTCTTGCCGGCGAGCCCCAACACGGCGCTCCTGGCGTAGCGCGTCGACTTGCCGGTCGCGCGGTCGAACTGGTAGAGACCCTCGTCGGTGCCGACCCAGATCTGCCCCGCCCTGGTGTGGAGGAAGCTGAGGACGAGGCGCCCCTCGACGCCGGGCCCCACGGGATACGTCACGAAGCGATCGTGCGCGCGGTCGAAGCGGGTGAGCCCTTTGCGCGTGCCGATCCAGAGGACGCTGTCGCGATCCTCACGCACGAACTCGATGTAGTTGTCGGGGATCGACGTGCTGTCGCCGCGCACGTGCCGGTAGTTCGCGATCGAGTAGCCGTCGTAGCGGTCGAGCCCTCGGCGCGTGCCGAACCACATGAAGCCACGCGCGTCCTGGTAGATGCTCGGTACCCAGGGACCGGACAGGCCGTCGTCCGCCGTGAGCTTGGTGAATTGGAGCCGTTGCGCCTCCCCGGTGCGGGGGAGGCAGATCGCGCACGCGATCGCGAGCGCGGCGGCGGCTCGCCGAAACGCGCGGGCCTGATCGGTGGGCTTGCCGGGTTCCGACATGGCTGGAAGCTGACGGAAGAGCGAGGGGGTCTGGCCGGCGGCCGTCGCCGGGCGCCCCGAGAGGAGGGAACCGCTTTTGTCGGAATCTCATCCAAAAGCGAGCACACCTATAACGATTGACTTGGGCGGAAGGTACGGGCCGGGGGTCCGGGGCCCCGGAACGGAAACGGCCTCGGCACGCTTGAGCGCCCCGAGGCCGTTCGCTTACCCCTAACCCACCATCGTCAACCGATCACCATCAACCGATCACCGTTGACCGTTCCTCCCCTCACCCACAGGTCGGATCGGCCTTCGAGAAGTCCATCTTGCAGCTCTGGGAGACGCCTGGTCCGGTCATCGACACGTTCACCGTGCTCGTCCCCGTGAAGGTCATCGTGATCCGCGTGGTGCCGCTGGAGAAGCCGCCCACGGTGCCCGTGTTCTCGATGACGATCGTGCCGGACGCCGGCCAGAGCTGCGCGGAAGCGGAGGACTTGGCGGGGAGCACGAGGCTGTTCACGGTCGTCGTCACGGTCGCGACGAGCGGGAACGATTGGACGCCGTCGAACATCGTGCCGTTGATCTTCGTCGAGGAACTGCCGTTCAGGACGTGCGGCCCCGAGACGAGGCCGCTCAGCGTCAGCTCCTGATGCCCATCGATCGTGAGCGAGGTGCCAGCCTGGCTGACGGTGCCGGCGAGGGTGGTATTGGCGCGAATGGCGTCCGTGGTCGCCGCGTCGAACGCCGTCTGCTTCGTGCCGGAGGCGGTGAGCAGGGTGAAGCTCTGGTTGATCGACACACCGCTCGCGGAGAACGGGCTGCAGACGAAGCTCTCCGACGCACCAACGTAGGGGCACCGCGAGGTGACGAGCGCGGGCGCCGAGGCACCAAGGTCGAAGAACGCGCCGTTCGCCGCGGTGAGCGCGGGGTTGCTCAGCTCGGTGAGCGCCTGGTCGAGCGAGAGGGTCTGATTGCTGGAGGGACCGGTAGAGGAGTCGGACCCGCACGCGCCAGCGACAGCGGCGAGTGCGAGCACGGCAAGAGTGGGGCGGATTCGGGCAAACATCTGGTGCCTCGGCTTCGGGGGGTCCTCCAGTATAGCTCGCTGCACGCCGTCGCGCAGTAGCCGGAGGCACAAGAAAGACGAGCGAGGGGGCGTCCACAGCACGAGGCCGCACAACGACTTAGGTGCGTACTGGCGGCCTCGTGAGTGGCGTGGTGGTGGCGCTCAGTTGGAGAGCGTCACCGCCGGCATTGGACCGACCCACTCAAAACGCACTTGGTTACGCCCCGCCGTCCAGCCTCAGCATCAACAGCTCCCGCCACTCCCCGGTGTCTCGCGTGAGATGGACCGCGATGGAGTCGATCGTCACGGCATCGTCGAAGCGTTCGACGAGCAGGGCGGCGAGGAGGTCAGGCGGGAGCTCGCGGTAGAGATTGAGCGTCACGTGCGGAGTGAAGAAGAAGCGCGGGCGCGCGGCACGGAGCCCGGCCGTCTTGATGCGTTCGTGGAGCGTGCGAAGAGGTCCGTGTGGGTCGAGCGGGAGGACGACGATCTGCGTCTGCATGAAGCGTGTCGGTCGTCCGAAGCGGAGGGGGATCGGCGCCGTTTCCGCCGCGATCGGCCCGAGCCGCTCGAGAAGCTCCTCGCGCGTAGTGTCGGGGGCGATCGGCCCCATCCCCGACGAGCCGACGAGCGTGACGTGCGGCGCCTGACCCAACCCACCGAGCCTCGGATCGTACCGGCGCTGGAGCGTGGCGATGCGGGCACCGACGTCGCCGCCGATCGGCGCGAAGACGAAGATGCCGCTCTTGGCGCGTGTCACGCGCGTGCGAGGCGCACGATGCGACGGATCAGCGGCGGGCCGGATTCGAGGTGAGCCAGGCGGGCGCAGGCATGACCGACCAGCGTACCGTGTGACCGCCATCGTCCGTGGGAACCAGCGAACCGGCCAGCAGCCATTTGTCGAGCCGATTGCCCGGATGCGTGTGGTGATAACGTACGACCTTGAGGCCGGCGAAGGTACCGATCCCCGCCCCGACGAGGACGTCGCTGGCCCAGTGCCGGTTGTTGTACATCCGCGAGACGCCGGTCAGCGCGGCGCCCGTGTACAGAATGGGCCCGATGATCCACCGCGTCTCCGGCCAGAAGCGCGAGGTCTCGCTCGAGACGGCGGCCGCCGCGGCGAAGGCCGACGTGCTGTGGCCCGAGGGGAACGACTTGTACTTGTCGCTGCCGCCGAACCCTCGAAACAGCTGATAGCTGCTCGAGTTGCGCGGCTCCACGTACGGCCGCTGCCGGCCCATCGTGCCCTTGATGACCACGGCGACGAGCTCGCCGACGATGAGGGACTCGGTGCCGTGCCAGCCGAGGTCGGCCAGTCGCTCGTTCTTGGTGAGGCGTCCGGCGAGGTACATCGTGCCGCCGATGTAGTACGAGCCCGGCGTGGCGACCGTGCGGACGAAGGTGGCCGTTCCCTGGAGCTTCCGGTTCGCCTGGGTCGACGAATCCTGCAGCCGCGCGGCCATGCGGTCGTCGAACGGGCGCGCGATCATCGTCACCACCGCCACGCTTCCAGCGAGCACGAGATCCCGATAGGTGAAGAGCGCGCGCGGAGCGCCGATCGTGTCGACCTGGGCCCGTGCCACGTCCGGCGCCGCGGAGGCGGTCAGGAGCACGGCGACGGCGAGTCGGGCACGGCGAATCGTCATACGATGGTTTTCAGGGTCATGCCCGCATCACGACCGTGTCGAACAGCCGCGGATCGTCGAAGTGCACCGCGTCGCCGACCGACTTTCCGGGCACGAGGAACAGCCGCACGGAGAGTGCCTTCTTCAACTTCACCGCCTGTGCCGCGACATCGAGAATGATCCGCTCGATCGTGGTGGATGGCGTGTCGCCCGGGAGGGGGATGACGTCGAGCCCCGTGCCGCAGACGCTGGAGAAGAGCAGCAGGTCGCGCAGCCCGAACCGCCCTTCCCTCGCGCGGGTCGCGAGCACCTTGTCCTCGAGCACCGGCAGCATCAGCCCGGAGTAGCCACACAGCGCGACGGGCACGCTCTTGATGACGTCGGTGATGAGCGCGCAGGCCTGCAGCGTCCCCGCCTCGCCGAAGGGTGCACCGGTGAGCGCCTCGATCGCGCCGCCGATGCTGTCGTCGCCGAGCGGCGCGGGCGACGAGTCGATGCCGCCGTAGCGCAGGCGGTCGGCGCGCGCCGCGTCGGTCGCGACGCGTTCCACCTCGCGCAGCTCGGAGGTGAGCCGCGGGGTCAGTCGTCGGCGCGCCTCCTCGCGATCATGAACACCGGTGAACGCCTCGCGCAGCACCGCCACCGACTCGAGTCCGACGGCGAGGGAGGTCGGCCCCTCGTGCCAGCCGACGGGGAAGAAGGGCGTCCCCGAGGGCACGTTCGCCGCGGCGGCGTATTGAAAGCTCCCCATGCCGGTGGGCCGAGCATCGGCGACGGCGCGCGTGATCGCCGCCGCGGCGCGGACGCCGTTCGAATGGATGCCGCCCGCGGGAGAGGCGATCACGCTGCTGAACGAAGTCGTCTTCGTCGAGCGAACGAGCTCCGCCGCCCACGGCGCCAGGTCGAGGTCTGCGCGATCGGCGAGAAGCACCGGACCGAGCCCGAGCATGGTCCCCGACGCGGCGCACAGCCCATCGAGCGCGCGCAGATCGTCGAGCGCGGTTCGCAGCCGGCCGACGTCGAGCGAGGCGACGAGGGGCGGCAGCGTGATGCGCGTCGTCTGCACTTCGTACCCCTCCCCCTCGAAGCGCCGCTTCGCCCGCGCGAGGACCGCGAGGGTACGCTCGACGGTGGCTCGATCGGAGAGGCGCTCGAGCGCGACGCCCGCCGTGATCGTGCGTACGATGACGCCGCGAGGGACGAAGGGACGCGCGACCGCGGGGAAGAGTGCGCGAGGGAGTGACGGCACGAGGGCCGCCGCACCGAGGGAGGTGAGGAACTGACGTCGTGATGGATCGTGCATGAAGGGTCTCAGTGGCCGACTACCCGACTCCGCATCGTGATCTCCTTCGACCGCTCGAGGTCCGCCAGGAACATCGCTTCGGCCTGCGCGCCGAGCTCCGGATCCTCGATCACCGCGTCGAGCTCATAGTTGATCGCGACACCGAGCGGGTTGAGGTCCGTCGACCCGACGCGCACCCAGCGGCCGTCGACGACGCTCGTCTTGGCGTGCATCATCGCGCCCTTGTACTCCCAGATGCGCACGCCGTTAGTGAGCAGCCGTCGGTAGTAGCGGCGCGTCAGCAGCGTCACCCACGGGTGGTCGTTGCGCTGCGGCACGAGGATGCGGACGTCGACGCCGTCGCGCGCGGCTCCGAGGAGCGCCTCGACTTCCGCCCAGTTCGGTACGAAGTACGCGTTCGCGATCCAGATGGAGCGCTCGGCGGAGATGGACTGCATCTGGAGCGCGCGCGCGACCCGCATCCGAAGTGGCTCGCCCTCCACGATGCCGATGAGCGCAGGCTCGGCGGTGGAGGGATCGAGGTGTGCGCCGCGCGCGATGCGGCGCGTGAGCCGATGCGATCCGCGGCGCTCCTGCTTCTGGGCGCGCTGCCACATCGTATCGAACGCAGCCTGCATGTCGCGCGCGGCGGGACCTTCGATGCGCACGGCGGTGTCGCGCCAGTGTCCGCGGTGACGCGCAGTCTTGCCCATCCACTCGTCACCGATGCCGACGCCGCCGGTGATCCCCACCGTGCCGTCGACGACGAGCAGCTTGCGGTGATCGCGCGGCACGAGGCCGAACCAGGCGCGAAATCCGGGCGGGTTGAACACCCGCAGGTCGACGCCGGCCTTTCTGAGGTTGGAGCAGAAGCTCGAGCGAATGCCGCGCATGCCGATCCAGTCGGTGAGCACGCGCACCGAGACGCCGCGCGCCACCGCGTCCACCAGCGCGGTCGCGAAGCGCTGCCCCGTCTCGTCGGATCGGAGGATGTAGCTCTCGAGGACGACCGTCTCTCGCGCCGCCGCGATCGAGACGAGCATGACCTCGTAGGTGCGCGGCCCGTCGTGGAGCAGCTCGACGGCGTTCCCGCTGGAGACGTCGGCCGCGGCGATGCGCCAGAGTCCGCGCGCGAACGCCGGGCCGGGCGAGGGCTCGAACGCGGTGGCGCGTCGGTCGTCGAGGGGCGCGGTGACGTCGGCGCGGGGAGCCGCATCGCGCACCGCATGCGCGTCGGTGTGGCGGGGGATCGATTTGCTCGAGCGTCGTGGCACGCGGATACGTTACGTGCTCGACGACCGCTGCGCAGCCTGATAGTCGTACGCCTGTGCTCGAGCGTCCGCCAGATGCGCTGCCCGTAGTCGATCGAATCGGCCAGCTCTCCGGTCACGAAGGTGACCCGGTCGGCGAGTCGACCGCGCACGTCCTGGATCCAGCTCATCAGCTCGAACCCGCTCTCCGTCCCGAGCCAGACGTCGATGAAGATCGCGTCGGGACTATGGTGGAGCAGGATGCGCTTCGCCTCGTCCACCGACCGGGCGATGTGGACGACGTGCCCGCGCCGCTCGAACCAGCGGGCGACGGCTCGGCTGATCGTCTCCTCGTCATCAACGTACAGCACCGACGGCATGGCAGGCTTTCCGACGCGGGGAGGAGACTGAACGATTCAGGGCCGGGATGATCAGCGATGCATGGACCGTGCTCCACCTTGTCGCCAGGGTTGGCCGGCAGAGAGCGCCGGGTGATACTAGGGCATGCTCAACATCGATCTCAAGGGCCGCCGAGCGCTCGTCGCCGGCGTGGCGGACGACGGCGGGTTCGGCTTCGCGATCGCGAAGGCGCTCGCCGAGGCGGGAGCGAGCGTGTGCGTGGGGACGTGGCCGCCAGCGCTCAACATCTTCCTCAATCTGCTCGAGCGCGGAAAGATGGACGAGTCACGGCGGCTGTCGGACGGCTCGCTCCTCACCTTCGAGAAGATCTATCCGCTCGATGCGGTGTTCGACACGTACGACGCGTTGCCCGAGGACTTGCGAACGAGCAAGCGCTACAAGGACGTCGGCGACTGCTCGATCGACGGCGTCGCGCAGCGGCTCGTGGCGGACTTCGGTGAGCGGCCGCTCGACATCCTCGTGCACTCGCTGGCGAACGGGCCCGAGGTGAAGAAGCCGCTGCTCGAGACGTCGCGGAACGGCTATCTCGGCGCGGTGAGCGCGAGCGCGTACTCGCTGGTGAGCATGGTCGCGCGACTCGGTCCGCTGATGCGCGAGGGCGGCGCGGTGGCGTCGCTGACGTACATGGCGAGCGAGCGGGCGATCCCCGGCTACGGCGGTGGCATGTCGAGCGCAAAGGCGGCGCTGGAGAGCGACACGCGCACGCTCGCCTTCGAGGCGGGTCGCAAGTGGAAGATCCGCGTGAACACCGTGTCGGCGGGCCCGTACGCGTCACGCGCGGCGAGCGCGATCGGCATCATCGAGCGCATGGTGCAGTACGTCGGCGAGAACGCGCCGCTCACCGAGCATCTCACGGCCGGCGAGGTCGGCGCGGCGACGGCGTTTCTCTGCTCGCCACTCGCCAGCGGCATCACGGGGACGACGCTGTACGTGGACAAGGGGTATCACGCGATGGGGATGGCCGTCGGCGAAGTCGACGGTTAGACGGTTTGCCGGTTTGACGGCGGCGTGCTCGCGACGCCCAACCAGCCGACGTTGCCGGGCGGCCGGGCTTGCAGCTGGTACGTATCGTTCCGACATGGGCGCACCGCAGCCAGACCTCACGATTCGCATCAAGCGGCATCCCGACGGCACGGCATCGCTCACGTGCACGCGCGTGGACGGGACGACGACGTGGCAACGCCAGCGCGGCGGCTACGCGCTCGTGTTTCCGTCTCACGACCTCACCCACTTCGCGGTGGAGACGACGCTCCGCTATGCGCACGGCTTCTATGGCTTGATCGCCGACGGCTGGGAGATCTCCGACTTCGCCGCACCCTGGCCGCGCGGACCCGCTCCGATCGACGCGCTCGAGGTCGAGCTGATCGTCGGCTTCTTCGAGTCCGAGCGGCGAGATGCGGCCGCGTGGACGGCCGAGGAGCTGCACGCGCACGCCGAACGCTACGTCGCGGCGCAGCGCGCGCTTCACCCCGGCAGGCCGATCGCCGAACCTCCGCGTCTCACCGACGCGCAGGTGAAGCGCGTTCGTGATGCACGAGACGAGCTGCTCCGGCGGTGGAGCGAGCTGCCGGCGGGTGGGACGCTGGAGCTGCGATTCGTGCGGAGTCGCCAGACCGAGGAGAGTGGTTGAACGGGAGCCTGATCAACGAGATCGTGGCGCGCGGTGTCGCGCGCGCCATCGGCGTGCCAGAATGAGTGCGTGCTCCGCACGACGTTCGGCCGGAGAATCATCATGCAACGCACATCCGTCGCACTCTCGCTCACGGCGGCGCTCGTCACCATCGCGTCCACCGCCCGATCGCAGACGTCCATCGCCCTCGATTCGATCATCACGAGGATCGCGGTCGAGGCACAGGAGCGCTCCCAGCTCTATCCCCTCGCGCAGACGCTCATGGACTCGATCGGTCCGCGACTCGCCGGATCGATCGAGCAGCGCCGCGCGAACGAGTGGGTGCTCGGCACGTATCGGCGCTGGGGGATCCCGGTGCGCGAGGAGCGTTACGGCACCTGGAACGAGTGGCGCCGAGAGATCGCGCACATCGACCTGATCGCGCCGAGGAAACGCCCGCTCGAGGGCATGCTCTCGACGTGGAGTCAGGGAACGAACGGGACGATCGAGGCCAGCTTGGTCGTGCAACCCGCCGTGCTGGACGCGCCCGAGCTCGAGGCGTGGCTGCCGCAGGTGCGGGGGAAGCTCGTGCTCCTCGACTTCCCGTGGCCGAGCTGTCGTCCCGACT
>QHVE01000048.1:0-56543 GCA_003223455.1 Gemmatimonadota bacterium | reverse complement strand
GTTCGCGCGGATGCAGTCGGAGCGCAACACGGCGATCAACGCATGGTACGCCGCACGGCGTCGATCGGGCCTGCGCGGCACGGCGATCGCGCGACGGCTCGGCGAGGCGGGGGCGCTCGGCATCGTGACATCGTTGGTGCCGCCCCCCGGACCGCAGGGCTGGGGGACGAGCAAGATCAGCACGACCGTCTCCGAGACGATCCCCGAGATCGGCCTCGGCTGCGAGGACTACGGGCTGGTGTATCGTCTGACGGAACACAACCAGGGGCCGATCCTCCGCGTCGATGCGCAGTCGTCGCACCGGGGCGAGGTGCCGGCGGCGAACGTGATCGCCGAGCTGCGCGGCAGGGAGAAGCCCAACGAGTACGTCGTGCTCTCGGCGCACCTCGATTCGTGGGATCCCGCGTCGGGCGCGACCGACAACGGGAGCGGCACCATCGTGATGATGGAGGCGATGCGGATTCTCAAGGCCGTGTATCCGCATCCGCGGCGCACCATCCTCGCCGGCCACTGGAACGGCGAGGAGCAGGGGTTCAACGGATCGGGGTCGTTCGCGGCGGATCATCCGCAGGTGGTCGCGGGCCTGCAGGCGTTGCTCAATCAGGACAGCGGCACCGGGCGCATCGAGCGCATCTCGATGGAGGGGTCGACGACCGCGGGCGCGTTCTTCCGACGCTGGCTCTCGCGGATGCCCGACGAGATCGCGCGCGACATCCGGCTCGTCGATCCCGGTACGCCGGGTCACGGGTCGGACCAGGTGTCGTTCACCTGCCGCGGCGCGCCGGCGTTCCAGCTCCTCTCGCGCGACTGGGACTACGTGGCGTACACCTGGCACACCAGCCGCGACACGTTCGACAAGCTCGTGTTCGACGACCTGCAGACCAACGCGATGCTCGTCGCGATGCTGGCGTACGAGGCGTCGGAGGATCCGGAGCGAATTCCGCGCGACGCACGCGCTGCGCCGTCGGGTTCTGGAAGCTCGTCGCCGACGTGCAGGCCGCCGGCACGCAGTTGGGCGGAGAGCGCGGGGTGAGCCTTACCACGCGGGTCGAAACGCAACTCCGAATCCCGAGATGAGCGCGCGGTAGTCCGTCCGAGTTCCATAGGTGGGGAACGATACGTTCGACGACTGAAGCCCGACCTCCGCGAAGAGCGCCCAGCGCCGGAGCACATCGTATCGAACCGCGGCTCGCAGGTCGACGCCCAGGCCACTCCCCGTCGCGTCGTCGCTCGAAAAGCCGTCGACCACCGGCGTCATCGTCATCAACCCGAACATTGCCTTTAGATCGAGTGCGGCCCGGTCATCACCGAGGCGAAGCGAATACATCGGGCCAACCGTGAAGTTCGCGACCTGCCACCAGTCATCCTCGCCATTACCAGGCATCACGTACTCGCTGTACGAGAGGGCGGCGGCTACGCCCAGATGCTTTCGGAAGCGGTATCCGAGATTCACGAACGTGTCGGTATAGCCGGAGGTGGTGCCTGCGGTTCGCGGGTTGGCCCAGGATGCCTGCTGGGCGAAGCTTCCGACGGGGGTGGACGGTCCAATGCCCAGGCCGATGAATCCACGACGCCCGGCTTCCTGCGCGAGGGCTTGCTCGGCGGAGAACAGCACGAGTGCCAGCAAGGCAAATTTCACGGGCGATGCGATTGCACGTGTGAACCTCGTCTCTGTGTCGGTGGAACGTCAGTCGAACAGCGGGCTCGTCTGTCCACTGCCATTATGCAGCATGCGCGCGCAAAGTACAGCTCGCCGTCGCGCAGATTGGGGGGAGAGTGCGGGTCGACTATCGCTCACTCTCTCGAATGACGGCCTGCACGAATCGAAGCGTGGCCTCGAAGTCCTCGTCGTCGGCCGGCTCTCGAAACGACACGGCCGGATTCGGACGTCCATTCCAGGCTCTGTCGATCAGACCAGACCACGCGGGGTCGAGCGTTGCCTTCGCCCACTCGGCGCCCGCGCGCTTCGAGCCGGGACGTCCCTCGATCAGATCGTGCAGCATTCGGCAGTAGCTCAGCACGATGAATCCCTGATAGAACCGATTCCGGTACTTGTCCGGCTGGTCGAGAATCTCCTCGCCCCAACTGCGCATCGTGTGGGCGATCTCCGCACGGAGCGCCTCGACGGGGATCGGATCGACGAGCGATGCCGGATTCGGTCCCGCCAGCGGGATCCCGTATTCGCGGACGACCCAGCGCACCACCGTCGTGTTGCAGTGGTCCGATCTCACGAGCGATCGGCTGCCGTGGTCGAGGTACCAGAGCGGGCGGCCGCTTCGGCGATAGTCGCGCAGCGTCGTGATCGGGAAGTACGATCCTTCCAGATGCTTCGCCCACTCGGAGGCGAGCCCGTAGATCCGGTCGTGCATTGCCTGCAGCGCCGAGATGTGATCGTCCGAGAGCTCATCGCGCACGGCGACGACGAAATCGACGTCGCTGTGACGATCGAAGTCACCCACGGCGAACGAACCCTGGAGACAGGCGCCGACGAAGGCATCGCCCAGTGCGGTCTCGACGCCGGCGACCAGCTCGTCGAGGACGTCGTTGAGCTCAGGGTACGGCGTCGGGCGGTCCGTCATGACGACTCGAATGCGCCTGAGCGCCGCGACGCCGCTACGGTCCGAGCAGCGAATCCAGCAGTCCCTGGCGGAAGCTCAGCGTCACAGGATCGTACACGCCGAACCCCGCCGCGAACTCCCAGTACGCCCAGGGCATGCCGCGACTCTCCATCGCCTGGCGCATCGTGCGGTTGAACGCGATGCGCGAGGCGTCGTCGGCCTTGCCGTACGCGCCGAACTCGCCGACGTACACCGGGTAGCGCTTCGCCGCCGACCACGCCTTGGCGACGTCGAGCGGCGCGACCATCTCGGCCTGCTGCGCCGCGCTGCAGCAGGTGACGCCGACGNNNNTGAACGTGAACGGCGAGTAGTCGTGCAGCGTCGCGATCAGGTTCGCGTCGTTGGGCACCTTCAACAGCTGCAGGTCGCTCGCGTTGTTCCAGTGCGTCGGACCGATCACCACGATGCGATCCGGGTTCGTCCTGCGAACGACGGGCAGCGCTCGCGCCGCGAGCACGTTCCACGGCTCGCCGTCGAGTCGTCCGTGCGGCTCGTTGTACAGCTCGAACACGAGGCGGTTGCCGCGCCCCTGGAAGTGCGCCGCGATCTGCTCCCACAGCATGACGAAGCGCACGTCCAGCACCGACGCGGCGACGGACCGCTCGCCCGCGTCGAGCGCGTCACCGTCGAGCTGCCGGTAGTGGTGCATGTTCAGCACGACGACGAGTCCCTTCGCCAGCAGCCTGTCGACGACGGCGTCGATGCGCGAGAGAAACGCCGCATCGATCGTGAACGGTGCCTCGGCGCTCGCGTGATTGCTCCAGCGAACCGGCAACCGCACCGACTTGAATCCCGCCGCCGCAGCCTTGTCGATGAAGTCGTCCGTCACGGTGAGGCCCCACGCGCCTTCGGTGGGCGCCTCGAACATGTTGCCGAAGTTCACGCCGCGGCCGAGGGCTGCGGCGGTCGCCGTGGCGCTGGCGGATGCACCGGGTGGTGCGTCGTTCGCCATCGGGGGAAACGCGGCGATGTCGGGGCCGGTCTGCGGCGCGGGGACGGCGGTGGCGCTGGTTCCCGTGCAGGCACTCAGGAGAAGCGGCGCACTCGCCAGCAGCGCGGCGCGCACGATCGTCGAGCGCTTCCTCCTCACCGAGCGAGGGAATGCTGTCCGAGACGCTGCACGGGATCGGCGCGCCATACGGTTCACCTGGGTGCACGCACCAGCATCGCGCGCCGCCAGCATAGGACGCTAGCCCAGCCGCAGCCCAGCGCGAGGAGCGGAAACACGATCGCGCCGACGTAGGCGCCCTGGCCACCAGGACGTATGTGCTGCAAGCCCTGCGTGACGACGAGCAGGCGAACCGTGTAGAACGCGAAGAACAGGCTCACGAGTCCCAACACGACGGACACGATGCGCATTCTTCTCTCCTCCAGCCCTCGTCGATGACCGCGATGGTTGTCCAACGCTATCATAGCAGCAGTGCGAGCGAGCGCCAGTCGATCGAGCGTCAGCTCACGCTTCGTCAGGCTGGGGCCGACGACTATTGATCGTCGTCCTCGGGCTCGGCGTATGAGGCGAAGTATGCGGCCGGATCGGTCGCGTACTTCCACGCCTCCGACGTTCGCAATGCGGCGCCAAAGGCTCCGACGAGTGGTTCGACGACGAGACCGTCCCGCCGGACGAGCACGGAATCGGCGACGCGCGCGAACTGGAGCAACATGGCGCTGAATCGGGCATCGAGACGCCGAACGTCGACACGAGCGGTCATGCGCGTCGCCTTGCCGTTCACGGACCAGACGTCGACGCGGTTGCCGTCCTCGTCGCCCCAGGTCTGGAGCTCCGCCGTCGGTGACGAACCGGGAGCCGCGATCGCCGCGAGCTGTGTGAATAGCCCGCCGGAAGTCGCTCGGCGCTCCACCAGTCGGTATCCATGAGTCGCGAGAGGGCGACGCGAGGGTTCGCGAGCGCGCGTCGCGGAACGATCGCGAATTCGACTTGCCAGACGGCCATGATTCTCCCCATTGACTAGCTTGGGCCTGCGATTGACGGTATATCGATGTTGACAGGCAAGAGCATCACGGTCTCCGGAGGCAGCATGTCGAGAGCTTCTCATCTGCTCGGTCGCTTTCTTCTGTTGGCAGCAGCTGCCGCGTGCAGCTCGTCAACCGACGGAGCAGGGCCTCTCGGTCAAGCGCCAGCCAATTGCTCGATCGAGAACACATTCTGCATGACGACGCTCAGCTTTGCACCGACGAGTCGAGTGGTAGGAGTAAATGCTGCCGCCATCTGGATCAACGAGTCGGCCGTGACCCACAACATCGTGTTCGATACTCCCGAGGCCGCGCTCGCGGTCGGCGTATTCGCAGGCAACTTCGAGGCTCCTGACAAAACCTCTCACCAACGTAAGTTCGCGGCCGCTGGCAGCTATGCGTTCCATTGTACGATCCACGGAACGGCGACGAGCGGTATGAGAGGTACGGTTGTAGTCCAATAGTTTCGCCCGCTAGACGAACGAGATTCCATCGCCGCGGGCGCGCTCACCACCCGACTCGTCCCGCACGCGATCGACCGCGCGCTAGTGCCTCCTACCGCGCCGGACGCTCTGGCCGACGCACCGCTCTCACCTTCGCGCTCTTCCCGCCGCCGCCGCAGAAGAACCGATCGCCGCCGTCGGACTCGAGCCCCGACACGCCGACGCCGGGCGGCATCTCCAACCGCTCGAGCACCTCGCCCGTACTGGCGTCGATGCGCCGGATATCGCTCTCCTCGCCCTCCCAGGTGCCGTGCCAGAGCTCTCCGTCCACCCAGGTCACCCCGGTGACGAAGCGGTTGGACTCGATGGTGCGCAGGATCGCGCCGGTCTCGGGATCGATCTGGTGGATCTTCCGATCGCGATGCTGTCCCACCCAGAGCGTCCCTTCGGCCCACGCGAGCCCCGAGTCACCGCCGTTGCCCGGCGCGGGAATGGTGGCGAGCACGTGGCCGGTCGCCGGGTCGATCTTGTGGATGCGCGCCTCGGCGATCTGATAGAGATACCGGCCGTCGAACGCGGTGCCCGCGTGTGCGGCGACGTCGATCGACCGCTGCGTCTCCCCGCTCGCGGGATCGAACGCGATCAGCTTGTCGCCGGCGGCGTACCACACGTGTCGGCCGTCGTAGGTGACGCCACCCACGTTCTTGACCCCCTCGAAGGGACCGTACTCGCGCACGATCTCGGCAGTCGTCGATTTCATGCCCCGATCCTACTCGATCGGCAGCGACGATGGGAGTAACAATGTCGTCGTGAATCCCATCGCCGGTGGCGTCATCCAGCGGCGCGCCCGCCCGCGACCGAGTGGCTGCACCTTCCCCGCCGCCGCGAGCTCGTCGAGCGCCCGCTGCACGGTGCGCTGACTCGTTCGCAACGCTAGCGCGAGCGCGGAGCTCGACCACGATTCACCGTCGCCGAGGAAGGCGAGCACGCCCGCGTGCTCGTCGTCCACGGGACGCGCCAGCACGAGGACCTCGCGTGCACGGCGCGGTGCGAGCGTGAACCCGCGCTTCGTCGCGCGCACGTCGGCCAGTGGCCGGAGAGCCGCGCGCACCCGCCCGACCTCGACGCGCAGCCGCGCGCGGTGCGACTCGTCGGTGAACTTCGACCCGAACGCGCGCGCGATGAGCACATCCCTCGGTGCGTCACCGGGATATGCTTCGCCCAGCGTGCGCGCCAGGGCGAACAGCACGGGCCGCGTGGCGAGCGAGACGACCTTCTCGCCCTCGCGGACGACGAGGCGGCACGCGTCGACGATCAGCGCGTCCGACGCGAGCAGATCCTCGACCTCGTCGAGCACGACGAGCCGCTCCACGCCATCGGCGATCAGACGGGCCGCGGGAGCGTCGAGCACACGCGCCGCGCCCTCGACCTCGGCCGCGAGCGCCGGGATGCGCGCCTGCCGCACGGCGCGCTCGGCCCGCGCGAGCGCGGCGCGCGCTTCCTTCGTGCGGATTCGTCGCACGGCGATCCCCGCGACTACCAGCTCGTGGGCGGTGCGCGACGCGGGAGGAAGCGACGCCGGATCGACCTCCGCCAGCGCACGCTCGGCGTCGTCGATGCGTCCGATCAGCAGCAGGCGCCGCACCGCGAGATGCCGCGCATGCGCGGCGTTGACGCGGTCGCCGCGCGCTTCGAGCGTCGCCCGGGCCGCATCGAGTGACTTCGCCGGCCAGCCGAGGTCGCGCGTGACGAGCGCGATCTCGGCCTCGGCGACCACGCAGCGCGCTCGTGCCACCGCCTCGCCTGCGCCGAATGCGCGCGCAGCGCTGCGCAGGAGCACCTTCGCACGCGCGAGATCGCCGAGCTGTGCCATCGCGATGCCGCGCAGCGCGAGCGCCGGCGCGTCGTCGCGCAAGGCGACCCGCTTCAGGGCGCCGATCGGATCGCCCGCGGCGAGCGCCCGGGCCGCGGCGGTGATCAACGAGTCCATCGGAATCCCGTCACACTTGTAACTCTCACGCTCCGCTGGCCGACGCTAAGTCTATCTCCACGCCATCAACAACGACGGCACACACACTGGCACGGAGACACGAACGATGACGACGCAGACCATCACGCACATGACCGGCACGCGCGACGAATGGCTCGCGGCGCGGCTCGACCTGCTCGAGGCGGAGAAGGAGCTGACGCGCCGCAGCGACGAGCTGGCGCAGCGGCGCCAGGCGCTGCCGTGGGTACGAGTCGACAAGGACTATCGCTTCGACACCGATGAGGGGAGCGCCTCGCTGGCCGATCTCTTCCGCGGGCGATCGCAGCTCCTCGTCTACCATTTCATGTTCGGGCCCGACTACACCGCGGGCTGCCCGTCGTGCTCGAGCATCGCGGACGGGTTCGACGGGTTCGCGGTGCACCTGGCCAACCACGACGTCATGCTCTCGGCGGTGTCGCGGGCGCCGCTCGCGAAGCTGCAGGCGTTCAAGTCGCGGATGGGGTGGAGCTTCCCCTGGGCGTCGGCGCACCAGACGGATTTCAACGCCGACTTCAACGCCTACTTCACCGAGCAGCAGCAGCGCGGCGGGGGGATCGAGTACAACTACCGGCGCGAGCGGCAGTGGCAGACGATGGGCAGCGACGCGCCCGTCGCGCAGATCGCGGCGCAGACGGGCACCGAGCCGGCCGCGTACACGCGCGAGCGGCCGGGCGTCAGCGCGTTCGCGCTCGAGGACGGCGTCGTCTACCACACGTACTCGACCTACGCGCGCGGTCTCGACAACCTCTGGGGGATGTATCAGTGGCTCGACCGCGCACCGCTGGGGCGAAACGAGACGGGCATCTGGTGGCGGCACCACGACCGGTACGACGCGCGCTGAACCGGTCAATGCCCTCGGTGCGCCGGGGATTCCACGCGGAGGCGCGGAGGGTTCAAGGGGTCTTTGCAAGGCGCACCCCTCCGCGCTCTCCGTGAAATCCATTGCGGAGAGATGTCTGCTCGATCGGGATGACACAGGAGACGTGTATGTGGATGCGGATGCCCGGACAGACGTGGACGGACGCAGGAGCGTCGTTCCTCGGCATGTGGGTCGTGATGATGGTGGCGATGATGCTACCATCGCTCGTCCCCATGCTGTGGCGCTATCGGCTGATGATCGGCGAGGTGAACGAGACCCGCGCCGGTCGGCTGATCGCCCTCGTCGGCGTCGGATACTTCGTCGTCTGGACGGTGCTGGGAACGATCGTATTCCCGGTCGGTGTCGCGCTGGCCGAGCTGCCGATGCGGCACCCCGCGCTCGCGCGCATCGCTCCAATCGCCATCAGCGCAGTCGTGCTGCTGGCCGGCGTCGTGCAGCTCTCCGAATGGAAGGCGCAGCACCTTGCCATCTGTCGCGGGGGTCCGGGTGGCGGCTGTGCACTGTCGGCCGACGCCGGCACCGCACTGCGATACGGATTACGGCTCGGTGCATACTGCACCCGCTCGTGCGCCGGTCTCACGGCGGTCGTACTGGTCCTCGGCATGACGGACGTTGGGGTGATGGCTGCCGCGACCGCGGCCATCACCGCCGAACGGCTCGCACCGGCCAGTGCGCGAGCGGCGCGTGCGATCGGAGTCGTCGTCGTCGCAGCGGGACTGACGCAGATCGCTCGAGCAGCCGGGCTCGGGTGACGCGTGCCGCGATGAACGGCGATCGGCGGAGCCTCGCCGGCGAGAAGCCTCGGTCAGAGCAAGAGCGTGCTGACGTCACGCCACCCGTACGCGCCGCTGAACTGCCCGCGGTCGTCGAGGAGGCGCTCGCCACCCATGCGGTCATAGAAGCCGAGCGTCGGGTTGCTGAGCTCCGCAAAGAGGATGAACGAGTGGATGCCACGCTCGGCGAACCGTCGCGCCGTCTCCGTCATCATCCTCCGGCCCAGCCCCAGCCCGTGATACTCCCAGCGCAGGTAGATCTTGCTCAACTGGCCCTCGAACTCGCCCGCCTCGGGCTTGCCCCAGGTGAATCCGATCAGGCGTCCGTTTCGATCCTCCAGGACGAGCACGAAGTCGCGCCGGTTCTTCTTCGCGAATACCTCGTTCCACTGCGCGGTGCGCGTCGCGATCGTCGGTCCGCGCGTCGTGTCGTACGTCGCGTTCCACGTCGCGAGTCCAACGATTCACCTCGCTCCCGAAGCGCGCGGGCGTTCTGCTTTCCCGTGGGCCGGCGCCGTGCGTGGATCGACCGCTGAAGGGCGGCGAAGCGTGCTCTCAGTCGATCTCCGAGAGTGACTGGCCGAGGCACGTACTCCTCCACGCGGACCGCCGCGGTCTCGCCGCGCTCGTCGCCGAACTGGTACGTGAGGCGCAGCGTCCGCCCATCGAGACGACCCGTGATGTGAAACGGCTGGGCCGTTCCGTCGGGTCCGACGTACTCGCCCTCGAGGTCGAGCGCACCGGACGTGGCGTCGAAATGTCCTCGGCGGATCGGCGCGTCCAGCCTGCCGGGATTCACGACGCCCCGGACGGACCCGTCCACCTCGGCCACGAGGCCGAGAAGCACTTCGGAGGGCTTTCCCCACTGACCGGTGATCATCGTCGACGCGAGCGTGCTCGCCTCCTACCCCTCGCCTGTCTGCCCCTTTCGAGCATAGTGCAGCCCAACCACCCCGCTGGGATATGTCTTCGACGATAGCAAGTCGAACTTCGCGGTGACGCCGTCCGGCAGCACCTTCTTTCCCTTTCCCAGCACCAGCGGATAGACCAGCAGGTGCAGCTCGTCGACGAGATCGTGCGCGAGCATGGCGTGCACGAGCTGGCTGCTCCCGTCGGTGAGGATGCTTCCGCCGGCCTGCGCCTTCAGTGCGCGGATCGCATCGATCGGCTCGTCGCGGATCACCGTCGTGTTCCGCCAGACCGGGTTCTCGAGCGTCCGCGAGACCACGTAGTGCTGGCGCGAGTTCATCGCGTCGCCGAATACGTCGCCCTCGGGCATCGGCTCGAACGCCTCGGCGTGGGTGACGTACGTCCGCCGGCCGAGCAAGAAGGCATCGCATCCCTCGAGCAGCTCGAAGAAGCTCTTGCCGATGTCGTCGTGCCAGTACGGGAGTGTCCACCCACCATGCTCGAATCCGCCATCTCTATCCTCGTCCTTCCCGCCGGGCGCCTGCATCACGCCGTCCAGCGTCGTGAACTCGGAAACGATCAGCTTTCGCATTGAGATCTCCAATTGGTTCGGTGTCGATGCGGCAGGCCTTCATTCGTGCGTCGAACGAGAGAGACCGAAATCGACACGGCGCTACGCGGCCGGAATATGCAGTGCCCGGAAGCGAGCACTAGCCGGCCACGGCGCACCACTGCACGTTCGTGGAATGTCGGACTCCGATCTCTCGCGGCGCGGCTTCCTGCAGCACTCGCTCGCGGCGGTCGGCCCGATGGTCGCTGCGACCACCCTGCCGATCCCCGACGTGCACAGCAATGCGGCGCAGGCGCCGCTCTCCGTGGTGTGCGTCGGGGGGCACCCCGACGACCCCGAATCGGGCTGCGGGGGCACGCTGGCGCGCTACGCCGCCGCGGGCCACGTGGTGCGCATCGTCTACCTCACGCGAGGCGAGCGGGGCATCGAGGGCAAGTCGCTCGAAGACGCGGCGCACATCCGGACGCTCGAGGCCGAGGCGGCGTGCGTGGTGCTCGGCGCCACGCCGGTGTTCTTCGGGCAGGTGGACGGCGCGACCGAGGTGACGAAGCCGCACATTGCGAACATGACCAAGCTGCTCGGCGATGCGAAGCCCGACATCGTGTTCCTGCACTGGCCCGTGGACACCCACATGGACCACCAGGCGGCGAGCTTGATCGGGTTGCGGGCGTGCATGGCGCTGCGCACGCCGAGTGTCTTCTTCTTCGAGGTGAATGCAGGAAGTCAGACCAACCTGTTCCGCCCGGACACCTACGTGGACATCTCATCGGTGGTGGAGAAGAAGAAGGCTGCACTCCTTGCGCACACGAGCCAGGACGGCGCGGCGATCTGGCGCGCGCATCACGAGCCGATGGCGAACTGGCGCGGCCGCGAGTCGGGGGCGCTCGCGGCGGAGGGATTCGTGCGACTGCCGCGCGCCGAGGCGGCAGACCGTCTGCCCGGCGCATGAGCGGGCCTGCGATGCGGTTCCGGATCGTGCTGGCGCTCGCGGGTCTCGCGCTCGCGTCGGCATGCGCGCACCGCGTTCCTCGCGCGACACCCGAGTCGCCGTTCCACGTCCTCGCGTTCTTCACCGGGAAGGAGGACCAGGCACACCTCAGCTTTCTCGGCGAGGCCGTGCGCTGGTTCCCCGAGCAGGCGGCGAAGAACGGCTTCTCGTTCGACACCACGTCCGACTGGCGCCGATTGAACGACACCGTGCTCGCGCACCATCAGGTCGTCGTCTTCCTCGACACGCGTCCCGAGGATCCGGCGCAGCGCGAGGCGTTCCAGCGATACATGGAGAAGGGGGGCGCGTGGATGGGGTTCCACTTCGCCGGCTTCGCGCTCGGCCACTCGAAGTATCCGGCGAACTGGCCGTGGTACCACGACAGCTTCATCGGCGCGGGGCAGTACGCGAGCAACACCTGGCGCCCGACGTCGGCCGTGCTGCGCGTCGAGGACGGGACGCATCCAGTGACGCGCGGTCTCCCGCACACCTTCCGCTCGAACCCGAGCGAGTGGTACCGGTGGGAGCGCGACCTGCGCACCAACCCCGACATCGACATCCTGCTCGCGATCGACTCCACGAGCTTCCCGCTCGGCACGGGCCCCAAGCCGCACGAGATCTGGCACTCGGGCTATTACCCTGTCGCCTGGACGAACCGGAAGTACCGGATGGTCTACTTCAACTTCGGCCACAACGACATCGACTACGAGCACAAGTACGACACGACGAACAAGACGCTGTCGTACACGCTCGGCAATCCGGTGCAGGACCGGCTGATCGTGGATGCGTTGCTGTGGCTGGGAGGAAGATCGCGGTAGGGCCGCTCCGCGGCTCCGCGTGAACCACCGGCGTTGCAGTGCTCGCCGAGCTACGTCACCTCGGTAACGTCGACGCTCGCGTGGCGGGTCATCCGGCGCAGGAACCAGGCGCAGGCGAGCGAGAATACCAGTATCACCGCCGCGCCGATCCAGAGCCCGCCGCGCTCCTCGACGGGCATCTCGAGCATCGGCCCGAGCGAGGCGACCATCCCGGCGGCGACGAATCCATACGCGGTCGCGGCGGCGTACGACCACCGTGCTCCCGACCACGCGCCCCACGCCGTCGCCGCGGCGAGTGCGCCGACCAGCGCCTGCAGAGCGCGCAGCGCCGCCGGGCTGTCGGACCAGAAAGTCTCCTTCACCGCGTTCAGCGCGAGCAGCGCGAAGACCACGGCAATGAGGACGCGGCCGACGGTGCGGCGCGGTGCAGATGCGTCGTTCACGGGCAGCTGCTCGTAGAGCTTGTCGGCGCCGGCGCCGCGACAGGGAAGACTTACTGCTTCGTCAGCGTGAGCCCCTTCACCATCGCCTCGGTGTTGTGGCCGAACCGGATGCCGTAGACCCCATCCGTGCTCTTGAGCTTGTTCGCACCCACCACCGCGGACTTGTCGTAGCTCCCGACCACCTGACCGTTGATCGCGCACTCGATCTTGTCGCCCTTCACCGACAGCGCGATCTCCTGGGTCACGCTCGCGCCGACGCCGCTGGCCTTGTGGATCGCCGCGTTCGGCTCGCCGCGCCCGTTCAGGCGGAAGGTGGAGTCGCCGCTGAAGCCGCGCACGATGAACCGGCCATCGCCGTACGCCGTGCAGTACAGGTACGATTGCTGGTCCGTGCCCATGTCGTTCCCGCCGATGAACACGCCGTACGGGTGCGGATGGTTGTTCAGCCCCATGAACTTCTCTTCCGTGAAGGTCGCCTTCACGGTGTAGTTCCCGCTCGCGACGTTCGACGGCTGCCAGTACGCCACGGCAGGACCCGTCGTCACGTGCAGGTCGTTGCCCATCTTGTCGAGCTTGGCGTTCTCGAGCTTCGCCCCCCCATGTGCCTCGCCGGGATCGATCTTCCCCTGCCAGCCGGCGACCTTGATGCCCCCATCCGCCACGGGGCGCGACTGATCCTGTGCCGCCGCGACGCTCGACGCGACCAGCAGGCTCGCGACCACCGCACTCTTGAACCGCATGTCACACCTCACCTGAAAGTGAACTCAGCTTGGGGCACGCCGCCGTGCCACGGACGAAAGTACGGGTCGGGCCGGTGTCGCGTTGAAGCGGACCGGACGCCAACCGGCCCCGAGCTCATCGGGGCTTGCGATCACCCAACGGTCCCACACCGCCATTGTACCGCGCGTCCTGCAGCTGGACTCTCAGGCCATCGCGATCGGCGAGGTAGAGCTCCTTCGTATCGTCGCGCTCGCGGATCGTCGCGTCGATCCCCTGTGCGGCGAGCTTGCGCTTCGTCGCTTCGGCATCGAAGCCCTGGAGGCCGAGACAGAAGTGGTCGATGCGCGGCGCCTCGCCCGCGTCGACTGGATAGAGCCCGAGGAATCCCGCGCCCACCGAGAGGTTGACTCCCGGTGCTTGCTGCGTGAGCACCGGCATGCCGAAGAGGCTGTGATAGAACGCGCGCGAGCGCTCGACGTCGCGGACGTAGAGCGTGACGTGGTTGAGCAGCTTCGCGGCGCCGATCTGCGGCGCCCGCTGCAGAGACGGCCCGGGAAGCACGAGCATGGCGAGCGCGGCGAGCAGCTCGCGCCGCGAGAGCTGTCCCGCGTCGTAGCGGCCGAGCAGCGTATCGAGCTCCTTGGTCATGCACGGCTCCGTTCGTGAATGTCGGCGTTCTCCGAGCGACGCGACGTGCCGCCGCGTCTCAACAATCCCCGAGGCGTGTGCCCGGACGCAGCAGCGCGCGATAACGCGCGTCGTTCGCCAGCGGTGCGAGCGCCGCGTCGCAGCGCACGTGAAGCTGGTAGTGCAGGTCCTCGTGCGTCGGATAGCTCGCGAGCCACGACACCGCGCGGTCGACATCGCCGAGCTGCGCATACGCCTGCGCGACGTAGACCGCCGTATGCAGCGGCGTCGGCACGTAACGCGAGTCGAGCGAATCGACTTGATGCAACGTGGCACGCGCGTCGGCTGATCGGCCGGCGCGCGCCTCGGCCATCGCGCGCCCCGCGAGCGTGTTGGGGATCTCGACGCCGCTCGCGAGCCGGCGACCCGCTTCGAAGGCGGCGATGGCGCGCGGCTGCTCCCCCAGGTTGCTCGCGATCTCGCCGACGGTCGTCCGGCCGAAGAGATAGCTTGGGTCCACGGCGACTGCGCTGTCCGCCCAGACCTTCGCGCTGTCGAACTGCTTGTGCCACGCGAGGCCGATCGCCAGGAAGGTGAGCCCCTGGGTGTACGTCGGCGCGCGTCGCACGCACTGCCGCCACGCGTCGAGCGCCGCGGTCATGTCCCCCGACTCGGCGAGACTCATGGCGAGGAAGTGCCACGCAGGCCCGTCGAGGGAGTCGAGCGCGATCGCGCGCCTGGCCGCCCGAATGGCCGGTGCGACGTCGCTCGGATCGATCTGACGCCGCACGATCGCCTGCGCCACCCACGCCTGTGCGTCGGTGCTGTCGGCGACGAGCGCGCGGTCCGCGGAGGCGACGGCGAGCGCCAGCAGGCTGTCGCGCGAGATTCCCGGCAGCTCGAATCGGCGCTCGTAGATCCTGACGTACGTCTTCGCGAGCCCGACCCAGCCGCGCCCATAGCTCGAGTCACGCGCGAGCACGGCGTCGAACGCGGCGATCGCTTCGCGCGCCGCCACCGGGGTGCGCCGGTCGTAGGCCCGCACGCCACGCTGGTAGAGCGCGACGACCCGCGGATCGACGGACGTCATCGGCGACGTACGATGCTCGAGCTTCATCGTTGCAGCGATCGCCGCGACGACGGCGAGCGTGGCGCCACCGAGCACGAGCCCGGTGCGCCGCGCGCGCCGGCTTGGCGTCATAGCTGGGTCGCTCGCCGAATCGAGCGCCGCGGCGAACGCCGCGACGTCGGGAAATCGGTCCGCCGGCACGCGCTCGAGCGCGCGCAGCACCGCCGTCTCGAGCGCGGCGGGCACGGTCGGCCGCACGGTGCGGATCGATTGCACCGGCGCGGTGAGCCGGCGCGCGATGATCGCCTGGGTGTTCGGCCCCGTCACCGGCGGCTCCCCGACGAGCATCTCGTAGAGCACCGCGGCGAGGCTGTACTGATCGGTGCGCGCGTCCACCGGCGCCGCGGTCGCCTGCTCGGGGCTCATGTACACCGGCGTGCCGACGGCGAGCCCCGTGCTCGTCAGTCGCTCGGCGCCGGTCTCGAGGAGCGCCTTGGCGATGCCGAAGTCGACGACGAACACGTCGTCGCCGGAGAGGATGACGTTCTCCGGCTTGATGTCACGGTGCACGATCCCCTGCCGGTGCGCGACGAGCAGTGCGCCGGCGATGGCGCGCGCGATGCGCACCGCGTCGCCGATCGGAAGCTGCGTCTCGCGCTGAAGCCGCGCGCGCAGCGACTCGCCCGGGATGTACGGCATCGCGTACCAGGGGAGCGCGACGTCGGTGCCGGCGGGGAGCACCCCCGAATCCAGCACGGGGACGATGCCCGGATGCAGCAGTCGCGTCGTGAGCCGGATCTCGCGGACGAACCGGTCGGCGCCGATCGCGCCGGCGAGGTCGGCATCGAGAACTTTTATCGCGACGGCGCGGTCGTCACGCCGATCGCGGGCGAGCCAGACGGACGCCATCCCGCCGCGCCCGAGCTCGCGCTCGATCAGGTACCGGTCGGAGAGCTCCCGTTCCAGCCGGTCGCGCATGTCACCCGCCGCCGAGACACGCCATCACTTCGCGATAGAACTCCGGGTGCGACTGCCACGTCTGCCCGGTGACCATCCGCCCGTGTCGCACCGCCTCCTCGTCGACGACGTATTCCCCGCCGCCGCGCTCGACGTCCGTGCGACAGTGCTCGTACGCCGTCGCCCGCGCGCCGTCGACGAGTCCGGCGCTCGCCAGCACCTGCACACCGTGACAGATCCCGAACACCCACTTCTCGCGCTGGTGGAAGCAGCGCACGATGTCGATCACGCGCTTGTCGTGGCGCAGGTACTCCGGCGCTCGGCCGCCGAGGACGAGGACCGCGTCGTAGTCGTCGACCTTGACCTCGTCGAACGCGAGGTCCGACGCGAGCTGGTAGCCGGGACGCTCGATGTAGGTATCCCAGCCCGGCTCGAAGTCGTGCATCACCAGATTCAGCCGCTTCCGTGTGGGGGCGGCGATGCGCGGCTCGTAGCCGGCTTCGCGGAGTCGGTGGACGGCGTACAGCGCTTCGTAGCTCTCGCCGCCATCACCGGTGATCACGAGGACTGATTTCGACATCGGGCCTCCTGCAGGGCTGCGTATCGGGGACGTCCCACACCCCTGAGTTACTGCGGCGGGGAGTCGGGTGGAAGGGTGGCGCGCGGACGACCTCGCCGGAGATGCGCTCAGGACCTCGTCGTGAGCAGACCGAGCACCGGCAGCAGCAGCACGATGCAGAAGGCGACACGCATCGTCCAACCCAGCCAGCGCTTCCGTGGCGCGTTGACCCAGTGGAACAGAATGAAGGAGAAGAGGAACGACTGCAGCAGCATCGGGAGCGTGATCCGCTTCGCGTCCAGCTCCTCGGACATCGACATCATCATCCTCCTCGGAAATCGGCGTCGAGGTCCGGACCGCCCGCTCGATGCTGACGAGCTGCCGGCGTTGCGTATGCGGCGGGGCTCAACCTGCCCTGGCTTTCAGGGCCCTTTGGGCAGAGCCTTGGGCGGCCGATCTCGCTCGAGCAGTTGCTCCACGAAGGCGAGCTTCTCCTCGAGCTCTCCCAGCCGGATCTGAGAGTCGGCGAGCGCCTCGCGCGTGCGCTCGAGCTCCTCCATCGCCGAGACGGTCGTGGTGGAGTCAGTCTGCAAGTAGGCCGTGTACAGCGCGCCGGGCGCATCCACGTAGAGCTCCGTGTATCCACAAGCACCGCACACTCGCGCCGTGAGATCGGCGCGCTGCGGACGCTTGAAGAACACGGCATTCGGCCGACGCTGTATCTCGACCTGGAGGTCGTACCGAAAGTTGTCATCGCCCCGCTCGGCGACGCGCACTCGCGGGATCACTTCGTCGGCGCCACACCGGGAGCAGCGCATCGGATCAGGCATCAACCGCTCCTGTCTGAGAAGACGAGCTCAGTGCACCAGCCGAACAGTCGAACCCAACGCGGATCAAACATGCCTCACAGCGCCGCGCCGAGCACCTCCGCCAACTCCTCCTCATCGAGCGCGACCGGATTCCCCTGCATGCTGCTGGCGCGCTTCGCCTGCTCCACCACCCGACCGACGTCCGAACTTCGCACCCCAAAGGCACCGAGCCGCGGCACCCCGAGCTCCTCCACCAACGCCGCGAGCCACTCCGCGCCGTCCTCCGCCAGCGCGTCCGCACGCCCGGTCACCATTCGCGCCACCTCCTGATAGCGCGCGAGTGAGCGCGACGCTGGCGTCCGCTCGCGGAGCGCCCGCACGTTCGCCGCCGCCACCGGCGCCAGCAGTCGCGCGCACGCCACACCGTGCGGGATCGGGAACATCCCGCCGAGCGGCGCGGCGAAGCCGTGCACCGCTCCGAGCTTCGCGTTGGCGAGCGCGAGGCCGCCGCACAAACTGGCGATCGACATGTCGCGCCGTGCCTCGACGTCGCGTCCGTCGCGCACGACACGTCGAAGCGCGCCTGCGGCACGACGGATCCCGTCGCGCGCGAGCGCGTCGGTGATCGGATTGGCCCTCGACGACACGAACGGCTCGAGGCACTGCGTCAGCGCGTCGAGCCCCGTGCTCGCGGTGACGTCCGGCGGCAGCGAGTAGGTGAGCTCGGGATCGACGAGCGCCACGGTCGGCAGCATGAACGGGCTGCGCAGGCTCACTTTCACGCGCTCCTCCTCCGCCATCAACACGGCGTTCCGCGTCACCTCGGCGCCCGTGCCCGCCGTGGTGGGGATCGCGATGTACGGCACGGAGCGCTCGGCGAGCGGCTGCGCGCGGCCGACGACCTCGAGGTATTCGCGCACTGGCGCGCGGTTCGTGATCAGCGCGGCGATCGCCTTCCCCGCGTCGATCACGCTGCCGCCGCCGACTGCCACGACGAGCTCGCATCCGGTGGCGCGCGTCGTCGCGATGCCGTGCTCGTGCAGCGACGCCACGACCACCGCCGACCGCTCGCTGCCGCTGGAGACGAGGAGCGCATGCGCACCGAGCTCCGCGGCGATGGCGCCCGCCTCGGCGATGCGTCCCTCGCCGAAGAGGATGCGCGCCGCCGTGGCGAAGTCGAAGCTCAGTGCGCCCGCTCCCACTCCGCCGCCGTGTCGGGGAAGAGCGCGTGGTACTTCACGCTGCGCCGCGGCTCGGCCATCATCGGCTCGACCGCGTCGCGCCACGCCGCGTAGTGCGGCGTCTCCTTGTGACGCGCCGGATCGTCCGGTGCGCGGTAGATCTCGATGAGCAGAAAGCGCGTCGGGTCGTCGTCCTGCTGCACGACGTCGAAGCGAATGACGCCAGGCTCCTGCACGCTGTTGCGCGCGTTCTCGAGCGTCGCGGCGGTGAACGCGTCGACCCGGTGCGGGTTGACGTGGACGAAGACGTGGATGATGAGCATCGATCGGCGTGGGTTCGCGGGGGAACGTGAATGAATCGTAGCGAAGCGCGCGACGGCGAGCGACGAGGGGGGTGCCGGAAGGCACGCCTCGGTTCGCGCCCGTGACGAACGCCGGTCACGGCACTCGGGCTCCGATCATCCAGCAGGCCGCGTCGTAGCGAACCTCCGCTCCGTGCACGAACGGCTCGAACGCGGCGCGAACCGTCTTCACCACTCGAGCGCGAGTCCGTTCGTCCACGTCGTCGAGCACCCTGCCGAGTGGCCCGAACCGCGTCGCGTACCGGGCAAGCTCGCTCTCGGGCATGGTGCACTCGACGTCGATCGGCTGGATGTCGATCGCTACCCAGCCACTCGCCTCGAGGATGCGACCGACGCGCTGCGAGTCGGCGAAGGCGAACTGTCCGGGCGCATCCGGCACGCGGGGCGGGATGCTCGGCAACAGTGGCGCCGCGGCGCGTTCGGCCGTCGTCATGAACGGATTCTCGTCGGGGCTTCGCCACACGACGCACCGGAGCTCGGCGCCGGCGCGCGCGGCACGCCGAAGGTTCGCGAACGCCCGTACGGAGTCGTCGAAGAACATCACACCGAACCGAGACATGATCGCGTCGTAGCTCGACGGCTCGAACGGGTAGCTCTGCGCGTCGGCGCGAATGAAGCGGGCCGGCGTGCCCTCTCGCTCGGCGCGGGCACGAGCGGCGTCGGTCATCGGCTCGGAGATGTCGATGCCGACGCACGCGCCGTTCGCGCCGAGCCGTCGCGCCGCGGCGAGCGTCGTGGCGCCCGTACCGCAGCCGACGTCGAGCACGCGGCGCGGAGAGCCGGCGACGATCGCGTCGACCAGCAGATCCTCGATCGGCTTGAACGTCTGGTCGATCATCGCCTGCGCTTCGACCCAGGCGCAGCCGGCGGTGCGGTTCCACTGGGCGGCCTGATCGTCACCGCCGTCGGGAACGACGTTCATGATGACCTCCTGTCGGTTGCGATCGGCTGGGGCGTGTGGGCAAATCCGCGGTGTCAGTCGTCGCGGCGCATGGACGTGGCCAGCGGCGCTACTCGCCGTCGTCTCCCGCTGGCGCTGTGTGCCGCTGGCCGCGGCGCGCTATGGTTCGTCGGCGGATGGACCGTACACGTTGGGTACGGGGACGCCGAGCAAGCGATAGTAGACGGTGAGCTGCGATTGTCAACATTTATGTCGAATATCGGAGCAGCGCAGATCGGTCGTGCATGGGGGCGCCCGGTTGAGGAGCGCGATAGGGTTGCGCGTCGCTGACGGCGTCGAAGTGAACGAGCAGGACGGCATCTGACGGCGCTACACGTGCTCGATGCCGGCCCTCCCTCGCGTCACCTGCCACCGCGTCGGCGTCTCGACCGGTGCATCGGGGCGCGAGACGTACGCCACCGTGCGGTATTCCGTCGTCCAGACATCGGCCTCCACCGTGCAGCGCATGTAGCCTCGTCGGTTCTGCTGCCACTTCACGTGCGGATTCTCGGCCCTCGCCTCGGCGGTGGCGAGCACGCTGGCGTCGGAGCCGTCGCCACCCGAGCTGATGCTCGTGCCGACGAACTCCGCGGCGATGGAAGGTCGCTCGGCGCGGCGGAAATCCGTGCGCAGCTCGTTCACCCAGTTCGAGTGGATGTCGCCCGTGAGCACCACGGTGCGATTGGGCGCGCTCTGCGCGATCGCGTCCAGCAGGCGCGTTCGAGCGGCGGGATAGCCGCTCCACTGGTCCATCGACACGCGCTGCTGATCGCCCGCCAGACTATCGTAGGGCGCGAGCATGACCGGGTTGGCGAGCACCTGCCATCTCGCCGCGGACGACCGGAGCTCACCCGTGATCCAGCGCTCCTGCGCCGGGCCGAGCATCGTGCGGGACGGGTCGGCCCAATCGCCACAGGGCACGACGCGATTGCCGTCGTCGCACGCCTGGTCGCTGCGGTACTGGCGGCAGTCCATCATCAGGACGCGCGCGAGCGAGCCCCACTCGATGGTGCGCGTGACGTTCAGATCGCTCCACGAGCGTACGCGCGGCACGCGCACGGGCTGATTCTCCCACCACGCCTGATAGCCGGCGGCGCGGCGGGCGCGCATCTGCTCCTCGGACTCCATGAGGTTTTCGCCGATGGAGCCGGCGTAGTTGTTGTCGACCTCGTGGTCGTCCCAGGTGACGATCCAGGGGCAGCGCGCGTGCGCGGCCTGGAGCGCCGGATCCGACTTGTACAGCGCGTAGCGGCGCCGATAGTCGTCGAGCGTACGGAGCTCGAAGCTGTTGTGGCTACGCACGTGGCCCGGCATCGCGCCGTACTCGTAGATGTAGTCGCCGAGATGTGTCACGAGGTCGAGTTCCTCGCGCGCCATGTGCGTGTACGCCGTGTACAGGCCCGTCTCGTAGTGCTGGCACGAGGCGACGGCGAGGCGGAGCGGCGTCGTCGCGGCGCGGCCTGGGCTCGTGCGGAATCGGCCGACCTTGCTCGTCGCCCCACCGGCGGAGAATCGATAGAAGTACCACCGGTCGGCCGAGAGCCCATCCACGTCCACGTGGACCGAGTAGCCGAGCTCCGGCGCGGCGGTGGCGCTTCCCTGCTTCACGATCTTCGTGAAGGCGTCGTCGGCGGCGAGCTCCCACGGGACGACGACGCGCTGGCCGTCCATGCCGCCGTCGAGCTCGAGCGGGCGCGGGGCGATCCTCGTCCACAGCACGCCGCCCGATGGAGTCGGATCGCCCGACGCGACGCCGAGCGTGAACGGGTCGTCCGCGAGGCGCGGACGCGCCGTGACGCGCCAGACGTTCGGCACGACGGCGCAGAGCGCGGCGAAGCGGGAGACGTCGAGGAGAAAATCGCGGCGTTCCATGTGGGATGACGGAGGATAGCGGTGTGCTTACTCGGCGCTTCGCTGCTTGACGAGCTTCTTCGGTCGGATTCATCCCGACGAACGACCTGAAGTTCGTATCGAGCAGCGCGCCCTCGACGATCTCGCCGCCGATCGGATTGGGCCGGTCGAACACCACGAACGGGATCCCCTTTCGCTTCGCCGCCTGCATCGCGAGCGCCATCGTGGAGACGTAGGTCCAGGTGCGCCCGCCGACTTCTTGAAGATCGTAGGGCAGGAGCAGGGCCACAGGGACGAATCTCATCGGTCGTCTCGTGGATCGGTCAGGTGACGGCGCAGTGAGTGCGACGATTTCCGCGCGAGCGCGCAGCACAACTTCACCGTTCCCCCGCGGTGCGCCAGTCAGCGGCTGCCGGTCTGGAACATCCCCTTCGGCGTCGCGCCCTCGAGGAATGGCTCGATGATCGCGCTCAGGAGATCCACCTGGGTGATCACCGCCGTGTGTGCCGTGGCCGGCAGGATCGCCAGTCTCGATGCGGGAAGCGGCTTGCCCTGGTCACCCATCACGCCGCCGCCGAGCAGCCGGAAGAGCGACACCTGATGCTCGAGGGTGAAGCCGTCGGCGTCGCCGGCGATGACGAGCACCGGTGTCTTCAGCTTCTTCACGTCTTCCTCCCACGCCATCGGCTCTTTCAGCCCGTTGATCATCTTCCGCACGAGCTCGGGGAAGCCGTTCGGGTTGGGGGCGAGCTTCCTGTACTCGGCGGCGAAGGGCATGTCGACGAACATCTCGACCGTCATCTTCGGGATCATCGCCTGGAACTCCGGCTGCCGCCCGCTCGCGTCGTACGCGCCGGCGGCCATGATCAGCTTGTTCACCCTCGCCGGGTGGCGGATGGCGAGCTGCAGCCCCGTCATGGCGCCGAGCGAGTAGCCGAAGACGTCCGCCTTCGCGAGCCCGGCGGAGTCCATGAACGTCGCGACGTCGTCGGCGAGGTTCTCCGGGATGATCGGCCGGTCGATGTCGGTGGTGCGGCCGTGCCCCTGAAGCTCGAGGGCGTAGACGCGATGCGTCTGCGCGAGCTTCGGGATGATGCCGCCCATCGTCGGGATGTTCATGTACGAGCCGTGCAGCACGACGATCGGGTCGCCGGTGCCGGAGACCTCGTAGTACATCTGCATGCCATGCACCTGGACACGGTGCCCCACGGGTTGCGATTCGGCGACGGTCATGGCGACGGCGGTGAAGAGCAGCGAAGCGGCCAGCAGCGACGGGCGGAACATGGGAGCTCTCCTATATAAGCTGCGATTCGCGAATCGACTGCCTGCGAGGAGTTGGACCGGGGGACCGGGCCAAACTCATCGGTCGGCATCGTCGTCGAACCGTGGGAGCTCGGGTTCGCGCTCGGCCTCGCGTGCGCGAGGCGCTGCTGGCCGTGCGACTAGGGTGACCTCGCCTACCCGCGGCGCTGCGTTACGGAGATGATCGTTCAGGTCTCCTGACGGTGAGCTTCTCGCCCACGTGGATGACCATGAGATCCTCGCCGAGCTCCAACGGCCCTGAGTACGTCGTGCGCGTCGGTACGAGGACGTCTTGCGCGGTGGCCGTGGGCAAGCAGATGTGCGAATACACCGCTAGCCCTGGCTTCGTCCGCGCGAACACTTCTCCTGCCTGCTCAGGGGTAGCATGATAGGCGATGATGTTTTTTGCACGTTCTGCGGGCAAGCCTGTGCGCTTCAGCGTCTCCGGAACGAGCACTTCGTCGACCAGCAGATCGACCCCGTGTGCATGCCGGATGAGGTTCTCCGACAGGCGCGTATCGCCGGAGAGGACGACTGAGCGCCCGGCGTAGTCGATTCGATAGCCGAATGCCGGCCTGACGGGCGCGTGATCCACTTCAAAGGCCGTAATCTTCACGCCTCCGCGCTCATAGACGATTCCCTCTGTGATGTCGTGCGCGACGAGCTTGACTCCGTCGGGCGGCACGCCGTCGTTTGCCATCCGGACGCTGATGTCGGCCAGGTACGCTTGCTCGAGATGGGCCATCATGCTGCTGGTGCCACTCGGGCCCCAGACGGGGAGCGGCACATTCCGCCGCGCCAGCAGCCAGCCCGTGAGCCACAGGTCTGGAAACCCGACGACGTGGTCGGAGTGCAGATGGGTGAGAAATACGCCTTGCACATCCTGCCATCCCACACCGAGCTGAGTCAGGCGTTGCAGCGCGCCGCGGCCAGCGTCGAACACGAATTTCTGGTCCCCAGCTTCCACCAAGGTGCTCGGGCCGAAGCGATTCAGGACCGCAGGCGGGCAGCCTGTACCAAGCAGCGTCACTTTGATCTGCTGCGCTTTCCCCGTGCCCGGCGTGAGGGCGACGACGACAAGGGCCACACCGAGTTTGACGCGTTGTGCGCGAGTCACGTTCGAGCCCTCGAAAAGGTGAGTGCGCCTTGCTGACAATGTCGTCGCACCCCAACGCCGGAGCTCAGGCGCACGCGAGCCGATCCGGCGCGCGTGCGGTCACGGCGTGAACTCCTCCCAGCGCGCCTTGACACGCGTCATGAGCTGCCAGAACCGTTCATCTCTGCGCAGACTCTCGAAGTACGGATCGAACCGCGAGAGGAACGGATAGTTGTTGTAGCCCAGATTGCTGGCGTTCGACAGCCAATCGAGAGCCGCGTTCCGCTCATCGATGAGCGCGTATGCACTTGCCATCCACCAGGACGCGTGCTGGTCCCAGCGTGCTTCAGCGAGCAGGTGAGGAGTGGCGGCCGCCAACGCCGCGTCGCGATCTCGCTCCAACGCGTGCTGGAAGAACAAGGCATGACGGGCGAAGGTGGTGTCGGGCGTGTCGCGACGGATCTGGTTGAGAAGGGTGACTGCCTCCCCACGGCGGCCACACCGGCCAAGGGTGTGAGCCAGAAACCACCGAGCCACCGGGTTCCCTGAATCCATCCGGTGCATCCGCCGGTATCCGGGCAAGGCGCTCTCGAGGTTTCCCTCGAGAAGCTCGACATACCCCGTCAGGCAGTGGTTCACCGGGGTGAGCGGGTCGAGATCGAGCAGCCGTGCCAGCAGCGCACGTGCCATACCTTCGCGGCCAGCCGTGAGATAGACCAACGTCAGCCAGAACAGTGCATCGCGTTGGTTCGGGTCGATCTCGAGTGCTCGCTTCAGGTACCGTGCGGTACCCTGGATGTCGCCGCGCCTGTAACGGATCAGACCCAGGACCACATGTCCAAGCGATGACTGAGGATCTGTGCGCAGCGCGCGCACGGCGTACTTCTCCGCGTGCCGGAGATATCTGCGGTTTGGCCTCACGCCCATCTCGAGGAACTGCAGGTACACGTACGCCATGGTGGCGAGCAGAAGCTCGTTCTCCCCCACGAGCGCAAGCCCGTTACGCACGTGTTCGAGCGCCCGCGTGAGACCCTGTTCGTTGAATCGCGAGAGCTCCTGCATCGCACGATGGTAGCAGTCATACGCATGCACGCTGCCCTGATGACGCGAGCGTGAGTGCTCCACCATGCGGTTCGCGAGGCCGAGCTTTACCGTGTTCGCCACAGCGCGAACCAGCCGCTCCTGGATGTCGAACACGTCACTGGTCGTTCCATCATATGTCTCGGTCCACGCCATCGCTCCTGTCGCCGTATCGAAGAGTCGTGCGCCGACGCGGAGTGTGTCACCTGTTCGCGTGACACTGCCGTCGACCGTGTACCGAACGTTCAGCTCTGCGCCGATCGCGGGGGCGTCCATCGTCGTACCGCGGAATCGTGCCGACGAAGAGCGCGCGATGACGCGAAGTCCTGGGATTGCGGAGAGATCGAGGGTGATCTCGTCGGCGAGGGCGTCTCCATCGTGGGCGTTGCCCGGTTCGGAGATCGAGCTCGCGAACGGCAGAACGACGATGGCGGTTGGAGGCGCCTCTGATGAACCACGCACGGCGTAGTGCGGGGTGCCCGATTCCGTGCGCGAACGAATTGCCTCGGCAAGTGCGCGCGTATCCGGCGATGGTTCCAGGTCGTACTCGTCGGCCAGTCGGTGCGCGAAGCGCTCATACTCCCGAATCGCGCCTGCGCGATCCCCCATGCGCTCGAGTGATCGGAGCAGGCGATGCAGGCCGCCTTCGTCGTCCGGGTCGATGTCGAGCGCGACGCGCATCCAGTGTGTGGCGGCGATGCCGACGCCTGCGCTCTCGTGCGCTGCGGCCAGCTTCCAGGCTCCCTCGCACGCGCGCCGTCGCAGTCGCTCGCGCTCCGAATCGGACCAACGGTCGAACCCTGGTGCCTCCGAGACATGGAGTCCCTTGAGAAACTCTCCGCGGTAGAGCGTCAACGCTCGCTCGGGGTCGCCGGCATCGAGTGCGGCATCGAACTCGGTTACGTCGCACCAGAGCTCTGCGGCGCCGACACCCACTTCGTCGGCACGGGTTGCGATCACGCCGTCGGCCAGCTCACGACGCAGGAAGTGCAGCGTGTTCCGAAGGGCGGCTCGGGCGTGCTCCTGGTCGAGCTCAGGCCAGAAATGTGTGAGGAGCGTGTCCCGCCGTTGGAAGCCGCGCGGCTTCGCGGCGGCGAGATAGGCGAGAAGCGCGAGCCGCTTCGGCTGCGACATCACACGCAGGGCCCCGGTCCCGGGGGGCGACCACAGATCGACAGAGCCAAGGAGGCGGAGCTGGATCATGTAGGTCCCCTGCGCGCGCTCGGTGGTCGCCAGAACTGCGCCAGCTAACCGTCAGGATACGGCTGAGAGACACCTCGGGATCAAGATGCGGCGTCCCTCCGCGGGCGCAAGCTCGCGTTCCTGTCCTCGAACTCCGGAGTCTCCCATGTCGCGTCGCCTTTCGGTTCCTTCCCTCGCCCTGGCGGTCGTCCTCTCCGTTGGCTGCGACCAGGCCCGCCCTACCGTAACGGGACCAGAGCTCGCATCCCAGGCGTTACGATCGAGCGCCAACCAGCTGGTCCCGTTCAGGACCAGCAGCTACTCGTTCCAGGTCACGTCGGTCGTGCCGGAGCCGGGCTGCAACGCTGCGGGAGAGAGCCGTCGATATCTCTCGGGAGCGGGAGATGCCACTCGCCTCGGCAGCTATTCAGTCGAACTGAGTTTCTGCTCTCGTGCCGGTGGCATTCTCGACGACGGACGCGGAACTTTTGTGGCGGCCAACGGGGACCGGCTGAACTTCACGTTCCATGGGACGTCGGCCTTCGCGCCTCCCTTCACGTTGACGTTCACCTCGTACGCCGACTTCACGGGCGGCACCGGTCGATTCGACGGCGCGAGTGGTCAGGCGATCGTGACCGGTAGCCTCGACGTCAGGACAGGGGCAGGCGACGGGCAATGGGAGGGGACGGTCTCCTCCGTGGGATCCAGCCAATTCTGATTCCGCGTTCGTCTCTAGACGTAGACCAGCGCCGTGCGTACGCGGCGCTGATCTGCGGAGCCTGGAAACGAGTGCGGCGCCAGTCGGCAGCGATCAGGTCTTGCCCAGGCTGACCACCGGCGGCCCCACGTCGCGCTTCACCGGCGCCACGCTCTTGAGGTAGCGGTAGATCGCCCGCAAGTCGTCCTCGTCCATGCGGGAGAAGGCCTGCCACGGCATGGGCGACCCGGGAATCACTCGACCCTGACGGAAGCGCGCCACGAATTGGTCCTCATTCATCTTTCCCAGCCGCCCCGTCTCCGGATCGCTCGTGATGTTCGGCGGCGACCAGGTGCGCGCGGTGTCATAGGATTCCGTGAAGCCCGTCGTGCCGCCGTAGCGCGGTCCGGTGAGCGCGCCCGTCATCTGGCTTCGTTCCGTGTGGCACGACCAGCAGAGCGCGACCGATTCCGCGAGGTAGCGTCCCGTCTCGACCGATGCGCCGCGCGGAGACTGTGCGGGCGGAGTCGCGGACGGTCCGACCGGCTTGGACAGCACGGTCGCCCTGACGACCTTGCCGAGGACGTTGTAGTGGTGCGGCGGAACCGGATTGCGCACTGGCGGCTGCGTGCGGAGATACGACACGACCGCGCGCAGATCATCGTCGGCGAGGCCCTGCATCTCCATGAACGGAAGCAGCGCACGTCCATCGTGCCCGACGCCGTAGCGCAACGCGCGCGCGATCGCCTTGTCCGGGACGCCCCCCAGCCCCGTCTCCTTGTCGGACGTCAGGTTGCGCGTGTAGAACTGGCCCGGCGGAATGTCGAACGAGAAACCGCCGACGAGCGGCACGTCGGCACCACTGACGTAGGATGCGCGTTGTGAGGGGTCGCCGTGACAGCCGGCACAGGGCGCGACGTCGCGAACGATGTATCGGCCGCGCGCGATGACCGCCGAATCGGTCGATGCAGCGACGTCGGGGTACGGTGTGTCGTCGAAATGGAGGTTCTGGCGCGCCGAGACGAAGACGCCTCCGCCCAAGACGATGACCGCGAGCACACTGCCGGCGGCAATCAGGAACTTGCGCAACATGTGGGAATCCTCGTGTTGTAGTCGGCGCAGGGAGGGTCGGCGGGACTCAGAACGTGTGTGCGATCGAATGCCAAGCTCAGACGCCAGCGGTTGGCTCAATATGCGGCTCACCAGCACGCCCCGCACTGGCATCTCGATAGGTGCCCAACCGCGACCCGGTCGCGCCCTGACGTGCGTGCTCGCCGATTGATTCGGGCTGACCCTGCGCGACGACGGTCGGCACGTCCTCGCTGCGCAATCCGTGGGGCTGCGCTCGCTCGGAATGACAGCGGGCTATCGCAGCTCCGTCAACTCCTCACCCGGATTCACGAACCGGTTCCGCGCCGCGCGCTGCTGCTGGTCGTACAGCCGCGCGTAGCGGCCGCCGAGCGCGAGGAGCTCGTCGTGCGTGCCCTCCTCCACCAGCCGGCCGCCGTCGAGCACGAGGATCTTGTCGGCGCTGAGGATCGTCGACAGACGGTGCGCGATGACGAACGTCGTGCGGCCGCGGCGTAGCGCGTCGAGGCCGTTCTGGATCAGCGCCTCGCTCTCGCTGTCGAGGCTCGACGTCGCCTCGTCGAGCAAGAGGATCGACGGATCGGCGAGCAGTGCCCGCGCGATCGCGACGCGCTGGCGCTGGCCACCCGAGAGCTTCACGCCCCGCTCGCCGACGACGGTGTCGTAGCGCTCGGGCATCCGCTCGATGAACTCGTCGCAGTGCGCGACCACGGCGACGCGCTTCACTTCGGCCAGCGTCGCGTCGGGACGCGAGTAGCTGATGTTCTCGAGGATGGTCCCGTCGAACAGGAAGGTGTCCTGGAGCACGAGGCCGAGCTGGGCGCGATAGCGCCGGAGATCGAACGAACCGATCGTGCTGCCATCGATGCGGATGCGACCGGTGGTCGGACGCTGGAATGCGGCGAGCAGACCGAGCAGCGTGCTCTTCCCCGATCCGCTCGGCCCGACGAGCGCCGTCGTCGATCCCGCCGGTGCCGCGAAGCTCACGTTCCGCAGCGCGGGCACGCCGGCGCGATACTCGAACGACACGTCCTCCAGCTGCACGGCGCCGGCGAGTCGCGCGCGCGGCTCGCCGGTCGGCGCGTTTCCGTCTTCCGTCGGCTCGTCGAGCAGCTCGCGCGCGCGCTCGAGGCCGGCGACGGCGTCGGAGAGCTGCGTTCCCACCTGTGCGACCTGGATGAGCGGCGCCGCGACGAGTCCGGTGAACAGCGCGTACATCGCGAGGTCGCCCAGCGTGAGCGAGCCGGAGAGCACGGCGCGGCCGCCGGCGAGGATCAGCGTCGCGCCGATCGCGCCGACGACGAGCGACGTCAGCGCGCCCACCGCAGCCCATCCCGACAGCGTCACGACGACGAGTCGCAGCATGCGGTGCACGCCGCGCGTGAAGATCAGGTCCTCGCGCCGCTCGGCGACGTACGCCTTGAGCACGCGGATCCCGCCGAGCGCCTCGTTGAGCCGCCCCGTCACGCGCGCGAACTCCCAGTTCCGCTCGCGGTTGATCGGGCGGAGCCGCGCGAACGCGAAGCCGACGCCGATGCCGATGCCGGCGAGGAAGAGCAGCATGATGCTCGTGATGCGCCAGTCGATCCAGAACAGCACGCCGAGCGCCGCCGACGCGGTGACGAGCGCGCCGAGCAGCTGCACGAAGCCGGAGCCGAGCAGGTTCCGGATCCCGTCCGGGTCGTTCATGATGCGCGAGCTGAGCACGCCGGTCTGCGTCGCGTCGAACTTCTCGACCGGGAGGCGCAGCACGTGCGACGCGAGCTTGCGTCGCATGTCGGCCACGGCGCGCTGCGCGGCGACGCCGAGCACGAGCGCGAGGGCGTAGCCGGTCGCCGCCTGCACGATCGTCGCCACGACGACGATCCCGGCGAGCGGCAGCAGCAGGTCGGTGCGCTTCTCCACGAGCACGTGGTCGATGAAGTACTTGGACGACGCGGGGAGCACGAGCCCGGCGAGACGGCTCACCAGCGTGAGCACGATGCCGGCGACGAGATAGCCGCGATGCCCGCGCAGCAGCAGCCGAACCTCGCGCCAGGCGCGCGCCGAGCGCACGCTCGCGTCCACCGGCGAGTCGAGCATGTCTTCCGCCTTCGGGAGACGGTCGCCCCGCGGGAACATGCGCATCGGCGTCGTCATGCGCGCCTCATGCTCCGCAAGCTCAAGCGGCGGACGGTGTGGTGTCCGTCATCCATGGCGCGCTCCGCTGCGTCACCCAGCGGATCAGCGACGCCAGCCCGATGCCGATCGCGGCGATGATGACGAGGATCGCGTAGAGGTGATCGATGCGGAACGTCTGCCACGAGAGCCACAGCAGCGAGCCGATGCCGAGTCGCGACCCGACCATCTCCACGCCGATGGTGGAATGGAACGCGACGTTCGCCGACAGGCGAAGTCCTGTGAGCATCAACGGCATGCTGCCCGGCAGCAGCACGTGGAGGAACATCTGCCGGCGAGTCGCGCCGTAGTTGCGCGCCAGCTCGAGGTGGACGGGGTTCATCCCGCGCACGCCCGCGACCGTGTTGAGCAGCATCGGGAAGAACGCGCCCATCGACACCGCGGCGAGCTTGGACGTCTCACCGACGCCGAGCACGACGATCAACAGAGGAAAGAATGCGAGGCGTGGTACGGGATGAATCGCCGCGACGAGGGGATCGATGACGCGGCGCAGTCGCCGCGACGTGCCCATCGCGAGCCCGAGCAGCACGCCGAGCCCCGCACCGACGAGAAGCCCGAGCACGATGCGGGTCAGCGTCGCGGTGAGGTGCGGCGCGAGCGTGCCGTCGGCGATCATCTGGCCGAGCGACACCGCGACCGACGAGGGCGCGGGGAGGAAGAAGCTCTTCTCCGCTCCCGACTGCACGAACAGCTCGAGGCCGGCGAGTATCGCGATCCAGACGAGGAAGAAGCGCGCCGACCAGCGCGTCGGCACCGCTGCGGGTACCGCGGGCTGCCCGGTTCCGGACGTCGGCTTACTCATGGTGAGATCCGACCCGACGGCGCGTCCAGCAGCCGCCACACGTCGTCGACGATGGCGCGTGCCTCGTCACCGAGGTGGCGGATGTTCCGCGGCCGCGCGCATGGCACTGGGATGTTCGCGAGGATGTGCCCCGGCCGCCCGGACATGACGATCACGCGGTCGCCGAGGAGCACGGCTTCTTCGATGTCGTGCGTCACGAACAGGACGGTGCGCCGATCGGCGGCCCAGATGCCGAGCAGCTCGCTCTGCATGCGGCGGCGCGTCTGCGCGTCGAGCGCGCCGAACGGCTCGTCCATCAGCAGCAGCGGCGTGTTCACCACCATCGCGCGTCCGATCCCCACCCGCTGTCTCATCCCGACGGACAGCTCGTGCGGGTAATGCTGCGCGAACGCGGAGAGCCCGACTCGCTCGAGGTACTCCATCGCACGCGCTCGGCGCTCGGGCACCGGCACGCCCTCCAGCTTGAGGCCGAAGGCGACGTTGTCCACCGCCGACAGCCACGGGAAGGTGCCGTGCTCCTGCACCACCAGGCCGCCCCGCACCCGATGTCCGATCTCCTCGCCCTCGAACTCCACGCGTCCGACGGTCGGCGACTCGAGGCCGGCAACGATGCGCAGCAGCGTCGACTTGCCGCAGCCGCTCGGCCCGACGATGCACACGAACTCGTTGACGTCCACATCGAGGGAGATGTCGTCCAGCGCCATCACGTGACCGCGGTCGCCGGCGAACGTGTGGCCGAGGTGATCACACCGGAAATGTCGCGCGCGCACTCGCGGGGAGTATAGCGCGGCCGCTCCGGCGGCGGGACGGACGATCATCTGCTCACCACGCGGCGCGCACCCCCGCGGTGATCCAGCGCGGCGCCCCCATGTCGGCGAGGCCGGCGCTGGTGCGCGCGATCTCGAACTTCTCGTCCAGCAGGTTGTCCACCTTGAGGTACGTGGTGAGCCCGTAGCCGATGGCGCGATTCACGCGCGCGCCGACGAGCCAGAAGCCGTCGAGCTGCACCTTGTTGAGGTCGTCGTCGTAGCGCGGGCCGACGTGTCGCCCCTCGACCGCCACCGACACCCAGCGCGGCGCGTCGAACGCCACGCTCGTGGTCACGGTATGGAGCGCCGCGCGGATCGCCCGGTTCCCGTCCACCGGCTGGCCGGGCGCGATCACTTTCGTCGGGCTGAACGCGTAGCCGCCGCCCAGGGTCCACATTGCCGACGGATGCCACTCGAGCTGAGACTCCACGCCGGTGCTGAGGAGACCGGGGACGTTCCGGCGCTGGGCGCACGTCTGGCGCGCCGGCATCAAGCCGCACGGAGCGATCACCTGCGCCTGCGTGCCCGCCGTGCCAACCGTGACGTCCATGATCGGCGACGCGACGCGGTTGCGATATACCGTGAAGCGCCCGAGCAGCGATGAGGTGGGCGTCAGGTCGAGACCGAGCTCGATCCCCTTCAGCCGCTCGGCATCGAGCGTCGCGTTGCCTTCCGTCATCGTGCCGCGGCTCGAGATGCGTGCGTAGTACAGCTCGTACATGCTCGGCGCGCGGAACGCGTTGTACGTGCTCGTGCGCCAACCCATCCACGGTGTTGCCTGCCACTGCATGCCGAGCGAATAGGTGAGCTGCGAGTTGGTACGGTCACTGAAGCTGGAGTCCGCCAGCACGGTACCAGAGTCGAGAGCGCGCAGCGTGCGCGTGGCGTCCGAGTTCCACACGCCGTCCTTGCGCAGGCTGGCCACGACATGCACGCCGGCGCCGAGCGACGCCGCGTCCTGGATGAACACGCCGGCGATCCGCTGCGCACCGCCCATGATGCGGTCGCGCGTCGGGCTGTCGCCCACGTAGGTGAAGCGTTCGGAGAGCGATCCTTCGGCCGACGTGAGATCGGCGCCCGCGCTCAGCTCGTGGTGCTCGAAGAACATCTGCGTCCACTGCGTCGAGAGCCCGACGGAGCGGGCAGGCGAGTTACTGATGCGCAGCGGCACCTGCGACGATCGCGTCGCGTTGACCGTGTAGCTCTTGATGGCGGCGGTGCGGTGGTTGGCGAACAGCGCGACCGTGGCGACGCCGCCGTTCGGCGCGAGCCAGCGCAGCCCGCCGCGGCCCTCGTCGAACGCCTGGTAGCCCTCCGTGTGAAGCGGACGCTCGCCGCCGGTGAACGTGCCCCCCGCGGCCCACAGCTGCAGCGCCGGGCTCTTGTCCCACGTCAGCTTCCCGGACACCGCGCGGTTCGTCGTCGCGTGCGGAAGGTCGACGGAGCCGGCCTGCTCGGCCTTCGTGATCACGAACCCGTCGGTGTTCCAGAAGTCGCCGCCGAGCGAGGCGGAGATGCCACCCTGGTGAACGCTCGCCACGCCGGTGCCGTGGTACGTGCCGAGGCTTCCTCCCTCGATCATCAGCTGCGCGCCATCGCGCCGCGGAGCGACCGTGCGGAGGTTGATCACGCCACCCAGCGAGCGGCTCCCCCACACCGTCGAAGCGCCGCCGCGCACCACTTCGGCCGATTGCAACATCAGCAGCGGGATGCGCCCCCAGTCGAGCCATCCCGAGAAGGGATCGCCCGCGGGGATGCCGTCGAGCAGCACCAGCGCACGGCCGGCCGACGAGCCGCCGAGCCCTCGGAACGACACGATCGACTGACTGGGGCTCGCGACGATCCCCGATTGGAAGTCGCGCGTGGTGAAGCCGGGAATACTGCGCAGCAGATCGGGCACCGTCTGCGCCGCGGAGGCGGTGAGCCTGGTCGCGTCGAGCACGACCACGTGCGTCGGCAGCGTCTTGAGCGACTGCTCGGTGCGGGTGGCCGACACGACCACGGCGTCGAGCGACGTGGCGGGCGCCTGCGTCGAGTCCGTGCGCTCCTGCGCCGCGAGCGTGCCGGGGATGAGCGCGAGAAAGACAGCCGCGGCGATGCGCGTGCGTCGCTGCGCGATGGGTGCGTGTGATGTCATTGCGTTGGTGGTGTTGGGCGAGCGGCGCTCGCGGTCACGAACGTCGAGTCCCACACCTGATCGCGTGTGAGCGTGACCTCCATCAATCCTTCGGCGTTGGCCCAGCGTTGGAACTGTGCGATGCTCTCCCAGTCGATCCCCGATCCGGCGCGGAACGCCGGCCAGCACGCCTCGCGCGTGAGGGCCTCCGATTCGCCGGTGCCCTTCGCGATGATCGCGACGTTGCGGGCGGTCTTCCCTTCGCTGTACTGCGCGACGCCGCGGTTGTAGGCACGCATGAAGCGACGGCCCGTCTCCGGTTCCTTGTTGAGCAGCCGATCGCCGAAGGTGACGACCGCCCACTGGAAGCCGGGCACGATGTCTTGCGCCTTGATCCACACGCGACCGACCTTCGCCGTGCGTGTGAGCGCCGGCTCCGAGACCGCGACCGCGTCGAGCGAACCGCGCTCGAGCGACATCGCCATTACCGGCTCCGGGATCCGAACCGTCTCGATGGACTTCACGTCCACTCCGTGCGGCGCGAGCATGCGGCTGACGACGTAGCGCGTCATGCCGTCCTGGCTCATGCGCATCTTCCTGATCGGCGTCGCGGGCGACGGCTCGAAGCCGGGCCGCAGGACGATCGCGTAGTACGTGCAGGCGCCGGGCGCGAGCTCACCCTGGCCCCCCGTGATGCGCATCTTCGCGCCCTTGGCGACGGCCGACAGGAATCCCGCGTTGATCGGCCCGGGGCGTACGTCGATGTCGCCGGTGACGAGCGCCGTGAGAGACTCCTCGGGTCTCAGCGCCGGCACGAGCTCCACGTCGAGCCCTTCGGCTTTGAAGAAGCCTTCGGACTGCGCGACCATGATCGGGGCCCAGCTCAGGTGCGGGCTGAATGCCACGCGCACCTTGCGCGGAGCGGCGGCTGCGTCGGCGGCCGGCGCGTCGGCGCGACTGCACGCGGCCAGCGTCGCGAGCAGTGCGCAGCAGAGCAGCGAGCGGCGCGTCACGAGACCGAGACCCGGGCGCGGAGGTCGAGCGGCATCATCTTGCCGCGCTGCGTCATCGTCGGCTGCTCGCGGCGCAGGCGCACCGTCCCCGCCTTCCGCCACAGCGACTGCGCGACCGACGCGCCACCGCCGGCCCTGTCCAACGCATTGAGGACGAAGTCCACCACCTCGGACTCGGCGGGCAGCGCGACACTCGGCGCGACGCGCAGCGTCAGACGCGTGAATCCGCTCGCGTCCTCTTCCTCGGCGAACTGATAGTCGAGCGCGGAGCCGCCGTAGCGCGCCGGAAGCAGCTCGTCGAGAATGCGCTCCATGTCGCTCCCGACGAGCGTGACCCCCTCGCCCGTGAGCTTGCGAAAGCTGCGGATGTCGCGGAGGTGCGTGCGGAAGCCGAGCTTCTCCCAGGTACAGCCGCAGGGACGCTGGTCGACGGTGCCGTAGTCGTCCGACTCGACGTTGAGCAGGAGCTTCGGCGCGCTGGTGAGCAGGCTCGTGTAGCAGAACGCGGGAACCTCGATCGCAAATCCGGGCACGGGACGCGACGCCTGGATCATCGCCAGGTGGTCTTCCATGAAATGCTGGTCGTTCGGGCCGTCGGCGTTCAGACACGACGAGCCCACCGTGCCGACCTCGCTGAACGCGTAGCTCGACCGGAACGTCCCGCCGCTGCTCGTGATCTGCGCAACCTTGGCTGACGTCGGTGGCTCGCCGCCGCCGCGCAGCACGGTGCCCGTGAGATCGATCCCCTCGGACTTCGCCGCGATGGCGATGCGCATGATCCGGCTCACCGACGAGTGGATCGTGCACGCACCGTGGCGCTCGACCTGCTCATTCGCCCAGCGCGCGAGCGTGACGGCTTCCTCGAACGGCACGTAGGTCGGCCACGTCACCTTCGCCCCCGCCGCGCGCGCCACGACGATCGCGGCATGCGTCGCCATGCGGAAGCGCAGCGGCATGTCCGGCCCGCGCAGCGGGCGCGCGGAGAACCAGTGCGTGGCGTCCTCGCCGGCGGCAGCCTGCAGCAACACCCCCTTGAGCCCTCCGCCCGGCGGCAGGTCCGACCAGGAGGCGTGCGGAATCCCCGTGATCCCCTGCACGTGGCGGACCATGATCCGGCCCGGTAGCAGCGCCTCGAGGTGCTCGAGGTCGAGCTGCACGCGACGGCCGGCGCCGGTGCTGCCGCCGGTGGTCGTGGAGTAGAAGCGCGAGGCGGTGGGGTTGTCGAAGTCGCTCGGCGTCGTGTCGAGCGTGAGGCTCCCGCGGACGATCGGCTTCGTTCCCTTGAACTCCTCGAAGCTGACATAGACGCCGGCGCGGCGCAGGTGAAGCAGCGCGCCGTCCAGACCCTCGCGCGCCAGCAGTTCCCGCACGTCGTCCGGGGTGCATCCGACGGCGTCGAGCAATGCACGATAGGGGCTGCGCGGATTGGCGTAGACGCCGCGCTCGAGCACCGTGAGGAAGTTGCGCTCGCGGTTGCGCATCCGCTCCTGCACGATCGCCAGCGCCTCGCGCACGGACATGCGCCGCCGCACGAGCGTCGGCAGCCCGCCAAGGAAGCGCGCGAAGGCGATCAGCTCAGAGGCGACGTCGTCGCGCGCTGTAGTCATGGTGGGGGGGCGGGGCAAGGATGAGGCCGGCAAAACGGCCACGATTGGGGCGCTACCCGGGGGGCTCCCCGCGGCTCATGTGGTGCCGGCGCGACTACTGTCGCCATCTCGCTGCACCTCGTAATGCAGCTCGGCGAATCCAGCCCCCATCGCGCGGGCGGAGAGCAGCTTGAGTGGCGGGTCGACGATCGCGCGCGGGAGGAGCGGCTTCCCCGCGCCGAGGGTGACCGACCCGAATTGCACGAACAGCTCGTCGAGCAGGCCGTGGTCGTGGAACTGGCCGACGAGATCGCCGCCGCCGACCAGCCAGACGTTCTTCCCGTTCGCGGCGTCGACCATCGCCGCGTGCACCGGGCGCACGTCGCCGCGCGCGAAGCGGATATCGGCGCCGGGGATGCCGGGCAGCGTGCGCGTGGTGAACACCCACGTCGGCTGCTGGTAGGGCCACGGCTCCGGGTGATCGGCGTCGGGTGCGATCACGTGCTTCAGCATCCACTCGTACGTCGCCGATCCCATCGCCAGCGCGCCGACGTCCTCGATGAACGCCGGGTAGGACGTGTCGGCGGGGTTGCCGAGTGAGAACAGCCAATCGAGCGAATCGCCGGCGGCGGCGATGAATCCGTCGAGGCTGCACGCGGTGTAGTACTGCGTCTTCATTCAGGAGGTCTGCATGAGCTTCGCGCGCACGGCTGGTGGGAGCTTCTCGGTCGCGGAGCGCAGCATCGTGCGCGGCATCGCCCGCGCGTGCTTCCGCAGGAAGCGAACGAGCCGCGGCTGGTCTCGCTTCCCCGCCTCGCGCAGCCACGACCCGACTGCCTTCTGCACGAGGTCGTGCTCGTCGGCGACGAGCAGCTCGGCGATGCGGAAGGTGTCGTCGACGTCGTCGGCGCGGATGAAGAACCAGGTGGCGACGATCGCCGTGCGGCGCTCGTCAGGGCTCGCGGAACGAGCGAGCTCGTAGAGGACGTCGCGCGGCTTGTCGGCCAGCCAGCCTCCGACCACGTGCGGCGCGGCGCGATCGACGAGGTCCCAGTTGTCGATCCGGTCGTGGCGGCGCAGGTAGAGGTCGTAGAGCGCCTCGCGGTGCGCGAGCGACGTGCGCTTCGCGCGGGCCTGGAAGTCCATGATCGCGACGGCGCCGAGGCGCACCTCGTAGTACGGGCTCTCGAGGAGACGCTCGACGTCGCCGAGCGGGAGGTCGGCGAACCGCTTCGCGACCGGGAAGACGTTGCCGGGCGAGACGCCGAGCATCTTGGTGCGTGTCGCGTCGGGACGCGCGTCGTCGCGGACGAAGCGCGCGACGCCGGCGACGGCGTCGGGGTCGGCGAGCTCCTTCAGCGCGGCGACGAACTGCCGGTGGGTCACCGCGGCGCGGACGCTCACGTGGTCTTCTCGATCGAGCCGGTGGCAGTCGCGCCCACGCCGCGGATCGCGCGCTTGAGCAGCGCGATCTGTCCGGCGTGATAGAGGTCATGCTGCGTCAGCCCGATGAGCTGCTCGTACGCGGTGTACGGCGGCTCGGGCACGAGCGGCGCGGCCAGGTGCGCCGGATCGAAGCGCAGCACCGCGACGCGCGTCGCCTCGTTGCGACCGCGCAGCGCCGCGATGGCCTCCTGCCAGTTCGCGTCGGTGGGCTTCGCCATCGGCGGCCAATCCTCAGCCGGGGTCAACTGCCTCCCGTCACCGCGGAGTCGGCGCAGCACGAGGTCGTAGCATGCGGTGAGATGCAGCACGAGCTCCCAGATGGCGTGGGCGCCAGCGATGGGCCGCGCCGCGGCCTCGACGGGAGTCACGTCGCGCAGCAGCTCGAGGACGGCGGGGCCGTGCCAGGCCGGACCCTCGAACGCAGTGCGCAGTTGTGCCTCGAGCCGAGCGAGCTCGTTCGAGGGATGCATGCGCGCGTATGCGGCGGGGAGTGTTCGTGCCATTGGAATGTGGGTTAGCGCGAGAGGTCGCCAAGATGGCGAACGCTTGGCGGTGTCACCAGTTCGCGGTGCTTCTCAGTGCTCGCGCGCATTCGGTCGAGATCGCTGCGCTGCGTGCTCGAGTGGGGGTTGGGTGCGCGGCGTTCGGTCGCGAGCATCGGCTTCGCTGCGTGTAAGCGCAAGGGCGACGATGAGTGGAATGCTCTCGGCCCAGGGCACAATGAAGCTGAAGCCCTCGCGCCGCGCGTGACACCATTGCAGAGTACAGCATGCGCATCCTCCGACTCCTCTCCATTGCCGCAACACTCGCCGCGCTCGTTCCCGGCGCCGCGTTCGCACAAGCCAAGCGCCCCATCCTCGCGGTGTTCGCGCACCCTGACGACGAGCGAGTCATCGGACCGCTCCTCGCGCGGCTCGCGCGTGAGGGACGCGAGACCCATCTCGTCATCGCCACCGACGGCTCGCAGGGAACGCGCGACTACGCGAAGATTCCCGCCGGCGCGCAGCTCGCCGCGGCGCGCACCAAGGAGGCGACGTGCGCCGCCAACCGGCTCGGCGTGAAGCAGCTCCACATCGTCGGGCTCCTCGACGGCGGCCTCGCGTCGTTCGAGACGCTCGGCAAGCTCCGTTCGGCGATCGCGGCGATCGTCGACTCCCTGAAGCCGGCGGCGATCATCACCTTCGGGCCCGAGGGCGGCACGGGGCATCCCGACCATCGCCTCGTCGGCGACGTCGCGTCGCAGGTCGTGCAGGCCGATCCGCGGTACGCGACCTCGATCGACCTGCTGTACGCGTCGCTGCCGACGGAGCGGCTGCGCACTGCGCCGCGCGCCAACCCGACGGTGACCGGGATGGCCGAGGCGCTGCTCACGGTGCGCGTGCCGTTCGAGGAGCAGGATCTCGTGGCGGGACGCGAGGAGTTCGCCTGCCACAAGACGCAGTACACGCCGACCGAGATGGCCGCGGTGAATGCGTATCTGGCGCACGCCTGGAACGGCATGGTGTGGCTGCGGCCGTACACGGGCACGCTGCACGACCCGACGCTGTTCGCGAAGTAGCCCGTCACTGCGCGCGGCGCGAGTCGCAGGCGCTACTTCGCCTCGAGGTCGAACCCTCTTCGTAGCACCTTTCGCGCGACGAGTTGATCGATCAACATCTGGTCGTGAGCGGGCACCACCGTGATCTCGGGCGGCAGCTCCTTCAGCCAGCGGAGCTGCTGCCCGATCGCGGCGCGATCCTCGCCGCCGAAGCTCTTCGTGCTCTCCTCGGGCTTCTGCCGCTGCGTCTGAATCCCGGAGATGTGCCACGCGACGTCGCCCGCGAGCACGAGCTCGCGCCCGGACGCGAGCCGCACGTACACCATCTGCGAGCCGGGGGTGTGCCCCGGCGCCCTGATCAGCACCACGCCGCGCGCGATCGGCATGATCGGGTCGTAGTCGACGACGAGATATCGGGCCGCCGTCGCCGAGTCCAGCTTGATGCGCGGATCGTTCGGCTTGTCGAGCAGCACGCGCATCTGCGCCCGTGTCAGCAGCGCGTGGCGCTGGACCTCGGCGAGGTATGGCGAACGTATCAGTCCGGCGACGTGGTCCTGGTGCTCGTGCGTGACGACGGCGAGCCGCGCATCGCGCAGTGCTTCGTGAATGCGGCGGTACCGCTCATCAGAGAACGACGTGTCGTTCTTCGCGATCTCTCGATCGATCGACGCGTCGACCATGATCCAGCCGCGCGGAAAGCGGATCTGGAACGCCGGGTGTCCCGCCGGCACGCGCTCGCTCGACCCTCCCTCGACCATGAAGGCGATCGAAATCGTGAAGACGTCGGGGGTCAGCACGCCGACGGACACCGGATGCTCACCGGGAATCACCTCCGCCGCCCGGCGCACGGTGGCGAGGAACGTCGGTGAGTATGCGGCGTCCTGCGCAGCCGCCTGCCCGCCAAGGCAGAGAGAGCCCGCCACCATCACGACTCGCAGTGTGCGTCGGGTCCTCACGCTCCTCCTGGTTTGATGCTGGCGCTCGCTAGCGCACGCTCATCTGCACCATCTGCGCGACCGGGCAGCCCAACACCTTCCCCGGCGTGAACGGCCAACCGCCGATCAGCGTGGCGAGCTCGGTGCGTCCCATCCGGCTCCCGCGGGCGGCAAGCAGTCGCACCGTGGACGTGTCCACCCGTCCGGCCGAGTCGACGACGAACTGCACGAGCGCGCCGGAATCCCGCGCCATGCTCGGCGCAGCCGTCGTTCCGGCGATCGCCGCCCGCACCGTCGCTTCGTGCTCGAAGAAGAACCGGCGCGCCGGCAGCGTCGCGATCGTCGTGCGGCCGCGCGCCTCGTCCAGCGCACTGTCGACGACCGCGGCACACGAGTCGGCGGTCGCGACCGGTGTGCCGCGCGAGTCGACGCGCGCCGGGCGGACGGACGACACGAGCAACGGGACGAACGCGAGCGCAAGGATCGAGTGTCTCATGATGCGTTCCTCAGGTGCGAGTCGGCACTTCGCGTCCGTCAACTAAGGAGCGCCAGGGCGGCGGGCGCAACCTCCGGCCGTCAAAGCTCACGGCACGGCAACCGGCACCACCGGATACGTGACGCCGAGCGTCTTCAGGCGGTCGAGTCGATGATCTGCGGTAGACAGGGATCCGAGCAACGTAGGCGCGAAGGCGTACGCTGCCAGAAGCCCAATCAGTGAAGGCGGTCAATCGTCCTCCACACTCCCGAGCTCGCGCATCGTGCCGGTCAGCCGCCGCGCCAGCTCCGCATCCACCGCCGCGATCTCCACGAGCACCAGCTCGCAGGCAGTGGTGAACGCGCGCCGGAGCTCCGCCCCATCCAGCGAGCGCACGATCGCGTCGGCGATCGGCGCCGACACTGACGACGGGAGCAGGTCCATCCCGCGCCCCTGCACCGCGGGCACGCCGTGCCGCACGCACGCCAGCGCGAGCACGTGGTCGCGCACGCCGCTGATCATGTACTCCGCCTGCCACACCTTCCCGCGCGCAATGCTCGACCGCGCGTGCAGCGCGTAGAGCCAGGCCATCCCGATCAGCGACTCCGACGATGGAGCTGCCGGCGGCCTGGGTCGCTCTCTCGCCGTCCCCGACACGAGCCGGAACGTCGGCGCGATCGCGCCGAACTCCGTCTCCGGCCAGAAGGCGATGTCCACCTGGAGCGTGTCGCGCCGCAGGAACACGCGGAACAGCGCGCCACCCGCCATCATGTCCATATGATGGACGGCGTCGTGCTCCCGGTACATGCGCTCCGTCCACTCGCGGATCAGCGCACCGCGGTCCGCGCTCGCCGCCACACCGAACGCGATGTCGATGTCCGACCACCGATCCTCCGCGTCGATCGACGCCGAGCCGGTGAGCGCCACTCCCGTGATGCGCGCGTCGCGACGCGCCGCGTCGATCAGCGCGTCGCGCAGCGCGGTACGCTCGTCGGGGGTGACTTCGCTCAGCGCGACAGGCCTGCGTCGAGCTTCAGCAGGTCCAGCGGGTTCACCGTGAGCCCACCGTAGCGCGCCGTCCAGTGCAGGTGCGGCCCCGTGACACGCCCCGTCGCGCCGACGAGCCCGATCGTCTGGCCGCGCCTCACGGTGTCGCCGACGGAGACGAGCGCCTTGCTCAGGTGCAGATATCCCGTCGTGACGCCGCCGCCGTGATCGAGATACACGACTCGACCGCCGAGGAAGAACGTGTCGATCAGCACGACGACACCGCGATTCGCGGCATGGATCGGCGCGCCGAGCGCACCCCGGAAGTCGACGCCGAGATGCCGGCTCGTGACCTGCCCGTTGAACGTGCGACCGGTGCCGAACCCGCTGCTCACCGCCGAAGTGCGCGGGCGCAGGAATGGCGCCGTCCATTGCGGTGGCGAGTCGTGCGAGCGGCGCCCCACCGCAAGCGCGAGCTCCCCCTCGCGGGCGACGCGCGCCGCGGTGGCGCTGTCGAGCGGACGACCGAATCGCGAGTCCACCTGGAGTTGCTCCTTTGGCGGCGGCAGGGGCGGCGGCGTGACGGACGCGCGCAGCGTGTCGCGCTTCCCCGACGCGCGTGTGACGACGACGATCGCCTCGACGGTGGTCACGGAGTCCACCGGCACGGCGCCGAGCGCGCGACGTCCGCTTCGCGACGCGACGAAGTGCAGCGGCTCGCCCGCCATCGTGCCCGCGATCGCGACGACCGAGTCGCGGTCATGGCCGAGATTCTGGAGCGTCAGCGTGACGAGCGCGCCGGGGAGCGGGCGCGCCGGCGAGATCGAGAGGAGCGCTCCCTGCGCGCCGAGCCGGGCAGTGGAGAAGACGAGGAACGCGCCGAGCGCAGCGTAGCGAAGTCCGGACGTCACGATGAGATACTCTCTACAGGCGGTGGCTGGCCGATCGAGCCGGCGACGATTCTCGTACTGTAATACGAGCAGGCTATCGATCGTGTGCCACCGTCGCCGCGTCGCCCTCGAGCCCGAGGAACCGCCGCACACGCTCGGCGTGCCCACGCGTGCGAGCCTCCCCGTGCGCCGCCTGCGCCTGGAGCCAAAGTGACTCGCTTCCGGACAGCCACAGGCGCAGCTGGTACATCGGGTCTCCGTCGCCGTCCACCGAGTGCACGATAACGCGGTCCGCTCGGTGCCGCGCGCGCCGCGCCAGCGCGACCACAGCCGGCGCACGCGCTGCGAGCCGAGATTCGTCGCACGGTCGAGCTCCGTGACCGTGGCGTGCGCCCGGCCGGCCATGAACAGCCCGCCCGCCAGATGCGATGCTCCGATCGCGACGACGGCGAGCCGTTCCCAGAGCTGGAAGCCGCGCCATTCGGGCGCCCAGAACGGGACCGTCAACACGAACGACCCGCTCATCACGAACACGAGACCGAACAGCCAGAGACCGTACGGGACGTCGCGCAGCTCGAGGCGCGAGGCGGTCTCGATGATCCGCATGATCGGTGACTCAGTGCCCGCGCGGCATCGCTCGCTCGCCCGCCGCCGCGGTCGCCGTCATCGCGCCGCGTCGGGTGTCACAGGCCAATGCTCTGACGGCGTGCGCGCTGTCCGCAGATACGACTCGACACGCGCGACGACGGCTGGATTCGCCTCCGCCACGTTGCGCGCCTCGCGCGGGTCCGCGTCGAGGTCGTACAGCTCGAGCGGCGCGCCGGCAGCGAGGCGCACGGCCTTCCACTTTCCCATGCGCACGGCCTGCTGGAATCCGCGCTCGTGGAACTCCCAGTAGAAGTAGTCGTGCGTCGCCTGCGGCGCGCCGCGCAGCGCTCGCGTCATCGAACGTCCATCCAGTCCGTCCGGCGCGCGCGCGCCGGCCAGCTCGGCGAGCGTCGGGAGCATGTCCCAGTGCGCCCAAGGGTGCGCGCTCACGCGTCCGGCCGGGATCGTGCCGACCCAGCGCGCGATCATCGGTACGCGAATGCCACCCTCGTAGAGGTCGCGCTTGATGCCGCGCAGGCCACCGTTGCTCTTGAAGAACACCGGATCGCCTCCGCCTTCCTGGTGCGGACCGTTGTCGCTGACGAACATGATCAGCGTGTTCCGATCGAGACCGCGATCGTGCAGGTGATCGGCCAGCCGCCCGATGTCGCGGTCCATCCGGACGATCATCGCCGCGAACGCCGCATGCGGCTCGTTCTGGGAGCGGTAGCCGAGCGATTGGGAATCCGCCCCCACGGTCCGTGCATCCGCCGCCCGGTTCACGAACGGACGTTCCGGGAATTTCCCACGGAACTGCGCGAGCGACGAATCGGGAACGCGCAGCTCGGCGTGCGGCACCGTGTAGTTGAGGTACACGAAGAATGGGCGGCGGTCGTCGCGGTCGATGAACTCGAGCGTCTCACGCGTGAAGAGATCGTTGACGTAGTCGCGCTCGACGTCGGTGGCGACTCGCTCGCCGTTGCGCCAGAGATGGTCCGTGTACTGCCGGTGCGCGTGACGGTGATCGAGAAACCCGAAGGCGTAGTCGAACCCCTGCCGGTCGGGCTGGCCCGTCGTGCCGGGCGTCCCCAGTCCCCACTTGCCGATGACCGCTGTGCGATAGCCCGCCCCGCGCAACACCTCGGCGATCGTCACGTCCTCGAGGCGAAGTGGGACTTCACCGTTGCCGCGAATCGACGCGTGTCCGGTGTGCAGGCCCGTCATGAGGCTGGTGCGCGACGGCGCACACACGGTGCTGCCGGCATAGTACTGCGTGAACCTGATCCCCTCGCGGGCCAGCCGGTCGAGCGCGGGAGTCCGGAACTGCGACTGTCCATAGGCGCTCAGATCGCCGTAGCCCAGATCGTCGGCCTGGATGAGCAGGACGTTCGGCGCAGCGCCACGCTGCTGCGCGTCCACCCGCTCGACGGAAAGCGCGAATAGTAGGAGGATCGCTTGCAGTACGATGCTCGGTGCTCGTTTCATCCGTGCCTCCGATGCGCTACGGACGCAGCGCGTCGCTGGCCGCGCGCTTGTGGATGCCGGTGAGAATCGCCACGTCGGGTCTCGCCACCCGAGGAACGTCGGCTTCATCCATCCCCTCCGGCGGCGCGGAAGGCGATTCGCCGACCCGCGTGCATTCGACGTCGCACTGCGCGGCCAATCGCTCCGAGACGTTCGCCGTCCGCCCCATGCGGTCACGGATGATGAACGCCCCCTCCTCGCACGTGAAGTTCCACTGGTGCAGCTGGTCGTATTGCTCGCGCTGCCCCTCGTTTTCGGCATGATACAGCACGACGTAGCCCCCCGGCTTCGTGACGGCCACCATCTGCTCGATCGCCCGATGCGGATCGGCCATGTGATCGATGCAGTTCTGGCCGTGCACGATGTCGAACGCGTCGGGTCCGAACTGCTCGACCAGCCGTTCACCATCGGCGAAGATCGTCCGCACCGGAGGCACGACGTCGAACTCCGCGAATAGTCGGTCATACTCGTTCGCCAGGAGGTCGATCGCGGTGATCTCGAGTCGCTTGGACGGATGCTTCTTTCCCAGCTTCGTCAGCGGACCGGCGCCCACGTCGAGGATGCGGAGGTACTCGCCGTCGACGCGGTCGATGAAGGGGGCGAGATGACCTCCGATCGGGAGATCGGGATCGAACCGCGCCCGATAGTCGTCCGGCCAGTACATGCCCTTGGTGCTCAGCCACTTCCGCCAGAACTGGACTTCTCGCGCCAGCGCCGCCGATCGTTCCATCTTCGGCATGTGGAGGAGATCGCGGACCTTTCGTGGAAGCACCCTTCCGAGGATCTCTCGAAGCACGATCTCTCCTCTGTCGATTCAGAATCCGTACAGGCGCGCCGGATTTTCCACCAATATAGAGCGGCGAGTCGCCGCGTCGGGCGCCCAGATGGTGAGCTGCGCCAGCACGCGGGCATCGTCGACAGATAGTGGCGGCGCGACGTCGGTTGCGGTGCGCCCGGGCCGGCGTGCCGCATCGGGGTGGGGCCAGTCGCTTCCCCAGAGAACGCGCTCGTGGTTGGCGGCGATCAGCGCCTGCGCGAGCGGCACGACGTCGGCATAGTCGGGTGATCGCATCGAGATGCGGTAAGGCGCCGAGACCTTCACGTACGCGCGACCCGATGTCAGCAGGCGCACCAGCGCGGCGAAGCCCGGCTGGTCGACGCCGCGCGCGGCCTCCGCCTGCGCGAAGTGATCGAACACCACGATCGCGGGTCCGCCCGCGATCTCGTTCTCCAGCGCTTCGACGATCGACAGTCGGGTGTTGATCTGCAGGTGCCATCCCAGCCCTGCGGCGCGCGTCGATGCCAGGCGGAATCGCTCGATGGCGACCTTCGGGTCGAAGACGCCCTGGGTCTCGAAATTCAGTCTGAGGCCGCGAATGCCACCCCGCCGCAACCGATCGAGCTCCGCGTCCGACGACTCGCGTGCGATGTTGGCGATGCCGCGCGCGCGACCGCCCAGTTGCCGAATCGCGTCGAGGGCACACTCGTTGTCGGTGCCGTACACCGAGGGCGAGACGATCACGACGCGATCCATGTGCAGGCGGCGAAGCTGTCGACGCAGCTCGCTCACCGGAGCGGGCGGCGGCGTATACGCTCTGTCGGGTGAGAGGGGGAACCGCCGCGGATCGCCAAACACGTGGACGTGGCAGTCGCACGCCCCCGCCGGTACGGGAAAGTCGACGGGTGTGATGCTCGATTGGCCGTGAGGGCTCACGGCTGCGACCGCCCGCCGCTGCAATGCGGCTGCGCCGGTAGCCGCCAGCGTGAGAAGCATGTCCCGTCGCGATACCATGCGCGCCTCCTCGAGCTATTCTATGAAATAGGCAGAGCCAGACGACTCGAACGCGACGACGATCATGAAAAAGGCGAAGAGCAGCGCGACGAAAGGACAGGGAGACGACTCGGCCGCTCAGCAGATCGATGCGAGAATCAGGGAGCTGGGCGACTGGCGGGGCGATACGCTCGCGCGGGTTCGCGCGCTCATCAGGCAGGCCGACCCCGACGTGGTCGAGGAGTGGAAGTGGGCGGTGCCGGTGTGGTCGCACGCAGGCATCATCTGCACAGGTGAGACGTACAAGAAGGCCGTGAAGCTGACGTTCGCCAAGGGCGCCTCGCTGGCGGATCCTTCAGGTCTCTTCAACTCGAGCCTCGAAGGCAACACCAGGCGTGCGATCGACTTACACGAGGGCGACAAGCTCGACGAGAAGGCGCTGAAGGCGCTCGTTCGCGCCGCGGTGGCGCTGAACACCTCCTCATCCGTCCAGCGGCGGGGGACGAAGGCATAGGCGACCGGCCTATCGCCCGACACCGCTTCGACCCATGATAGCGCTCCAGTAGGTTCTTTGGCTCACGTGTACCTGAAGTGCGTCATGCGTCGACCACGGGCAGTCGTCGGACTCGCAACGCTGTTCCCAGCAGTGATCCTGATCGGCTGCTCCGATCTGCCCTCCCCGACCGACGCCTCGTTGCTGGCTCCCTCGGCGTCGGCTGCGCTGAGCAAGGGCGGCTCCGACCACGCCGGCGCCATCGTCGCACACGACGCCTGCGACCCGGCGACCTTCAACGCTGCGCTGAACGACCCGACTGCCTGCATGAAGGAGGGACACACGGCGTTCCAGGACTTCATCGGCGAATTGGTGGCGACCCAGACGGCCCGCGCGTGGCGCTTCAATCCACTGCAGGCGACCACGCACGCCGGCGAGAACCTGCTCGCTCAGAACGTCGGCGGCGAGACGCACACGTTCACGCCCGTCCATCAGTTCGGCGGCGGGTTCATTGCCGATCTGAATGGCATCAGTGGCAATCCGGTCCCGGCACCGGAGTGTCTGAATTTCCCCGCGCTCGACTTCGTCGCCAGCGGCGAGAAGTCGCTCATCTCCGGCGCCGCGTTGGCCGCCGTTGCCGTCAACGGAGTCGCGAAGGTCGAGTGCTGCATCCATCCGTGGATGCGCGCGGAGGTCCGGATCAAGTAGATCCAGCGGTTGGTTGGCTGGGGGGTGCGTAGGAAGGGATCGTCGACGCGGCCGCCCTCGGCCGCGTCGGATCTGCGTCCTCCCCGGCCAGAGGCAGCGCGACGTAGAACGCAGCGCCACGCTCGGGCCGGCGTTCCGCGGCGAGTGAGAACCGGGATTGCTCATCGAGCCGCGTGGCAGGGCGAAGTTCCGGCATCAAGCGCTAGAACCGTCAGGTAGCGACTGTCGCTCGCAACCAGCCGCCCAGCACCGCGCTCGGCGCCATCAGCATGATCGCCGCAACCTGGGACCAGATAGCGCCGTGCCCGAGTGTCGAGACGAGGGAAGCGGCGGCGCCAGCGAGGAGCAGCGCGGCCATCGCCACCGCGTGAGCCAGCGGCCGACGTCCAGCGAGCCAGCCCGCCACGTATCCGCCGAGCGCGGCGAAGATGACGCCGCACGCGATCGTGAGCAGCATGAAGGAAACCGACGCCGGCGCGTGCGCCGCGTGGCCGGACAGGCGAAATACCGCGTAGGCCGATGCGGCGAACGCCACATAGCCCACGAGCACGGCGACGACTGAGCGAAGGATCGCGAGCATGGAGGGCGGAGAAGGTAGCGCATGGACTTTCGTCATGCACATCCTCTCATCCATGGACGCGCTCACGACGATCGAAGCGCCTCGACGACGGCGTTACCCGGTAGTGCAGTTGGACGACGCCGTCGTCGAAGCGCTCGACGGAGCGCAAGTCGAGGGACACGTCGCGCTCACGCCGCGCGATGAGCGGGATGCCGTCGCCGATGAACACGGGGACTACGTTGATGACGAACTCGTCGATCGCGCCCGCATCCAGAAAGGAGGCGATGATGTCGCCACCGCCCATCAGCCAGACGTCCTTGCCAGGCTGCGCTCGAAGACGGTCGATGAACGGGCCGATCGCCTCGCTCACGAACTCCACGCCTGGCGGCACGGTGGATGGCGCCGAGTGACGGGAGAAGACGACATAACGCTCGTGCGAGCCGAACTTCGCCCCCAGCTCGAGGCTCCGATCATACGTCCGTCGGCCAAGCACGTGCGTGTCGACCGTTTTCATGAAGGCCTCGATGCCGTAGAAACCCTTGGGCTTCGGGCGGGACGTCAACCACTCGAGATCGCCGTCGGAGCGCGCGATGAATCCGTCGGCGCTGGTTGCGATGTGAACGATGACTTTTCGAGGCTCCGTCATGGTTCCTCTCCGATTTTCGTGCGGATTCGTCGCGGGAATGACTCAGCGAAGGTCTCGGCCGCCGTTGACGTCGAACGTCGCACCATAGACGAAGCTCGCCGCGGGACTCGCCAGAAATACGATGACTCGCGCGATCTCCTCCGGCTCGGCCATTCTGCCCGCGAGCAGCTTCGCGATGGGGTCGCCGGCGGTGCCGGCGACGGTCTCCTCGCCCATCACCGTGCGCGTGAGCCCGGGCGAGACGCAGTTCACGCGGACGGTTGGCGCGAGCTCGCGGGCCGCGCTCTTGGTCAGGTTGACGATCCCGGCCTTGGCTGCCGCGTAGTGCGCATGATGCGGAGCACCGGTGTGCGCGGCGACGCTCGCCACGGTCACGACCGCCGCGCCGTCCGTCAACAACGGACGTATGGCGCGCAGCAGGTAGAACGTCCCGTTGAGGTTCGTGCGGACGACGGTATCCCATTCGTCGGGCTCGAGGGTGGTTGACGTCCCGCCCGAAGCCCAAGGGTTTCTACGGCATCGAGGCCTTCATGAAAACGGTCGACACGCACGTGCTTGGCCGACGGACGTATGATCGGAGCCTCGAGCTGGGGGCGAAGTTCGGCTCGCACGAGCGTTATGTCGTCTTCTCCCGTCACTCGGCGCCATCCACCGTGCCGCCAGGCGTGGAGTTCGTGTGGTATGCGACGACGACACTGGCCCCTTCCGTGGCGAGGAGTCGCGCCGTTGCGGCGCCGATTCCGCTCGACGCGCCGGTAACGAGCGCAAGGCGACCGCGGAGACCGAGATCCAATCAGGCGCTCCCGTCATGCCGAGCGAGCACCATCACACGTCTTCCGAATGAATCATATGTCAGCGCCAATTCCTGTCACGTCGCGGCCTCGATCGGGACCACACGCGGCCGTTGAATGACGAGCATCTCGACGACGAGCAGGTTGGGCACCCAGCAGAGCCACGAGATCACTTGATACGACGGCCCGAACGGCAGGCCCACGATCTGGCTGAGTGGCAGATACACGCGCAGCATCACGGCCGCGAACGTGAGCGCGTAGCTCCTGAGCATCCAGCAGCGGTGCGAGATCAGGTCGCGGCGACGCACGGCGCGATATCCCGCGATCGTCGTCCCGAGCCACGCGATCGCGAGGGAGCCGAAGCCGAGGTGCGTCACGATGCCTTCCTGCGATCCTGGCGCCAGGATGCCGGCGCCGAGCGCGCCTGTGACGACGGCGACGACATACAATCGGCCGAGCCATCGGTGGACCAACGGCTGTCGCTGGCGCAAGCGGCTGTTGAGCTGCCAGGCGCCGACTGCGAGCGCGAGCGCGCCGCCGGCCAGGTGCATCGAGAGCGGTATGACCAGATGGGCGCGGATCTTGGCCACGAACGGCGGCCCGAAGTTGGGGAGCAGGAGCACGGCCACAGCATAGGCGGCAATGCCGGAACCCAGAACGACGACCGCGATCCATCCAGATCGGCGCATCCAGTCGGCCCCGTCCTAGTCGAAGATGACGTGCGGATTCATCTCCGCGGGCGTCCGCCACCGGACGCCGAACTGCTTCCGCAAGATGCGCTTCTTCGTCGGCCAGAATATGTGGCACACGCCTTCGCCCGGGCGGATGCCCATGCGCGCGAGCTCTTCCCACGCGAGCTGCTCCGCCTCGGCGTTCACGCGTTGATACTTCGGCCGGTCCTCGACCGGGTCGTGTTCCAGGTCTGACATGTCGCGATGCGAGGAGAAGCCCGAGTCAATCTGCGCGCGAGTCAAATAATGCGCGTTCGAATCACGCGCAATCCTTATCGTTCGTCGGCGGCGCTCGATTGAAACGGCTTGAACTCGGGTCGATGGCGATGTGAGCAAGTCCCCCTCGAACGGTCGGCTGCGCTTCGGACCTTCCGCATGGAGCGCCGCAGAACCGTGGCAACTGCTTCGGAGGCGTAGTCGATCGAGCTCCGGCCTTCGTGACGCACTTGCCGGGCGCGCCACACTGCCTGGGTTCACGACACTAGTTGTCGCCCGCGCTCAGGAGCCGGAGCGCCCTCTCGAGCACCTCGTCGCGTCCCTCCTTCACGCCGCGAAGGGTGGGTGCCACCGGCACCGTTGGGCGAATGCCGACGCCGTGATGCGGCGAGCCGTCGCGCTTCGTGACGCGCATCCCGGTCCATCGCACCGTGTATCCGCCCGGCAAGGTGAAGGGATTGACGTTCCCATTCGTGCCCGCGGTCGTCTCGCCAACGATGGCGCCGAGGTGGTTCTCCTCGACGACTCCCATCGTCGACTCGGCGTAGCTGATCGCGCTCCCGGCGGTGAGGAACGCGACCTTCGCGCGCAGCCGCGGTTGACGGGGAGCGATCTGCCAGCCCCCATCCAAGAACGCGAGGTGGGCGTGGTCGGGCTGCGTGACGATCGGCACCTCGAAGTGCGCCGAGCGAATGGTCGAGTCGGCGAGGAGCGCGAGCACCGCCGCGGTGTTCACCTGGTTCGGGTAGCCGCGCATGTCGAAGACGATCCCCGTCGCCTTCTCGAGACTCGGCAGCGCGAGACGTACATCGTCGTCGCTCACGCGGTCGAAGTCGACATAGAACACCCCTGGTCGCACTTCGGCGATCTTGTCGGGACGCGCCTCTCTCGGAGACGGTATCGGGCGGCGGCGCACCACGATGTCCCGCGGCGCATCGTTGGATGCGAGCGGATCTCGTACTCGGAGCGCCACGCTCCCTGGCGCTCCGGTCAGGAGCGTACGCAGCGCGACGTAGCGCACCCACTGCGGCGTCGCCCCCGAGACCCGCGACTCCGCGATGCGCAACCCGTCAGCGATCGGGGTGCCGTCGATTGCCAGCACCTCGTCGCCGAGGCGCAGGCCCGCGGCAGCCGCCGAATCGCCTCTCGCCGTGACCACGACGCGTCCCTCGACCGTGCGCAGGACGGCGTCCACGATGGCGCGCGTCGTGGAAGGACGCGAGACGCCACCGTGTCCGTCGCGCAGCGCCGCGATGACATGCTCGAGCGCGGCGTCGGCCTGCGCGTCGTCTACGGCGGTGGCAGCCTCGGTGAGCCCGCGGCGGAGCGCCGCCGGCCAGTCGGTGCGAACGATCTCGTGATAGGGATAGAAGTGCTGAGGCACCATCCACAACAGCGCGACGTCGGCAAGACGCGTGGCACGGTCATCGGTGGCGAAGCGCTCCATGGCGGGGCGCGGTCTCGCGAACCGCGAGTCGGGGATCGAGCGCGCCGTCGAGTACACGGCGAGCGGCACCATCGCGCTCACGCCGGCGCCGAGGTCGGCGTGGAAAGGCGAGGACGGATCGGGCACCGACATCGACGTGGTGTTGCCCCATCCCGGCGAGAGTGTGAAGGTCGTCGGTGGACGGCCGTTCGGCGCGGCAACGCTGACGCGCTCACTGCTGTAGATGTTGTTCGCCGCGTCGCTTGGCGAGCCCGTCGGCACGCCATAGCCGAAGTGGCGCCAGAAGACGACGCTCAACGACTCCGCACGCGGCGCCGCGACCGGAGCGGGAGGGCGTGCCCCGGTGCGGTAGACCGCGACGTTCGGCGCGATCGGCGCGAAGATGGCGCGTAGCGTCGCGATGAGACTGTCGGCGTTCGGCGCGCGCTCGACGAGGCGGATGCCGCGCACGGTGAAGTCGTCCCAGTTCGTCGTCGCCGCCGCCTCGCTCGGATGGAAGAAGCGCACGTAGCCCACGAGTCGCGTGAATGCGACGACGTTGTCGAGCCCACGCGGCGCGAGCGGCCGCGGCGCTTCGTGGGGGCTGGGGGCGGCATCTTTGTCCACCTGTCCGGCAACCGCGGCGGCCGGTCGGGACTGCGCCCGGACGATCATGGTTTCCGGGCGCTCGAAGTCCTCGCTGAATGCGCCGGCGGTAGAGTCGGGCTCGACTGACGCGTCGTCGATCCAGAGCGTGCCGCGCGCCGTCGAGAATGCGCCGAAGAACAACGTGAGCGCCTCGCTGGGGACGTCCATCTCGACGGAGACGGCCGTCCAATCCGTCGTGCCGCCGACGACGCGCTTTCCCTGCGTGGTGACGAAGGCGAGGCTCGGGCGCGCACCGTCGGCTCGGGCCCAGACCGCGGCGCCCTCTCCGCCGAGCGATGCAGTGCGCAGGAACGCGGAGAACTTGACGTGGCGGCCGAGATATGGTGCGGCGGGAAACGTCGTCATGGCGCCCGCGAAACCGGAGGGGTCGGCCGCCGCGCGCACGCGCAAGCTCACGCGCCCGGTGTGAGCGATCGTCGTGTCGCGTGTGACTTCGAAGTCGGGGAGCGCACTGCCGTTAAAGAACCAGCGACGCGGCGTCGCCTGAGCGGAGGCCGGGCCAGCGACCGCTGCGAGCACGAAGAGCAGGACGGCGAGACGAGGCATGTGACCTGTCGCGAGGGGAAAGCCGACGGCGAGGCGCATCAACATGCCGCTCATCGGGTCGCGCGGCCAGTTTGGCCTCTGATGGACCGCGCACGATCAATGGCGATCCATGCCTCGTGCGAGGCCGACCTTCCGGAATTCGGCTGTGGCGCCAATTTCTGCCGATGGAAGTTGCCTTCCCTCCCTGTCCCAGCTGCTCGACCGCGCTCGACGAGGGCGCGGTCTTCTGCCATGTGTGCGGAGTACGGACACCGACGGGCGCGTTCGCCGCGGCGCCGCCGGACACGAGCGAGACGCGCCAGCGATTGATTGCCGCGGTCGGGCGCGACTACGAGTTGCGCGGCCTGCTCGGTGCCGGCGGATTCGCCGAGGTGTACCTCGCCTGGGATCGGAAGCTCAAGCGCGAGGTCGCGATCAAGACCCTGCGGAGCGAGCTCGCGAGCTCCGACGGCGTGGGTGACCGCTTCCGCCGCGAGGCGGAGGCAATCGCGCAACTTCGACACCCGAACATCGTGCCCGTGTTCGCGGTCGCCGAGTCGGACGGCGTGGCGTGGTTCGTGATGCCGCGCATCGACGGGCAGACTCTCGCCGAGTGGCTCGAGAGCGACACGCGCTGGACCTTCGCCGAAGTCTGCCGCATCCTGCGCGAAGCCGCCGTGGCGCTCGCGGCCGCGCACCGAGTGGGCATTGTCCATCGTGACATCAAGCCCGAGAACATCATGCTCGAGGGTCCGGAGCGCCGCGTGGTGCTCATGGACTTCGGCATCGCGAAGTCGGTCGGCCGTGCGACGACAGTGACCGGCGCCGGCATCGTGGTCGGCACGCCGCAGTACATGAGCCCCGAGCAGGCGGCTGGCGACACGACACTCGGCCCCTTGTCGGATCAATATTCGCTCGGCCTCGTCGGATATCGGCTGCTCACCGGTCGCCCCGCATTCCACGCCGAGTCGCTCCGGTCGCTGATGGCGATGCAGGCGAGCATGCAGCCGACGCCAGTGCGCGACATCCGGCCCGACGCGCCCATCGCGCTGGCCAAGGTGATCGAGCGTGCGCTGGCGAAGGAGCCAACGGCGCGCTTCGGATCGATGCAGGAGCTCGCCGATGCGCTCGACCGCGTCGCGCGCGACGTCGCGGGGGAGTATCGCCGCGGCCGGCGCATGGTGCCGATGTCCGATCGACGGACCAACGCGATGCGACGCACGCTCTCGACGCGGAAGACGGCCCTTGCCGTGATCCTGGCTGGTGCACTCCTCACCGCCGGGACGCTGCGTCACGTCGTGAGCTCGCGAGTCCACGGCGTGGCCCATGATCGCTCGATCGACGAGTACGCAGCCCGGTCGTTGATGAGCGCCGCGGGACGTCCGGCGAATCCCGAGGGCTCGAGCCTCGGGTGGAACACCCCGCTCTACACGTTCCTCCAGAACGTGGTAGGCGCCGACAGCGCCGACGAGCTCGCGTACGATCCGTATCACGTGTGGGCGTGGGAATTCGACTTCCGGACATCCGACCCGCGCGGAAGTCGATCCCTTTACTTCGGCAAGAATGGCCAGCTCGTCGCCGACACCCTCCTGCTGAAGGATTCACTTCTCGTCGGCGGCCTGACGGCCGATTCTGCGCGCGCGATTGCCGACAGCGTTCTGCGAGGCAACGGCGAGGATCCCTCGCGGCTGACGTTCCGTCGCGTCGAGACGACCACCTTCCCCCGGTATACGGCGCACACGGTGGTGTGGAACCGACCCGGGCTCAATCTCACCCGGGACACGGACACAGCCGAGGCAGTCGTCGCAGCGACCATCGTCGGAACACGTGCCACCGGCTTCACGCGGCGCGGCGTCCTGCGACGACGATCCATTTCTCGTCGCGCTGATCGCCATGGTGGCGATCGCGGTGATCCTGCGGCGCGGTGCGACCGATGTGCTGCAGTGGACCACTGGCCTGCGAATCAGCGCCGCCGCGCCCATCCTGTTCGTGGCGATCATCGCGATCGGCTACGGACCCGGCGCACTGAACATCGCGTCGATATCGAGCACTCTCACGGCGCAGCTTCCCGCCGACATCTCCCTGTGGCTGCTCGGGGCGATCTGTCTCGTCGCGGGTGAGTCACTGTGGTACGAATCCCGGCCCGAGTTGACCGCGGGCCTCGACGATCTCGCTCGCGGGCGCGTCCGAATTCCGGAGCTCGTTCCGGCAGCGCTCCTCGGCTACGCGTGGGGTCTCGGACTGCTCGGAGCGGGGTCGGCGATCATCGCCGCGGGACATCGGTGGTTCGACGTGCCGTATCCGCCCGTGCCCATCGCCGACTTTGCGTTTCAGCAGCGATTCCCGTGGGCCGCCCCGCTGCTGCCGATCGGGTTTGCCGTCGTGTTGAGCGCGACGATCCTGTTCGCGACGGGATGGATGCCGCGGCGTCGCGGGATGCTGCCGCTTCTCTGCGTGCTGATCGGTGTCGCAGTCGTCAGCACGTTTGCTGGCGTCGTCTATCCGTTCGAGGCGGTCGCGTTCTCGTCGTTGCTCGCGCTCGTGCCCGTCTGTGTCGTGAGCGCGGGATTTCTGGCCAGCGTGATCGCGATCTCGGTCGCGATGGGCGTGCCGATCGCGATCGACCTGATGTGGGCGGGCGGCGAGTTCATGTCCTCCGGTATCGTCGCCTTGCTGCTGTTGCTCGCGCCGGCGCTGTGGGCGATGCGGTTGTTCGCGGCCGAGCGAAAGGCCTGACTGGACGTATCGTCGCTCACGTCAGTCGCAGCGACGCGTCATGGCGCAGCGGGCGTCGGCCCCGGATGCGACCCCGGCGCCCGAAGGAGCGCGAACACCGAGCCGCTCGCGACGACCACGAGTAGCACGAGGACCAGGAGGCTCGCCCCGGGAGCGCGACCGTGCTTCATGATCTGATGAATCACCGGAGTGTGCATCCCGGCGAGAAACCATGCCAGGGCGCACGCAACGACTGTCAGCCTGTAGCTATTCGTGGTCATCGCTGGCTCCTTCTGAAGGAAGACACTACCGGTTCTTGCCGACGCTGATCGCAGAATGGGCGCGACGCGCTCACACCAACTGCCCCACCGCTCGATCCGCCTCGAGGATCGAGTTCCGGTGATCCATCGCCCCCGAGAGATCCGTGTTGGCGAACGCGATCC
>QHVE01000047.1:43534-50071 GCA_003223455.1 Gemmatimonadota bacterium | reverse complement strand
CTTCATCGCCAACGCGCTGGCGCTCGCAGCGCCGCGCGACCCGCGGCTCGTGCTCGGCTATCCGGCCGGCGCGGCGAGCGACGCGGACGCGGTCCGCTCGTCGATCGCCAGGAAGTATGCAACGCTTCGGGCCATTGGATGGCAGCGGCGTGAAGCGCGTCGCGCGCGTGACCGCGCTCGCCTCGTTCAGATCTACGAAGGCCGACGCGCGTGGTACCACACCGTCAAGCGTGGCGAAGCACTCAGCTCGATCGCGACCTTGTATGGTGCCTCGGTCGATCAGGTGAGGCAGTGGAACGCACTTCAGGGCGATCGGATCAAGGTCGGGCAGGTTCTGCTCGTCAAACCCTGGACGCAACAACCACATCCCTTCCCCGCCGGCGTGTACCCGGATTCGATGCCGGCGCGCTCACCCTGACACGATTCCGCGACACTCGCCGAAGCCGATTCGACGCTGTCCCGTGCGCTCGCACGAGGCGCGCATGATCACCTCGTCGCCATCCTCGAGGAAGCGGCGCAGCTCACCGGTGGGTAGCGCGAGCGGCTCGGTACCTCGCCAGGTCCGTTCGAGCAGGCAGCCACGCGATTCTTTCGTTGCCCCACTCACGGTGCCACTCGCCAGCAGATCGCCTGGCCGCAGGTTGCAGCCGTTGCTGGTGTGGTGCGCGACGAGTTGCGCGAGCGTCCAGTACATCGTGGCGAAGGATCCGACGCTCACGTTCAGGGGACGCTGGCCCTCGTCCCGCATGCGCCGGCTCGAGAGCAGGACTTCGAGCGTGATGTCGAAGCCGCCGTGGGCGCGATCCTCCTCGTCGTCGAGGTAAGGAAGTGGTGCGGGATCGCTCGATGGCCGCACGGCGGCGACTCGAAATGGCGCCAGCGCGTCGAGTGTGACGATCCAGGGCGAGATCGTCGTGGCGAAGCTCTTGGCCAGAAATGGACCGAGTGGCTGGTACTCCCACGCCTGGATGTCGCGCGCCGACCAGTCGTTCACGAGGCAGAGACCGGCCACGTGCTGCTCCGCGGCGGCAAGCGCAATCGGCGCACCGAGCGCATTGCCGTCCGCGATGATCGCCCCGACCTCGAGCTCGTAGTCGAGCCGAACGCTGGGCCCGAACGTCGGAGGCGATGTCGCCTCGTCGCGCCTCTGGCCGGAGGGGCGTCGTACCGACGAGCCGCTTGTCACCACCGACGAAGCGCGCCCGTGATACCCGATCGGCACCCACTTGTAGTTCGGCAGGAGCGCGTTGTCGGGACGGAACATGCTCCCGACGTTGCGTGCGTGATCGATCGAGGCGTAGAAGTCGGTGTAGTCGCCAACGCGAATCGGCAACGCCAGCTCGGCACCGCTCAGCGGCACGAGGATCGAGTCTCCGAACGACCGCGCGCGCTCCCCCGCCGAGGTTCCGGCACGGAGCAGGTCGCTCACCGCCGCGCGCAGCTGATGGAGCGCCGGCCGTCCGAGCGCCAGAAGTGGATTGAGTGCGCCCTCCGCGACGCAGGCGTCGATCGCGTCGAGCACTCGTGACTCGAGCGCGAGGACGGGCCGCGCGGCGGACAGGTCCAGGATCCGATCGCCGATCGCCACGCCCGGTCGCGCGCCGCCTTCCACGCGGAGACAGCCAAGCGGCAGGTTCTGAATAGGAAAGTCGGTCGTCGAGGCGTTCGCCGATTCCACCCACGAGCGCAGATCGGCGCGATGCGACTCGTCGAGCGCGAGCGTCACAGCAGTTCGATCGCGCGAAGGCCGTCGACGGGTTCCTGAAACGAGCATGACCCGAACGCGAGCCCGAGTGAACCGCGGGCGCTCGCGATCTGCTTGGCCGTCGCCGTTCGGCCCCTCCAGTACAGCTCCTGCTCGCGGAACTGAAAGGCCGCCGCGTCGCCCTCGCTCACGATCGACGTGAGCTCGCGCTCACTCGCGCCCGCGTGTGCGAAGACGGCGGCGGCGAAGACGTTCAGAAAGCCGAACATGCGTGCTCTCGGAGCGTCGTCATCGTAGGTGACCGGGTACTCGCCGCACACCGGATGATGCAGCCCCGCCGTCGCCTTGAACGGCACGCGAAGCTCCTCGGCGCGCGCGATGAAGCGTCCGATCTCTCGCGCGGAGGGAAACGCGTCGACCGTGACGCCGCCGGTGCGCATCTTCGCCCATGCGCCGGCCGCACGAATCTCGGCCAGCATGGCGCGCGGATCGTCGAGCAATGGAAGCTCGACGAAGATGCGCAGCTCGCCGGGCAGTGCACCGATCGAGCGGGCGACGGTGCGCGGCGCGACGGCGCGACATTCGACGACGTCGATGACGAAGCGGCTGCGATGCGACGCGTTGAACGCGCGGATCTTCGGTCCCGCCGACGCTGCGTCGACGCCGACCAGCGCGCTGAGACGCCACGCGTCGCCCTCGCGCTCGGAGAGAGGCACCACCGCCTCCGCGAACTCGTCCAGCCGCTCGACGGGGACGATGAACCGGCCGAGCATCCACGCGTCGCGCGACGAGAGATGCGCCGCGTAGCGGCGGACCGCTGCATCCATCGAGAGCGTGGCCGGTGGAAAGAGTCCCGCGTAGTCCACGAGCCGGCGCATCAGCGCGCGCAGGGTGGCGGCGGGCGCGTTCATGTCAGCCGCCGGTCGCCAGCGGGGCCAGAATCGTCCCTCGGCACTTCGGTGAGCCGCAGCGGCACTTGTAGAACTTCTCGTCCTCAGGCGTATGGTCGTCGGTCCGTTCGTACTGATAGTCGTACACCAGCTCCGTACCGGCGGGGATCGTCTTTATCGCCTCGATGAAGATGCGCTTGCGATCATTGATCGCCTCGCAGTTCGGATCGCAGGAGTGATTGATGAACCGGGCGTCGTTCCCGTTCACGGCGGCGTCGATGCACGTCTTGTCATCGACCGTGAACAGGAAGGTGTGGTGGCGGTTCATCTTCTCGTCGTCGTACCGCTTGTCCGCGGTGCGCCACGAGATGCGCTGGCCGAGATACTCGACGATCCGAGTGCCCTTCCTGATCGTGCGCGTCGCGAACGCCCCCGTGCCCTGAATCGCCGACGTGCGAAGCTCGAAATAGGGGTTTGGCTCCTCTTTCCAGGGATAGCGCGCCTGAATGCCGCGGCGCGCCGTCGAGGCGCGCGCCGAGCTCTTTCCTCCTGGTCCCCTCCCCTTCCTGCGCTTGGCCGTTCCCTTCGTGGATTGCGTCGAACCCTTCTTGCGAGTCGCCATTGCGTCAGTCGAGCTCCGGACGGGTCTTCCGATAGGCCTCGGCGGCGTGCCGCAGGGCGAGAAGCGCCGAGGCTTCCAGCTCGTATTCCATCTGCAGGTTGGCGAGCTGTTCCGGCGGGTGGTTCGCCGACAGACGCTTCGAAAGCGCGTCACCCGTCGCGTGACGCCGCAGGAATTCACGGCTCGCGTGCCAGAGACTATTCGCCTTGTGCCACCAGTCGACGTCCTTGCCGAGCTGCACGTGCGCGGCGGCGGATTCGTATGCCTTCGACAGCTCGACGAGCGAGCCGTCGCACATCGTGCAGAGCGCGTCGGCGTGCTTGTGCTCCAGCTCCGGATCCGAGCTTCCGAACAGCTTCGCCGCGCGGTCGTGCTGTCGGCAACATTCAATCGCGGCGCGATAGAGTGCGTCGGCGCGTGAGCGCACGACCGCAACAGGATCGGCAGGCGCCGCGTCGTGGGTGGGGGGACGGCGTGTAGTAGGCATCGGAGCTGGCGGGTGGGCGGGGACGGCGTGCGGTGCTCGGCGGCCGTCGAAGAAAGATGCCCGGTGTCGCGCGCTTCTCCAAGACCCGCGCCCGAGGCGCGCGTCAGACCGACGGCTGTCCGCGTCCACGTGCGGCGATCGGCCAGCTCCGCTCGAGCCGGCCGCCGCGGACGCCGTACATCACGTCCTGGAGATGCACCGCGACGCAGACGTGATTCGGCACGACCTGCACGACGTCGCCCACGGCGGGGCGCCAGCCAGAGTCGCCCAGATCGAGAATCCCGTGCTCTTCGGACATTCGTGACACGATGACGCCTGGCCGATCGAGGAGCTGGCCGAAGCCCGCCGCGGGATCGGTCATCGGTTCGCGGCCGAGAGCCTTGGTGCCGGCGTCGATCACGACCTGGCCGGGGATCGCGGTCGAGACGACCGTCGCCAGAACCGTGAGTGCACAGTCGTCCCACGTGCAGGCGCCGGTGGCGACGGTCTGACGGTCGTTGAACACGTACGTACCCGGCCGGATCTCCGTCACGCCCGGCACCTCGTGCGTTCGCCACAGTGTCGGCGTCGATCCACCGCTCACGACGCGTGGCGGAAGCGCGGCCTCGTGGAATCGCTCGAGGGCGCGCGTGAGCGCCGTATCGAGCGATTCCAGGGCGTCATCCTGCTCCGGCAACGCCTGGCGAATGTGTCCCGGATAGAAGGCGATCCCCTCGAACGTCAGCCCGTCGGTCTCCGATACGTGACGCGCCAGCGCCACCGCACCGTCGACCGTCGGTGTGCCGACGCGATGCATGCCAAGGTCGAGCTCCACGTACACGCCGATCTCGCGACGGGCATCCCGGGCGGCGCGCGCCAGCTCGCTGGCGGCCTGCTCCGAGTCGAGCGCCGCGATCACGCGAGTCGGCGACGGGATCGCGGCGAGCCGGCGCGCCCGCGCGCGACCGACGGGGGGATAGGCGAGCAACACGTCGTCCGACACCTCCGACATGACCTCCGCCTCGCGCGTCGTCGCGCACGTCAGTCCCTTCGCGCCGAGGCGAAGCTGCGCCGCCGCCACGTACGGCGACTTGTGCGTCTTCACGTGCGGCCGCAACGCGAGCCCATGCGACGCGGCGTACTCCGCAACGCGCGTCAGGTTGTCGTCGAGGCGATCGAGATCGACGACGAGTGCTGGGGTCTCTACGGCGGCGAGGTCGCTCGGCATGTGCTCGGGCATGCGGTTGAAGCTATTGGTGACTGCATGGGACGCAAACCGGGCGCTTTACGCGCCCCGACCGGGCGCGCATGATTGCTCGTCCAGCCACTCACTCAGGAGTGCCATGATCACGCTACCTCGTTGCGCGCTCACCGCGCTCTCGCTCGCGTGTCTCGCCGTCTCGCGCGACGCCGCCGCGCAGGCCCAGCCCCAGTCGCCACTCGCGTTCGCGGCGAGCAGCTTCGCCAGTACGGAGGTCCACCTCAACTCGCGCCGGATCGGCGGAGAGTGGTACGCGGAGGACGCCAGCCTCACTGGACCGTCCCGCATCGCCATCGTGTACGGCCAGCCGCACGCCCGCGGGCGAAAGATCGAGGGTGGGCTCGTCCCGCTCGACACGGTGTGGCGCTTCGGCGCAAACAGCGCGACGACCTTGCACACCGACGTGGACCTCACGCTCGGCACGCTGGCCGTTCCGCGCGGCGACTATGCCCTTTTTCTGCTCTATTCGCGTACTGGCTGGCAGCTCATCGTCAACACGGCGTCCGCCGCGTGGGGCACCGACTACGATGCCAAGCGCGACGTCGGCCGCACCGTACTCTCGGCGCGGACGCGGAGCGAGCCGGAGGAATCGCTCACCATCTACCTCGTTCCGGAGGCCACGCGGCCGAGGACGGGACTCGCCGACCTCCGGGGGCGATTGCGCATCGTTTGGGGCACGACGGAGCTGTCGACCACCTGGAGCGTGGCACGCTGAGCGAAGCGCCTACCAGGCGCCCGAGACGCGCGGCGAGATGGGAAGGTCGAGCACGAACGAGAAGCGCGTCCCCTTGCCCAGTACCGTGTCCACCTCGAGCTCACCGCCCATCGCGTGAACGAGTTGCTGGACGATCGAGAGGCCCAGTCCGGAGCTGGAGAACGCGTACTCGTTGCGGCTGGCGCGCTGGCGAAACGGATCGAAGAGCGTGGGCAGCGCATCGGCCGGGATGCCGCGTCCCGTGTCGGTGACGGAGAACTCGAGCTTCGTGCGCGTGCGCGTCTCGCAGGCGATCGTGACGGAGCCCTGCTCGGTGAACTTCACCGCGTTCGTCGTGAGATTGAGCAGCACGCGGCCGACGGCGACGCGGTGGCCGACACGCACATCGGCCTCCGGCCCGGAGGCGTTGAGCGTGATGCGCTTCTCCGTCGCCAATGGCTGTACGAGGTCGCACACGACTTTCAACACGCTGGAGAGCGAGAACGGCATCGGCCGCTCGTCGACGAGTCGGTTTCCGCCGTGGGCGAGCTCGATGACGTCGTCCGCGAGCGTGGTCAAGCCGAACGCGGCGCTGTGCACGAGGTCCATCTGCCGGGTCTGGATATCCACGAGCGGCCCGCTGCGCCCGCTCCGCAGTTGCTCCGCCAGCAACAGGATCGCGTTGAGCGGTGACCGCATGTCGTGCACGACCTCGATCAACAGCTGCATCGCGTCGGGACCGCTGAGCCGGCTCGTGAACTGGTGCGCGCCGTCGCGCTCGAGCACCGCCTGCAGGCGCTCGATGGCCCCGAGGACGCGCACCACTTCCGCGCTGCTGACTTCGCCCTCGCTGGCCGCCAGCTCCTCGATGAAGAGCCGACGCAGCAACGCGAAGAGCT
>QHVE01000047.1:41352-43514 GCA_003223455.1 Gemmatimonadota bacterium | reverse complement strand
CTCCACCGCGGTCGCGAGCGCCTCCACCGCCGCGTCGAAGTCGACGGCCTCGCTGCCCCTCGGCACGAGCACGCTGTGAGCGCCCTCCGAGGGCAGACGGCGCAGCGCACGGGCAACGATCTGCCAAACGGGTCCCGTTGCGGCCCGAAACGGCATGCTCAACAGCGTACTGCCCGTCGAGCGCGCCGTCATTCCATCGAGCCGGAGTTGTCGTCGCGGCGGAATCCGTGCTTTTCCATGAGTCGATACAGAGTCGTGCGGTCGATGCAGGCGAGCCGTGCGGCCTTCGACATGTTGCCCCCTGCTCGGACCACTAGACGCGAAAGGTATTCCTTCTCGAAGTCGGCGACGAGCTTGTCCTTTGCCAGGTGATACGGCTCACGCATGACGGCGAGAGGGACGCCGCTCGTCGTCGCCGACTTCGTGTCGTCCTCGTACACGGGCAGGTGCTCCGGTTCCACCGGGCGATCCGCTTCGGCGATGACGGCCACGTGCTCGATGACGTTCTGAAGCTCGCGAACGTTCCCGCGCCACGGGCGGCTCCGCAGCGCCTCGAGCGTCGCCTCGGTGAGCGGAGGCGGCTGGGTTCGCGTACCGCGATGCCGCTCCCAGTACACCGAGAGGAAGTGATTCGCGAGCAATGCGACGTCACCGAGCCGCTGGCGCAGCGGCGGCAGCTTGATCGGCACCACCCGCAGGCGGTAGAACAGATCCTCGCGCAGCACTCCGCTGCTCACGGCCTCGGACGGTTCCCGGTTCGTGGCCGAGATGAAGCGCACGTTCACGATCGCGTCGTGCTCCTGCTCGCTGCCGACGCGCCGAACGATGCCGTCCTGGAGCACGCGCAGCAGCTTCGCCTGCAGCGGCAGCGACATCTCCGTGACTTCGTCGAGAAAGAACGTCCCGCCGTTCGCCGTCTCCAGCAGGCCCGGCTTGGTACGGTCCGCGCCGGTGAACGCCCCCTTCACATGGCCGAACAACTCGCTCTCGAGCAGGTTGGCCGGAAGCGCGGCGCAGTTGATCGATACCAGCGAGCGGCTGGCCCGGCGACTGTGCCGGTGGATGAACTGGGCGACGACCTCTTTTCCCGTTCCGCTCTCGCCGGTGATCATCACCGACGCGTCGGTCTCCGCCACGCGGCGCGCCAGCTCCACCGCACTTCTGAAGGCGGGCGCCGTTCCGAGCAGCGTGACCTTGTCGCTGTTGCTCGAATCGGCGACGCCGTGGCGGCGCAGATCTTTCGTCTCACGCGCGACGAGGATGACGTGCGCGGCGCGCCCGATGAGGATGTGGAGGTGGGTAGCCGAGAAGGGCTTGGGGAGATAGTCCCACGCACCCGCACGAAGCGCCTCGATGCTCGTCGCCACGCTCGGGTTGCCGGTGATGACGATGACGATCGCTTCCTTGTTTGCCTCGAGGGCGCCGGCGACCACCTCCATCCCCGAGACCGGCGTCATGTGCAGGTCGACGAGCACGATGTCGTAGCGGCTGCGCCGCATCATCTCGATGGCTTCGTCCCCACGGCCGGCGGAGCCGACGTTGTAGCCATCGGCCTGGAGCATGCTGGTGCAGCCGTCCCGAAGGGTTCGCTCGTCGTCGACGACGAGGATGCGGATGGTTGGCTTCGCTTCGGGAGGGATGGAGAGCGCATCGAAGGCTCCCCGAGGGGCAAGGGTGTCAGACATACGGGAAGAACGAAGGACTCGCCCGCGCGTAACTGGATCGTCGCTCGCGCGACGGATGACCGGCCCTGCGTTGGCGCGGAGGAACGGGATGGGCGAGGTGCAGCTTCGTCGCCACACGCTGTGGCATGCTCGCGGCCCTGTTCGCTCAATGTGGGTCTGCCGAACCTCTGACGCAAGCGGCGGTAAAACACATGGTTGGACCGGTGACGGACGCGACTGAGCCCAGTCCTATATGTTGGTGAGTCGCAGCTTTCGGCGGTCGATCCGGCGGGACCGAGCAGGAAGGTGCAGCGCGAGGTTTATCGTCCAGCGGAGGGGTAGACCGTGAGATCGGCTCCCTCTTTGCGTTGTCCCGTTCGGCATGGAACGGCCCATTCCGGGTTACTCATGGCGCGGATGCCCGCACCGCGGTTTCGCCCGTCCTACACGATAGAGACTACAGCCTGATGTCTGCCGATTTCCCAGTCGTCGCGTCTC
>QHVE01000047.1:0-41171 GCA_003223455.1 Gemmatimonadota bacterium | reverse complement strand
CGTCGAGCCGTCGTACGAGGCGAGAGCGAAGGTCTGGATCATGTCCCCGAAGCCGACGAACGGTCCGCAGCCGACGGGGCCTATTCGCGCGGAAGAACTGCTCCCCCAGAGTTCATGGGCGGAGCTGTTCCAGAGCTTCGCGATCACCGACTCGGTCGTCGCCAAGCGCGGCCTGGCCGCCACCCCCGAAGATGCCAAGGATCGCCCGGCGTTCATGCGGTTCGCGACGTCCGAGCGGCCGATCATCGGCGACTACAGCCTGAGAGTCGACGCGAAAGGGCAGCGCTACACGCTTACCCGCAAGGCCGATGGCACCGTCGTCGACACCGGCACGGTCGGCGATTCGATCGGGCGAACCGTCGGGTTCCGGTGGGCGCCGACGCCCCAGATGCTCAAGCCCGGACGCACCTACAACTTCAACGTCGTCACGCCGCGTGACGCGTCGACGGCGTTGCTGGCCAAGCTCAAGCCTCCGCCGGCCGTTGCGCCGAACAGCAACTTCATGAACGTGACGCTCGTCGACAACGATGCGGTGGAAGCGGCGGCGACGCTCAATACGTGGCTCACGGAGTTCGACAGCACGGCCCTCTGGCTGAAGCGCCGGAACGTCTCCGAGTACTCCAAACTGCTCGAAGTCCAGCGCCAGTATGCGAACGACAAGCTGAAGGACGCCGAGCTTCGCCTGGAGGGGTTCCGCACCCGCACGATCACCATGCCCTCCGAGGCGACCATCGTCACACCGGGGCTGCAGGAGACGCGCGATCCCGTCTTTCGTTCGTTCTTCGAGAAGAAGCTCGAGTCGAGTGACCTGCGGCAGTATGCCGACGCACTCGCGCGTGCGATGACCGCTGGGCCGGCCGCGCCGGAAGCGATCAGCGCAATCCCGGGTCTGCTGACGCAGGCCGGGGCCAAGGATCTGTCGATCCTGCTCGACGAGCTCACCAAGCGACAGGGGGAGCTGCGCGACGCGCAAAAGGTCTACACGGACGAGTTCAGCAAAGTGAAGGATCTGCAGAAGCAGATCGCCGACCTCCGCGCGCGCGCGATTCCCGCCGCGGCGCGCAACTTCCTCGCACAGCTGCGGTCGCGCGAGAACTCGTTGAACGCCCAGCTCGCGGCAACCTCGGAAGAGATCCGCACCATTCCGACGCGTTCGATCGAAGAGCAGCGGCTGCGACGCGAGCAGGCGATGTACGAAGGGATGTACACGAACCTCTCGGCAAGGTATGCCGATGCGCGTCTCGCCGAATCGAGCGCGATGCCCGACATCACGATCCTCGATCGTGCGGCGCCGGCAAACGGTGTCGTGACGTTCCGCGATCTCAAGATCATCGGTACCGCGATCCTCATCGCACTCGGGCTCGGGCTCGGACTGTCGGTCATGCTCGATCGCCTGGATCACAAGTTCCGGCATCTCGCGCAGGTGAACGCCGATCTGGGGCTGGCCGTGCTGGGGACCGTGCCGCAGATCGCGCAGCCACCGAGGCGCGCGAAGCCGGAGGACGCCGCGGAGGTGATCGAGTCGTTCCGCGGTATCCGGCTCCGCCTCCAGTACGCCTACAGCGCCAATCAGCCGCTCGTCTGCGGCGTGACGAGCCCCGAGCAGGGAGATGGCAAGTCGCTGGTCGCCTCGAATCTGGCACTCGCGTTCGCGGAGGCCGGCTATCGTACGCTGCTCATCGATGCCGACACGCGACGTGGCTCGCTGCACGACGTGTTCGGCGCACAGCGGCGCCCGGGCTTGATCGAGGTGCTCTCCGGCGAGGTCACTCGCGCCGAGGTGATGCATCCGACGACGCAGGAGCGATTGAGCCTGCTCCCCTGCGGCGGCCGCCGCACGACCAATCCCGAGCTGATCGCGAGCCCCGCGCTTCCCCGGCTGCTCAGTGAGCTGGTCGGCGAATTCTCGGTCATCATCGTGGACGGTCCGCCGCTCTCGGCCGGCGAGAACACGCTGATGATCCTGCGGCACTCCAAGACGGACATGCGCATGGCGAAGACGAAGCTCGCGTTGCTCCGTCGACTGCCGCTGCGAACGGTGGGTGTCGTGCTCAACGACGTGAAGGCGATGGGCGACTACAAGTACTACGGCTACGACACGGCCTATCGCGCACTGCCGGAGGAACGCGCCGTCGCGACCGTCTGACGAACGGCTGGACGGATGCGAAGCGGGGGCGACGGATTCTCCGTCGCCCCCGCTTTCGTTTTCAGACCGGCTCGACGACTCAGAACCGCGGCGCCTGTGCGTACTCCGGCGCCGGGAGATCGGCGAGCCCATGCTGCGTGTGCAGCGACGACGATGCGCGCTCGAGCATCTCCAGCACGTGGATCGAGGACTCCGAGTAGTCGGGGACGGCGAAGAAGCTGCCGCGCACCCTGAACGAGCGAGGGCTGTTCCCGACGGGAACTATCGTGCTCTCGAGCGCACGCTGCAGCCGTTCCATGAGCCGCTCCGCGCCCTCGGGGCTCGTGGCCGGCGCGATCACGGCGAATTCCCCGCGCCCCAGGTGGCCGACGACGTCGGACGCCCTGGCCGTGCGCGCGAGCGCCATCCCCAGGTGCTCGCCAACACCCTTGGCCACCGTCTCGACCGACTCACCCGTTTCCATCGCGTCGTCCATTACGGGGGCGAGGGCGACGCACGCCATTGCGCCGCGAACCCGGAGCGCTTCGGCCCCCGTTTCCCGGGCCCGACGAGCCATGCCGCGAAAGTTGTAGAGGCCGGTCGACTCATCGAGCAGGCTCTGCTCCTGTGCGTGGTCGGCAGCCCGCTTCGCGCGCACGAAGTTGTCCATCTTCGACAGCAGGAGGTCGCTGTCGACCGGGTGGGGACAGTAGTCCCACGCACCGGCAGCGAACGCGGCGATGCTGCTGGCGCGTGTTGCCTGCACCGACGTCGTCAGGATGATCGGTGTAGTCGCCGGCACGATCCGCAGCTCGAGGAGCTTTCGGCAGAGCTGGATGCCGTCGACGTCGGGAAGGCGGGTGTCGAGGATCAACAGGTCGACGTGAGTCGTTCGCACCGTCTCCAGCACCTGATGGCCGGTATGAGCGCGGACGACTCCATAGCCACGCGGGCCGATGATGGTCTCGAGCGAACGGCCCGACCACTCCTGGTCGCTGGCGATCAGGACGAGAGGTGGAGTGGAGTCCATCGTCGGCATTGCACCCTCGGCACGGGAGATCTCACGCGCCGTCACGAGGATCGTAGCGGCGAACGCGACCAAAAGGAGCGGCGTCATCGCCGTCTGGGTGGCCGCGTTGCATGTTGCATGCGGCGGATTCCGAAAAGCTAACCTGTTGGAGCCGTTACAGATATACCTCAGCGACCGTGACGATCCCACCGCGGATTGCGGCGGGCTCACAACAGGAGCGCGGAAGATGCGCGACAGGACCGAGAATTGCCTTGAAGCGGCGCACTCGGTACACGCTGTGGTCGCTAGGCACCCACGTGTGGGCGGATCGCTACATTTCCGAGCGCCAATCTCGCGTCAAAAATTCGTCGCCACCTTCTAATCGCTTGCCGAGTAACGACTTGGAAGAAATCTCCGCCTCGCGCCGGTTGAGCATGCCGACTGCATTGGGAGCCGGCATGCACTCATCATCGTCGAACAACCGACACCGGGAATCGCGGGCTGGTCTGGCTCGCACGGTTCTCGTCGCCCTCATGCTGCTGACGCCTCGGCTCATCGCGGGCGCGCAGGGGTACGAGGCGATGCAGCCGATGGCAACGCGGGCGGACCTGGCGGCGCTGGCCGACCGACTGGCCCGGGGAACCGATAAGGATCGTAACAGGGCGAGCGCGCTGCGTGCGCGGCTGAAGGAAGGCGACTTTCGGGCGGGCGATCGAATCCGGCTGGTCCTCGAGGGCAACGTTACCCAAGACGATACGGTCTCGGTGATCGCCGGCTCCAAGCTGCTGCTGAAGGACATCGGCGAAATCCCCCTGGCGGGGGTGCTGAGATCCGAGCTGCAGCCGCACATGACCAAGGAGCTCGGCAGGTACATCAAGGACGTCCGGGTCCGCGCGACACCACTGGTGCGTCTCTCGATCCTCGGACCCGTCGGAAGGCCCGGGTTCTACTATATGCCGCCCGACATCCCGGTTAGCGACGCGCTCATGCGCGCTGGGGGGCCGGCCAACAACGCCGACCTTGGCAGGTCCGTCATCCGGCGGAATACAGCGGAGTTGTACGATTCTCGCAATACACGCACGGCAATGAACGAGGGCCTCACACTCGATCAGCTGTCGCTGCGTGACGGTGACTCGATAGAGGTCGGGGAGAAAACCGGCGGAAACTGGGCAAAGATTGCTTCGGTCGTCGGAGTCGCGACTTCACTAATCTGGGCACTCACGTATGTCGGCCGGCGCTGAAACAAGCACGCTCGTCACGGGGACCTTTCCGGTCTTCGAGACCCCGATCGCGGAGACGCCGTCCGCATCGGTCGAGCAGACGCGTGCGTCCCGGATACGCGAGCTACTCGTCTCCGAAAGGCTGAATCGCGCCGTCAACTTCACGATCGCCTTCATCGGGCTCGTGGTGCTGTCCCCGTTGATTCTGATCATCGCGATCGCGGTGAAGCTCACGTCGCGTGGGCCGATCGTGTATCGGCAGACGCGCGTTGGTGTGGATCGACGCCGCTCCGGTGGTGATCGTCGCGGGAAAGGTGAGCGGAGAACGACGAGACGCATCGGGGAAATGCGGGCACGGAGCGACGCGCAAGCGACGAGCACGCCGGTGACGGAGCGTCGAGGCAACAACCCGCGCGGCGATCGTCGCGCCATGGGACGCCGCGGCGGTGATCGTCGAGCCGTGGACGTCGGCGGCCGGGCGTTCACGATGTACAAGTTCCGCACGATGACGGTGAACGCCGAGACCGAGGGCGCGGTGTGGGCGACGAAGAACGACACGCGCGTGACGCCCATCGGGGGAATCCTGCGAGGTGCGCGTCTCGACGAGCTGCCTCAGCTGGTCAACGTGCTGAAGGGCGACATGAACATCGTCGGTCCGCGCCCAGAACGGCCGAGCATCTTCATGCAGCTCCGGAAAGAGATCGACAGCTATCAGCTTCGTCAGCGCGCCAAGCCCGGCATCACCGGGTGGGCCCAGATCAACCAGAACTACGATACCTCGATCGACGACGTGCGTCGCAAGGTCGAGTACGACCTGGCGTACATCGAGCGCCGGTCGGTCGTCGAGGACATGCGCATCATGGCGAAGACGCTACCGGTGATGATCTTCCGGAAGGGCGCACACTAGAGCGCCCGGAGGCAGGCCTCCTCAGGGCCTGCCGTGCATGCGTGCCGCGCTGATGGCGTCGCGCGCACGCGAGACATCGAGCGATTCCTCGACGCTGATGGGCGACGGACCCCGCCCCGCGCACGCGGCGTGGAAGCGGCGAACCAGCTCACGCAACCCGGGATACGCCGGCTCACCACGTACGGCCCGTCCGGCGAGGTTGCCCGCGGCCGCTCCGAGGGCCTGAGCTGCGCCGACGAAGGGGCGCCCGACCTTGTCCAACCGCGAGGGTGCGCCGCGCTCGATCGTGGCGTAGCCGTGGAACAGATTGGCGTGCACCGTCCCCGCGTCGCAGCGTACGGTGAGGGAATTTTCGGTCGGCCGGGCGCGCATGGAGACCGCGAGCATGACCGACGTGCCGGCGATGTCGGCCATGGTGCGGATTTCTCCCGGGCCCCCTTCCCCGACGCGCCACGCCGCGCTGTCGAGAGAAACGCCGAGCAGCCGTCGCGCCAGCGCGAGGCCGTGCGGAAGGATGTCGAGGGCGATCGCCTCACGTCGCGCATCCGAGGCACCGTCCGCACCGGCCGAGCAGGCGACGATGTCGAGCTGCCGAATCGCGCCGAGCCTGGACATCGCACGCCCGGCGGCGAGGATGCCCGGTTGGAAAAGAAATTGATGCACGGGACAGAGCAGTACGTCGCGCGACTCGGCGAGAGCGTGGAGTTCGCGCGTCGTCGCCGCGTCCAGCGCGAGCGGCTTCTCGATGAGCAACGGTATTCCTACCCCGATCGCCACGCGCGCGATTCCGTCGTGCGACTCGACGGGCGTACAGACGTGCAACACCTCGATCCGATGCTCGTCGAGCGATCGCTGCAGCGACGATTCGCTCGCCGTGTTCCCCGGTAATCGCGCCGCCAGCGCGCGTGCGCGCGCGAGGTCCGAGTCGATCACGGCGACGACACGACTTCCGACGTGACGAATGGCATGGGCGTGCCACCGGCCCATCAGCCCGGCACCGATTACCCCGGCACGCAGCGAGGACGGCGCGGAGCTCACCTCAGACGGTGGTATCGCGCAGGGCGCCCATGTGCATTCCGGAAAGCCTCCGGACTTCGTCGCTGTCCAGCTCGACGCGGCGACCGATCGAAGCGGAATGGTACGCCGCCGCGATCACCTGCAGCACATCGCGACCGTCCTCGCCCGTCGCGGGCGGAAGCGTCCCGCGCGCAAAGGCGTCGAGCGTTCGCTCGAAGACGTTGCGCGTGGCGATCATGCCGGGCTCCTTCGGGTTTCGCCCCAACGGGCGACGCTGGTTCCCCGTTTCCTCCCACGCCATCCCCGAGACGCCGTAGTCGACACGGAGATGCGGCCTGGTGCTTCGATGCAGGCCCGCACTGATACGGGCGCGCCCCCCGAACGACGCGCGGAGCGAAGCATCCGGCGTCTCGGCGCGGACCTCGAAGTACTGCGTCTCGCCTTTGCAGAGTCGGTTCTGGATGATCTGCGCGAGGCGCCCTCGACTGAACTCGAGCGTGCACAGGGCGACGGCATCGCTTTCGCTCTCACGCACGCCGCAGGTCGACACCGACGCCGTCACGGAGACGGGCCGCTCGCCGAACAGCGCCATGAGGAAGTCGACGAGGTGGACTCCCGCCTCGTACAGCGTCCGCCGCAGCATCTGCCCTCGCCAGCCTGGTTCGGCCCACGGAGGAAGATCCATCAGCTGCCACACCTGCGCGAAGACGACGCTCCGACCGTCTCGCGACGCGGCGTCGCGGAGAGCGCGAAAGATCGGCATCTCGCGGAATTCGTGGTTGAGCGCGATGCGACGATTGGCGGCGGCAGCCGCCTCGATCACCTGATTCGCCTCGTCGATGCTCGACGTGAACGGCTTCTCGCAGATCACGTGGGCGCCGGCGGCGAAGCTGCGAAGGCAATAGTCGAAGTGACTGTCGGGAGGCGTCCCGATCACGACGACATTCGGCTTTGCTTCGCGCAGCATCGCATCGAAGTCGGCGAACACGGGAACCTTCCATGCGGCGGCCGCGCGCTCGCGCCGCGACGCATCCGGGTCGACCGCGCCGACGACGGTCGCCGACGTCATGCCGGCGAGCGCGGGGAGATGAAGCGTGTGGCCCGCGTTGCCGAGGCCGATCACCCCGACGCGGAAATGGGAACCGTCGGGCTGATAGCGTACAGCCGATGCGTTCTCCCGAGCCTGGAGCATCGGCGTCATGCGAGCACCCGGGAATCGTGCAGACGCATGGAATCGAAGACGTCAGCGATCATTGCGGCAACGTGGCGAGGAGGTCAGATGCGGCGGCCCGGTTGCATGCATCACCGCCGCCGTGAAGAGACGCGAGAGCGGCGCGCCGTGCAACACAACCTAGCACGGTGCCGCGCAGGCTACGGCGTGTCGGAGGCGACCGGCCGCGTGGCCTCGAGATCCAGAAGCGGCGCAGCCCAACTCACCACACGTCCGATTGCCGGCGTACGGCGTGCGATGTCATAGGCGGGCGCGACGGCGGCAAGCCTTCCGAGTCGTTTGCGGTCGGCGGAGAGCAGCGAGGCGGCGTCGACACGCACGTCGCGCAGACCGGACGCACGGGCGGCACGTCGGATCTCGCGGGCGGAAAGCGGCCGGTGATGCTCGTAGCACTGCCCCGAACGCCAGTTGACGTAGGCATTCGCCCAGCGCCGTGGGAGGAAGCCGACGCCCCACACGCCGACGTGCGGCTCGGCAAGCAACGAGAAGCGATTCACGGTGCGCACGTGCAGTCGACCGTTCGGCTCGAGGACACGCGCCGCGTCCGAGACGAGTGCGTCGGCGTCGAGGCTGTGCTCCAGCGTGCCGAGGGAGACGACGCGCCGGAAGGTCCGATCGCGAAAGGGGAGATGCTCGCCGTTGCAGCACACCAGTGGAGCGCTCACCCCCGCGCGCTGCAGACGCCGACGCGCCACGACGAGCCACCGGAACGCGATGTCGATGCCGATCATCCGTTGTCCGCGTCGGGCTCCCGCGAGCACGAGGTCGGCGGTCCCACAGCCGACGTCGAGCCACCAACCTCCCGGCGGCTCGCCGGGACACGACGTACTCCGTGAAGTGCTCGGCCTGCGCGCGCGGCGTGTCCGGCGTGCGCGCCCAGTACGCGCGCACGGTCGACTCGAAATCCGCGTCGAGCGTCTCCGCCTCGAGCGCCATTCCCTTCTCGCGGTCCGCCTCGAGGCCGATCCAGGGATCGGGACGCAGGCGGAAGTCCGGAATGCCGATCACGACGGGATACACGCGCGCACACGCCACGCAGCGATAAGTCTCTTCCGTCCCGGCGTGATGATCGAGCGCGGCGCGACACGCGGGACACACGAACGGCGGCCGCGCGTCGCCGCTCACCGCTTCGCGGGGCTCGGCTTCGGCGCGGGCTTGCTCGGGTTGCGCGGGACGGGAGGCCACGACGCCAGATTCAGCTCGGAGAACGCTTCGACCGTCGCGTCCGGACGAGGCTCGCCCACGACGACGGCGAGGAAGGCGCCCCACGCGACCGAGACCGCCGCAGTGAGATAGTAGATCATGTGCAGCACCACACCGCAGATCGCGAACGCCAGCCCGCGCTTGCGGAAGAAGAACGCGTAGAGCGGCCACGCGCGCAGTACGACGAGCACGAGACACAGTCCGCCGAGGGACGACAGCAGGTGGTTCTTGTTCGGCACGGACGAGGCGAGCAGCACCAGACCGAGGCAGACGAAGAACGTGTTGCTCTTCTCCTTGGCGCGGAGGCTGAGACTCTTCGCCTTCGATGCTGCGGGGCCGAGCAAGGCGCGTTGCTCGGCGAGGAGCCGTGCCCAGGGCACGCCGCGATCCATGAAGTCCGCCATCAACATGCCGTGGAAGGTCCACCGCTTCAGATGCGTGACCTGGATCTCGGGCTGCAGGAGGATGCGATACCCGTGCGCCGACAGTCGGTAGCCCAGCTCGACGTCCTCGATCTGCGGGCGCGAGAAGCGCCATTCGTCGTACATGCCCACGGCGACGAAGACGGCGCGACGGACACTGCCGCAGCCGGCCCAGAACGTCTGTGCCTCGCCAGGCTCCTGCGCATGCGTGTAGTGGTGGAGCAAGTTGCGGTACTTCGAGACGACGCCTGCGGCCGCCGGCTCGTCGCAGTAGGCGCCGAATACGGCGTCGACGTCACTCCGCGTCATCATCGTTTCGGCGAGGCGCGTCAGCGTGTCGGGGCGCACGATGACGTCGGCGTCGAGGAACACGATGCACTCACCGCGTGCGCGCTCGACGCCGCGATTACGCGCGTAGCCCGGCCCGTGCGAGCGTCCGGGCAGGCGGATCACGAGGTCGGCATGGGCGCTCGCGATGGCGACCGAATCGTCCGTGCTCCCATCATCGACAACAATCAGCTCCCACGTCTCGCGGGGCAGCTCGCTGCGGCTCAGGTGCTCCAGCATTTGGGGCAGCACGTTGTGCCCGTCCTTGACGGGAACGATCACCGAGAGAAACGGATGGTCGGGCGTCATCGGGCGAGACTCCGGCTCAGCGAACCGCGCACCGAGCGCGCGCTCGCGAGTAACCCCATGCGAACGCGGAAGCGTGCGCTGCCCCAGGCCTCCAGTGTCCCCGGCCCACGGAAGTAGTAGCTGTCCAGCCGGGGCAGCCGCGCCCGATCGTCGATCGGCGCGAGGGTCGCGAACCGTGTCGTCACGCCGACGCGAAACTCGCGCGCCACCACGTCGCGTGCGGCCGAACTCACGGCACCGTACGGATAGGCGAAGCTGGTCACGTCCACACCGAGCTCGCGCGCGAGACGAGCTCGGGACTCGACGATCTCGCGTTCGGCCGACTCGCCATCCATGGCGGAAAGATTCGGGTGCGTGCACGTGTGTGCACCGATGGCGACTCCTTCGCCGGCCAGCCGTCCGAGCTCGTCCCAGTCGAGCAGCGGAAAGACCGGAATTCCCGGGTCACCGCTTCCCCGCCAGAGGTTGGTCGAGCCGACCGCGCTCGTAACGACGAACAGCGTGACGGGGAGTCCGTGCTCGCGGAGCAGTGGCGCGGCAATCCGTCCGAAGCTCTCCACGCCGTCGTCGAACGTGATCGCGACGGCATCGACGTCGTCAGGTGCCGTGGCGAGGGCGTCGAGCGACAGCACGCGCACGCATCCGGACGCCAACCACTCGATGTGGCGCCGGAAGGCGCGCTCGTCGATCGAGATCACCGAGCCCGTCTCGTCCACCGAGTGATAGGTGAGGATCGCCTTCATGCGTGCACCGCAGTGTCGGACACCGGCAACGACGGCGCCGGAGAGCGATGGGACAGGAACCGTTCGACGAGCGCGAGGTAGCGTGGCACCACGACGTCCTCATCGAACATCGACCGGAAGCGCGCATACGCTGCGACACCCATCCCGCTTCGGCGAGTGGTGTCGGCGAGCATGCGCTGCATCGCCGCCTGCAGTCCCTCGACGTCGTCGAACGTCTCCCCTGCTCCCGAACCCTCGACGAGCTCGAGATAGGAGCCCATGCGGCGAGCGATCACCGGCACGCCGCGGCTGAACGCTTCGATCACGGACAGCCCGAACGTCTCGAAGCCCCGGGAGCTGGCGATCACGGCCTGCGCACCCGAGTAGAGCCGAGAGAGCTCGGCTCCCGATTGGAAGCCGACGAAGCGTACGCGAGGATTTCCAGCGGCGCGCGCCACGAGACCCGTGCGCTCCGTACCCTCACCCGCGACGATGAGATCCGCGCCATCGAACGCGGCAAAGGCGTCCACGACATCCTCGAGTCCCTTGATCGACTCCAGTCGCCCGACGAAGAGGAAATACGGGCGATCGGCGTGCGAGGACGCGTGTTCGCGCGGCGGTCCCGGGTCGCGCATGAAGCCCGGGATCACCTCCATGTCGCGCGGAAAGCCGAACTCCCGATGCTTGTCGCGGCTGAACTGGCTCAGCGCGATGAACGCATCGACATGACCGAGCTCCCGCTCGAGCAATCCGGTGTGACGCCACAGCTGTGGCGGACGAGCGTAGCTGAGCTGGCACCGCGTGCACTGCCGTGCCGGGCAGGGCTCCGTGTGATGTCGCCAGAGCACGTGGGTCGGGCACACGAGCCAATGCTCGTGCGCCGTGTACAACTTGACCGCCCGGCCGAACGACAGTGCAACGGGCCCCCCGACGAGCGACAGGTTGTGATAGTGGATGACGTCGAAGTTGCCGCGCTCGAGGACGCGGCGCAGCAGACTGCCGTGCACGATCGGCCGGCCCGTCTGCTGCGTGAGACCGACGGCGATCGCACCGAGCCGACTGACCAGACGATGGACGACGACGCCGTCATCACTGTCCGGGGGGGCGGGCGTGTGGTCGCCGGACAGCGTGCGATATGCGTCGTCGTCGCAGACCACTGTGACGTGATGCCCGAGGCGCACGAGCGCGCGGGCGAGCGACTGCACGGCCACCGCATCGCCGCCGAAGCTCCGCGGCGGATAGAAGGTCGTGATCATGCAGAAGCGCAGCGCCGTCATGAGACCGCCGGGATGGGCGCCTCGCGGCGAGCCAACGCCACGACGTCGTGAATCGCGGACAGCGTGGCGCGTGCGCTGGCGCGCCAGGTGAGGCGGCCGGCGCGTTCGAGCGCGATGCGTCCACACCGCTCGCGCTCACCATCGTCGAGGAGCGTCCGCATCGCCGCGACGAGCGCGCCGACATCGCCGGGCGCCACGAAGTAGCCGCCCCCCTCCAATAGCTGGGGCAGAGGGCTCGCCGTCGTCGCAACGACCGGCGCTCCGCACGCGGCGGCTTCGACGGCAGGCAGGCCAAAGCCCTCGTTGGCCGACGGCAGCAGCAGTGCACGCGTTCCACTCAGCAGATGGCGAAGCTCCTCGTCCGGCACGAAGCCCGTCCACCGAACAAACTCCTCGGTGCCGCACTGCGCGATGGCCTCATGGATTCCGGATCCGACGCCGTGGAAGTTGTCCGCGCTCGTGGTGCCCACGAGGACGAGGTACGGCAGCGGCACTCCTCGCTCGAGCGCTTCGCCGACGAGCACGCCGTGGGCTCGGACGATGCGATCGACGTGCTTGTGTGGGGTAAAGCCTCCCACGTAGGTGAACCATGGGGACCCATCCGGCACGCCCGCCGCGCGCGCCGCTGATGCCGACTCGCGCTCCGTGCTCGGCCGAAAGGTTCGGGCCGCAGCTTCACCCGCGACGCGCAGGCGGTCGCGCGACACGCCGAGCACCTGCTCGATCTCGCGCGCGGCAAAGTCCGACACCGTGAGCACGAGCGTGGCCTGGCTGATCGCGAGTCGCACCTTCGCCTTCCAGAAGAACCGCGCGCGCCACGTCGGCATCGTCAGCTCGGGAAAGCGCTCCGTGATCGCGTCGTGGATCGTGACCAGCGATGGCTGGCCGGGTGGAAGCGGAAAATACGTATAGACGGATGGCGACCAGAATACGTCCGGCCGGTCTCGCCACACGGCGCGACCGAGGCGGAGCATATCGGCCGGCGAGCGGTAGCCATTCGCCGCGGCCGCGCGGGCGGGGGAGACATTCTGCGCGACGTGAACGACTTCCACGTTCGGCGCACCGAGGTCGACGGAAGCGACCGACGCGTGATCGCCGAACAGGACGAACTGGTGCTCCCGGGCACTCTCCACGAGCGCGGCAAGCAGCTCGCGAGTGAAACGTCCGTAGCCGCGCCCATTGGCGAGACACGAAGCGTCCACGCCGACCCGCAAGGCCGCGCTCACGCCGTCCCTTGCCTCGTCGTCGAGCGCGAACGGATCAGCATACGCGGCTCAAGGAATCCGAAGGGCCGAACCAGTATCCCACGATCTCACCGGCGGTCCACGAGGCAATGAACAGCACGAGCAGTGGGATGGAAAGGAGGAGCTGCCATCGATATCGGCGTTTCGCGAGCACGCGATCCACCGTGCGATACATGAGAAGCGGCGGCAGCGCGAAGGCGGCCGCTCCGTAGACCAGCCGTTTCGCGAGAGACATGCCCATCACCCGTGCTCCGGCGTAGGAGCGGGCGTACAGGAACCTCTGCGAGAGATACTCCCCCACAGTGTAATGCTTTTTGTGTCCGACGCCGATGTCGGGGCGGAGCACGAGGGGAACACCGTCACGATGCATCGCGTCGTGCAGGTGGTTCTCCCACTTGCCGGCAGCGATCGTGTCACGGTATCGCTGCAGCAGCGCGCGGTCGTAGATGACGTTGTTTCCCGGCAGCCCGCTCGCGGGACCGGCGGGCAGCGGCGTGATGCAGTGGCTGTACTCGCAGAGGAAGGCCGCCCAGTCGACGACCGACGAGCGCGCAGCGTTGTCGATCGAGCCCCCGACGACCGCCCCCGTCTCGCGCTGCGCATCCAGTAAGGCGCGGGCCCAGCCAAGCGGCACGATCACGTGATCCTCGATCACCGCCACGGCGGTGCCCGTCGCCGTGCCGAAGGCGATCTCGCGCATGCGGGGAATCGTCGTGTCGCGCGGTACGGGAATCACTCGAGCCCGCGGAAAGCGGTGCGCGAGCTCCATGCGCACCTCGTCCCCGAGCCGATCGACGACGAGAACCTCGAGCTGGGCGTCCGTTTGGGCTTCGAGCGCGGTGAGACATCCGACCAGGTCGCCGAGCGTGTTGACGGCCGGCACGACGATGTAGCCCACCGCTTCGCCGACCGACCACGCCGTGACGAACGCGAGCGTCACCGGCAGCGCCTTGAGGAACGCACGCCACCGCGTCGGTGCCGCGGCGCGCGCCACGCGAGTCAGGATGACGACCGGCAACAGGGGCGTGACCGCCGTGAGCAGCCATCGCCGCGCACCCGCCTGCTCGACGAGCCGCGTCCGCGCATAGTCGCGTCCGTGCTCGTAGCGATCGCGGCAGAAGTCCCAGAACTCGTACGTCTTGTTCTGGTACACGGGCGCGGAGTCGACGAAGCGCAACGAGCTGCCGCGCGCGCGAAGCCGTTCGTGCGCCACGTTCTCCCACTCACCCGCGCTCGCCCAGGCCACGACGTCGCCGACGATGGATCGGTGGTACGCCACGTTCGCACCGGTGAGCTGCATCGCCCCGTCGGTGTCGCTCCGCGTCGTGGCGAAGAGGCCGTACTCCGAGAAGTATGCCGCCCAGTCCACCGCCCGCTCGCGCTGTGCGTTGTCCATTCCGCCACCGGCGATCTCGGCGACGTTGTCGACGCCGAGGCACAACTCCTCGACCCAACGCGGACCCGGCACGCAGTGATCCTCGGTCAGCATGACGATGTCGCCCGTGGCGGCGCGCATGCCGGCGCCGCGCAGCTCCGGAATCGTCGCCCCCCGCTTCACGGGTACCAGGCGGATGCTCGGATATGCATCGGCGATCGCCGCAAGCCCTTCGTCGTCATCGTCGCGCGCGACGATCAGCTCCGCGCGCGCGCGCTCGCACTGGTCGAGAAGCGCGGCGAGGCAGTCATCGAGCAGCTCACGCGAGCGGTTCGACGCGACGACGACCGACACGTGCGGCGCCGCGATCGACTGCAGCCGTCCCGTACCGTCAGATGATCGTGGACTCGTGACTGTCATGTCGACCTCAGCGCCTCGCGCATGTCTTCTCCTGCTGTGAGCCCGCCAACCGCCTCTCCCGCTGCCCACGCGCACGCGAGGACAAGAAACGCGCCCAGCGACGTCACGAATCCCTGGACGTGTCCGCGTGCACGGAGAACACGACGCCCCACGCGCGCCAGCAGGACGAGCGGCACGAGTGGGGCGCCGAGCACCATCTGCCAACGTGTACGAATGCCACTCCTGACCCGAAACGATCCCGAGTGGCGTCCATGCGCGAAGCGACGAGCCGCCATCACGCCGAGTGCCGTGTCGTCGGTGAACCACGCCGTCGCGGCGGGGTGAACGACCAGCGTGCGACCGAGCGCGCGCAGACGGGCATGCGACTCCACTTCCCAGAACGGAGCGGCGCTCGCGTCGCGGACGGCGCGAAGCGACTCGTGGTCGTACGCCGCGTTGTCGCCCGCGATCTCCTGCACGGGTCCGTCGGGCATCGAGAGCCAGGCCGAGTATCGCAGGTAAAACGTCGCGCGCCCCGTCGCCTTCGTTCCATGCCGAACGTCGAGTCGGCCGCCGACGCCAGCGGCGCCCGATCGGATGCCATCGAGGAGCGCGCGGGCCCAGCCACGCTCGACCACGCATTGACCGATCGTGAACGCGACGACCCTGCCTCTCGCCTCCCGCAGTCCTGCACCCCAGAGCGCCGGAACGAGCGTGCCGGTCGGCAACGACAGGACGCGCAGCTCGGGAAAGGCAGCGCGCGCCTCGTGCACCGATTCGTCGGCCGAGGCATCGGCGACGAGGATTTCGGCGTCGATGCCCTCGCATGAGGCGGCGAGGGCGGTGAGGCACTCGCGCAAGCTTCCGGCGGCGTCCAGACTGCCGACGATCACACTGAGCTCTCGGGATGAGGGATTGGGGTTCATCGAGTGGGGCAGATCTCGAAGCGGGGCTGGGTCGCGCCCACCGGTGCGCGTCCCGCACCGCCGCCACAAAGCAAGAAGAAGCGCGGCACGACCTCGTGGACTAAGCTAATTTCCGACAAAGAGTTAGCCCATCGGTGTCAGCGCGCGCACCATCGTCTCTCTGCGTCAACTGTGCCGCCAGCGCTACATGTCGTGGTACTTCTGCGTCGGGAGCGATTCTCGAGCGAAGGGAAAGTCGAGCGAGGTGAGTCGGACGGATTCCGCCTCACCAGGTCCTGCTCAGTAGACGCGCCACCGGGCGCTCCGTCGCAGACGAGAGCGCTCGCTGGCCATCGGGCGAGCACGGTGAAATGTAACCCCTACGTATTCTGTGACTTGCGTCACAGTCGCTCGCGGGCCGCCGTCGCTCCGCGATGCAGACGTCGTACTACTTTAGAGGGCTCGAGGGGCGGATTCATCGGGAGATCGCGGCGCTGGAGTTGCGTCAGAGGCGCATGCCAGCTCCCTCGCGCCGGCGGCTCAGACCGTCGGTGCGTATGGCCCTGTCAGTCGTCCATCTCGAACAACGTCGCGTCCATGAGGCACGCTTGGCCCACACAGCGCCGGGTGACCCGATCCGGGTCGTGTATTGCATAGACAACATGCAGGTGGGCGGTACGGAGCTGAACGCGCTTCGAACGGCGGAGCGTCTCGACCGACGGCGATTCACGATCTCCGTGGTTTGCATCCGGGACAGCGGGCCGCTGATGGCGCGATACAAGGCAGCCGGCATTCCGGTGTACACCTTCCCCATGACGAGTCTTCTGGGTATCCGGGCCATGCGACAAGCGGTCCGCCTGATCCAGCTCTTTCGCCGAGAGCGCGCGGACATCGTGCATAGTCACGACGCGTATACGAGCGTCTACGGGACGATGTGCGCGCGGCTCGCCGGTGTGCCGGGAGTGATCGCCAGTCGACGGTCGTGGTATTCGCCCCACCTCCGTGGGCGAATTCTTCGGGCCAATCGGGTGGCGTACCGCTTCGCACACCGGGTGCTGGGGAATAGCCCGAGTGTGTCGCGGCTCGTCGAGTCCGAAGGGGGCATACCGGCATCGCGGATCGTGACGATCCCGAACTTCCTCGACCCAGAAGCATTCGAGCCGATCACGGCCGACGACCGCCGTCGCATGCTCGACGAGATTGGAGTGCCGGAGGATGCGTTCGTCGTCGGGATCGTGGCTCGGCTGTCACCCGTGAAGGACCACGGGACGCTGCTTCGTGCGATCGCATCGCTGCGAGGTCAGATCCCCGCCCTGCACTGCGTCCTCGTCGGCGACGGACCGGAACGGTCGGCGCTGCGGGCGCTCGCGGACACGCTCGGCATTGGTGAGCTCGTCCATTTCGCTGGGGAGCGCACGCAGCCGCCGAACCTGCACGGTCTGTTCGACGTCTCTGTGCTGTGCTCGACGACGGAGGCGTTTCCGAACTCGGTCCTCGAGGCGATGGCCGCCGCGCGGCCTGTGGTCGCCACCGACGTGGGAGGCACTCCGGACGCGGTGCACGAGGGCACGACCGGGCTGCTGGTCCGTCCGGGCGATCCGTCGCGTCTGGCCGGAGCGATCCTTCGGCTCTACAACGAGCCAGCGCTGCGCACGAAGCTGGGCAACGCCGGCCGCGCGGCCGCGCGCGCCGGCTACAGTGCCGACGCCGTGATCGCGCAGGTGGAGGCGCTCTATACGCGGCTCGCGAGGCGCGCGGTCGCATGACGACGCCGAACCGTCCGATCGGCGCGGGCCTCGGGGGTGGCGGTCTGTGGCCGGCGCACATCCCGCGGTCCGCGGCGACTGCGCCCGTCACCGCACTTCCGACGGGCACGTCGGTGGACGCACTCCCGCCGGAGTCGTCGGCGCAACGCTGGCCGTGGCGCGGCGTGCAGTGGACGCTCACGTACGTCGGCTTCCTCGGGTACATCTTCGCCAACACGACGTATCGCCTGCAGATCGGCGACATCTCCATCGTCATCGCCCTGATCGGGTTGCTGACGATGAAGGAGCCGATCCGCGTCCCGGGGCTGCTGAAGGGACTCGGCGTGTTCCTGCTCTGGGCGATCATGGGGTACGCGCTGAGCAATTATCCCGACCTCGTGTACGTCAAGCTCGATCAGATGGTGAAGCTCTGGCTGATCGCGCTCGTGGCCGCGAACGCGCTGCGCACGCGCGAGCAACTGCGCTTCTTCCTCGTGTTCTGGCTGGCGTGCTTCGCGGCGTACCCCGTACGCGGTTCGTTCTTCAACTATTACCTGTACGGAGAAAAGCTCGCCGGACGGGCGATCTGGAACTACGTCTACAACAATCCGAACGACCTGGCGGCGTTCTGCATCCTTCAGCTCTCGATGGCGTTCGGCGTGAACGCGCTCGAGGCGAAGGGACCGGTGCGGACGGCCGCACGCGTGGGAATGGCCGCGCTGCCACTGCTGATCCTGCTGACGAAATCACGCGGAGCGTTCATCGGATTCGCGGTGTTCCTGATGTTCGCGCTGTGGGCCCAACGGAAGCGCGGTCGGGCGATCGGGCTCACGGTGGTCGTGGCATCGCTCCTGATCTTCGTCGCGCCGGAAAACGTTCTGGACCGCGTCTTCGCGCTGAAGAAGATCAACGACACAGGAAACGTCGGCGCCGCGGACGAAGAAGGATCAGCCGAGCAGCGCTACGAGATCTGGAAGGTGGCACGTCAGCTCATCCGCGAGAACCCGGTGACCGGCGTCGGTCTCGGCGCGTATCCCCCCGAGCATGCGCTCATGGCGATGCGACCGCAGTTCAACCCGACGGCGCGCGGGCGGCGCGATACGCACAGCGCCTACCTGAACGTGACCGCCGAGACGGGGTTCGTCGGGATCATCATCTGGGCGTCGACCTACCTCGCGGTGCTCATTGCGATCGATTCGAATCGACGGAAGCTGAAGAAGCTGCGACCACTCACGGCCCAAACCGTATACGCCATGGAAGTGGGCGCGGTCGGGTTCTTCATCGCGGCGATCTTCGGCTCACTGGCCCACGTCTCCTTCCTCGTACTGCACGTCCTCACCATGTGGTGCGTGGTCGAGATGATGAAACGCGAGGTCGCGGTGAGCAGCGCCGCTCGGCGCGCGCAGGCATTCCAACTCGCGTACGCCGGATCCGCCGTTCCGGTGTCGAGGTAAGGCCGTATGTGCGGCATCGTGGGATTCGCGGCGGGCTCGGGCTCCGAGAGCGAGCGGCAGGCGTCGCTGCGCGCGATGTGTGCGGCGATCGTCCATCGTGGCCCCAACGAGGAGGGTCGCTATCTGGCGTCGGAGATCGCGCTGGGGATGCGTCGGCTCAGCGTGATGGATCCCGCACTCGGGCAGCAGCCGATGAGCAACGAGGACGGCACGATCCAGCTCGTGTTCAACGGTGAGATCTACAATCACCGGCAGCTGCGTCGGGAGCTCGTCGCCCGCGGCCATACGATGGCGACGTCGAGCGACACCGAAGTGATCGTGCACCTGTACGAGGACCTGGGAGACGGCGTCGTCGACGCGCTGCGCGGCATGTTCGCGTTCGCGCTGTGGGACACGCGGCGCCGTCGCCTGCTCATCGCGCGCGATCGGGTCGGCATCAAGCCGCTCTACGTCTGGGAGCACGCCGGCGGTCTCGCGTTCGCCTCGGAGCTGCGCTCGCTGATCGCAATGCCGGAGTTCACGGCCGTGGTGTGCCCACAGGCCGTGGCGCAGTACCTGACGTTCGGGTACGTGCCGGAGTCGCACTGCATCTTCGATGGAGTTCGGAAGCTGCCACCGGGACACCGACTGACGTGGGAGCCGGGGAGCGCACCGCGCATCGACGCGTACTGGTCTCCGCTGCGAGCCGAGCGCACCGAGACGCGCGACGAGGAAGCGATCGAGTCGCTGCGCGCGCTCCTACGGGAGTCGGTCGCGCTGCATCTCGAGTCGGACGTGCCGCTCGGGGCGTTTCTCTCGGGAGGGACGGACTCGTCGGCCGTCGTCGCCCAGATGGCGCGACTCGTCCCGGGCCGCGTGAAGACGTTCTCGATCGGCTTCGAGGAGGCGTCGCACAACGAGGCGCCGCACGCGGCACTCGTGGCGCGCGAGATCGGCACCGAGCACACGGAGCTGATCGTGCGCCCCGACGTGGACAGCCTGGTCGACTCGGTGATCACCGGCTTCGACGAGCCGTTCGGCGATTCATCGGCACTGCCGACGTTCCTCGTCTCGCAGATGGCGCGCGAGCACGTGACCGTCGCGCTCTCGGGAGACGGCGGCGACGAGCTGTTCGGCGGATACACCCGATACGCGGAGCTGCTGTCGCGGCGCGAGCTGCCCGGGTTTGCACGCACGGCGCTCTCGCGCGTCGTCGCGCACCTGCCGCACGGTACGCGCGGCCGGAACCGAATGCTCGACATGACGCGGACGCTCCAGGGTCGATACGCGGCGACCGTCGCCGTTCCGCCGGACGTGAGCGAAGGCGGAGTGCTCAGCGCGCAACTGGCGAGCGACATCCCTCCGATGGACGCACTGCTCTCCGCAGCGTTCTCTCCGGTGGCGGGACGCGACCTGCTCGCCCAGCTGACGGCGGTGGACCTGGTGACGTACCTGCCAGGCGACATCCTGACGAAGGTCGACCGGATGAGCATGGCGGTCTCGCTCGAGGCGCGGGTGCCGCTGCTCGACCATCACATCGTGGAATTCGCGATGGCGATGCCGAGTCGCCTGAAGCAACGAAACGGCGTGGGGAAATGGCTGCTGCGCCAGGCGATCGACGGTCTGGTCCCGCCGCGCGTGCTGGCGCATCCGAAACACGGGTTCGGCGTGCCGCTCGCGCGATGGTTCCGGGAGGATCTCCGCTACCGACTCGACGCGCTCATGGAGCCGGAGTCGCGCATCGCGCCGTTCGTCGACCGTGACGCCGTCGCCCGACTCGTTCTCGAGCATCGCTCGGCACGCCGCGACCACAGCCATCTGCTGTGGCGGCTCATCGCGCTCGAGATCTGGCTCGGCGCGCTCGCCGAAGGACGACTGGCGCACGCATCGCCTCTGGCGCCGGCGGTCCGGCAGTCGGCGGCGACGGCGAACGTCAACACGGTCTCGGCATGAGCGACGCGCATCCCACCGCCGAGCGGCTGCTGGATCAGCTGCCCACGGAGTCGGCGCTGATCGCGTTGGCGACGTCGAATCCGGCGGGTCAGGAGTCGCTGCGTGGCCTGCTCGACCGTCCGGTGGACTGGGAGCGTCTCATGCATCTCGCGGCACGAGAGCGCGCGATCGTCGCGCTGAGCGAGCAGCTGGCGCAAACCCCGCTCCGCGGTCCGCGCCCGGAGGAACTGGCGAATCTGCAGCGTCTCGCCCTCGTGTCGGAGTTCCAGCTTTCGTCGCTGCACGACCGGTTGGTCAAGCTGCTCGGGCTGTATGCCGGCCACGACATCGATGTGCTTCTGTTGAAGGGGGCTGGTCTCGCCCACTCGGCGTATGCGCGGCCGACCGAGCGGCCCATGGGCGACATCGACCTGCTCGTGCGTGGGGAGAAGGCGCAGCGCGCGTGGGAGCTGGCGTTGGGCAATGGATGGACGCGGCGTGGCGACGTGGCGGAGGAGCGCAGCTATGCGGACCATCAGCACCTGTCGCCGCTCGAGGATGCCGACGGCCTGCAGATCGGGCTCGAACTTCACACGGCGCTGTTCACGCTGCAGGCGCCGTTCCGTCTCCCCCCCGAGCAGCTGTGGGAGAGCGCACGCCGAATCACGATCGGTGGCCAGCCCGCGTACGTACCCAGCCCGGAAGACCAGCTGCTTCACGCGGCGCTGCATTTCGCGTGGTCGCACGAGATGACGTTCGGCGCGTTCCGCACCCTGCGTGACATCGAGCGCATCCTGGCGGCCGGTCCGGTCGACTGGGCGACACTCGTGCGCAAGGCGCGCGCGGCGCGCGGCGCCACATGCTGCTACTGGGCGCTGCGCCTGGCGCGGGATCTCGCCAGCGTCGCCGTTCCGTCGGAGGTGCTCGGTCAGCTCGCCCCGCGTCTCCCGAACCGAGTGCTGCGCTCGCTCACGCGGTATTTCGCCGAGCACGCGCTGCCCAACCCGGATCTGATCGTGAACTCGGTGTCGCTGTCGCGCGCGCTCTGGAGCCTGGGCATCCAGCCACGCGCCCAGGGACATGGCGCGTCCCGACCGTGGCTCGACACGCGGGAATGGGTTCGGGTAGCGGGCGGCATGCGGAACGCGCAGACCTCGGCTGCACGGCGGTTCATCCAGCACAGCTTCGGGCTCTTACGGTCGGTCGGGGGCCTCATGGGGTCGTGAGCGACCCTGGCGCGTGCGCGGAAATAGATTTTGGGACTCGTTCGCCGACGACCCAACAGATGGTGTGGCGGAACCGCGACATGCCGTTCCGGTCCGTTGCGGGCTCCGCCGTGGTGGCGCGTTCGTTGCTTTGCACTAAGGGCTTCGTGGGCAGCGGTTTGCAGACTCCGTTCGAGGTCTGCCCAAGCTGGGTGAGGGGGGAGGCCGCGGGGTATGTGCGTTGCTGATCCTCAGGGCGGAACACATGCTCGATCTGGTTCCCAAGCAGCCGCTGGACCGAAGCTCGCGACGCCGGGGTGTCAGCCACACCGGCGCTCTCAACGCACCCTCTAGACCATAGCTCGGAGCACACTTGTCCAGTCACCTTTCGCGCTGTCTCGTCACCGGGGGCGCTGGCTTCATCGGCTCACACGTCGTCGATCGCCTGCTGGCCCTCGGCCACGAGGTGCGCGTGGTCGACAATCTGTCGACGGGGAGTCGCGCCAACCTCTCCCACGTCGCGAAGCAAATCGACTTTCAGCTCGGCGACCTGTGCGACCCGGCAGTCGCGGCACGCGCGGTCGAGGGCATCGAAGTGATCTACCACCTCGCTGCCCTGCCAAGCGTCCCGCGGTCGCTGCAGGACCCGTGGGGCTCGCACGACGCCAACGTGAACGCGACCGTACATCTGTTACAGGCGGCGGTGCGCGCGGGATCGCGTCGGATCGTGTATTCGAGCTCGAGCTCCGTCTACGGCGACACGCCGGAGCTTCCGAAGGTAGAAAGCGTCGAGCCGCTCCCCCGCTCCCCGTACGCGGCATCGAAGCTCGCCAGCGAGCAGTACGTGCTGGCCTACGCGCGCGGCGGGCTGATCGAAGGGGTGGCACTGCGCTACTTCAACGTGTTTGGTCCGCGTCAGAGCCCGACGTCGGCGTACGCTGCGGTGATTCCGCTCTTCATGGCCGCCGCGCTCGAGGGCCGGCCGGCGACGATCTTCGGCGACGGCGAGCAGACGCGCGATTTCACGTACATCACCAACGTCGTGCAGGCGAACGTGCTCGCCGGAACGCGCCCGGCGGAGATCGTCTCGGGCTACCCGGTGAACGTCGGGGCGGGCGAGCGCACCTCGCTGCAGCAGCTCGCGTCGCTGATCCGCGACGTGACTGGTCGGAAGCTGGTCTGCCAGTCCGTTGCGCCGCGCGCGGGTGACGTGCGTGATTCGCTGGCGGGATTGGAGCGCACCAGGCGTCTGCTCGGCTACGAGGTGGAGATCGGGCTGCGGGAAGGGCTGCGCCGCACGTGGGAATGGTTTCGATCAAACGCCGGATCGACGGAGAGCGCGCCGCGCCTCAGCGTGGCCACGCAGGTCGCGTGATCCATCGCGTCGAACCGCGCTTCGTCCGTTCGCCGACATGCTGAGTCTCGTGGCGATCCTTTCGTTGTCGTGCATCCTCGCCGTGTGGGGGTTGTATCCCGCGGTGATCGGTTTCGTCGCGGCCGTCGTTCGCCGCGGCGACGCACCCGACGATGGAGTGCCGTCAGCGCTGCCGCACGTGACCGCCCTCCTGGCGACGCGTGCCGACGCAGCGACGGTGCGAGCGCGCGTGGAGAACCTGCTGCGAAGCGAGTATCCGGCATCGCGGCTCGACGTCGTCGTGGCGTACGACGCGCGCAGCACCGAGCCGATGGCGACGTGGAACGGAGCCGACGCCGCGCGCGTGCAGGTCGTGCGTGGCGACGAGCGGGGCGGCAAGGCGGCGGCGTTGAACGCCGGCGCGCGGGCGGCGCGCGGCGAAGTTCTCGTGTTTGCGGACAGCGGGCAGCGGTTCGACGCCGGCGCAGTGACGGCGCTGACACGCGCGCTCGAGCGACGGGGCGTCGGCGCGGCGTCGGGGCGGCTCGAGCTCGCCGACGGCGCGAGGGCTCCGGCACTGCCGCTCCGACTGTACTGGTCGCTCGAGCGCTGGCTCCGGCGGCGAGAGGCCGACGTGCATTCGACGATCGGTGTGACGGGCGCGATCTACGCGATGCGGCGCGAGCTGTGGACCCCGCTTCCGGCCGGGCTGATCCTCGATGACCTCTACGTGCCGATGCAGCTCGTGCTGCGCGGTCAGCGCGTGGCGTTCGTGGACGAGGCACGCGCATACGAAACGCGCGCGACGACCGACGGGAACGAGTACCGACGCAAGGTGCGGACGCTGACCGGCGTCCTGCAGCTGTGCGCGTGGCTCCCGCAGACCCTGACGCCGCTGCGCAATCCTGTGTGGCCGCAGTTCGTGACGCACAAGCTCCTGCGGCTCCTGACGCCGTACTGGGTGCTCGTGTGCGTGGCGTGGGCGGTCGTGGCGCTGGCGCATCGCATCGGTGCGGTGTGGCTCCTCGCCGCGACGGCGGCGTTCGTCGGGGTGCTGCAGCTTCGCTCACGTCCGCTGCGCGCGCTGCGCAGCGCGGTGGTGTCGAGCATTCTCGTCCAGGTCGCCACCGTGCGCGCCACGGCGAACGGCGCGCGTGGGCGATGGGACGTGTGGCACGCATGACGGCCCCCGAACAGGCCGTACGCGAGGCGCCCCCGTCGCCGGGAACGGAGACTCCTGCCGAGGAGACGCCGACCGTCGCGCGCCCGACGCCGCCCCTCACGGTCGCCGTGAAGCGGCGCGTACTCGGCGCGTCGTCGCGCCTCGGGCTCCTGGGCAACGTGCGCGACAGCGCGTGGCGCCAGCGTCGGCTGCTCATCCTCTGCTATCACAGCATCTCGATCGACGACGAGCACGAATGGTCGGGGACGTACTCGATGAGCCCCGCGGTGCTGGAATCGCGACTTCGCATGCTGCGCGATGGGCGGTACAACGTGCTGCCGCTCGATGAGGCAGTGCGAAGATTGTACGAAGGCACCCTTCCGCCACGTAGCGTGGCGCTCACGTTCGACGACGGCATGTTCGACTTCCACGCTCGCGCGTGGCCGTTGCTGCAGCAGTTCGGATTTCCGGCGACCGTCTACCTCACGACCTACTACTCCGACTACAACAAGCCGATCTTCGGCCTGCTCTGCTCGTACGTGCTCTGGCGCGCGCGCGTCCGGATGCCGGAGCCGGACGTCACGTCGCTGTTCGGGACCCCGATGCGCTGGAGGCTCTCCGACGCGGCGGGCCGCGCGCGCGCCCATCGGGAGATCCTCGCCCATGCAGATCGCGAGCGCCTCACGCTTCCCGAGCGTACGGCCCTCGCCGAACGGCTGGCCGAGCTCCTGGGTGAGGATTACGAGGCGATCCGCGCGAAGCGACTCCTCACCGTGATGACGCGGGAGGAAGCGGCAGAAGTCGCGCGTGGCGGCGTCGACGTCCAGCTGCACACGCATCGGCATCGTACGCCGAACGACCACGCGCTCTTCCTGCGAGAGATCACGGACAACCGGGAACGGATCGAGCAGATCCGCGATGGCGTGGCGAGGCACTTCTGTTATCCGAGCGGTATCTACCGCGCGGAGTTTCTTCCGTGGCTGCGGGAGGCCGGCGTGACGACGGCGACGACGTGCGATCCGGGCCTCGCGTCGCCGCGGAGCGAGCCGCTGCTGTTGCCGCGACTGGTCGATACGTCGCTACTGTCGCCGCTCGACGTCGAGGGCTGGATGACGGGGATGAGCGCGTTCTTCATGCCCCGCAAGGCCAGCGCGCACGTGGCGCGCTCACAGTCGCTCGCCGATGCCTGAGCCGTCGCGCGCCGATCCGGCGCTCCGTCCGATTCGCGTGTGCCTCGTGGCCCCGTCGCTGCACATCCTCGGCGGACAGGCGGTCGCGGCGCAGCGGCTGCTGGAGCGGCTGCGGGAGGTGCCCGGACTCGAGGTGGGATTCCTGCCTCACGATCCGCGCACGAATGCCCTGCTCCGGCTGCTGCAGCGCGTGAAGTACGTTCGCACCGTGGCGACGTCGATCGCGTACGTCGCATCGCTGATTCGCGCCCTGCCGCGCTATGACATCGTGCACGTCTTCAGCGCGTCCTACTGGTCGTTCCTGCTCGCGCCGACACCGGCGATCCTCATCGGGAAGTGGCTCGGCAAGCACGTCGTGCTGAACTATCGGAGCGGCGAGGCGGAGGACCATCTGCGCCGGTGGCCGCGGACGGCGATCCCGACGCTGCATCGCGCCGACGCCGTGGTGACCCCGTCCAGCTACCTCGTGGACGTGTTCGCCCGATTCGGGGTGCCGGCGGAGGCGATCTCGAACTTCGTCGACCCGGACGCGGTGCGGTACCGGCGGCGTGCGTCGCTGCGCCCGGTGTTCCTGTCGAACCGGAACTTCCAGGCACTGTACAACGTGCCGTGCGTGCTGCGCGCCTTCGCCGTGATCCAGGCGCGCCTGCCCGAGGCGCGGCTGATCGTGATCGGCGACGGGCCCGAGCGCGCGAAGGTCCACGAGACGGCGCAATCGCTCGCGCTGCGCAACGTGGAGTTCGTGGGCGCCGTGCGGCCGGAGGAGATGGGTCGCTGGTACGATGAGGCCGACGTGTACCTGAACGCGTCCGACATCGACAACATGCCGAATTCGATCATCGAGGCGTTCGCCTGCGGACTTCCCGTGGTGACGTCGCGGGCGGGCGGCATCCCGTACGTGGTCGAGCACGAGCGCAACGGCCTGCTGGTCGATTGCGGCGATCACGAGGGGCTTGCCGCGGGGGCGCTTCGTGTGCTCGACGATTCGGAGCTCGCCGGCCGGCTGATCGCGGAAGGACTGCGGGACGTGGAGCTGCTGTACACGTGGGATGCAGTGAGCGACCGATGGGCCACGCTGTATCGGCGGCTGATGAGCGCTCCCGCCGCGAGGCCGACGGAGCCGCCCGACCGGGAGGTCGCGCGAGACACCGGGGGAATGCTGCCGGAAGCGAGCACGCGATGAGGCGGGGGGTCAGGCTGCCGGAAGATCCGGCGCATCGCCGCCGGACCGTGGCGACGCTGCCCGCGGAGATTCGCGTACGCGGGGCGCAGGTGCTGCGCACCTTCCGGGAGCGCGTCGGACTCGCCCTGGGCCGCGGCGCGGCTGCGGTTCCGGGCACACCGCGCGACGTGTCGCGCGAGCTCCGTGAGGATCCGGCGCGGATCGCGGAGGCGGCCCGCCGGCGGCTCGCCCAGGGCGTGCTCCCCGGCCTGCGCGACATCCGGACGACGATCTCGCTGCTTCGGCGTGCACGCCCCGAGGCCGAGAGCGAAACGCGCTGGCGCGCCGACCGTGCGGTGGACGGCGTATTCGAGCTGCTGGGTCACGAGCGCGTGTCGGTGGGAAGCACGATCGACTGGCACCGCGACCCATCGACCGGAACCCGGGCACCACGACGGCACTGGAGCCGGATCGCCTACCTGGATCCCTCGGTGGTCGGGGACTACAAGCTGCTCTGGGAGCTGAACCGCCATCAGCACTTCGTGACGCTCGGCCAGGCTTACGCCTACTCGCGCGACTCGCGATACGCCACGGCGTTCACGTCGCAGCTGGCGCAGTGGATCCGGGCAAACCCTCCGCGCATCGGGGTCAACTGGGCGAGCAGTCTCGAAGTCTCCTATCGCGCCATCGCGTGGCTCTGGGCGCTGCAACTGTTCGCCGATGCGCCGGAGCTCACGGACGCGCTGCTGCTCGCAGCGCTCGAGACACTGCGCGCACACGCCGCGCACGTCGAGCGGTACCTGTCGACGTACTACAGCCCGAACACGCATCTCACCGGCGAGGCGCTCGGCCTGCTGTACCTCGGGACGGCGCTCCCCGTGTTCACGTCGGCGGAGCGCTGGCGCACCACGGGCTGGAGCATCCTGCGCGAGCAACTCTTCCGCCAGGTTCGGCCGGATGGGACGTACTTCGAGCAGGCGTTGTACTACCACCGATACACGTCCGACATCTTTCATCACGCGTTGCTGCTCGCCGACGCGAACGGGTGGCCGCGCGAGCACACGGTGTGCGAGCGCGTCGAGCGCCTCGACGAGTTCCTCGTGCATGCAGCACATCCGGATGGCACCGTGCCGCTCGTCGGCGACGACGATGGCGGACGACTGCTGCGGCTCGACGGCCAGCCGACGCGCGATGTCCGGCCCACGCTGGCGACGGGCGCTGCCCTGTTCGGCCGCGCCGACATGCGATTCGTCGGCGGCGAGATGGTGGAGGAGTGTCTCTGGCTACTCGGTGAGTCGGGAGCGAACTCGCTCCGCGCGACGACGCCGAGTGCGCCGGCCGGGTGCTCGCGCGGCTTTCGCGAGGGCGGATTCTACATCATGCGCGACGGGTGGCGACCGACGTCGACGTGGGCACTCGTCGACGGCGGACCACACGGATCGCTCAACTGCGGACACGCGCACGCCGATGCCCTGACGCTCGAGGTGGCGACGGCCGACCGACTGGTGCTCGCGGACAGCGGCACGTTCAGCTACACGGGTGACGAGCGCGACGCCTTCCGGGCCACGGCGGCGCACAACACCGCGACGGTAGATGGCGAGAGCTCGTCGGTGACGGGGGGACCGTTCCACTGGCGGCACATCGCGCGGACGACGGTGCATGCGTGGATCACCTCACCCTCGGTGGATTTCTGGCGGGGCTCGCACGATGGCTTCCGGCGCCTCACCGATCCGGTGACGCACGAGCGCAGCATCCTCTTTCTGCACGGCCGCTATCTCGTCGTGCTCGATGCGCTCGCGGCCGAGGGCTCACACGAGTGGACGCTCCGCTGGCACGTTGCTCCCGGACTGGAAGTGCGAGCGCGGTCGGCGAACGCGGTGCGGATCATCGATCCCTTGCGCACGAACGGCGGCCTGCTCGAGGTGGTGGCGCTGGGCGAGGGATCGCTTCGGCAGGACACGTCGTGGCGGTCGCAGGCCTACGGCGAACGGCGCGAGGCGCCACAGCTGGCCTATGGCGCGAGGGGAACGGGGCGGCAGCACGCCGTGACGCTGCTGCTGCCCGCACCGGCGTACCCGCCAGCGCAGGCAGCGGAGGCGGGCTGCACGATCGTCGAGGTGGAAGGAGGGGCGCTCAAGGATCGGGTGATCCGGCGGGGCGCGGTGCCGACGATGGATGTCGCTGGTGTGACCACCGACGCCGAATGCGCGGTGGTGACGAACGTCGCCGGCGACGACGAACGACTGTATCTGCTCGGAGCGTCGTTCGTCGAGGGAGACGGTGTCGGGCGGCGGACGATCACGGCCGATGCGCCGTTCGCCGCTCGACGGGAGCGCGGCCGCTGGGTCGCGCAGCCGCTCCAGGATCGATCTCCGGAGTAGACTGACACATGTGCGGCATCTGCGGGATCGTGATCCCGGACTCCTCATCGCGCTCGATCGACGACTCGGCGTTCACCCGTCTGCGCGACACGCTCGCGCATCGCGGTCCGGACGGCTTCGGCACCTTCATCGAGCCGGGGGTCGCGCTTGGCCATCGCCGATTGAGCATCGTGGACGTGAGCCACGGGCAGCAACCGATGACGAGCGCCGACGATGCGCTCGTGCTCGTGTACAACGGCGAGGTGTTCAACCATCCCACGCTGATGGCGCAGCTGCAGCAGGACGGCGTGCGCTATCGCACGCACTGCGACACGGAGACGGTGCTGCACGTGTTCGAGCGGCGTGGCGAGGCGGCGCCCGAGGAGCTGCGCGGGATGTTCGCCTACGCGGTGTGGGACAAGCGGACGCGCACGCTCACGCTGGCGCGCGACCGGTTCGGCGTGAAGCCGCTGTACTACGCGCTGCTCCCGGACGGGACGCTGGTGTTCGGCTCGGAGATGAAGGCGATCGTCGCGAGCGGCCTGGTACGCGCTTCGCTGCGGGAAGATGCCCTTCCCGACTATCTCGCCAATCACGCGACGTCTGGCGAGGGCACGCTGCTCGCCGGCATCAAGCGGCTGCTGCCCGGACACACACTCGTGTGGCGCGACGGCGAGATCCGCACGCGACGATACTGGGACCTGCGATTCGAAGCGAAGGCCGAGGACACGCGTTCGGATGCGGAGCTGATCACCGAGTATCGCGAGCGCCTGCGCGAGGCCGTTCGACTTCGGTTGATGGCCGATGTCCCCCTCGGTGCCTTCCTCTCGGGAGGGATCGACTCGGCGACGATCACCGCGCTCATGAGCCAGCTGGTCGACGAGCCGATCAAGACCTTCTCCGTCGGATTCGCCGAGCGCGAGGCCAACGAGCTCTCGTACGCACGGATCGTCGCCAAGGCGTACAAGACCGACCACCACGAGGTGGTGGTGACCCCCGAGCAGTTCTTCGGCGCGCTGCCGACGCTCGTGTGGCACGAGGACGAGCCGCTGGCGCATCCGTCGAGCGTGGCGCTCAACTTCGTGTCGCGGCTCGCCGCCGAGCGCGTGAAGGTCGTGCTCACGGGCGAGGGAAGCGACGAGACGCTGGCGGGGTACGGCCGCTACAAGAAGACGATCCTCAACATGCGGCTCGGCGGTGCCTACCAGTCGGCGACGCCGGCGCCCCTGCGCTCGCTCGTGCGCTCGGGGCTCGAGGCACTTCCCGCGTCGCGCACGCGGCAGCGCGCACTGCGGACGTTCCTCGCACGACCGGCGACGCTCGAGGCACTCTACCTCGACAACTTCGCGGTGTTCTCACGCGAGCAGCAGGCCGGCCTCCTGGCGCCGACACTGCGGGCGCGGCTGGCGAGCGAGGATCCGTACGCCACGGCGATGGCGCTCATGGCCGGCTCGGACGCCAGGTCGCTGCTCGACCGGCTGCTGTACGTCGACACAAAGACATACCTGCACGAGCTGCTCATGAAGCAGGACCAGATGAGCATGGCCGCGTCGATCGAGAGTCGCGTCCCGTTCCTCGACCATCCGCTCGTCGAGTGGACGGCCACGCTGCCGGAGCGGCTCAAGCTGCGCGGCGGGACGACGAAGTTCATCCTGCGGGAGGCGATGCGCGACGTGCTGCCGCCGGAGATTCTGTCGCGCGGCAAGATGGGCTTCCCGGTGCCGATCGGGTCGTGGCTGCGCGGCCCCTATCGCGCCGTGGTCGACGAGCTCGTGCTGTCGCCGCGCGCGCTGGAGCGGCGGCTGTTCGATCCCGAGTCGATCCGCGCGCTCGTGCGGCGGCATCAGGCGGGGGAGGATCACGCCGAGCGCCTGTGGTCGCTGGTGAACCTCGAGATCTGGCACCGGGTCGTGGTGGAAGGCGAGCCCGCCGAGTCCCTGCGGCTTCTCTGACACCGGTCTTCCCATCATGCACATCCTCTGGGTCAAGAACGAGCTTCTTCACCCGCTCGACAAGGGCGGCCGCATCCGAACGTACGAGATGCTGCGACGGCTGCGCGATCATCATCGGATCACGTACGTCGCGCTCGACGATGGAACGATCACGCCCGAGCAGCGCGCACGCGCGAAGGAATACTGCGACGACCTCGTGCTCGCGCCGTGGCGCCGCGCCCCGCTGCGCGGCTGGCGTCGCGCGCTGGCGATCGTGCGCAATGTCTTCTCGTCGCTGCCGTTCGCGCTGGCCCCCTATCGGTCCGCGGCGATGATGCAGGTGATCCGCGAGCGCTGCACCACCGGGGACGACCGCGCGGACGTCGTCGTCTGCGACTTCCTCGTGCCGGCGCTCAACGTGCCGCACGGGCTGCCCTGCCCCGTGGTCCTGTTCCAGCACAACGTCGAAGCGATGATCTGGGAGCGCCGCACGCGCGTGGCCCGCAATCCCGTGATGCGGCTCTACATGGGGGAGCAGTGGCGGCGGATGCGGCGCGTCGAGCGCGAGCAGTGCCTGCGATTCGACCATGTGGTGGCCGTCTCGCCCGAGGATGCGGCGGTGTTCCGCCAGGCGTACGGCGTCGAGCGCGTGTCGTCGGTCCCGACGGGGGTGGACACGGACTTCTTCCGCCCATCGGGCACCGTGTCGCGCAAGCCGGCATCGATCGTCTTTACGGGGTCGATGGACTGGATGCCGAACGAGGACGGGATGGACTGGTTCGTGGAGGAGATCCTGCCACGCATCGAGCGGGCGGAGCCCGAGGCGACGTTGACGATCGTGGGGCGTAACCCGACGGCGCGCGTGAAGGCGCTCGCCGAGGGACGCCCGCGCGTCACGGTCACGGGCACCGTCGCGGACGTGCGGCCCTACCTCGAGGCGGCTTCGGTCGTCGTGGTCCCGCTCCGGGTCGGCGGCGGCACGCGCATCAAGATCTACGAGGCGATGGGGATGGAGCGCGCCGTGGTCTCGACGACCATCGGCGCCGAAGGCCTGGACGTGCAGGACGGCAAGCACATCATCCTCGCCGACGACCCCGCCGCGTTCGCCGACGCGGTGGTCGGGCTGCTTCGCTCCCCGGAGCGCGCAGCCGACATCGGCCGTGCGGCCGCCATGCACGTTCGCACCAACTTCGGCTGGGCCTCGGTCGCCGAGCAGTTCGCCGAACGCTGTTCCACCGCCGCATCGCGTCCCGAGCGGCCGTCTTCCGTCATGTCACTGAGCTCTTAATGAACACTACAACTGTCAGCGTTTTTGGTCTGGGATACGTCGGCTGCGTCTCGGCGGCGTGCTTCGCCAAGCAGGGTCACAGCGTCGTCGGCGTGGACGTCAGCCGGGCCAAGGTCGACATGCTCAACGCGGGAAAGAGCACGATCCTCGAAGTCGGCATCGGCGAGCTCGTGGCCGAGATGGTCGGCTCGGGTCGCCTGCGCGCGACGACGGATGTCGCCGACGCAGTGCAGTCGAGCGAGATCTCGCTCATCTGCGTGGGCACGCCGAGCCGATCGAACGGCAGCATCGATCTCCAGTACATCGAGCGCGTCTGCACCGAGATCGGCGAGACGCTTCGCACGATCGATCGGTGGCACACCGTGGTGATCCGCAGCACCGTGCTTCCCGGTACCATGGACGGCGTCGTCATCCCGGCCCTCGAGCGAGCGTCAGGGAAGAAGTTCGGCCAGGACTTCGGCGCGTGCAGCAACCCGGAGTTCCTGCGCGAGGGCTCGTCGATCAAGGACTTCTACGCCCCACCGTTCACCCTGATCGGCTCGCACGATGGACGCAGCGCCGAAGCCGTGAAGGGGCTGTACCAGGGCATCGATGCACCCGTGCATCTGGCGGCGATGGGAGTGGCCGAGACGGTCAAGTACGCCTGCAACTCCTTCCACGCCGTGAAGGTGACGTTCGCCAACGAGATCGGGGGCATCTGCAAGGCGCTCGGCGTCGACAGCCACGAGGTGATGCGGATCTTCTGCGAGGACACGAAGCTCAACATCTCGCCGGCGTATCTGCGACCTGGATTCGCCTTCGGAGGTTCGTGCCTGCCGAAGGACGTCCGGGCATTGAGCTACAAGGCGCGTCAGCTGGACGTCGACGCCCCGATGCTCGCCGCAGCACTCGAGAGCAACCGCAAGCTCGTGCAGCGGGCGTACGACACCATCGTCGGCACGGGGGCTCGCAGGATCGGCGTCCTCGGCATGGCATTCAAGGCGGGTACGGACGACCTGCGCGAGTCCCCGATCGTGACGCTGATCGAGATGCTGATCGGCAAGGGGATGGAGGTGGCCGTGTTCGACCGCGACGTGTCGAGCGCGAACCTGATCGGCTCGAACCGCGAGTACATCGAGAAGGAGATCCCGCACATCTGGACGCTGGTCGACCAGTCGATGGACCGGGTCGTGGAGCGGTCCGACGTCGTGGTGATCGGCAACGCTACGCCGGCGTTCCGCGAGGTCGAGAAGCACCTCGGCAACGGCAAGGTCGTGGTGGATCTCGTGCGCGCGTTCGGGGAGCGCCTCTCCGACGGGAGGCAGTACCACGGGATCAACTGGTAGCGATCCTCTGGGTGCGGTAAAGCGAACGGGCCGTGTCGATCGACACGGCCCGTTCGCTTTCACCTCGTGATGGACTCAGGGATTGACGATCGCCGTGCTCGTCGCGGTGTTGATCCTGGCCATGTCGGCACCGACGGGGCGGGCGTCGTAGCCGTTCCCCGGCGAAGCCGGAATGGTGCTCGGACAGCTGGTCGTCGCCGGGTACGCGCCGCAGTCGCCGCCGACGATCGCATCGTAGGAGAAGACTCCGTTCGGCATGTAGTAGTTGATCGTCGTCATGCCCGTACCCTGGTTGGTGCCCTTCACACCGTATGCGCCGCTCGGAATGATGTTGGAGTGGATGGCGGTGCGCGTCGTCACCCCGTTGTCGAAGCTGATGGCCTGGTTGCCGGCGTTCGACCAGGAGTTGTGGGCGACGAGGATGTCGTACGTGCCGCCGAGAATCTGCAGCGGGATGCCGTCGCCGATGTACGGCGCCCGGCCCAAGTTGTCGATCGTGTTGTCGTAGATCGAGATTCGCGCCGCCGGCACCGCCGGATTGTATCCGCCGTTGGCGGCGATGTTGATCCCGCTGCCGACGTTCCGGATCTTGTTGTAGCGCACCGTGATGTCCGTCGACTGGGTCCACGGCGCCGCGCCGTCCTGGTTCTCCGACTTGAGCAGCACGCCGAAGCCGTTCTGCGCCGACGCCCACACGTTCTCGATCACGTTGCCTTCGAGGAGCATGCGGCGGGCGTTCTTCGTCTCGATGATGGTCTTGGTCTGCCACACGCCGTTCCAGGTGACCGGCCGCGTGATGTGGTTGCCGATCACGGTGATGTCGGACGGCGAGAGATTCGTGATCGACGGATCCGCACCACCGAAGAACAGGCCCTGATGGCCGCCCTCGATGTGGTTGTTCTTGATGAGGTACGGGCCCGGGCCGTTCCAGCCGACGATGCCCTGCGAATCGCCATTGTTGCTGTGGCAGTCCGAGATCCACGAATCGATGATGGCCGACGCGGCGCTCTGGAGAGACACGCACCGGCGGATGGACTGCGTGGCCTGTCCGTGCACGAACGAGCGATCGAGCACGAGGTCGTGAGCGACGAGCGTGAGGCTGTTCTGCGCACTCGAGCCGTCGCCGAAGCGGACGATGCCGCTGACCTCGGTCGCGGAGCTCGTCCCGGCGATCTCGAGCCCGGTGAGGCGATAGTGGTGCGAGAGGAGCGCGGTCGCGATCGCGCCCTCGTTGTTCGGCGTGAGGATCCTCGCGAGGTTCGCGCTCGCGGCGCGACTCGGCGTCATGCGCGTACCGGGTGCGCCGAGCGTGGCGTCCGACACATCGGTGCGGATCGTGATCCACGCCGTGCTCGAGCCCTTGTTGGGCAGAATGAAGTTGCCGGTGAACGTCGCGCCCGGCGCGAGCAGGAGCTCGTCACCCGGCTGCGCGGCGTCGATCGCCGACTGCAGGTTGGAGCCGGCCGGCACCCGCACCTGGCGTGCCGGCGTGGGATACGCGGTCCCCACACTGGCCCGCGGCAATTCGGCCATCGTGGCGACGGCGGCGAGCGTGCCGGTGCCACCCGGGCTGGTCGGCGAGGTCGGACTGGTCACGTTCGGGTCGATCACATTGAGGGCGATGTTGCTCGTGACCGCGTCGGCCTTGGCGTAGATCTGCGCGGTACCAACGCTGTGTGCCGTGGCCATCCCCGACGACGAGACGGTGGCGACGGCGGTCGGCGAAGCCGACCAGGTGATGGGGACGCCCGAGATCGGCGTGCCGTTGGCATCCTTGGCGACCGCGTTGACCTGCGTCAGCTCGCCGATGTCGATCGTCGACGCGTTGATCGTCAGCGTGATCGATTGCACGGCCGGCTTCGGCGCCACCGACGTGACCACCACGCTCGCGGAGTGGCTCTCCGCGCTGGCGGTGATCGTCGCGGAACCGCCGTTGATCGCCGAGACGAGACCGGTGGTGCTGACGCTGGCGATGTTGGAGTTCGACGACACGTAGGTGATGGTCCGGCCGGTGAGAACGTTGCCCTGTGCGTCCTTCAGCGTCACCGCAGCCTGCGCCGTCTGCCCCACGTTGAGGGACGACGGAAGCGTCAGATCGATCGACGCGACGCTCACCGACGGCGCGGAGACGACGAGCGAGGCGTTGCCGGACTTGCCGTCCGCGCTGGCGGTGACCGTCACGGTGCCCGCCTTGAGCGCGGTGACGAGACCGGTCGCGCTCACCGAGGCCACCGTAACGTCGGAGCTGCTCCACCCGACGGAGCGGTCCGTCAGGACGTTGCCGTTCGCGTCCTTCAGTGTGGCGGTGGCCTGCGTGGACTGCCCCGCTACCAACGACGGCGCGTTGAGCGCCACGACCACTGACGCGACCGAGGTGGCGTTGTTCGATGAACCGGACGTCACCGTGACCGGCACGACCGACTTGCGGCCTTCGGCATTCGCCGTGATCTCGGCCGTGCCTTGCGCGATCGTCGTCACGACTCCCGCATCGTTGACGGTCGCAACCTTTGAGTTCGAAGTTCCCCAGCCGACATTGCGTCCGGTGATCGGATCGCCATTCACGTCGTAGGTGGTTGCCACGAGCGTCGCCGACTGCCCGTTCGACAGCGCGAGGCTGGAGGGCGAGACGAACAGGCTGGCCACGGGCTTCGAATACACCCGCACGCCGGTCGCGGCGACCTTGCTGTCGACGCGCAGGAGGATGTCGGTGCGGCCGATGGCGCGACCCGTCACCGTCGCGTCGGCCGTCATGCCGGCGACGTTCGGCGCGGTCGAGATCCACTCCACCGTGTGCTTGCTGAGGTCGACCGGGTTGCCGTCGGTGTCGGTGACGTGGAACGGAATCTTCACCGACTGCGTGAGGCTGATCGCCAGCGAATCGGACTCGAAGTCGATGTCGCGGATGCCGGGCTTCACCGACACCACCATCGCGTCGCTGTTGCCACGCATCGTCGCCGAGATCGTGGTGCGACCCGGCTTGCGCGCGAACAGCACACCGGTCTTCCCGACGATCGCCACGCTGGTGTCGGAGCTCGCCCAGCTGACCGGCGGTGCGGCGGCGCCCGGTGCGGGCGGAACGATGGCCGTGAGCTGCACGGACTGGTCGACACTCAACGTGTCGAACTTTCGTGACAGCGCGATCTGTGCGGAGCCCGTGGGCTCGTGGGCGGATTCGACCGGAGCGCTGCTGTCCGAGCTGCAGCCGACGGCGACCAGTGAGAGCGCGGCCAGCACGGCCGCGCCACTCCAAGAGTGGCGACGCATGGGGCTTCCCTCCGAGGACTCGTTCGGCGGCCCGACTGGCATAGCGACTCGTGGTCGCCGTAGCCTCGTAGCTTTGCGTCGCCGGCTTTCGCCGGGTTTGCCTTTGTCGCGATTCCCTCGCGCGGAGGGAAAGCGATCCTGCCGGTGGACTACGCTACTGCGTGCGGGGTGATGCTGACGGTTGACGGAAGTTCATGATTGCACTGCACGAAGCATCGACAAACGCTACCGGTACCCGTTCGCCGTACTTCGTCTGCATGTCTTGCCGTTTGCAACGCGATCGTGCACGCTGCCGACGCCCATACGACGAACCGTGCTGCCTCCCGTAACGGCCTGGAGCATTCGTTTTCAATGGGAAACGAAAGTGCCTGTCGAGCCGAGAGATGGGTCGTGCGGGCGGGGGCTGCGACCGGACGCGTCATCGGACGACGCAACCAGCGGACGACATCATGCGCGCGTATCGCGCCCCCGGCGGTGCGTTGGCGCACATGCCTCTTCTTGCATAATGCAAGTGTCGGTGCCGGAGGGAGTCTCGTGCCGTGCTGCCGACGGCTGGACGCGAGGCCCGTCAGTATTGCGAGAGCGTGCCTTCCGCACGCGCGCGCCGAAGCGCGTGCGTCATCGCGAGCGAGCCGGCCGCGAGGAACGCGATGCAGAAAAGGCTCAGCGTGCCCACGTCGGGCAGAACCGCGCGCAGCGGCCAGTCGTCGATCGTGATGCGCCGCACGGCCCGAATGCCGTACGTCATCGATCCACGTCGGCACGAGCTTCGTCGGATACGTCACGCCGCCGAGCATCGCTGAGCCGACGATGACCACGGTCTGTATCGACGCGGTGCGCCGGTAGGCGATGATCATCGCGCCGGCGATCATTCCCGCGCCGAAGTAAGTGGCGACGACCATCGCGAGGATGACCGCCGCCTCGCCGAAGCGCAGCCAGTGCGCGTGGAACCCGAACACCGCCGCCGCGCCGAGGACGACGATGCAGCGCGCCGTCGCCCATAGCAGCTCGTAGCCCGTGAGCCCGACGAGCAGCGACGGCACCGACGAGGGAGTGCTGAAGATCAGCTCGAGCGTGCCCGTGTTGATGCCGCGCTCCAGCGCGCGCGGCAGCGAGTCGACGGCGGCGGCGAGGAGCAGGTAGGCGACCGTCCCCATGACGAGAAAGCCGAAATAGTCGCTCCCCTCGCCCTTGATCGCCGGCGCGAGAAAGGGATCGAGCGTGCGGCCGATGTAGTACGTCGGCACGATCTGCAGCGCGAGCCCCGCGATGGACATGATCCACGCCAGGCGGTAGCTCGCCGCGGTGAGCAGGCTGACACGGATGAGCGCGAGGGCGCTACGCATCGGACGCTCCCGGCTCGCGCGTGCGCACGATGCGCTCGATGAGGTCGGCGAGGGAGAGCTCGAGTCGATCGAAGCCGGCGACACTGACCCCCGCACCAGCGAGCGCGGCGAGCACCTGCGCCGCTTCGTCGGCGCCCCCGGGAACATGGCACTCCACGGACGTCCACCCGTCGACGTCGACATCCCCGATGGTGACGCGTTCGATCATCCCGCGCGCCTCGAGCTCACGAAAGACCTGATGGCCCGCATTTCGGGTTCGGACGTGATAGCGCTCGTCGCTGTACTGTCGCTCGAGCGCGCGCGCCGGTCCGACCGCGAGCAGCCGACCCTTGTTCAGCACCGCGACGCGGTCGCACAGCTCGAGCGCCTCCTCGGGACTGTGCGTCGCCAGCACGACGGTGCACCCAGCCGGGCCGGCGACTTCGGCACGCAGAAACTGCCGGAAGTCGCGCGCCGACACGGGATCGAGGCTGCGCGTCGGCTCGTCGAGCAGGAGGACTCGTGGACGGATCAACAGCGCACGGGCGATGAGCAGGCGTTGCCGCATGCCGGATGAGTAGGTGCCGACGGTGCGTCGCTCGGCGCCGCGAAGCCCAACCACGCCCAGCACCTCGTCGACGCGCGCTTCGAGCTCGCTGCCGCGCAGGGAATAGAGCGTGGCGAACAGGCGAAGGTTCTCCAGTGCCGAGAGCCGCCAGTGCAGCCCACGCTCGTCCGCGGCGACGGGCGCGATCATCCGCCGCACGGTCCCTTCGTCGGGCGACGTGAGCGTCGCGAGCATCTTGAACAGCGTCGTCTTCCCCGCCCCGTTGGGCCCGAGCAGACCGAAGAACTCGCCCGTCTGCACCTCGCAGCTCACATGCTGCACGGCGTGTACGAACGTCGCGTCCTTCGGGTGGAGCAGCGTCTCGCGCAGGCTGCGGCGCACCTTGAAGCGCTTCGACAGATCGTGCAGCCGAAGTGCGGGCTCGGGGCTCGACATCGACGAGACGGGGCGCAGGTTCGCGGGTGCCGCGAGCGTCACGTCCGGGAGCCCTCGAGCGTGTTCGCGCGCGCGCCCACGCCGCCGTGCCATCCGATGATCCGCTCGATGACCGTGCCGAGGCGCTCGTAGTCGCGCGTGACGCGCAGCTTGTAAATCGCGCTCCCTTCCGCGAGCGCGACGACGGAGGCGAACACGGTCGGCGCCTCGGCGCCTCCCAGCAGCGCACCGATCTTCGTCTGGCCAAGGAGACCGAGCACCGCCTCGGGTCCCTCCAATCGCTGACGCGCTACCGGTTCGGCGATGGTGCCCGCGGGAACGGACTCCAGGAGGTAGAGCGCGGCGAGCGGCGCGCGGGTGAGGCGGCGCGCGTCGTCCGAGAGCTGGCCGAACGTCGCCTTGATGTCGGAGCTGCCGGCGATCGGTGCCGTCGCCGACAGCCAATCGGCCGAGTCGCGAAACAGTCGCACACTCTGTACGCCTGGGCGCACCGTGGGCGGCGATCCGCTGCCGATCACCACGGTGTCGTCGGTCATGAGGGCGGCTCCGGCGCGCATCAGCGCGAACGCGAGCGTCGACTTGCCGTTCCCCTTCGGCGCCAGGAAAGCGACGGCGCCTTCGGCGAGCGCGACGGCGCTGCCGTGCAGCGACAGCCACCCGGATGCGTGCAACGCGAGAGCGAGCACGCGTCCGAGGACGTCGAGCCGCCCGGCCTCGAGGTCGGCCGACTCCGGGCGATGCCACCGGATCTCGCGGCCGCCATCGGTCACGTCGAAGATTCCCGTGTCGTCGTACACGAGACGGAAGCCCGTCGGCGTCGCATACGAGCGCACCATCACGCCCTGGTCGACCTTGTCCTCGCCGAGCGGCGCGTCGAGTGGAACGTCGGGCGCGGGCGTCGTGGTCACGACGAGCGTCCAGTCGGCGTCTCCACGCATCGCGGGGTCGAGCTCGGGAAACTCGAGCTCGGAGCGGAGGACGCCGCCGAATACCTGATAGCTGTTCATGGCGTTGGGTTCGTGGCGCATAACGCCACGGTCGAGTGACGTGACGCGTTCACGAGACAGGCACCGGCGCGGCGTCCGCTGGCGCACTGACGGCCGGGGCGGAGCCCTGATGCGCGCGCAGCCAGAGCTCCGCCTGCAGCAGTTCGTACAGGCGCACGGGAAGGCCTTCACCCGATTCGGCGTACTGCCGCCAGTCTTCGCGCAATCGTGCGGCGTCGATGATGCCGAGCTCCGCGAGCATCGGACGCTCGAACACGGCGTCGAAGAACGGCCGGGCCGGCCCTCGCATCGCCTCGCGCATGTACTGCGTCGTGACGCCGGTGCGTTCTGGACGCGGCGCGAGGAACGCGTCCGGGAGCATTCCCCGCATGGCGTGCCGCAGGAGTCGCTTCGTCTCGCGCGCGACGACGCGCTCCCTGCGCGGGCGCGACATCGCGAAGCGATACAGTCGGTCGTCGAGGAACGGCGTCCGTGCCGTGACGCCGGCGCGGAGCTGGGCGGCCGTGAGCGTCGCGCGGATGCGCGGGAACATCGGTGTGGTCATGCTCCAGAGCTGCTCGGTGGACGACAACGTTGGATAGCGTCCGTACGGCGCAGCTTCACGCTCGCGCTCGCGCAGCCGGTGCCGTCGCACGAAATCCTCGCGCAGGACCGGTGATACGCGCTGCTCGAACGGACCGGGATTCGCCAGATCGCGATGGCTCGCTCGTGACGCGAGCGCCGGGTGCACGACGCGGTCGCGAAAGCCGTTCAGCGTTCTCCCGCGGATTCGATACCATTCGAGACCGAGCTC
>QHVE01000046.1 GCA_003223455.1 Gemmatimonadota bacterium | reverse complement strand
GAACATGCTCAGGCCATAGATCGTGCGGCCGGAGGTGTCGGTCGGCGCCTCGGTCACCGCGGCGGTGTCGCGGGTGACGCGGCTCTCGAGCCACTGCCGCTCGATTGCGCCGGTGCTGTCCGCGGGCAGGTCGAGCGCGGCAACGGCGCCGAACACGCTGTCGCTCGGCACCTCGCCCGCGGCCGCGCCGGCTCCGCCGCTCATGTAGGCGTCGAGCATGTGCTCCGGATAACCCTCGGTGCGGAGACGCGCCCGCACCTGATCGGGAGTCATCCCGCTGCCGGCGAGCCGATTGCGCAGCTTGGCGACGAGTGCGGGGTCGCTCTGCAGGAGCGCCTGGGCCTCACTCGCCGAAGGGCGGCCGGCTCGCTGCTGCGCCAGGAGGGGCACGGCGGGGAGGGAGCACAGCAGAGCCACCGAGAGCGGCAGCAGATGTCGGGAGGTGTGCATGGTGCCGGGAGGGGTGGTACGACTCGGGCACGAGCGAGAGGGTCCGACGGGCCGGCGCGGGCCTCGGCTACGGCAACGATCGCGGGACCTGGCGCACTCGTGTTTGCCTCGGTGGACGACACGAGCTCGCTTGCGTCACTATGGATGAGGTGGCTTCCGGGGCGCGACGGCCGCGCCCCGGAATGGAGTCAGGTCCCCGCCTCGTTCAGCATCCCGGCCAGCGTGTTGAACATGGTGACGCCGCTCGACCCGTCGGGATCGGCCACGTCGGGCTGCGCCGGCAGCACACTGGTGTCCGAGGGTCCGGGCCAGATGCTCTGGATCCTCCCGTAGCCCCCCTGCTCCAGCAGATCGTGCACGACGTCGAACGCCGACGCCGGCCGTCCGAGCCGCACCCATTCGCCGCTCAACGGCTGACCTCCGGACGGCGCCGGGACGCGCAGCTTCGCCGCCATGAGCTCTCGCCGGTAGTTGCGCACCCCGGTGGAGTACCCCTCCGTGATCTGTCGGTCGTAGCTCGCGATCGCCACGCTCCCGTCGAACGTCATCCCTCGCCGGCGTAAGTGCGTCGCCCCGACGAGGCACCACACGTCGTCGACGATCACCGACGTCGTGCGGATGTACGCCGTTCGTCCCGGAAAGCCTACCGGATGAAAGAGCAGTACCCGATCGCGCGCTTTCGCGCGGAGCGCATTGTACGCCTCCAGTCGCGCCGCGTAGTGCTGCCGATGGAACGTGCGGTAGTCGTCGGCGAAGTCCGCGAGGCGCGGTGTGCAGATCACGACGCGCAGCGCGGGAAGCGCCTCGAGACGGTCGGCCAGCACCGCGACGAGGTCCACCTCGTAATTCTGGGGGCCGCCGGCACCGGGACGCGCCGTCATGGCGAACTGCGGCGACTCGATGTACACCAGCTCGCGCGCCTCCGAGAACGCGCGCCGCAGGGCCCACTGCGCATCGCGGAACCCGTGCTTTGCGGCGAAGAACTCGCGGCGCACCTCGCGCTGGAGGCGCGGCTCGTTCGCGACCGTGACGGTGATCGCCGGGGCTGGAACGCCGATCGCCGACGCGGCGCTGGCGATCATCGAATTCACCGTGTTGCCGGCCGGCGGCGGCGAGAGATTCTCGAGCCACGGCGTCTCGCAGCCCACCGCGACCGTCTCGAGCATCACGCCGACGCCCGTGTTCGCGACGTTCGCCGCGTCCGACGGCACGTTGAAGTTGTTGCCGCCCGACGTGGCTACCCATCCCAGCACCGTACCGGCGTTCGACGCGGGCAGCGGGATGATCGGCTGCGCGCGCTTGAGCGCATGCACGGCCAGATCGTAGGCGAGCGCGCCGGATACCGAGATGCCGGGAGCGTGCACGTCCGGGCCGGCCGGGTTGCCGGGATTCCCGTCCGCGTGGAGCGCCGACCGCGACTCGCCCGCCCATCGCGCACCGGTGAGCACGGCCTGCCAGAGCAGCGTGCCGTCCGGCGGCGCGCCCGCCGTGGTCCCCGTGGCGGCGATGGTTTCGAGCCGCGCCATCGTCGGCAGACGGGGCGCCTTTCGCGGCGACGGCTCGGCGGCGAGGCTCAGCACGAGGTCGCGCAGATTGGACGGTGGCGTGGGCGGCGGGCTCACCGTGCGCGGGATGCCGAACAGCGGCGACTCGCTCACTCCCTGCATCGAGATCGGCATCACGCCCATCACGTTGCCGGCGGCGGGCTGGAAGAACGGATCCGCCGGAGTCGTCGCCGGTCCGGTGCCCACCGGCACGGACACCGCGCCAGTGAGGCGTCGCCGTCCGAGCCGAGGCGCCACGACGATGTCCATCGTGAGGACGGCGGGGTTCGGTCTTGGCTGGGCTGCACCGAGGTTGAACGGGTTGCGCAGCAGGATGCTCACCGGGTTGGCGCCCGTGACGATGTTCGACCCGCCGTCGCCGCGCAGGAAGGACGGTTCGGCGCCGTTGATCGAGGCGATCTCCACGAACTGCTGCGGAAAGATGCGCACCGTCGCTCCGTCGGGCGCCGCGCCGCCGGCGATCGTCACGACCACGTCGTTCGTCGCCGTCCACGCCGCGGTCACGTTCGCCGCGGACGGTGTCACCGGCGGTGAGGGGAACGGCGCGTTCGTGTTGGTCCCCGGGAACTGCGGCCAGTGCGCGGCGGCGCCCGGCGTGTTGGGGGTGACCAGCGTCTGGTCGATGTTGGGCGAGACGGCAACGATCATCGACTGCGCCGGCCGAGTGAGGATGCGCGTCGCTTCGGCCAGCGTGTCCGGACCGTCGGCGAGGTACGTGATGTTCACCTGCTCGCGCACCACGGGGAGCAGGTCCGCCGGGATGCGTCCGTCGTCGGGGTTGGCGCCGCTCGTCGATCGGTTCCCCATCAGATAGTAGGGCTGGTCCACGACCATCACGCGATAGTACCGACGAGGAATCGTCCCGTTGGCGAGCGCGGGGACGGCGAGCGGATTGGCTGTGAGCACGCTGTTGGTGGCGAAGCCGAACCGCAGTGTCGTAGGTCCGTTGGCGTCGTTCGCCACGAGGCGGTTGCCGGCGGGGAGCGTGAGCAGCGTGGTGAAGACGACGCTGGTCTGCACGCCGCTGCCGTCGTCGGTGATGAACGAGGCGCTGTTCGGCGGATTGCCGTGCGGATCGATGAGGTGGAGGCGCACCTCCGCCGCGCCCAAACCAGCGATGGCCTGCACGCCACCGGCGCCGGCAGCGGTCGCCGTCACGCCGGCGGGGACGAGGCCAGGCAGCGCACCGGCGCCGATCAGGTCCGCGAACAGTCCGGCCACGTACACGGGGTCGATCGAATATCCACGCGCGTCGTGAAACGAGACGGCACCGCTCACGTCATCGAGCTCGTCGTCGGCGCGATACCAGCGCGTGGCGCGGAACCCTTCGGCACCGCGCACGATCATCGCGGCGGGAATCGGCAGGATCGCCGGCTGGCCCGGCGCCGCGTAGCGTGCCGCACAGATCGTGCGCAGCCGCACGTAGGCCTGTGGATGAAGGCGCAGCACGGTGGCGTTCACGTTCAGCGCGCTGCCAGTCGCGTCGTAGAACTCATGGACACGTTGCGCGAGCGAAAGCCTTAGCGTCACGCGGTCACCGGCGTCGAACGCCTGCTTGGCGCTGCCCATCGCGCCGCGGATCACGGTGAGCGTGTCGCCGCTGCGCGCCGTGCACTCGACGACTTCCACCTTGCTGCCCGAGCTGTTGGAGAGCGTGAGCCGGACGCGCCCCGGCGGTGAAGGTGGAGTCGTCACCGGCGTCACCGGCGACGGGAAATCGCCGCCGGTGCCAGTATCCAGCACGAGCGACGTGTCGGTCGCGCCGACTGGGTTGGCGAGCGTCGAGGCGGCGTCGCGGAACAGGTTCTCGCGAATCCCGGTGAACGGTGCGCGCACCACACCGGCGATGTTCAGGGTGAGCGCTGCCGGATCGAAGTCGCCGCTCGCGGGCGTGACGTCGGCCCATCGCGTTCCCAGCGCGACCGACGTGAAGCCGAGCGCGGCGAGGCCGTTGGTCTGGAGGCTCTGCTGCACCGCATTCGGCGTGAGCACGGGCATGGTCATGTTCGGTCACTCCGGAAGCTGAACGTGCTCGGCGACGCGGCCGTCGGGCGACGTGAGCCGCACGGCGATCTGCGTGTACGCGACGCGGACGAATGCGTAGTAGCTGAAGTTCGGGCCTGGGCCCGGCATGCGACGCACGCGGAGCGGATCGGTGCCCGGCGGCACGGGACCCGGCTCGTCGAGCGGGACGTCGGAGAGCGAGAGCTGCAGCGACACGGCTGGCCGAGGCAGCCGGATGCCGCCGAACTGGATCGGTGGCCGACTCACCGTGACGCGCAGCGTGTATGCGCCGGGCGTGATCGGCGTGGTGCTCGACCAGTTCAACTGCGAGCCGGGCGGCGCCAGCACCTTTTGCAGCGAGATCGAGTTGAGCTCCGGGTCTGGCAGGATGTGCCCCGACTCGATCCGTGCGAGCGATTCGGAGGTGCGGCCGATCGGGTCGGTGATGCGCACGCTGACGTCGACGGCGTCGGCGAGCGCGGCACGACGGATGATCGCGCGGTATTGCGCCGGCTTGGTGCCGTCCTCGCGCCACGCACCGGAGTCGGTCGCGGGCTGCACGAGCGGCAGGTCGGCGATCGGTCCCTCGAACGCGAGGAGCGGTGCTTCATCCGGCGGTGCGCCCGCCCGCCGCGCGCGGATCGAGATCGTGTGCGGCCCGAGCGCCGTCTTCGCCACCGGCTCGCTGCTCGTCCACTTGAGCAGCACGTCGGCTGGTGCGGTGCCCGGCCAGTCCATCGTGATCGCCGAGAGGTCCGGAAGCGTCGTCGGAGGGATGACGACCCACGCGGTAGAGCTCGCGGGCGAGCGCGCCGGCAGCGTACCGCGCAGCAGATCGGCGTCCGACCACGCCGCCGCGCGGTACCAGACCCGCTTCCACGATCCCGCCGGCGTGTCGAAGCCGTCGGCCGTCACGATGTGCGTGCCCAGCGCGTCCGACGTCGACGCGACGTTCCATCCGGGGGTGGACGCATCGAGCGTGAGCACGGGCGGCCCCATCGTGTCGAGCTCCTTCGCCGCATCGTCGACGCGCACGCGATGGAGGTCGATCCGACGTACGCGCGGACCGACGCGTGTGGCGATCTTGAGCTGCGAGCGGAACGCGGGCGGCGTCGCGCCGGGGACGAGCGCGCGCGCGACCTCCACCGTCGGCGCACCGGGCTTCGGCACGCGCGGCACGGCGAACGCGTAGAGCGCGCTGGATGACGTCGGCCACGCCGCTTCCACCTGCCCCGCGCTCACGCCGAGCACGACGTAGAGATGAATCGCCGTCGAGCCGCGCGGGAGCGTCACGTCGGCGGAGGTGGCCTTGATCAACTTGCTGTTTCGCCGCGTGAAGTCGGAGCGCCGAAGCGCGGGCTGCGCGTCGAAGATCTGCTTCAGCCGAGTGAGCCGCTCGCTCAACGTCTTCGAGGGCGCGGGCTCGGGATCGCCCACTGCGGTGAGCAGCTTGGTCTCGGTGGACTCGTAGATGAAGTAGCCGTCTGCGCCCGGCGAGCCGGTCCAGCTGAGCACCGCGTGCGATTCACCCGACGCATCCGGCAGGCTGGAAAGCGAGACGATGTCGGGCACGATGAGCGGCGGCCGCGGATCCGATGCCGCGATCACGCTGGGCTCCGCGCTCCAGTTACCGACGCGCATCGGCGCGATGGCCTCCTGCCCCTGCGCCCACAGTGCGAGCCCGATGTGACCGGCCGACGCGAAGTCGAGCTCGAACCCCGGGATCGTGACGCGATATCGCCGCGCTCCCGTGCCCTGCGCGTTGCCGAACGCCACCTGCTGATCGCCCTCGGGGTTGAGGGCGATGCAGTGCGCGTTGGGATTGTACCCCGGCCACGACGAGGTCGGCGCGCCCGCCGCGGTCGTGATGTCGAACCGCAGCGTGAGCGTGGTCGTGATCGGCCCCGTGAGGCTGGTTTGCAGGCCGCCGGGCAGTGTCTTGTCCGGCGGTGGGGCGCCGTGATACGCGGCGGCGTAGATGCGTCCGCGGAAGTTGATCACCAGTGGACTGCGGATGCGCCAATCCCAGAGAAACTCCAGTACCAGGTTCGCGGCGCACCTGCCGAGTGGCGGCACCGGAACGCTCGTGTACTTGAACTCCGCCGAGACGATGCGCACGTCGTCGGGCGCCGGCTGGGTGATGGTGGAGTCGATCGCGACCCACGGACTCCACTGTCCGTAGATGTCCTGCTGCGCGACGGCGTACTTGAGCGTGCGGTTGCCGGGGTCGTTCGGAATTGCGATCTCCCGATCGACGGCGCTGAGGCGGTTCGGCTCCGGATCCTCCGGCGGGACGTAGTAGTTGACCGCGACGGGGAGCGGCGCGCCGCCGGCGCGCTTGCCGAGGAGGAGCGCGGCCGGGGACGCGGGGGCCACGCCCGCGCGCGCGAAGGCGAACGATCTCGGACGGAACAACGGGATCGGCACAGGGCGATCCCACGAGATCCGCACCGACGCGAGCCAGCTGTCGTCGCGGCTGCGCGGCCGCAGCACGCCGACCATCTCCTGCGCCATCGACGACGGTGCGGGCGTGGCGATCGCCTGCTGCGGCGACGGCACGAGCGCGGCGTATTCCACGGGCGCGCCGGCGCCGGTCGGGCCGCGCTCGTACCGCGCCGTGATCATGTAGTCGAAGTCGAGCACGTTGGGCTCGTTCGGGTCGCGCACCTTGATCAGATACGCCGTGCCGAAGCCGAGTCCGAGGGCGTTGAAGCAATCGGTGCCCGCCGCCAGGTACAGCATGCTGAGTGGCGACACCTCGGCTTCGTTGTCCGCACCCGACATCCGATCGCCGGACGAGTTCTCCGGTGGCGGGATGAGCTTCTTCACCTTCGTGGCCGCCTGCGCGGACGGAGCGAGCGCCGCCACGCCGCGGAAGTCGCCGAGCACCGATTGTTGAAGCTCGGCGATGAGCGCCGGTGTCGGCGGCGCGCTCCACGGCGGCGCCGGAAGCCCGGGCGCGATGAGCGACCCCCACCCCAGCGGCGGTGCGCCGCGCTCGAGACGTTGACCCGCCGCAGCCTCGGCAGTGGTGAGCGCCGAGACCATCCCCTGATCGACGCCGTGCCGGCCGATGCCCTGACCCGTCCATTCGGCCTTCTTCACCGGGATCCCGACGATCTCGAACTGCTCCCATCCCGAATCGGCGGCCTGCGCGTCGGCGCGCACCCCGGAGACGGCGTTGATCGTGATCCCGCTCGAGACGACGAGGCCGTCGATCGCCGGCGCGGCGATGATCACCTGCGTCGTGCCCGCAGCGATCGTCGCGGTCGCGACGATGGTGCTCGCCCATGGCGAGCCGACGAATCCGTACGCCACGCCACCGCTGCCCGACACGGCGAGCGAGACGTACGTGAAGGTGCCGCGGAGATCGACGATCGAGCCGGCACCGAACAGGAGCGACGAGTTGATCTCCGCCTGGACCGGCTTGAGCTGGTTTCGGCTGCGATGACGCCGCCAAACGATGAACGGCTCGGTGGGAAACCCGAGCTCCGGATGCAACGTCCATCGCAGCTGCAGCACCGGCGCGAGGACACGATTGGCCAGGCCGGGAATGCCGAGCCGCTTGGCGATCACCTGCCACTGCAGAGCGGCGCCCTCTGCCTGAAACCGGGTGGCGTCGAACACGAATGCCATCAGTCGACCTCCTCCCACGGCGCGCGAGTGAGCTTGGTATCGACGATTGTGAAGTTCTCGTTCACCGCGGTCGGTCCATCGAGGAACGTCTGCGTCATCGCCACCTTCGTGAGCGCCAGCCGCAGCGTCTTCCCGCGCGCGTTCGGCTTCAGGGTGATGAGCGCTCGTTGCCCGCCCGGCGCCCGAACGACCTTGTCGACGATCGCGTCCCCGCCCGTCTCCTCGCCCATCTCGAGCCACGCGATCGATTGCATCTCGTACTGCTTCATGAACGGAGGCGTGGGCGCGGTGACCTCGACCGGGATCGTACGCCTGCGCCACATCGGTGCCGAGGAATCCACGAGCACCGCGGCGGGCTGCGGCGCCGGTGTGCCGGCTTCCCAGAACACGATCACGCGCGCCGCCGTCGGCACACCCATCGGCTCGAGCCCCGCGGCGATCATCGCGGCGTCGAGCTGGTTGCCCTGCGCGTCGGTCGCCCACGGCTGCGTGCCGATGGCCTGGAGCGCACCGGGTCTCGAGAAGCGGTGCAGCACGCGATTGAGCTGGAACGACTTCGCGAACTCGCCGATCGTCGGGAACCGCCCCGTCGTGAAGCCGTTGCGCCACACGACCGGGCCCGATGCCGTATCGGGCGCCGTCTTGTCCACCATCTCGATGTCCAGCACGTAGTCCGTGAACGGCTCGAGCGGGATCGGCACCGTGGTGATGACGTGGCGCACGCGATCGCCACTGATCGGCACGCAGCTTCCCGTGAGCTGTTCCACCGTCGCCGCCTCCCACGGTGAGAGGATGCTCGCCTTGATCGGCGTGAGCGTCGACGGCGTGAGCGGGAACGGATGCGGCACGGAGGCCGTGCTGGGCAACGGGCGGAACGACGCGGCGCGGAGACGCACCTGGAGCCGCTTGCCGTACGCGTCGTAGATGCGTCCCACATCCGGCGTGTTGAACGCGATGTGGATCGGCGTCTCGCCGAAGTAGTGCTGCTCGCCGTCCTCCGGCGTGCAGCACATCACCCAGGGATCGAGTCGCCGCGGCGGCTCGTTGTCCGTGTAGAACCAGAATGTCTGGTGCTGATCGTTCTGCTTCGTGATCGACGCCGCATCAGGCGTCGTCTGGCCAGCCTTGCGCGTGCCACGCTGCGCGTCGTACTCGACGCGAACGGCGTAGGCCGTGTTCGGCTTGAGCAGGGCCTGCCCCGAGCTGCTGTCGCTCAGCGCGGCCTCGAGCACCGACTGCTTGCTCGACTGCTCCTTCCTGTCGTAATCGAAGCGAAGCGCTTCGGCCGACGTCAGCACTTCGACCGCCGCGACGTAGAACGGGCGATACATGCGCGCGCGGTGCCACTGGGGTGACGAGCACGCCTATGTAGCCGCGTCGCAGCAGCCCGAGCTGATGCTGCGCCACGAGCGACGCCTCGTCGAACCAGGGTCCCGTCGCGTCGGTCCACCGCGGCGGGAATGCCGTGGGCGGAATCGCCATCGACGGATCGACGAGGATCTGGTCGAGCACGACGTCCTTCGCGTCCGTCAGCGCGACGACGACGAGCCGCTCCGAGAGCAGATCGCGTCGCACGAACAGATAGAACGTGCTCCGTTCGATCGCGCCCGTGTGGAACACGACGGCGTCGTCGAACGGACCCGGGCGGAACTGCCGCTTGCGTCGAGCGAAGATCGCCGGCTCCAGTCGCTCGGGTCCCCCGAACGGCTGGATGTCTCGCGAGTCGAGCACGGGCGCGGCGAGCACGCGGCTGGTGCACTTGGGCGTGACGTTCACCGCAGCCGTGGTGGCCGTGGTGACGAGGCGCGTCAGATTCGCTCTCGTGACCGCCGTGCCGGCGTTGAGACGCCCCGCCACGTCGATGAGCGTCAGCTCTTCCGGCGCGAACTCGTCGGCTCGTTTCGCTCCGCGCGTCGCGACGACGGGATTGAGGGCGATGCGGTCGATCGGTCGGATCCGCGGAGGCACTGGAACACGGCGCGGTGGACAGGTGACGGACATCCCTTCCACGACGGCGGGAACGACACCGACGAGGTTGTCGACCTGCTCCGAGCCGCTGCGCCACCGCTCCGTCACCTTCAGCGTCAGCACCGGCGGCATCGAGCGTATCGTGCCTGGTGGATCGGGCCATGCTTCGCCATCGATGACCCATCCGAGCGCCGACGGACCGAGCGGCTCGTGCAGGAAGGTGAAGAACACCGACGTCGCCGGTGCGGCGGGCCGGCACACGGTGCCCCACGTCTCCGTGATCCCCTCGTCGAGGAGATCGCTCCGCACCAGCGCCTTGGGTGTCGGATCGGGCACCCAGCTCAGGAGACCCAGCTGCGCGGCGGATGCGGCTTCACCCGCCTTCTGCGGCCACCACACCACCGGCGTCTTCCCGTCGAGCAGCTCGCCGATCAGCTCGACCTTCTTGAGCGTGTACTGGAACACGTCTTCGCCGCGCTGTACCCAGCCGTCGGCGGGCGCGCCCGGGGTGCCGGGTGTCTGATTCACCTTCGCGCCGCTGAACCAGTACTCGGCGCTGGCAGTCACCGGTGGCATCGCGAGCATGGCGAGCGGGATGGCATCGATCGGCACGCGCCGCTGATTCATCGGCACATCGGGCGCGGGTTGCCCGATCGGCGCCGGTGGCGGCGGGGGCGGCGGCGCGGGGGGCATCGCATCGCCGGCGATCCCTTCGGCGATCGCGCCGTCGATCGGCTTGTCCACCCCCGTCCCCATCGCGAGCGCCGGCGACCGGCTCACGAGACGCAGCGAGTCGAACAGGTTCGGCGACGCGATCGTCGGGCTGCTCGTCGGACCGAGCTTGAAGTCGACGCACCCTTCGACGGAGAAGAAGAGGAATTCGACCTTGCCGCAGATCTGCCCGTCGATGCGCGACACCTTCGTCTTGTCGGGAAGCTCGCCGATCCGGACGGTGAGGTCCGCCGACGCGCTGATGTCGAGGATGAACAGGTGCAGCGTGCCGCGGATGTAGAGCATGCCCGCGAGCAGGAACGGATCGAAGCCGAGCACGGCGTCGAACCCGCCGGCCACCTCGGCGTACAGCCCGACGCTCTTGCTGCCCCACACGATCGAGATGTGCAGCCCGGTGGAGATCGCGAAGCCGGCGACGGGCACCGGAAGACTCTTCTCGATGTCACCCGCGACGAACCCTTTCCCCGACAGCATCAGATAGCCGGAGCCTTCGAACACTTCGAAGACCTTGGCGTGCACCTGATCGGCGAAGCGGCCCAGATACAGGTGCCAGTCCTTGCGCTCGTTGAAGTTGAAGAACGCCTCGACCGGGATGCGGACCTCGTACAGCGGCGTGATCCCGAACTCGACGGAGATCCCGATCGTGAGCGTGCCGCGCCCCATGTCGAGATCGATCACCGCGAGGAACGTCCCCTCGGCGTTCTCCTTCAGCTTGGGCATCAGGTACAGCAGGTTCGCGCGCATCACGAGCATGAGCCGCGGCCCCGGCAGCTCCAGCAGCACGACGCCCTTCAAGTTGAAGATGACGCTCACGCCCATCGTGCCGAGGATGGCGCCGATGCCGAACGCCCAGCTGTCGATCTTCGGCTCCCACGCCGCGATGTTCGTCGGGTTGTTGGCCGCGAGGTCCTTGAGCCACGCAAGCGCCGGCGCCATCGCGGACGCTGCCGGCTCCTTGCGGCGGTAGTGCATCGCGAAGAGGCCGAGGAAGCCATAGATGCCCAGCCCCGAGTTCGCGAGCGGGATCGCCACCGGGAACTCGACCTCGAGCGACACGATCACGCCGACGGCCTTGCGGCCGGCCTCGTTGATGTTGGCGACGCCGACGCCCGCCGCGATGCGCACCTGCACGGGAACGATCGTGAGATCGATCTGCCCCTTGATCTCGTTCTCGTTCATCTCCATGTAGCCGCGGCCCTGCAGCGCGCCGGGTATGTCGACCCCCGCCGCGAACGCAGTGAGCTCGGGCACGCCGAGCGGGTCGAACTTGAGGCGCACGCGCGCGCGCTCGATCGTGACGACGCCGAGATCGACCGCGAAGCCGAGATCGATCTCGAACACCAGCGGGTTGTTGCGCGCGATGCGCGCGCCGAGGATCGTGAGGATCTGATCGAGCGGCGACGCGACCGTGATCGCGCCCGGCTTCGACACGTCGATCGTGTAGCCCTTCGACGCGTCGAACACGGGGCGGAACTGGAAGCGCGGCTGCGCCGGATCGTCGCCGATGCGGATGCCGACGGCCTTGTAGCGCACCGAGAGCGGGGAGCCTTTCTTGATCTCGATCAGCTTCTTGCCGGCGATCGTCACGTTCATGTTGAGCGCCGCTTCCAGATCGAACAGGATCACCGCTTCGGTGCCCGATGGCCTGTTGCGGAACTGGATCTCGCCGCCGTACCACGTGACGCGCTCGCAGTGCACCTTGATCGGGCTCCCACCCGCCTCGGCGAGCGCCGCGATGCCGGCGGGAATGCCCAGCATCGCGGCCGTCAGGCCGATCTCGGCGAGCGCACCGTCGTTCGCCACCGCGCCGGCGGTCGCCGAGAGCAGCGGCATGAACACGATCGTCGTGCCGAAGAAGTTGAGCCCGAAGCCCGGATTGTCCGGTGGCATGCCACCCGGCGGCGTGCCCCACAGATAGAGGCCGTCGACGTCGGCGGGATCGGCACCGTAGTAGCCGATCACCGTCACCGTGTCCGTCGCGTCGTCGATCTGGACGACGAGGCGGAAGTCGATCAGGCCGTCGGCTGGATTCGCGCCGAGTGGCTGGCCGTCGGGCAACGTCCCCGAGCTGCCGGCTGGCATCCCGGACTGCAACCGATCCTCCGCCGCGGTCTGGATGTCGATCTTCGCCGACACCTCGCACGCGACGAACTGGTCGCGCACGATGCGCACCTTCGCGCCCATCTGCCGGAACCAGCGCGGCGGCGGCGCGGGCTGCGCGTTCTCCGGCGGCGGCGGGTCATTCACCGTCGGCGGGCCCGGCACGCTGTCGGGCGCGTCACGGTGCAGCGTGATCGTCGCCTGCGTCTCGGGTGCGGATGGAAGTCCCACGACCGACTTCCACCAGATGCGGCGCGTCTCGACCGCTGGATAGCCCTGGCTCGACCAGCCCGACATGTCGGCCGCGTGGCTCACGACGATGTTCTTCGCGGCGAGCGATGGATTCTCGGCGATCAGCTGCTCGACGATCGCGCGAAGGCCGAGCGCGCGACGGCGCGCGAGATCCTCGTTGTACGCACGCTTGGTGTTGTCGACCGCCGGCGGCGGGGGCCCCTCGTAGCTCGAGAATCCCTTGATCGAGAGCGGCGTGCTGGCGCTGTCCGGCAGCGCCTTCAGCAGCGGGAGGAGCGCCGCCTTCACGTCGCTCCCTCCGAGCCACGAAGACGTCGTCCCTTCGTCGCCGGCGGTGGTCGTGTGCGTGTTCGCCGGGTCGAGGGCGAAAGCGCGCGTGTCCGCGTCGGTCTGGACGCGATTGTTCGCCTCGTACGGCGGCTTGTCGAACCGGAAGTAGCCGGTGAAGCTCGTGACCGACGGGTCGGCCGGCAGCTTCGCGGTGACGACGACATCCGGCCCGCCGCTCGGCACGTCCACCTGAAGCGTCGCGCTCGTCCCCTTTGCCACACCGTCGACCTTCCACTCGGTGAGCGCCGCGCGCGCCGCCGGCACGTCGTCGCTCAACGAGAGTGTGAATGGTGATTCGCTGATCACCTCGATCCGAGGCTTCGACACCGCCACGCCGCTCTGCGTGGACGTGCGCGACACGATCCGGACCGACTTCTGCGGTCCCGGTGTGGAGGCGCCCGGAACCGGGACCGGCGCGGGACGCCGGCTCGCGGTGACGGTGAACGTCGCCGTGCGCGGCGGGGCACTCGTGTCCGTCGACGTGATGACGATCGTGCGCGTGTCGGCGCCCGACATGTCGATGGTCGCCTCGCGGCCGGAGATCGGCGCGCCTCCGTCGATCGTGATCGTCGTCGTGATCGGTGTGCGTCCGCCTCCAACGTCCGCGACCATCCGCGACAGCTCGGGGAGCTGCACCGTGGCCGCCGTGTCGGACGTGCGCACGATGCCGTAGCCACGCTGGTCGGGACCGTAGAAGCGCGCGCCCATCTTCAGCGGGCCGGCGCCCTGATCGAGTACCTGCAGATTGAAGTCGCCCGTGATCCCCGACGACGCGCCGATCCCGATCAGCAGATTCTCCACGCCTCCCTCGACGGCCAGGTCGCGGGCGCCGTGCGGAGCGACGAAGAGGCGGATCTCGGGCAGGTACAATCCGGTCCATGATTCGTCGAAGCCGAACTGCGCGAGCACGTCCGGCGGCGTCGACTGGTCGGAGAGATCGAGCACGCCGGAGCGGAATCCGAAGCCCACCGTCTGGCTCGAGCCGATGAACGCGTACGGCGGATCCATCGTGATCAGCTCCGCCACGGCCAGATCACCCGGATCGTCCAATCCACTCGCGCCGGCCGAGAGCAGCGTCGGGACGATCGGATCGCCGTTCAGCGGGCCCTGGGTCAACCGGAACTTGATCTTCGGCAGTGTGAACTTGACCTGTTCGTGCTCCGGGTCGAGTACGAGCTGTCCGTTCGCTTCGCGCTTGGCACCGCGCAGGAACGGCGGGCGCAGCACGACCGACGTGAGCAACAGGTCGAGCACGAAGCTCGTCGACGGGTAGTCCGACGGCGGCGCGTCGAGTGGCACGTTGTCGTACGCGGCCAGCACCTGCGCCGCGTTGGCGAATGCCGGCGAGGCGCCGATCGCCGCGACGGCGGTCGCCACCTTCTGCGACGCGACGCGCGGCACGAGCAGTTGAAAGTCGAGCTTCGTGTCGCGCACGTCGAGCCACGGATCGCGTCGCGACGAATCCTGCTCCGGATGGTTCTCCGTGTTGTCCCATCCCAGCGACATGTGCCGGGGATCGAGCCAGGGATGCCCCTCGAACTCCACGGTGCCGCGGATCGTGACGCCGTTCTCGTCCGACGCGATCTCGTGCTCCGCGACGCGCAGCGCGCTGAGCACGGCGTGCCATGAACCGAACGTGTCACCCTGCAGAACGTAGGGTGACACGAGATCGACCAGTGACAATTCAAACGGCATCGCGATCGCACTCCGCAGCAACACACTCGTGGCGCTTGCTCGACCGACAGCATCGTGTCGAGGGTCAATCACAGCGTCGCGATTGGCCATTCACGTGGGCGATAAGTCTGACGCGGCCAGAAACGCCGTCGCAAGCGAGCCGTGCACTAGTCGCGATGCGCGCCACGCCGCCAACGAAATGCGGTGCGCGCATCGCCTTGGACATCGGCGCGAGATCTCGACATCGAGCGCGCGCGGACTCCCGCACCGTCACTTCGTCGATGGTCGTATGGTCGCCTCGCGGTTCGCGGCCGACGTTCCACGTACACTCAATCGGAGCGTGCGTATGCACGGACGGTGCAGGTCGGCGGCGTGGACGGCGGTCGTAGCGACCGCGGCGACCGCATGGAGCGACGGCGCACGCGCACAGTCGATCAACGGCAACGAGTGGCGCTACTCCGTCACGCCCTACATGTGGCTGAGCGGACTCGAGGGCGACATCGGCGTCGGACGCGTGAGCTCGCACGTCGACCTGAGCCCATCCGACCTTCTGCGGAAGTTGAAGTTCGGGGTCATGGGCGCCGGCGAGGCACGCAGGGGGCCGTACGTGCTCGCACTCGACGGGATCTACGCGAAGCTCGGCGCCGAGCGGGCCCTGGCGATTCTCGGTGACACCGGCTTGCTCGAGCTCACCCAGCGCGAGGCGATCATCCAGCCGCAGGGCGGCTACACGATCGGCGACGGGACCTGGAGTGTCGACTTCCTGCTCGGAATGCGCTACTGGAATCTCGGCACGGGGCTCGACGTCGATCGGACGAGGCGGCCGTCCAATTCACGCTCGATGACGAAGCAATGGGTCGACGCGACGGGTGGCTTCAAGTTCCACTGGACGCCGATCGAGAAGGTGCGCTTCGTCGCCGCCGGCGATGGTGGTGGCGGTGGTTCGAAGGGCACCTGGCAGGCGTACAGCTCTCTCGGTTACGACCCGTGGACGAGATGGACGCTCGGACTCGCCTATCGCGTCCTCTCGGTCAATTACGATCAGAGCGATTTCCTGTTCGACACGCGCACGAAGGGATTCATCGCCGAGGCATCGTACCGCACGTGGTAGGATGTCGACAAAAGGGCGGAGACAGTGTCTCCGCCCTTTGTCGCACGTCGTGACCGGCGGGCCTCCCATTGAACCATCAGGCCACTGCTTCGCCGCAGACGCCGCGCGCGCGAGCGACTACGTGAAGGGCCCGACGTCGAACACCATGTCGGCGATCGCCGTCAGGCCGAACAGGAGCAGCAGCACGGCGACGATGAGCGTGTAGGAGACCGGATATGCAGTCTGTGCGCGGATCAGGCCCTCGTCCGCCAACGCCTGTCGTTCATTCCTCAGCTCGCGCATGAATGCGAGATGGTAGACGATGCCCACGGTGAGGATCCCGACGCCGAGGATGATGAGTGCCATCCCGAAGTGTCGCGGCGCGTTGGCCCGCTTGAGCATGTGTCGCTCTTGCAACTGGCCGAAGAACGAGAAGATTGTGAAGCCGAAGCTGATCATCGACAGCGAGGTCCGCACCACCCCCATCATCGTCCGTTCGGCGCTCAGTCGCGTGCGCTGAAAGGACATGCCGGTTCGCCGCGACGCCAGCTCGACGGATGGATCGTCGAGCTTCGCGCCGGGATCGATGGCTGCGATCGTCGGTTCCACCATGGCCGAAATCTGATCCGGCATCTCCTCGGTCACACATTGGACCTTCTACATGCCCACCACCGCACGCCGTCGCGCACGCCAGTCCCCGCTCGCGCAAGCGCGCCTCGGCGCCCTCGCGCTGCTCCTCGTCGCGGGCATCGCGTCGCCGGCGGGCGCACAGCGGCGACGCGCCGCTGACGCGCGCTCGTTCCGCATCGAGGAGACGACGATCGCCGACGTGCACGCCGCGATGCGGGCCGGAACGCTGACCTGTCACGCCCTCGTCGACCAATACATCCGGCGCATCGACGCGTACGACAAGCGCGGACCGGGGATCAATGCGATCGTCGTCGTCAACCCGGACGCGCTGCGCGTGGCTGACTCGCTCGACGCGCGCGTCCGGCGCGAGGGGATCACCACTCCCCTGCACTGCGTGCCGATGATCGTGAAGGACAACTTCCAGACGACCGACCTGCCGACCACCGCGGGCTCGCTCTCGCTCGCGGGGTTCGTGCCGGCGCGCGACGCATTCATGGTGCGACGACTGCGCGAGGCGGGCGCGGTGGTCCTTGCGAAGTCGAACATGGCGGAGTTCGCGTTCACGCCGTACGAGACGGTGAGCTCGATCCTTCCCGGCTACACGAAGAATCCCTACGCGCTCGACCGCGTCACCGCCGGATCGAGCGGCGGCTCGGCGGCGGCCGTCGCCGCCAACCTCGGTGAGTCGGCGCTCGGCACCGACACGGGCAATTCCATCCGCGGACCGTCGTCGCACCTCGCGCTCGTCGGCATCCGCTCGACGATGGGACTCACGAGCCGAGCCGGTGTCGTGCCGCTCAATCTCGCCTACGACATCGCCGGTCCGATGGCGCGCACCGTCGCCGACGCCGTCGCCATCTTCCAGGTGGTGGCGGGCTACGATGCCGACGACCCGGTCACCGAGGCGGCGCGCACGCACCCGACGCCGAACTACGCCGCCTCGCTCGTGAAGGACGGTCTCCGCGGCGCGCGCCTCGGCGTGCTCCGCCAGGCGTACGACGCGTCGACGGCCGACCGGGAGGTGATCGCCGTGTTCGGCCGCGCGATCGCGGATCTCCGTCGCGCTGGTGCGATCGTCCTCGACAGCATGCCGATTCCCGAGCTCGACTCGCTCTTCAAGGTCCAGACGGGCGAGTGCAACCGCTTTAAGTACGACCTCGAGCGATGGATCGCGAGCAACGGTGGTCGCACCCCGGTGAAGTCGCTCGACGAGATCGTCACGTCGCGCCGCTTCCACCCGTCGATCGAGCCGCGACTGACGTACGCGCAGAAGGCGACCACACCGCCCGAGCAGAACCCCGCGTGCGCGGCGATCGAGTCCAGGCGCGCCGGCTTTCGCGTCGCCGTGGGCCGAGCGATGGACCAACTGGGTCTCGACGCGGCGATCTATCCGACGTGGAGCAACGTGCCGCGGCTCATCGGCGACCTGAACACTCCGGCGGGTGACAACAGCCAGATCTTCGCTCCCGGCACCGGGTGGCCCGCGGTGCAGGTACCGATGGGCTACACGCGCGGCGATTCGTTGCCAGCCGGGATGACGATCTTCGGACGCGCCTGGAGCGAGCCGACGTTGTTCAAGCTCGCCTTCGGCTACGAACAGGCAACGCACCACCGCAAGCCGCCGGCGACCGCGCCGCCACTGCTGCAATCGATCTCGCGGCGGAACTAGAACGCCGTCCGTAGTACGCAACCTCCGAGCATCGTCGGCAGTGAGTCGCGCCGGAACGGCACTTCACCTGCGGTAGAGCAGGCGACGTGGACACGATTCTTCTCCGACGTCTGTCCGGACGTGCGCTGCTGTCGTCCGTGCTCCTGTCGTCGACCCTGCACGCTCAGTCCGTCGCGCCGATTCGGAAGACGATCGGCATCGCGTTCGGCGGCGGCAGCGCGCGGGGACTCGCGCATGTCGGTGTGATACGCTGGTTCGAGGAGCATCACATTCCGATCGATCTCATCGCCGGGACGAGCATGGGCGGCCTCGTAGGCGGCGCCTATGCCGCCGGTATGTCGTCAGACGAGCTCGAGGCGATGCTCGGCCGGACCGACTGGGACGAGATGTTCGGGAGCACCGCGTACCGGTACAAGAGCATCCGGCGGAAGGAGGACATGCGTGCGTATCCGTCGCGCATCGAGCTGCAGATGGGCCACGGTGTCGCCTTCCCCGTCGCACTGAACAACGGCCAGCAAGTGGATCTGATGCTCGCGCGCATCGGCGGCATCTACGGCAACCTCGCCAGCTTCGATTCGCTGCCGACGCCGTTTCGCTGCGTCGCGATGGACCTCAGGACGTCGCTCCCGATCGTGCTCGACAGCGGTCCTCTGCCGACCGCCATGCGCGCGACGATGTCCCTGCCCGGAATCTTTCCCCCCGTCGAGACGGGAGCATGGGTGCTCGTCGATGGTGGGGCAATGAACAATGTGCCCGCCGATGTCGTTCGGAGCATGGGCGCAGATGTCGTCATCGCCGTCTCCGTCGGTACGCTGGCCGACACGAGCGACGTGAGCTACTCGGCGTTCGGTCTCATCAACAGCACGACGGGCGCGATGATGCGCGCGAACACCCGGCGCGGCATGGCGGCGGCGGACATCGTCGTCAATCCTCCCGTGCGGATGTTCAGCGGGTTCGATTGGCGCCACGCCAAGGCGCTGGAGGAGGCGGGGTACCAGGGCGCCGAAGCGCAGCGGACGCAACTCCTCACTCTGGCGGTCGACGACGCCACGTGGCAGCGGTATCAGTCGACACGCGCCGCCCGCCGTCGCCCGCACTTGCCGTCCATTGCCGCGCTCGACGTTCGAGGTGCGACCCGGAACGACGAGCGGTTGATTCGGCGCCGTCTCGCTCCGCTCGTCGGTCGGGCCCTCGATGTCCGCGCGCTGGAGCACGACATCAACTACTTCAGCGGCTTCGATCGGTATCTCACGATCAAATGGGAGCTCGTGCGCGACGACGAGGGCGGTCACGTCCTGTTGATCCGCGCCATCCCGCGTCGCGGCGCCCCGCCGATCCTCATGGTCGGTCTCAGCGCTCAGAACCTCACGAGCGACGAGTTCACGCTTCAGGTCGCGGGACGATTTCTCGCCTTCGACGTCCTCACGCCGGGATCGGAGCTTCGTGTCGATGGCGCGCTCGGCACGAACCCTCGGCTGGGCGCCGAATTGCGCGACGGGTTCGGCAGCTCGATGGTGTTCGGCGCGGTGACGCTCGGCGCAGCGAAGCGCCGGTTCGACTTCACGAACAATGGCGACGCGATCGTCGCCCAATACGGCGAGACGGTGGAGTTCGGTCAGCTCGACGTGGGGCTCACACCCGGCCGGCACCTCGAGCTGCGCGCCGGGGTACAGGCCGGCCACTACTCGGCGCGGGTCGACGTCGGCAATCCCGGTCTTCCCTCGCTGAGCGGACCGCAGTCCCAGCTTCTGGCGTCGGCCATCTACGACGACCAGGACAGCCCGGTGGTGCCGTCCGAAGGGCTTCGCGTCGTGGGATACGCGCGGCACGTCATGAGCACGCCGAGCTTGCCGGCGTCGTTCGATGGTGCTCGGTCCAACGTCGGGCTCACCCAGGCGGAGCTCGTGAGCTCCTACTTCTGGCCCTGGGCCGAGAAGTCGCAACGCGTCTTCGCCGTGGGAGGCGTGGGCTCGTCGTTCGGCGCATCGCCGCTTCCGACCGACCAGTTCGTGCTCGGCGTTCCGTTCCGCCTCGACGCGTTCTCCCTCGGAGCACGGCGCGGCGACTACTACGCGGCTCTCACGGGCGGATATCTCCGCGTCGTCGGGCGGCTACCGGACTTTCTGGGTGGCCCCATCATCGTCGGCGGCTGGCTCGAATCGGGATCCGCGTTCGACCTGCACGCGTCGACGCCGATCTACACGCAACTCGGATTCGGGACGATCCTCGAGACACTGCTCGGCCCTGCCGTGATCAGCTACAGCGTGGGCAGTGGAGAGCGGATGCTTCACGTCGGGTTCGGGCGCCTGTGGCGTTGAGCCGCAGTCGCGCACCGATCCGAGGCGTGCGGATCGACTGAGCGCTACGAGACCTTCACCTTGGCGTCCGCGTCCTTCTGCACGCCGGCGAGGCTCGCCTTGAGCGCTTCCATCAGGTCGAGCACCTTGCTCCCGCCGTCGACGGCGAGATCCGTCGTGATGTCCTGACCGTCCACCTTGCGCTGGATCGTCTCCATCACGCGATCGCGCACCGTATCGCGATACTTGCTCGGCTCGAATGCATCGTTCGCGGCCGCCTCGATGAGCTGCTTCGCCAGCGCCAGCTCGAGTGGCTTCACCTCGCCGTCGGGCACGGGCACGTCGGTCGTGGACCGTACCTCATCCGCGTAGTGAAGGCACTCCATCGCAAGGATGCCGTTCACGGGGCGAATGAGAATCAGGTTCTGCTTGCCGCGCGCGGCGTACTGACCGAGCGCTGCACGGCCCGTCTGCATCAGCGCCTCGCAGAGGAGCCGATAGGCCCGTTCGCCCCCTTTGTCCGGGCCGAGGAAGTAGACCTTGTCGAGGTACTCGCGCTGTACCTGCGCGAGAGGGATGAACTCGATGACGTCGATCATGTTCGTCGCCTTCTCCTCCACCGCCTTGATCTCCTCGGCGGAGAAGACGACATACTGGTCCTTGGCGAATTCGTAGCCCTTGACCGTTTCGTCGCGGCCGACCACTTCGTTGTTGTCCTTGGGGCAGATGTACTGCTGCTTCAGCCGCCCCCCACACTTCTTGTGCAGCATATTGAACGACACACTCGTCTTCGACTCGGCGGACGAGTAGAGATTCACCGGGACGGAGACGAGACCGAACGAGATGGTGGCGTTGGCGATCGAGCGTGGCGGCATGGTGGCGACCGGACAAGGTGTGGGGCGTTCCGAGCGAGCATCGACATCGCTCAAGGCGGGATTCGCGCGTCGAGGATTCCGCACCTCAACAGGCGACTGACAGACGAAGATGCCACGACAAGGTGACCCTCCGCGACCCGAAGAAACTCCGGCTCAGACGGTGGACAGCCTCGCCGGATATCGCGCCAAGCGCTCCCCCGATTCATCGCCGGAGCCGGTCGGCACCGTCTCGGTCGTCCCCGGGCGGCTGTTCGTCGTGCACAAGCATGCAGCGAGTCATCTCCACTTCGATCTGCGGATGGAGATGGACGGCGTGCTCAAATCGTGGGCGGTGCCGAAAGGTCCGTCGTACGACATGGCCGACAAGCGCCTCGCCGTGCGCGTCGAGGATCATCCGATCGAGTACGGTGACTTCGAGGGGATCATCCCCGAGGGCAACTACGGCGCCGGCGGGATCATCGTGTGGGACCGCGGCGAGTGGGTGCCGCTGGAGGATTGGCGGGAAGGACTGGAGAAAGGGAAGCTCGCGTTCGAGCTGAAGGGATACAAGCTCCGCGGCAAGTGGGCGCTGGTGAAGACGAAGCGCAGCGAGAAGGACTGGCTCCTGCTCAAGGAGCGCGACGCTTTCGTGAAGTCGCCGGGCGACGAGTTCGACGAGACGTCGGTGCTCTCGGGGCTCACCGTGGAGCAGGTGAAGGCGGGCGAACGGCCGGCGACGACGCTGCGCGCGGCCGTGGCGGCGACGGGCGCCCCGAAATCTCGTGTCGATCCGCGCTCGATGGAGCTCATGTTCGCCGAGTCGCGCGACGACGCCTTCACGAGCGACGACTGGATCTTCGAGCTCAAGCTGGACGGCTACCGCATCCTCGCCGCTAAGCGGGGCCACGAGGTACTGCTCCTCTCGCGCAATGGGATCGATTACACGGCCGTCTTCCCTGAGGTCGTGCGCGCGTTGAAGGCACTGCCGCACGACGCCTGCATCCTCGACGGCGAAGTCACCGTGCTCGATGCGCAGGGGAAGCCGAGCTTCGCCCAGCTCCAGCGGCGCGGCAGGCTCTCGAACACGCTCGACATCCGTCAGGCCGCGGTGGAGCGGCCGGCGGCGTTCTTCGCCTTCGACCTCGTGGCGTTCGAGGACTTCGATCTGCGTGACGTTCCACTTCTCGAGCGCCGCCGGCTGCTGGCGGAGATCGTCCCGCGGCTCGGCGCCGTGCGGGGGCTCGACTACATACCGCGCGAGGGAGAGGCGATGTATCGCGAGGTCGAGAAGCTCGGGCTCGAGGGGATCATCGCCAAGAATACGCAGAGCAGATACACCGCCGGTCGTTCGGCCAGCTGGCTCAAGATCAAGGCCGACCGCACGGGCGATTTCGTGATCGTCGGCTACACGCAACCAAAGGGCACGCGCGCGTTCATCGGTGCGCTGCAGCTCGCGGAGTTCGTCGAGGGCCACCCGTGCTACGTCGGCCGCGTCGGCACCGGGATGGACGACGCGACGCTCGCGGAGCTCATCGCCCTGATCTCGCCCGACATCCGGCGGGATGCGCCCTGCCACGGCATGGCCGTCACGCCGGGCCAGGCACCGCTGCCGAGCGAAGGCATCCCCGAGACGGCGACCACCACATGGGTCGAGCCGCGATACGTGTGCGAGGTGCGGTACCGCGACATCACGCCGGACGGGCTGCTGAGGCACTCGTCCTTCGTGCGCCTCCGCGACGACAAGCGGCCGGATGAGTGCGAGCGGGCGCCGAGAGCACCGAGTGCGGATCCCCCGACTTCGCTCGGGATGACGACGGGAAGTGCAGATCCCTCGACTGCGCTCGGGATGACGGCAACAGTCGTCATTCCGAGCGCAGCGCGAAGCGCGGAGTCGAGGACTCCGCACCTCACGTCATTCTCCAACCTCAAGAAGGTCTACTGGCCGGCCGAGAACTATACGAAGGGCGATCTGATCGACTACTACCGCGCCGTGTCCGGATGGATGCTGCCGTACCTGAGAAACCGCCCACTGGTGATGACGCGCTTCCCCGACGGCATCCACGGCAAGCAGTTCTATCAGAAGGATGCGCCCGAGTTCGCGCCCGAGTGGATCCGCACGCATCCCATCTGGAGCGAGGAGAGCCAGCGCACCGTGAAGTACTTCGTCTGCGACGACGAGGATTCCCTGCTCTACATCGCGAACCTTGGCTGCATCCCTGTTCACGTCTGGGCGTCGAGCGTCGGGTCGCTCGAGCAATGCGACTGGTGCGTGATCGACCTCGATCCGAAAGAGGCGCCGTTCTCCGACGTGATCCGCTGCGCGCAGGTGCTGCACCGGCTGTGCGAGCAGATCGGGCTCCAGCACTACGTGAAGACGACGGGCAAGACGGGGCTGCACGTCCTCGTGCCGCTCGGCCGCCTGTGCACGTACGAGCAGTCGCGCACCCTCGGCGAGCTGCTCGCGCGCGTCATGCTGCGCGAAGTCGGCGATGTGGCGACGATCACGCGTCAGGTGACGAGGCGCGGCGACAAGGTGTATCTCGATTATCTGCAGAACCGACACGGCCAGACGATCGTTGCGCCGTTCAGCGTTCGTCCGGAGCCCGGAGCGACGGTGTCGATGCCGCTGCAGTGGGACGAAGTCGTGGACGGCCTGGATCCGCGGGACTACACGATGCGCAATGCCATCGACCGCATGGAGCGCCTCGGTGCGGATCCGATGCATGCTGTGTTGAGCGAGATTCCGGACCTGACAGGCGCGCTGGCGCGGCTCGCGCCGTTGCTGACGTCGTAGGATCGCAAGCGATCCCGTGAATTGCTGTGCTCGCTACCCTCGTATCCTCCGCCCGAACGATTCGTCCGGATAAGGCGACGTCGCTGACGTAAGGTTTCGGGGCCACATCACGGTGTGACACATGGATGTTGCGGGCGAGACGCTGAACGCGGACATCGAAGCGACACGTAGCGATCCGACCCTCCAGCGGGAGCACGTCGCGGCGCTCGTTCGACTCGGCACGCTCGAGCAGAAGCTCGGCCGATACTCGGAAGCCGACCGACTCATCTCGGAAGCGATTGTTATCGTTGACCGGCATCCGGGCGCGGAGCACCCGACACTCGGCCCGGCGTTGAACGAGTTGAGTCGGCTGCACCTCCGACAGTCGGATCACGCGCGCGCCGAGCCGATTCTCGAGCGGCTGCTCCTGATCGCGCGCGCCAAGGGCGACCGTCATCCCGACGTTGCGACAGCGCTCTCCGGACTCGCCGTCGCGAAGCGCGGACTCGGTGACGAGGCAGGCGCGGAACAGCTGTACCGGCAGGCGCTGCGGATTCGCGAGGACGTGCTCGCGCCGGATCACATGGCGATCGTCATCACGCTCGAGCAGCTCTCGGAGACGTGTGCGGCGCGCGGAAAGATCGCCGAGGCGCTCGTGCATCTGCAGCGCGCGCTTCTCAGGCGCGAGCGCGCGCTCGGTGCGGATCACTCCACCGTGCACGCGCTGCACGCCCGTCTGATCGATCTGCATCGCCGTCACATCGAGTCGATCGCGGCAGCGGCCGAGCATCCCTTCGTCGCCCAGACTTCGAGAGCCGAGCCGGCACCGGCGCCCATCGTGCCGCCCGAAGTCGCGCCGCCGCTACCCACACCGCGCGTGCCGACGCCGTGGCATGGCGTCGAGCTGGTATCACCGACAGCCGACACGGCAGCACTGTTCGCGCAGACGCAGATCATCCCCGTCGTGGACATTTCGCCGAGCACGATGCGGGGGCGACGATGGTCGGACACGCGGACGATTCGATTCGCATCGGCTGCCGCGGCGGTGGTCGTGCTCACCGTCGCCGGCTTCGGATTCAGATCCATCGGCAGGAGCGAGACCGAGCGGGCCCCGTCCGGCGCGGCGCCGCACAACGCGATTCTCACACCGGCGTCGAGCGCGGGATCGTACGCGGCGGCGGCGTCCGGGCCCGAGGCGACACCGAGCGGATCACGCACCACTCCGACGCCTACGGCCACGCAGTCGGCGCCGGACGCGCATTCAGCCGCAGCGGGCCTCTCGATCGCCCTGCCCAGCTTCCGCCGGCTCGTCGTTCCGAAGATCGCCGTGCCGAGCGTGGATTCCCTCGTGCGCGCCGCGACGAAGCTCGGACGCGACGCCGAGCCGGATCCGATCGTAGCGGGAGGTGGTGTGTTGTCCGCCGCGCGGAACGACGACGCCACAGTGACGCCCCCCGTGCTCATCACCGCGCCGACTCTTCGCTTTCCCGACGAGCTGCGCGCGCAGCGCGTCGAGGGCGAAGTCGTCGTTCAGCTCCGCGTCAACGAGAAGGGGCGCGTCGACCCGTCGAGCATGCGGGTCATGCAATCGGAGCACGAGCTGTTCACCGCAGCCGTGCGAAACGCGCTGTCGAGCTTCCGGTTCGAGCCGGCGCACACCCCGGCGCCGGGGTCGAAGCCGCAGTCAGCGTGGGTGCAGTTCCGGGCCAGGTTTACCGCACGGAACTAGGGCGCACGCGGCGGCGTGGGAGCGCCGCCCGACGTGCACACCAGAACGGCTCAGCGTCAGCCCTCGGTCGGGGCCACTGCCTTCGGGCGGCCCGACCAGTGCGGACGGTGGATCTGCGGACGCGCACGCTCGGCGAGCAGATGCGCGTAGTGCGCCACGATGCGCGGCCGGAGGTTCTCCGGCGTGTCGGTCGGCTCCGTCCGGAACGCGGCGTACCGCTGATTCTCCCCCGAAACCTCGAGCCACCACCAGTTCGTGCCAGGCGTGGCTGGCGACGACGCACTGCGGCAGGTGAGCGTGCGGCCGTCGTCCTCGAATTGCATGAAGTCCATGTTCGCTCCGGAAGAGTTCGACGCGCGGACCGCGCCGACAAATAGAAAGGGCCCGGACAGTGCCGGACCCTTGGCTCGTTCGATTGAATCGGATTCTCGTGGCGATCAGAACCAGACTTCGGGCGGCGAGACGGCTCCTCGCCTCACATTGAAGATAGCCCTCGGACGGCGCCCGAACAAGGCAACGCCGCGTCCCGACTCGCTCGCCACGCCCTCATCGGTCACTCGAGCGGCTCCCGCTGCAGCGGCGAGCTGGCCGAGTACGGATGATCTACCTCGAACACGTGCGAGTCGCCCTCGAGCAGGAGCACCGGCAGTGCTTGCCGCTGGCCGAGGAGTCGGATACAATCGACCTCCGCTGTCATCTCGCTCCTACCCTCCCCTTTTCCGAGTGCGGCTCGCAATGAAACGGATCGATCTCCCGGCGTTGTCGGCGGCGCTCGCGGCCTGCGCCGTGCTCCTCGCACCGCACCGCGCCGCGGCGCAGACGTTCCATGTCGCCAAGTTCAGCATCGGCGGCGACGGCGGCACCGATTACCTCACCGCCGAGCCCGGGACGGGGCGAGTGTTCGTCTCCCGCGGCACGCACGTGATGGTGATCGACGGCACGACCGGAAAGGTGCTCGGCGACATCCCCGACACACCGCGCATGCACGGCATCGCGCTCGTCCCGAAGCTCAAGCGCGGCTTCACGACCAACGCCGGCGACTCGACGGTCACGATGTTCGACCTCACGACGCTGGCGCCGATCAGGAAGATCAAGGTCCCGTCGGGGGGCCTCGACGGCATCATGTACGACGCGGCCGACGACCGAATCATCCTCACCAATCACAGCCGGCCCATCGGCACGGCGACGGCGATCGATCCGAACACCGGCGAGATCACCGGCGAGGCGCAGCTCGAGGACAACGCACCCGAGGGCGCGGCGTCCGATGGCAAGGGGCGGATCTTCGTCAACAACGAAGGGACGAGTACGATGCAGGTGATCGACGCCAGGACCATGAAGGCCGTCGCATCCTGGCCGATCGCTCCGTGCGACGGCCCGACCGGCATCGCCTACGACGGCGCGTCGAACCGCATCTTCTCAGGCTGCGGCAAGACGTCCGTCGTCGTCGACGCGAGCACCGGCAAGATCGTGGCGACGATCGCGAACGGCGACGGCGTGGACGCCCTCGGCTGGGACCCGGCGGAGAAGCTCATCTACATCCCGGCGGGACGCGACGGCACCGTCACCGTCGTCCACCAGGATTCGCCCGACAAGTACACCGTCGTGGCGACCGTGCCGACGATGCGCGGCGCGAAGACGATCGCCGTCGATCCGGTGAAGCACACCGCGTATCTCTTCCAGCCGGAGTACGGGCCCGCGCCCACGCCTGCCCCGGGCTCGCCTCCGCCGGCGCCGGGCACGCGTCCGCCGCGCGGTCCGATCGTCGGGACGTGGTTCTTCGCCATCACGCACTGAGCCTCAGTCGCCGCTCCGACGCCTGCCGCGCTCATGGCGTGCCACGACATCGTCGCACGCCATCGACTCACTTCGTCTTGGTCGCCGTCACCGTCGGCTGCGTAGTCGGCGTGCCGAAGTAGTACGCCGCCGCGAACCGCCACTCCGTCTTCGCCACGCGGCTCGGCTCGTCGAAGGTGTCTCCGACGTTCGTCTTGTACGAGCGATTGCCGTTGAATGGGTTGCCCGCGCCGAGGGTATTCCACTCGAGGCGGCCGAACAGCTGCGGGATGAATCGCACCTGCACGCCGACGTTCGCAGTGATCCCCAGGTGGAACTGCTGCGAGCCACCCGGCGTGATCAGCACCGCATCCTCGGGACTGAGTGACGACCACACGCCGGCGACGCCCGCGCCGGCATAGGGCGCGATCAGCGAGCGCGAGCCCACGAAGTAGTGCACGACGTCGAGCGCGGCGATGTTGCTCTTCAGCTTTCCGAGATCGCCGGACTCCAGCAATTCGGCGCCCGTACCGCTGAAATCCTTGAACTGCAGCTTCGCGTTCGTGTACGTCCAGCCGAGACGCACGCCGAGCTTGTCGTCGATGTCGAAGCCGGCCGCAAGACCCCAACCAAGGTTGCTGTTGCCGCGCAGGGCGCGCTGGCCTCCCGGCACGTTCTGCATCAAAAACGTCTCGTAGGTGTTTGCGGCAACGTTGCCGGACAGACTCCAGCGAGACGCATCGGTCAGGGTGGTGACCATGTCGGATACATACGAATCGTTCGTCGTCTTCTGCGCGCCGGCGGGCAATGCCACCGCCACGCCGAAAGCCAGCACGACTATACGGATTCCTGGACGCACGAAGCGCCTCCCGGTGGAAGTATGGAGGGGAGAGTATCCGCCACCCGGAGACCAGCACATTGGACTTTCGCAACGGAACAACGGGATGCGACCGGTGTCTGTCGCGTCAGCGCACTATCGAGCTGGTACGGCGCGCCGCTCCCGACTACTGGCGCCGAGTCGCGCACGAAACTGCTCGAACCGCGGATCCGCCTGGAGCTCCTTGAACAGCGGATACATGATGTAGCCGTACAGCGAGAGATCCCCGACGGCACGATCGAGCCACGCGAACGCCTGATCGTCATCGCCGAGCCCCGCGGTCACCACGGCGAGCTCGTACGCACCTCTTCGTTTGGATCGCCACTCCGCGAGCAGCTCGGACTGAATCTGTCGCGCCTCGGCGGTGCGGCCCGACCGGGCGAGTGCATAGCCGAGCACCGATCGCACGCGCGGATCCTTCGATCCGCGCGGATCGGACGTCCCGCGAAGCTTGGCGATCGCGTCCGGCCACCTGTCCTGCATGACGTAGCAGATCGCCGTGTACAACGACGCGCGCTGGAGCGGAGGACGCACGGCCGCGACGCGTGCGAGCTCGGCGATCCCCTCTGCGTAGCGGTGATTGAGGCAGAGATGCTTGCCCACCTCCGCCGCCGCCGATGCCGAGAGCGGATCCTCCTTCGCCGAACGCGTCGCCTCCTCGAGCGCCTCTTCTGGGAGGCCGGTCCAGCTGAGATTGTCGGCGAGAAGCTCGTGTACCCGCGGCGAGCCACCGAGCGCGATCGAGCGGCGGAACGCTGTTTCCGCCCCGGGAAGATCGCTCAGCCCGATCTGATCCGCCTTCCCGAGCGCCATGTACGCCTCCGGCAGCGACGAATCGAGGCGCACCGCAAGCTGCGCGGTGGAGTCGGCGAGTCGCTTGAGCCGGCGGGCCCGATCGAGGTCGGCGTACGTGGTCAGCGCATAGTACATCGCCGGCATATGCGCGTACGCGGCCGCGTACCCGGAGTCGAGCGCCACGGCCTGCTGAAGCAGCGCGAGCCCTTCGAGAGGTCCGCTGTCCGTGGCCGACCTGAAATGGATCGGGTCGCGGCCGCGAACGTACAGCTCGTAGGCAGCGATGTCGTGTGTGCCGCGATGCGGCCTCGGTGCCGTGCCGCCGCCGAGCATGCGGAGACCCAGCTCGCGCGCCACGGCGGCGGCGATCTCGCTCTCGACCACGAGAATGTCCCCGCGCTCGCGGTCGTACGTGTCCGACCAGCGTGTCGCACCATCCGATGCATTCACCAGCCGCACGCGCACCCGGAAGTGCGATCCACTCTTCTGGACGCTGCCCTCCACGAGGTGGGCAACGCCGAGGCTGTCGGCGATATGGCGCGCGCCGAGGCCGCGATTCCTGAACGCGACGGTGGACGCGCGCGCGATGACTCGCACGTTCTGCAACTTCGAGAGCGCGGAGGTCAGCTCTTCGCTCAGGCCATCCACGAGCACGGAGTCTTCCCGATCTCGACTGACGTTCTCGAATGGAAGCACGGCGATCGACGATTCCGCATCGATCTGCGACCGCGTCGACTGTCGGACACGTGCCATTGCGACGCTCGCCGCAGTGACGGCCGCGACGAGCGCGAGTCCCGCCACGACCACCGTCCTGTGATGCCTGCGCGGCGCGTTCGCGACGTGTGCGGGTCGGAATGGCGAAAGCGTTGCGACTGATGACGGCTCGTCAGATGCGCCGCCGGGTTCCATCTCCGGCGGCGGTGACGCCGCCGCGGCCTCCGACGACGAGATTCGCGCAACGACGCGGTCGGGCCCTGCTCCGGCACGGGCCTCTGCGACGAGCGCGGCGACATTCGGACCTGCGCTCGTTCCAAGCTCCTGCGAGACCAATGCCTCGAAGCGCTCGGCATGGCGCAACGCCGCAGCATGCTCCCCGGCGTTCATCAGCGTACGGATCAGTCCTGTGGCGTTTTTGCTGCTCAGCGCATCGGACTCGGTGAGTCGGCGCCACCACTCGATCGCCCTGGCATGATCGCCGTCCGCGTCCGCGCGCTGGGCGAGCTTCTCCAATGCCCCGGTATAGCTCCGCTCTAGCCGGGCGCGCTCGGTCTCCAGCCAGCGATCCAGCTCCGGCGCGCCGCCGATGTGGACGCCGTCGAGAAAGGGTCCGCGGTACGCGGTGACCGCCGCCTCGAGCTCGCCGCGCGCGAGCGCGGTGTTGAACGCGTCCACGTCGCTCTCCAGCACCTCCGGGTTGAGCCGCACCGGATCGGCGCTGGCGAACAATGCGCTGGCGATCGTGCTGCGCAATTCGTAGAGCAGCTGATCGAGCGAGCGGCGCGCACGCGCCTGGGCCGCCTCGGGCCAGAACAGCACGAGCAGTTGGTCGCGGGTCCGTCCCCGCTCTCCAGCCGCCGCGAGCACCGCGAGCAGTGCGAGGCGCCGCCGATGATGTCCGTGCTGGCCGAGCACCGTGACATTGCCGGGACCGATGAGGGTCAGCGTGCCGAACGTCCCCAGGAGATAGCGTGGGGCGGCCACCGGCGTCGCTCGGCTATCGGTCACGCGCCGAACGTAGCCCGGCAACGGAAGCCGGGCAAGCAGATCGCGCCTCTCTGACCGTTGTCTGACCGAAGTCTGATCGGCTCATGTGCGTCGCCGCCGAGATTCTCGCTTCACGACGACGGGAGGACACATGGCGGAGCGAAGAGGCGTGAGGCCGAGCACCACATCGTGGTGGCGGAGATCGAGGTTGAAACTTCTTCTCCTCCTCGGCGTGGCGTGCAGCGGCAAGGAAGCTCCGACGGCGCCGAGGTACACCTTCCTGAGCGTCAGGGCGCGCACGAGCGGTGGTGACCTGGACCTGGACGGCTACAGGGCCGTCGTGGACGGTGAAGAGCGGGACCTCCTTGGGGGCACATCGCCCGCTTCGGTGCTCGTGCAACCCGGCGTCCACTCTGTCGCGCTGAACGGCGTCGCAAAGAACTGCACCGTGGGCGGCGCGGCGGTGAGATCGGTGACGGCTGAAGAGGGCACGATCGTCGACGTCACGTTCGATGTCGTGTGCGTCGCGACAGGCCTCACCGTCACGATGTCCACCGAGGGGCCCGATACACCCGACAGCTTCAGCGTGCTCGTGGGTGGCCAGACGTACTCGATCGCCAAGATCGACAGGCTGGACGTCGGCCGGCTCGCACCCGGCAGCTACGCGGTGGAGCTAGTCATGCCGGAGAACTGCACCGTGAGCGGCGGACCTCCGGCGGCCGTCGACGTGGTTGCCGGCACGGTGGCCGTCGTGCCGGCCTTCCATGTCGCCTGCACGCCGGCCGTGCGGTATCCACGCATCGCGTACGTCAGCACGGACACCGAGAACGGAAACGGGCGAGGGTACATCGAATCGATCAGGCTCGACGGCTCGGCGCGCATGCAGCTCACAGCCGGAGACGCTCCCGCATGGTCGCCAGACGGAACGAAGCTGATCTTCTCGATCGGCAGCTGCACCCCTTGGGACTACGACGTCTGTGTCGGCGGACTCGCGCTCGTGGATCCGGAGGTCGGGAACCGCACCGACCTGAACGCGGCGAAGACGGGATTCCGGCCTGCGTGGGCTCCGACCGGCGACGCGATCGCATACGAGCTCCGGGGTTACGCCGACGGTCCAGCTCAGGTCGTGCTGATGCGCACGAGCGATTCGTCGGTGGTGCAGCTGTCGGTCAAGGGACCCATACCATACCCGCTGGAGCGGCCCACATGGTCGCCCGACGGCGCGCGGCTCGCGGCGACGTGCACCTGGCTCCATTCGGATCTGTGCCTCGTCAATCGTGACGGCTCGGGAATCGTGCGCCTCACCGATGACGCCATCGAGGACCGCGATCCTGCATGGAGTCCCGACGGGAAGACGATCGCGTTCGCTCGACGCGGCGCGGACCCGTCCGATCGTACGTCGAGCGACGTTGCGCTGTTCGATCTCGCGACCGGCGTCATCACGATACTCACGAAGGGCACCGATCCCGCCTGGTCGCCGGACGGGAGCAAGCTCGCATTCGCCGGGAGCGATGGGATCTTCATCATCAACGCCGACGGCACGAATCGCACGCGCCTGACGAGCGGCTCGCACAGCGCACCGGCCTGGCGTCCCTGACCTCGACCTTACTTGCGGCGCGCCGAGGCCCGCGAGCGCACATCCCGGCTCACCAGTGCATCTGCTCCCGTCTCGAGTGCGGAGCAATGAGGAGGAGGACATGAGAACGTCATACTTGGTGCTGGCCGCGTTAGCTCTCGCGGGATGTGCGGCGGACGACACTCTGCGGCCACCGACGCTTCCAGTGGCGCCAGCCGCCGCGGCGCCGGCATCGCCCGCGCCGGTCGCTCCGAAAGCCGGGGGCGGTCAATCGGGGATAGTCTGGGTCATGGTGATCGACGGGACTGGCGTCTGCATCGACGATGCGACGGTGCAAGTGGTGGGCGGGCAAAGCGTCGGTCCCAGCGTCGTGCAGGATGCGAATTGCGACGCCTGGAGCTATGACGGCGGCGTCCTGTTCCAGAATCTGACGCCGGGCGTCGAGATGACCATCCGGGCCACCACACCGAGCGGGCGAGTGCAGGAGAAGACGGTCATGCCCGCGGTCGGCGTCTACAGCGTGACGCTCTTCTCGCCGTGATGACTTCGAAAGCGGGTGGTTCAGCGTCCGCCCGCCGGCAGGTGCTCGTTCAGGTATCGGGTCAATAGCGTGTAGAGGTGCTTCGTCGTCCCCGGCCCCTCGGAGATGCCATGCGTCCGGTTCGGGTACGCCATCATCTGGAACTGCTTGCCGGCGGCGACGAGCGCGTTGATCAGCTGCTCCGTGCCCTGGTAGTGCACGTTGTCGTCACCCGTGCCGTGAACGACGAGGAGATTGCCGCGCAGCCCGTTCACGAAGTGGATGGCCGACGCGTCGTGGTAGGCGAGCGAATCGGTGCTGGGAAGGCCGAGGTAGCGCTCCTGGTAGATCGTGTCGTAGTTGCGCGTGTCCGCGACAGGCGCGACCGACATCCCCGTCGCGAAGATCGCCGGCGCGCGGAACATGAGCAGCAGCGTCGACGAGCCCCCGCCGCTCCACCCCCACACGCCGATGCGCGTCGAGTCGACCCAGGGCCGGCGCATGAGGTAGCGCGCCGCTGCCGACTGGTCCTCCACGCGCACCACCCCGAACCGGTTCAGCATCGCCCGACGCCACGCGCGTCCCTTGGGCGCCGGCGTGCCGCGATTGTCGACGCTCGCCACGACGTACCCCTGCTGCGTCAGCATCAGGTGCCAGAGCCACGTTCCGCCGCCGAACTCGTCCCGCGTCGTCATGTCGGCTGGCTCGCCGTAGACGAAGAAGAGCACGGGGTACTTCTTCGTCGAGTCGAAGTTCGCCGGCTTCATCAGCCAGCCGTCCATCGTGCGGCCGTCGACCGTCGGCACCTGGAACCACTCGACCGCACCCTTGGCGAGGGGCGCGAGCCGCTCGCGCAGGCGATCGTTGGTGACGAGGGTGCGCGCCGTCTCGTGCGTCGGCAGCCGCACGATCTCCTCCGTCGGCGGTGTCCCCCACGCCGAACGGCGGTGCACGGCGTAGCGCGCGTTCGGTCCGACGTCGTAGTCGTGCGTGCCCGGCTGCGAGGCGGGGGTGAGGCGCTCGGGCCGCCCGCTCCCGTCGAGCCGCGTGCGCCAGAGGTACGACTGCGTCGCGCGCTCGGGCGACGCCTCGAAGTAGAGCCAGCCTCCGCGCAGGTCGATCTTCGCCACCTGCATCACGTCGTAGTCGCCCGGCGTGATGAGCTTCGTCGTGCCCGCGCGGTCGACGAGCCAGGCGTGTCGCCAGCCGTCACGCTCGCTGAGGAACACGAACGCCGAGCCGTCGGAGAGCCAGTGCAGCGATGGCCCCGGGCCGAAGTCCTCGACGTCGTCGTGGATCTCGATCCACGCGCTGTCCCGCTCCACGAGCAGCGAATGCGCCGCGCCGCCTCGTGCGTCGGCGATCCACATCGTGCGCTGGTTCTGCCGGCGGTTGAGCTGCTGCACGGTGAGCTGCGTCGAGCTCGCCGCCCAGTCCATGCGCGCGAGGTAGTTGTTCCGCGGGTCGCCGGGGATCTTCATCCACGCCGTCGGTCCGCCGGCGGCACTCACGACGCCGATGCGCGCCGCGGAGTTCGTCGTCCCCGCCTTCGGGTACTGCACGGGGATCGTGAACGAGTACAGCGAGTCGGTGTCGTTGATGAGGAGGAAGTCGCGGACGCCGGTCGCGTCGAGCTGCCAGTACGCGATGGACCGTCCGTCGGGGCTCCAGCGGAAGCCGTCGCGGAGGAACAGCTCCTCCTCGTACACCCAGTCGAAGGTGCCGTTGATCGTCGTGCGCGAGCCGTCGCGGGTGAGCCGCACGATCGGCCCCCCCGCCACCGGCTCGACCCAGAGGTCGTGCTCGCGCACGTAGGCGACGCGCCGGCCATCGGGGGCGAACTTGGCGAACTGCAACGTGCTCGGTTTCGCCGCCGCCCCGCCGAGCTTGCGTGGCGCGCCGCCGGCCACGCTCAGCACCCAGAAGTCGCCGCGCGTGTTCTCGCGCCACACGCGCGCCGAGTTGGTGAAGACGAGGAGATGCGCGTGGTCGTCGCTCCACGTGTAGTCCTCCACCTCGAGCGGCGCCGACGCACCGGCGGGGACGAAGCGCGACGCCGGAATCAGCACCGTCTGCCGCCCCGACGCGTCGACCTTCACGAGGTCGGTCCCCTGGCCCCCCGCGACGGGAACGAGCGCGGTGAACGTCGAGTCGTCGAGCCAGCGGAGCTGCCCTGCATCCTCGTGGCGGAACTCGCCGGAGACGATGCGGTCGACGGTGAGGCGGGAGGGATCGGTCGCGGGCTGCTGCGCCGCGCTCGGCGCCAGCGGAGAGAACGTGAGCGGCGCGACGACGAGGGCGATACGAAGTGGCGTGAGCAGGACGCGGGTCATGGAAAGCGGTATGGGTGGCGTGCCCGAGAGTCTCACGTGTGTGCGACGAGGTCAAGGCTGGCGACCGACGGAGTCTGCACGCGCGGTCCGGCTTCCCGTTTCCATGTCCGCCAGGACGTGGCGCAATCACCGCGGGACACGGATTCGTACGGCGACCTTGTGTCCTTCCGCCGGCCGGTGAACGATTGGGGTCTCCCGCCACTACCCTGTTCATGTCCCGCCTCTCGCTCGGCCTGCTGGCTGGTCTCGTCTACGGTGCGCTCTCCGCGGCGTCGATGCTCCCGCTCCAGTTCCCCGACAAGCGGGCGGCGTTGCTCGGCGCGTTCGTGAATCGACTCGCCATCGGGGTCGTCATCGGCGCCGTCGTCGGGGCGCCGCAAGTCGACGCGCTCGGCTTCCCGTCCTGGATGATTGGCCTCGCCATTGGAGTGCTGCTCAGCGCGGCCGACGCGGTGATCACCAAGGCGTACGCACCGATCCTCGTGTTGGGCGCCGTCGGAGGCGCCGTGATCGGGTGGGTGATCGGCCGATTCGGCCGTTGAGAGGTCGAAACGCACCATGAGGACGAGTGGCGAGGCGGATCACGCGTGGGAAATCGTGGGTCGCCTACCCTGCCGCAACCGCAGCAGAGACGCGAGTCCCAGGCCAATTGCCGCCCCCACGACGTTCAGGATGACGTCGTTGATGTCCGCCGTTCGATAGCTCCCCCACGCTCGCGAGATGTACTGAAGCAGCTCGATGCAGCATGAAAGCACGATCGCGATCTGCATTCCCTTCCAGAACCGAAGTCGCTTCCAGACCAGCGTGAGCAGGAAGCCGAGCGGGATGAAGAGCAGGAGATTGCCCCGCGCATTCCGCACGCAGAACCCTTGGGCGGTCGAACCGCTGGGAAGAAAGGCGGACGAACAGGTCAGCGATCCCAGACTGGGGCGGAGGTCGATCGCCACCGAAGCCTCGGCAACCATCCGCGAGGGATGGTTGGGTTCGAGCGTGACCGCGGCGAGGCTGGAGAGATAGACGACGAAGATCAGGAGCACGAGTTCGCGTCCGACCGACGGGCGGTGCCCGGAAGTGCGAACGCGGTACAGTCGAAAGAGCAGCCAGCAGGGAACGACGATCGCGCTCAGGACGAGAATCGGAACGACGAGCGAGCGGTATGGAAGAAAGGGATAGAGAAGATGGCGGAACATGTCGGCGGATCGCTCGCTGTGGCTGACGTCGCGTTCAGTGGACTCGAGCCTTACTCGGGCCACCCCGTCTTCGGCAGTCGCGGCGTGATCCTGAGCGCATTCCGGAAGTACACCTTCTGCAGCACCGTGTCCGGAAGGTCGATGCCGTAGAGCTTCCAGAACGCGTGGTAGCCGCGGTAGTAGTCGAAGTACTCGTCGCGCGTCTCGAGCACGCGCCAGTAGTACGGATACTCCGACGGCTGGAACGAGTCCTTTCCGAACAGCACCCGGTCCTGGTACTTGACGAAGAAGTCGTGCGCGCCGCGCGGCTGGCGCCCGATGTCGTACAGCACGGCGCCGATCTCCGTGTACACGTTCGGCAGCTCGTCGAGCAGCGTGCCGAGTCGCGCGAGGTCGTTCGCCTGCCAGCCCATGTGCGCCGTGACGAACGTCGTCTTCGGATGCCGGCGGAAGAGATTGTCGCGCTCCGTGAGCAGATCCTCGAAGCTCGGGTATCGCTCCGGGGCGTAGTGGCGATACGGGAAGAGCGCCTGCTCCAGCCACCGCTCGTTCGCGTAGTCCAGCGGCCGGAAGAACTCCTCGGGGTCCGCCGTGTGGATGAACACGGGAAGGCGGAGCCGCGCGCAGGCGTCCCAGATCGGATCGAGCGCGGGGTCGTCGATGTGCAGCCGACTGCCGTCCGGCTTTCTGATCGACAGGCCGAAGCCCTTGGAGATCTCGCCGACACCGACCGCGCCAGCCGCGACGTCGGCTTCGAGCTGCGCCACCGCCTTCTCGGCCCATCCCGGGCCCACGTCGCGGAAGTTGATCCCCGCGAGCACGCGCACGCGATCCTTGTACGGAGTTCCGTTCACCAGCGCGACCGTGCTCGCCAGCGCCTGCCCCGACATGTTGTCGGCCGAGAGCATCAGCCGCACGTTGATGCTGTCGAGCGAGCGCACCATCGCGGCGAGCGCGTCCGCCGAGCGCAGACGGTCCTCGGGATGCCCGTGGAAGTCGATCACCGGATACTTCGCTCGGCGGACATCGTGCCTCGCCGTGATCAGCGTCGACCGCGGCCGGTAGTCGACGATGCTCGGCGGCGGAAGCTGCGGTGCTCGGCACGCGCCAGGGCGCACCTCCGTGCTCCCCGCTGGACAGCCCGCACCTGGCCGCGCGGCGGTCTCGCCGGCGTCCGACTGCGCGAGCGCGCGACCGGCGAGCAGGGACGAGAGCAGCAACGCGCGGAGGCCCGCTCGCCGAGCGGATCTGGGCGCGGTGAATTGCATGGAGGGCAGACGCATCGACTCAGCCACGCTCCCAGAACGCCGGCGGCTCGATCCCGAGCGTTCGGAGATAGACGTAGCCCTGGCCGCGATGGTGGATCTCGTTGTCGCGGATGTACAGGAGCAGGTCATAGATCGCCATCTTCCACTGCCCGAACGCCGTATCCACCTCCTGAAAGCGGGCCGCGGGAATCGTCGGCCACAGGGTGTTGATCTGGGCCGTCGCGTCGTCCCACTGCCGGAGCAGCTCCGCCTTTGTCGTCGCCTTGGCCTCGGCATACTGGGACCATTCACCGGTGATCACGCCATTGAGCGTCGGCACCGCCATGCCGATGAACTCCATGGCGAGCGCGGAGAACGGGCGCATCCCACCGACGGAGTAGTTGAACAGCTTGTCCTCGGGAAAGGCGTCGATGACGCGTCGCGTCAGCGCGCGGTGTCCCTGCCAATGCTCGAGGAACTGCTGCGACGTCATGATCGGTGCGTCAGTGGAGCTGGACGTCATTCCGATGCCTCCTGTGGGTGATGGTGGTGCAAGGTAATCTGCGGAGGGAGACGCTCGCTGGGCGAGTGACCGCCCTTGCCTCACACGCGACGTGCCAGTGCCAACCGTCCAGATCTTCGCTCTCCGCCGCGCTGCATCTCGACGACGACCCGCCTTCCCTCCGGACCGCGAAGGAGCGAACGCACCGCTCCGAGCGACATGCTCCGAGCGTCGCGACCGTCGATCGATACGATGTGATCCCCCGCCGCCACGCCTGCCACGGCGGCGGCCGATCCGGGCGCCACATCCGCGACCACGAGATCGTGCAGATCGGCGCCCTCGGCGACGATGAACATTCCGCTCATGTCGAAGTCGAGGTTCGGCGGTGCGGGCACGCGCGGACGCAGGATGAGGCGCTTCCTCGGATAGTCGAACGTGACGCGGAAGCGCCGCAGGAATTCGGCGCCCAGCAGGCCGTCGTAGCCGCGCGCGCGAAGCGTGCCGCCTATCGAGAGTCCAATCACCGCGGAATCGAGATGAATGCTCGGGGTGTTCGCCAGCTCGAGCGATCGCAGTCGCACGAACGCGTACCGCGTCTCTCCACCGATGCCCGCACCCAGCGACGAGCGAGTTCCGGACGCCCGGAGCTCGCGCAGTCCGGCCCGCTCGATGAACGGCTCCGTGAGCAGCAGCGTCGACTTCGCGCCGAGGTCGACGAGCAACCTGGCGGTCAACGTCTTGCCTCCGGCGAAGCGCAGCGTCGCGGACAGATATGGAATCGCACCGTCGACGTCGATCGGAAGCACGACGCTGTTGGCGAGCTCGTACGCGTCGGCCGAGGGCCGCGCGTACACGAGGCGCTGCTCGAAGTCGACCGTGACCGCGCGGTTGGCGAAGAACTGCGATCCAACGATGCCGGGGGCGTGACGACCCGTGTACCGCGAGAGCACCGAGTCGATCGGCGCGATCGCCGGCTGGTGCACGGTCATTGTGCTCCCGCCGAGGCGAAGCGCGATCTCGTCGCCCGTCGATCGACGCAGTCGGCCCGCGCCGGCGCCCGTCGTCGACGTCGTGTCGTGGCCGGCGACGTGCGCGGCGGCCGCGACACGGTCGTCGAGCACGGTGGGTTGCGCACCGGTATCGAGGATGAACCACCAGAGCCGACCGTGAACCTCGACGGGCACGTAGAGACGCGTGTCCTCGTACTCGAACGGCATCACCAGCTCGGCATCGACGGCCGGCACGCTGTCCTTCAGCGCCGCCACGAGTGGCAGATGCTCGATGCGTTCGAAGTCACGCACGAAATACAGCTCGCTGTCTCGGAAGAACGGAAAGTTGTCGAGACCGGGCGTGTTGACACCCCCGAGCGGTCGTGGCGTGGCCCATCCACCGTTCACGCGTTCCGTGACGTAGAGATCGGACGGCAGCATTCGGCCCGAGACGCTGTCGATGCGCGAGACGGTGAGCACGATGGTTCTCCCATCGGGACTCGGCGACCCACTCCACACGAAACGGTCGCGCCGCCAATCGCTCCATCGAGACATGATCGCGTTCGCCTCGACGCGCCCATCGGGCCACGCGCGGAGGAACCGTCGCGGCGCTCCGTCCTTCGGCGTGGAGGTGAACCAGATGCTGCCGTCCGGGGCGAACTGCGGCTCCGCGTTATAGGCCGATGTCGGAGATTCGGCGATGCGACGCGGCACGCCCCATCGGTCCCCCACGGCATCGGCGATCCACAGCTGCGTTGCTCCCGTCGCGGAGCTGTCGGCCGATCTGTACGACGCGAACACGAGGTGGCGACCGTCGGCACTGAGGCTCGGATACAGATCGGAGCTCGCGGCACCGAGGTCGACCCGCCGGGGCGCCGACCATCCTCGCGCGGTGACACGCGACTCCACGATCTCGTACTGCTCACCCATGGGCGCCGTGCGGCGGAAGTAGAGCAGCCGCTTCCCGTCCGGCGAGAAGGTGCCGCGGAAGACGTTGCCCACGGAGATCGTCGCGGGCGACAGCACCGTCGCCCGATTCACGGCCTGCGCGGGCGCCGCCGTAGCGCTCGTAGCCAGCAGCAGGGATCCGCCGAGTATCGAGCGCGCACGCGCGAGGCGAGGATGCGGATTCATCGATGCGATACGAAAGGCGATGGACGTCGGAGCGGCGAGCGGCGTTGATCCGGAAGCTCGCGCCCGACTCGTCCGCCTACCAGTGTGGCGAGGTCTCGGTCGTTCTTGCCGCGGGTCCGGCCGCCGGATACAATCGCGATTCCTCGACCGGAGCCGCGTGGTGCACCGCTTCTCTGTTTGGCGGTGTCTGGCCGCCCTCGTGATCGGCGGGCTGTCGTTATCCGCGCCTCCCGTGCGCAGCCAGCGTGCCGCCTCGCTCGCCGATCTTCGATGGAACGCGTTGGAGACCACGTCCGGACGATTCACCATCGTGCCGGGTCGGCGCGCCTTCGTCGCCGGGTACAACTCGCCGGGGCTCGAGGTGTGGACGCCGCCGCTTCAGCTCCTCCGGGGCTACCGGATCACCGTTCGCGTCGAAGGCGATACGAGCGAGATCGATGGGCGCTCGGCGCTGCGCAGCATCGAGCAGACTCCCATGGCGACGATGCGAGAGTACCGCGGGACTGGGTTCGTCGTGCGCGAGCGCATCTTCACGCCGGTCGACTCGCCGGGCGCCACGATCGGCTACTCCGTCGAGTCGAGCCGTCCCGTCGAGATCACGGTGCACTTCACTCCGTCGCTCAACCTGATGTGGCCGGCAGCGATCGGCGGACAGGAGATCCACTGGGACTCGACCCACGCGGCGTATGTCCTCGACGAGCCGACGCGTCGCTTCCGCGCGGCAATCGTCTCGCGCGACATCGTGACGCACGACGAGCCGCAGAACAACACGAGAGGCGCGGAGTTCGAGCGCAACCACGCCTTCACACTCCGATGGACGCCCGGGACCAAGCGCGAGCTCGTCGTCGCCTTCGTGGGATCGAGCACGCGCGAAGAGGATCCGCTCGCCATCGCCCAACAGCTGACGGCGCAGCGGGCAGAGGACGAGTCGCGCGCGCGTGCGCGCTACTCGGGCCTGCATCTCATCGACATCGAGACTCCGGACAGCGCCGTGAATCGGGCGCTGCGCTGGGCGCAGGTCAGCCTGGAGCAAGCCTGGACCTGCAACCCGCAGCTCGGCTGCGGGCTCGTGGCCGGATACGGGCCGTCGCGAGGCGCTCGCCGCCCGCAATACGCCTGGTTCTTCGCGGGCGATGGCCTCGTCACCGTCGACGCGCTGCTTCGCGAGGGAGCGTACGAGCGCGCGCGCGACGAGCTCGCGTTCATCATGCGCTACCAGAACGAGCGCACTGGTGCCATCTGGCACGAGATGTCGCAGAGCGCCGGACTGGTGGACTGGGCCGGATCGTATCCCTACATGTTCGTGCACGTCGACATCAGCTTCGACTTTCTCCGCTCGATGCGCGACTACGTGCGCACGACGGGCGACGTCGACTTCGTGAACGCCCACTGGCGCTCGATCCGCGCCGCCTACGACTACTGTCGCTCGACGATTCCGCCCGGCGGCTCGCTGCCCCGCATTCCATCGGGCAAGCAGGGAGGAAACGAACAGGATGCACAGCGCGACGAGCTGACGCTCTCACTCGCATGGATCGACGCCGCCGAGTCGTTCGCCGCACTCGCGCGACTCGCGCACCATGGCCAGCTCGCCGACGCCGCGAGTCGTGCGAGCGCGCTCGCGCGCAACGCGATTCGCCCCACCTATTTCGAGTCGGCACGTGCGAGGTGGGTGAGCGGGCATCGTCAGTCGGGCGCTCCGGTGGAAGGGCTCACGAGCAGCC
>QHVE01000045.1 GCA_003223455.1 Gemmatimonadota bacterium | reverse complement strand
GAACTACCTGGACGACGTCAAATCCAACATCCAGCTCTTCGCCCTCGACGGCAAGCCGCTCGGCGCGTTGCAGCTTCCCGGCATCGGCTCGCTCGCGGGGATGACGGCGCGCGCGGATTCGCCCGAGTTGTTCTATCGGTTCACGTCGCCGCTCTATCCGTCGACGGCGTTCCGCTACGATCCGGCGACCGGAAAGAGCACGGCGATCTCACCACCAAAGCTCAGAGCGTTCGATCCCGCTGGCTACGAGACGCGTCAAGTCTTTGCGACATCGAAGGACGGCACGAAGGTGCCGGTCTTCATCACGATGAAGAGAGGCCTCGCGCTCGATGGATCCCACCCGACACTGCTCTACGGGTATGGTGGATTCGACGTCAGCCTGACGCCACGCTTCAGCCCCGACGTGCTGGCGTGGCTCGAGCAAGGCGGGCTCTACGCGACGGCGAACATGCGGGGTGGCGCGGAGTACGGTGAGGACTGGCATCGGGCCGGGATGTTCGAGAAGAAGCAGAACGTATTCGACGATTTCATCGCGGCGGCCGAGTACCTCGTCCGCGAGAAGTACACGTCGCCAGCGCATCTTGGCATCAAGGGCGAATCCAACGGCGGATTGCTCGTCGGCGCCGTCGAGGAGCAGCGTCCAGACCTCTTCGCCGTCGCGCTCCCGGGCGTCGGCGTCATGGACATGCTTCGCTACGACAAGTTCACCGGTGGGCGCGCCTGGTCAGCGGAGTATGGAGCGTCGACCGACTCGACGGCGTTCAACTATCTCATCAAGTACTCGCCGCTCCACAACGTGAAGGCTGGAACCTGCTATCCCGCGACGCTTCTCTCGACGGCCGATCACGACGACCGCGTCGTCCCGAGCCACACGTTCAAGTTCACGGCTGCCCTGCAGGAGGCGCAGGGCTGCGACAAACCGATTCTCGTCCAGGTGCAGACACAAGGCTCGCACGGCTACCTCCCGACGGACAAGCGGATCGCCGAGCTCGCGGACCAGTGGGCATTCGCGGCGCAGAACATGGGGATGCGTCCAACCGTGGTCCCGTGATGCAGCACTGGTGGCGGGAGCGAGTGGCGCGCGATGCGAGACGGACAATCGGGGAGGAGCTCCCGCTGACGCGGGAGGAGTTTCGGGCGATCGCCGACAATGTCGCGCCGTACATGTCGATCGCCACGCGGTGACTAGCGCCCCAGTCGCCGCAGCGCGGTGCGCGCCTCTTCGACGACGGGCGCGAGCTCGGGGTCCGCGTCCTGCCACGCCCCCGCAACCAGGGCATAACCCTGGCGCGCCGTGAGTCGGTCGCCAAGCCGGTCGGCGACGCGCGCGCGCTCGAGTGCCCAGAGCACGTCAATCGCGGAGGGCAGGAGTGTGGCTCGATCGTCGAGGATCGACGCGGCTTCGCGCAACTGCCCGCGCGAGGAGAGGAGCCGAGCATAGACCAGGCGCGGCACGGCACACAGCTGACAGAGCGAGTCGGGCAACGCAGCGAACCGCCGGAGCGCTTCGACGGTGTCGGCTCGCGCGAGTGCGAGGTAGGCGCCCGCGACCGCGCCGGAATACGCGGCGATCGAAGCGTCGGCGGCGCCACGAGGCGAGACGGTCCCGGTGCGACGAATCATCTCGCGAAGGGAGAGCGTGTCGTGCTGCTGCGCCCACCAGGCACCGGCAGCGACGAGCACCGGCGATCGGTACACAGGCTCGCGTGGGTCGGTCCGCAGCCATTCGGCGAACACCGGTCGTCCCTGCGATTCCACACTCCGATTCGCCAACACCATCTCGCCCAGCACGCCGCTCAGCCGCGTCTCGGGGAGCGCCAACGCCTCGCCGAACTTCCCGCGAAACGAGAGCTGGAGCGCGAGCCGCTGGCGCGCGAATGCAGGGTCGGCGAACTGTGGAGAGACGGCGCGGGGCGCACGTGACATCGCCCGCAGCAACTCGAGGGCAGCGGCGCGCGGGTCGAGGGCCCGCCGGGCCGCGGCGTATGCCTGAAAGAGCAGGTCCTTCGACGCCGTGTCGATGGTCTGGCGTGCCTCGAGCACGTCACTCGCTCCGCCCATCAAGTGCGCCGCCAGCCGCGTTCCCTCCGCACTCACGTCGCCGGGCAGCAGGGCGAAGTACCGTCGCGCGTAGCGAAGTGCGCGGGCGGAGTCCCCGATCGAGAACGCCAGCTCGATCGGATGGATGTAGGCCGGGGCGAAGGCGGAGTCGAGGGAGATCGAGCGATCGAAGGTGTGAAGAATGTCCGCCTCGGGGACTCCGAGCCCCGGCCCGATCCCGAAGTGGAAGTACGCGTCGGCCAGTCGATACCAAGTCTCGGCATCCTGCTCGTATCGGCTGCTCGCCCTCCGGAGCGTGGCAAAGAGACGCACGACGTGCGTGCGATATCGTGGATCTCCGCCGTACGCATAGGCGACGCTGCGCAGCGAGTCGGCGACGATGAGCAAGCTGTCCCGCGCGCCGAGTCCGACGTTGAGTGCGCCCGCGCGGAGCCAGTGCTCGCGAGCCAGCGAGTCGGTGCCGAACCGCGACCAGCCATAGGTGAGCCCGATGTGCGACTGCGCGAGCGCGAAGGTGCTGTCGAGCGCGATCGCTCGCTCGTACGCGACGCGAGCCGAGTCCCACTCGGTGCGGCGGAGGTACTGCTCGCCCGTCAGGAAGGCGCGAAGCGCCGGGAGGGAGGCGGAGCTCATGGACGCACGCCGGACCGCGCCGACCGGTTGGACCTGGCCGATGTCGCGGAGCAGCGCGATCGTGAGCGAATCGGCGATGCGATCCATCCGCTCCGTGGCGTCGCGCAGCTCGACCGGCTCGGCACGGTGCCCCGTCACGACGTCCACGAGCCACGCCGTGACGCGCGCCGAATCGCGCCCGGCTTCGAGCACGCGGCCGAGCACGACGAAGCGCGCTCCCGTGCGCTTCCCGAAGGCGACGGCTGACTCGACGTCGGCGTGACCATCCCACCGGTGCATCACGACGGACGGCGGTACGGTGCGGAGCGGACCGGCGCCATCCAGATTCGCCGACAGCACGTCGACGAACCCCTCGCGCCAGAGCGCATTCTCCCCCTGCACGACCTCGAACGGCGCGACGGCGACGCGATCGTCGTCGACGGCAGGTCTCGAGCCGCGACGCCAGAGGAGCACCGCGAGGACGATCGCGCCGGCCAGGAGCGCGAGAACGCCGAGCGGTCGTCGATAGAAGGGCCGCGACGGCTGCACGAGGGCGGCGGCGAGTCCGTCGCGGAGCTCGGCGGCGCTGGCCAGGCGTTGCTCCGGCTCGGGTGCCAGCGCTCTCTCGATCAGATCGCTCAGCGCGTGCGGAACCTCCGACCGCAACGCGGCGAGCGAGCGTGGCGCCCGCTGCGTCCGTGACTGCGCCACCACACCACCAGTGCCGTCGGTGCTGGGGAAGCTTCCGGTGAGCACCTCGAAGACGACGACCGCGAGCGAGTACACGTCGGCGCGCGCATCGACGTCCGACGATGCGGCGAACTGCTCGGGCGCCATGTATTGCGTCGTGCCGACGTAGGTGCCGGTGCCGGTGATCCTGACGTCGATCGCCGCTTCGACCATCGCCTGCGCGACACCGAAGTCGACGAGCACGGCGTGCTCGCCGGCGATCATGATGTTGGAGGGTTTGACGTCGCGATGGATGACGCCGTGCGCGTGCGCGTACGCGAGCGCGTCGGCGATCTCCGCGAGGTAGCGGTAGGCGTCGGACGCAGGAAGCCGGCCCTCGCGCGTCATGCGCTGCTGCAGCGATTCGCCGTCGACGAACGGCATCGTGTAGTAGAGCAGCGACTCGTCGGCGCCCGCGCTGAGGATCGGGAGAATGTGCGGATGCTGGAAATGCGCGGCGACGGCGATCTCTCGCTGGAATCGAGCCGCGCTGACCTCTCCCGCGAGCTCGGGCGGCAGGACCTTCACGACGACGGAACGGCCGAGCGAGAGATCGGTCGCCAGGAAGAGCCGACTCATCCCTCCGCTGGGAAGCTCGCGCTCCACACGATAGCCGTCGCCGAGCAGCGACTGGAGGCGGTCCCAGAGATCGGAATGTTCCGAGGGCGACATCGCAACCGGTCGAGGTGGACGAACCCCATCCTGCGGGCCGCCGATGACGTCGTGACTTGCTCAGGCACGCGCACCGGAAGGAGGAATGGCGCGTGGCGTCCGCTGCGTTCCGAACGGCTGCCCCATCATAGAGCCCGGATCCGGCCGTCGCCAGATAGCCTGCACGCCGCCGGAGACCCAGGGTGTCGGCATTGCATCGGTGTGCCCCGCTGGACGAGATTGCGTCGAGCGGGGGGCCGCGTGCCACTCAGGTACTCGCCCGTCCACTCCACTCTTCAGAGGCCCGATGCGCCGACTCCTCGCCGTCGTCACGCTCTCGACGCTCGCTGCCTGCAGCAGCATCGATTCCGCCCTGCGCGACAACACCGTGACCGGCACTTGGCGCGGGACATCCACGGGCCAATCGTTCGTCCTCAACCTGCAGCAGTCCAACGCGGCCGTCGCGGGAACCGGCACCATCACGAGCACCGCGGCGGGCACCCGCAGTCTCTCGATCTCCGGGACGTTCAATCCGCCAGCTTTCTCAGGCACGCTCACCCCCAGCGGCGCGTCGGCGATCACGCTCACCGCCATTGTGGAAAGCGGTAATACGATGGTGGGAACGCTCACCGGCGGCGGATTCACGGGCGAAGGAATCGCACTGACGCGCGACTAGCACGTCCCGACCCCAGCCCCACGCCCATGCGTCTTCTCCACGGCGTCGCCGCACTGACCGTGCTCGCCCTGGTGTCGGGAGGAGGGGGTGACGGCCCGGCCCAGCCCCCACTCGGTATCGGGCCGGATTCCAGCTGGCGCACCCCCGAGGCGGAGCGGACAGCACTGCACGTGCCGCCCGGGTTCGAGGTGCAGCTCGTCGCCGCCGAGCCGGACATCGACAAGCCGATGAACCTGGCGTTCGACGCACGCGGACGGCTGTGGGTGACGCACTCGCGCGAGTATCCGATCGCGGCGGCAGCCGGTGCAGGGCGCGACCGCGTCTCCATCCTCGAGGACACGAATGGCGATGGCCGCGCCGACCGATTCACGACGTTCGCCGACAGCCTGAACATCTCGATCGGGATCGTGCCGATGCGCGACGGCGCGATCGTCTACAGCATCCCGAACGTGTATCGCATGGTCGACCACGACGGCGACGGACACGCCGACGAGCGCCGCGTGCTCTACGGGCCGTTCGAGTACGACGACACGCACGGGATGGTGAACAGTCTGCTGCGCAGCTTCGACGGATGGATCCACGCGGGCCATGGATTCAGCAACCGGTCGACGGTGGCCGGCACGGACGGCGACAGCATCCGCATGGTCTCGGGCAACACGTTCCGCTTCCGCGACGACGGCACGCGCGTGGAGCAGCTCACGTGGGGACGCGTCAACCCGTTCGGGATGTTCGTCGACCGGTTCGGCTACTTCTACTCGTCCGACTCGCACACGAAGCCGATCTACCAGCCGATCCGCGGCGCCGAGTATCCGCATTTCGGCCGGCTGCCGAGCGGGATCGGCTGGGGCCCGCCGATGATGGAGCATCTGCATGGCTCGACGGCGATCGCCGGTGTGGTGCTGTACGAGGCCGATCACTTCCCCGCCGCGTATCGCGACAACTTCTTCGGCGGCAACGTCGTCACGAACCGGATCAATCGGAACACGCTCCGGTGGCATGGGAGCTCGCCCGAGGCGGTCGAGCAGCCCGACTTCGTCGTGAGCGACGATCCGAACTTCCGCCCGGTCGACATCGAGCTCGGTCCCGATGGCGCGCTGTACGTGGCCGACTTCTACAACCCGATCATCGGGCACTACGAGTTCCCGCTCGACGACCCGCGTCGCGACCGGCGAAGTGGGCGCATCTGGCGGATCGTGTACACGGGCGAAGGGGTCGGCTCGCCGGCGAGAATGCCGCGCCGCGACTGGACGCGCGCCACGACGCAGGAGCTCATCGACGACCTGGCGCACGCGAACGTGGCCGTACGCCTGCTGGCCACCAACGAGCTCGCGGACCGCGGCGGACCCGCCGTCACCGATGCGGTGCGGCGCATCGTCGCCCGACGCTCGGCGACACCCGAGCAACGCGCGAGCGGGCTGTGGGTCCTGGCGCGGCTTGGTGCGCTGCCTCCCGAGCGGCTCCGCGAGGCCGCGAGCGATCGCGAGGAGCTCGTGCGCGTGCACGCGCTGCGAATCATGGGCGAGGCGCGATCGCTCTCCGATGCCGACCGCACGGTCGCGGAGCGCGGATTGCGCGACGCGAGCCCGCACGTGCGTCGAGTCGCCGTCGAGGCGCTGGGCCGGCATCCGGCGTGGAGCGCGATGCGACCGCTGCTGGAGCTGCGCAGTCAGGTGCCGCCGGAAGACACGCATCTCCTGTACACGGTGCGCGTGGCGCTGCGCGATCATCTGCGCGATCCCGCGATCTTCGATCGGGCGCGCGCGACGGAGTGGACCGAGAGCGACTCGAGGGCGATCGCCGACGCAGCGAGCGGGATTCCCACGGCGGGTGCGGCCCGCCTGCTGCTGGCGCATCTGCAGCGCGTGTCGGAGCCGCGCGAGCGGATGATCCACTACCTGCGGCACGTCGCGCGCTACGCGCCGGCCGCCGAGACCGAGCCTCTGCCCGGGCTCGTCCAGCGCAGCGTGCCGACCGATCTCGATCTGCAGATCGACTTGCACGAGGTGGCGCGGGCGGGCATCGCGGAGCGCGGCGAGGCGGCACCGGCGACGATGCGCGCGTGGAGCGAGTCGCTGGTCGCGCACTACCTCGATCCGGCGTACGGGGCGGGGCTCAAGCCGGGAGACGTGAGCCTGCGCCGGCAGCAGGCGGCGCGCATCGCCGGCGATCTGCGAATGCGATCGGCCGAGCCGACCCTGCTCGTGCTGTTCGCCGATCCGAGATCCGAGCCCGCGGCGCGCGTCGCGGCGGGGCGCGCGCTCCTGGCGCTCGATCGATCGCGGCACCTCGCCCTCGTCGGTGGCGCGCTGACCGACGGCACGACGCCCGCACCGATGCGCGAAGAGCTCGTCGGCGTCCTCGCGGCCGCCGCGCCGGAAGGCTTGCCTCATCTCGCGCGCGCGGTCGATGCGGCCTCCCCGCGCGTGCGCGAGCGCATCACGTACGCGCTCGCGGGAAGCGCCGCGGGCGCCGAGCTGCTGCTCGATGCCGTCCGGAGCGGGCGCGTATCAGCGCAGGCGGTGGCCGACCCGACGCTTCGCGAGCGACTCGTCGCCGGCAAGCCGGAGTCGATCCGCGCTGCGGTCGCCGACCTGGCGCGTGCGGACTCCTCGGCGGAGTCGACGCGGCAGAGCCGCATCGATGCGATCACGCGCCGGCTCGACGTGCGTACGGCCTCGCCGGAGCAGGGCGCGCGGGTGTTCGCGGCCAACTGCGCGCCCTGTCACTCCGCGCGCGGCGAGGGAGGACAGGTCGGTCCACAGCTGGACGGTGTCGGCCATCGTGCGCCGGCCGATCTGCTGGCGAAGGTGCTGGCGCCGAACCGCAACGTCGCGCCGGCGTTCCGCTACGAGACGGTGATCCTGAGGAACGGCGACGTGTTCACGGGACTTTATCGCCGCGAGCAGGGAGTGAGCGTCACGTTCGTCGACCGGGACGGCAAGGAGGTGAGCGTGCCGAAGTCGCAGATCGCGCAGCGGCGGATCACGCCGTACACGCTGATGCCGAACAACTTCATGGACGTCATCGCCGAGCCGGAGCTGCACCATCTGATCGCCTACCTCGGCACGCTGCGCTAGATGCCGACATCGAGACTGTCCGTCGCATCGACTCGCCGCCGAACTCACGCTCTCCTCGCAGCCGCGATCGCGCAGGCACTGGCGACGGCGTCCGCGGCGGCACAGCAGCCCGCGGCGGCGCACGGTTGGACGCCGCTCTTCGACGGGCGTTCCCTGGCTGGCTGGAAGGGCGCGGCGCAGTACGGAATCGAGGACGGCGCGCTGGTGCTGCGCGGCGGCAATCCGTCGGACGCGCTGTGCACCGAGCAGTCGTACGGGGATTTCGTGCTGCGCTTCCGCGCCCACGCGTCGAGCAGCAGGGCACGGTCCGACGTGCTCCTGCGCGCGCAGACAGGCAGTGATGGACGGAGCGCCAGCGGTCCTGCCACGAGCATCGCGCTCGCGAGCGCCGGCTCGCTGCGCGACGCGCGAGGCCGCGTGCTCGCGCGCGGGGACGCGGACGTCCTCGCGCGCATCAGCGACACGGCGCAATGGCTCGACCACGCGATGTACGCCAACGGCGGTCAGGTGCGGTTGTTCGTGAACGGACGGCTGCTGTCGGACCACATCGATCGCGTGAAGGCGCTTCCGCGCGCGGGGGTGGTGTGCATCCGGGGCGGCAGCGAGACGTCGGACACGGTCCGGCTTCGCGAGATCGAGATTCGCGAGCTGACGCCGCGTGCCGAGGGGCCGCTCGCGTCGCCATCGGCCACCGTGCGCTTTCGCAAGCACGTCCTCAGCCACGACTTCGTGTCGGAAGGGGTCGCCGTGGCGGACGTGGACCACGATGGCGACGTGGACGTCGTCGCGGGCGCGCTGTGGTTCGAGGCACCGAGCTGGCGTGCGCACGAGCTCCGGCCCGTGAAGACGTTCTCGGTGCACCGAGGCTACAGCGACTCCTTCCTCGACTTCGCGCTCGACGTGAACCGCGACGGTTGGCCAGACGTGGTGCAGTTCGACTTCCCCGGGCGTGCCGGCTACTGGTACGAGAATCCGCAGGGTCGCGACGGCGCGTGGGTGCGGCGCGTGGTGCATCCCGCCGTGGCGAGCGAGTCGCCGCAGCTGGCCGACGTGAACGGTGACGGGCGCGCCGATCTCCTGTTCGTCGACGCCTCGGCGCGGCAGATGGTGTGGATGGAGGCGCCCGCGCGCGCCGGCGACACGACGTGGACGCGGCACGCGATCGGCGAGCCGCTGCCGCCGGCGCGTGACCGCGCCCTGCCGCACGGGCTCGGCGTCGGAGACGTGGACGGCGACGGTCGCGCCGACGTGTTCTCGATCGACGCGTGGTACCGCGCGCCGGCCCGGGCCGACGGTGTGTGGGAAGAGCACCTGGCCGATCTTGGCGCACCCGCCGCGCAGATGTACGCGTTCGACGTGGACGGCGACGGCGACCGCGACGTCGTATCCTCTTCGGCCCACAACTACGGTCTGTGGTGGCACGAGCAGGTGCGCGATGCTGCCGGCGCGACACGCTGGGTCAACCACACGATCGACGATCGCGTCTCCGTGATGCATGCGCTGGCCGCGGGCGATCTCGATGGGGACGGCGCGATGGACCTCGTGACGGGAAAGCGGTTCCTCGCGCACAACGGCAACGACCCTGGCGAGTACGACCCGTCGGTGCTGCTCTGGTACCGCGGCGGACGCGATACCACGGGGCACGCGATGTTCACGCCGTACCTGATCGACGGCGACGCGGGAATCGGTCTTCAGATCGTCATCCAGGACGTCACGGGCGACGGGCGTGCGGACATCGTGAGCTCGAGCAAGAAAGGCGTCTTCGTGTTCGAGCGGCTCCCGTGACGCAGAATCACCCCGCGCTCGATCGCGCACACGAGCACGCCGCGCGCTGGCTCGAGGGGCTGGATACCCGTGCCGTCAACGCCACCGCCACGCTCGAGCAGATGCGCGCCCGGCTCGGCGTCCCGCTCGAAGAGCATGGGACGGATCCGGTGCAGATCGTCGATGATCTCGCTGCGGCGACCGAAGGCGGGCTGCTCGGCTCGCCGAGTGGACGTTTCTTCGCGTGGGTCATCGGCGGCACGCTGCAGTCGGCGCTCGCGGCGGACTGGCTCACGTCGGCGTGGGACCAGAACGCCGGGCTGTTCGCCACCTCGCCCGCCTCGGCGGTCGCCGAGGAGGTCGCGGGGGCGTGGCTGCTCGACCTGCTCGAGCTGCCGCGCGATGCCTCGTTCGCGTTCGTGACGGGCTGCCAGATGGCGCACGTCACGGCGCTCGCCGCGGCGAGAGAAGGTGTTCTGCGCGACGCGGGGTGGAATGCGACGCAGGATGGTCTGTTCGGCGCGCCGCGAATCAGGGTGCTCGCCAACGCGACGCGTCACGACTCGGTCGACCGGGCGTTGCGCTTTCTGGGCATCGGCGAGCGCGCGTTGATCGAGATCCCCACCGACGGCGATGGTCGCGTGACCGAGGCGTCGCTGCGCTCGACGCTCGAGGCTGACTCGGGACCGACGATCGTCGTGCTGGCCGCGGGCGATCTGAATACCGGCGTCTTCGACTCGTTCCGAACGCTGATCCCGATCGCCAAGGCGGCGGGGGCGTGGGTGCACGTGGACGGCGCGTTCGGACTGATGGCGCGCGCGAGCAAGTCCAAGCGGCACATGCTGGACGGCGTCGATCTGGCGGACAGCTGGGCCGCCGACGCGCACAAATGGCTCAACGTACCCTACGACAGCGGCGTGGCGATCGTGCGGGATCGCGAGGCGCACTACAACGCGATGACCGTGCACGCGTCGTATCTGGAGGCCTCGCACGAGGTGCGCGACGAGATCGACTACAATCCCGAGTTCTCGCGCCGCGCACGAGGGTTCGCGCTGTACGCGGCGCTGCGCGAGCTGGGGCGCGAGGGGCTGTCGACGTTGATCGACCGATGCTGTGCGCACTGCCATGCGATCGTCACCGGCATCGGCGCGCTGCCGGGCGCCGAGATGCTGTGGGAGCCCGAGCTCGATCAGGGGCTCGTGCGCTTCCTCGACCCGCGACCGGGGGCGACGGACGCCGACCACGACGCGCGCACCGATGCGGTCATCACCGCGATCAACGCGACGGGCGAGGCGTTCTTCGCCGGCGTCACGTGGAATGGTCGCCGCGCGATGCGCGTGAGCGTCGTGAACTGGCGGACGAACGAGACCGACGTCGCCCGCACGATCGCGGCGACGCAGCGCGCGATCGCCGAGCTGGCGCGCTAGGCAACCGCGGGCTCGGCGGGCGGCGCGACACCCGCGGCCGGCGTGCCGCATGCCGGACAGTACTGGAAGAAAGCATTCTTCCGGGCGTGGCACGATTGGCAGTGGTCGAACAGCGTCATCCCGCAGTGCACGCAGAAGTTCGACGGCGCATCGGTGGTGGACGCCGCGATCGGTCGCTCGCAGCCGGGGCAGACGCCGCCGGCCATCCGCTTCAGCGCTTCCTCGTAGCCGAGTCTGCGCCGCCGTTCGGACTCCGTCTGCTGCTCCACCTCGGCGCGGCGCGCCACGTAGCGCCGCATGGCGCGGATGACGTAGAGGCCGGCGAGCGCACTGAGGATCACGCCGACGCCATAGCGCACGTAGCCGCCATAGCTCGGCAGGTACGGCACCAGCTCGAAGAAGAAGGCGAACAGCGCGAACAACACGAAGCCGCGAAAGAGGGGCCAGTACTGGCTGTGCCGCCGCCGCACGACGAGCCACACCGCCAGCAGCAGGAAGGGCAGAGTGAGGGCGAGCCGGATACCGAACACGCGGAGCTCCTGTCGGAAGCGCGCGCGCTCGTACTGTCCTCGCGCTGCCTCGGCGAGTCGTGCTTCCTCCTCGCGCTGTGCCTCGAGCGACTGCGATGCGCGGAGCATCGACGCGTCGAGTCGCTCGACCTCGGACTGCGCCGCGCGCTCGCCGGCCTTGAGCTGATCGAGCTCCGCGGTGCGGCGCACCACTTCGGGATCCTGCCGCGGGTCGGTCGTCGCCACTCGCGTGGCGATCCAGTTGTCGAAGCTCTCGCGCCGGGAGCGGTACGCGTTCGACGCAGCCGTGAGGGTCAGTCTCGCCCGCTCCTGCGATGCCGAGAGATCCCGCTCGAGTCGCACCAGCGAGTCGCTCGCGACCCTCACGCGTCTCGTGCGCGTCCGATCCATGTACTGCTCGAGCGTGGTGTACTTGTCCACGCCGGGGAGCTCGCCGACGAGCTTGCCACCGAGCCCGATGAGAAAGCCGGCGAAGACGATCGAGACGGCCCATCCGGCGAGCTGAAAGAGTCGTTCGGGGACGCGCAGGCTCTTGAGCATGGGAGCGCGGAGTGGAGGGGAAGGGACGGGGCGCAACCCTGGGCCACAGGCCAGTGTCCATAGATTATCGCCGACACCTTCCGGCGGACATGCCGTACGAGAGTTGGACGACGAACGCGCGCCCCGATCACCGACTGCCCCTTTCGTGATGCCTTCGCTCCGGCCACGGGCTCTTTCTTTCCTCGCCGCTCTTCTCTCGATAACCCTGGCCGCAGGCCGCGCCGCCGCCCAATCGGAGCCCGACGTCGTCCGCGGTCGCGTCACCGACGATTCGTCGCGTGCCGTGGTGGGCGCGACGGTGATGATCACGCGCGGACCAGATCGCCTCACCCAGCAGACGACGACGGACAGCAGCGGTGCCTTCAGCTCGCGCTTCGAGCAGGGCACGGGCGACTACCTGGTCTACGTGAGCGCGACGGGGTTCAAGGCCGAGCGCCGCCGCGTGCAGCGCCAAGCCACGGAGCGCGAGCTCGTGGCCGACTTCAAGCTCGCGCGAGACCTCACGCTCCTTGCCGCGGTGAAGGTGACCGCCGCGCGGCCGGAGCGTGCGTCGAACACCGTGCGAGCCAACGACCCGGAGCCGGGCTCGAACGACAGATGGAACGAGGGGGTCAACGGGCAAGTCTCCCCCTCCATCACGGGCGACCTCACGGCGACGGCGAGCACGATGTCGAACGTGACGATGGGTGCGGGCGGCGCCTCGATCCTCGGCTCGGGGAGCGAATCCAATCTGACGACGCTGAATGGGATGGGGCTCGCCGCCGGCAGCATCCCTCGCGCGGCGAACACCGAGACGCGCGTCACGGGCGCCACCTTCGATGCGACGCGTGGCGGATTCGCGGGAGCGAACATCGACGTCCGCCTCGGTCCCGGCAGCCGGAGGTATCAGCAGCGGAACGCATTCATCACCTTCGACCCGCCGCAGCTGCAGTTCACCGACGCCGTGAGCCGCTCGCTCGGCACGACGTCCGGTGGGTTCCGCGGCAGCGTCGGCGCGGATGGCGAGATCATCCGCCGTGCATTGACGTACAATGTGGCGCTCGACGTGAGCCGTTCGTCCAGCGAGCCGTCGACGCTCACGAGCGCCGACGCCGACGCACTGCTTCGCGCCGGCGTCTCGCCCGATTCCGTCGCGCGGCTCGTCGCGATCGCGACGCCACTCGGCATCCCGCTCACCGGTCAGGGCGTGCCGTCGAATCGCGAGCGCACGTCGGTGAGCTGGCTCGGCCGACTGGACGACACCCGCGACACGCTCCAGACACGCGCGCTGACGAGCTTCGTCGGCATCACGAGAGACGGCGCGATCGGTTTCGGCCCGCTCACCGCACCGGCCGCCGCCGGAGAGCGACGCGAGCGGACGCTCGGCGCGCAGCTCACGCTCGGGGCGTTCGTCGGCCCCGGGCATCGAGTGCTCACCGAGACGCGGATCGCGGCGAGCGGCGTGCACACGGATGTCGCGCCCTATCGCGCCCTGCCGTCGGCCAACGTGCAGGTCCGCTCGGCGTTCGAGGACGCGACCGTCGCCATCTCGAGCCTGTCGCTCGGCGGCTCGAACAGCGCAACGACGGACGATCGCTGGACGATCGAGGGATCCAACGAAACCGGCTGGAACGCCAATGGTCGACGTCATCGCTTCAAGGCGACGGTGTGGGGCAGGGCCGACGGCCTACGGCAAGAGGGGACGAGCAACGCGCTCGGGACGTACACCTTCAGCTCCCTCGCCGACTTCTCGGCCGGCCGCGCGTCGAGCTACTCGCGCACCGTCGTACAGCCCGAGCGGTCGGGCGCAGTGTGGAACGCCGCGACGGCGTTCGTGCACACGTACGCGCCATCGCGCTTCCTCGGCGTGATGTACGGCGCGCGCCTCGAGGCCGACGGCTTCGCGAGCGCGCCGGCCAGCAATCCGGCCCTCGAGCGCGCGCTCGGCGTACGCACGGGGGTGGCGCCGGCGCGCGTGCACGTGAGCCCGCGCGTGGGCATCACGTACACCTACAATCGCGACCGCGAGAACGGGAGCGGAACGTCCCAGAATCCCATCGGGCGATTCTACCGCCTGCCGGTGGGAACATTGCGCGGCGGGATCGGCGAGTTCCGCGACCTGCTGCGGCCCGGCATCCTGGCCGACGCCTCGGCCGCCACCGGACTCCCGGGCGGTACGCTCAGTCTGTCGTGTGTCGGCACGGCGGTGCCGCAGCCCGATTGGCTTACGTTCGACTCCGGCAGCTCTCCGTCGCAATGCCTCGACGGCGGCGGCGCGCTCGCGGAGCGTGCGTCGTCCGTGACGCTGATCGATCCGGGATACGATGTGCCGCGGAGTTGGCGCTCGTCGCTGGAATGGACGACCGCGGTGCACAAGCTGCTGGTCAAGGTCGGCGGCCTCGTGTCCTACGATCTCTCCCAGCCCGGCACCGTCGACGCGAACTTCGCCGGCATGCAGAAGCTCGTCTTGGCGAACGACGGCAACCGCCCGGTGTTCGTGACGGCAGCGTCGATCGATCCGGCGACGGGAGCCGTGTCCGCATCGGAGTCGCGCCGAGCCTCGGAATTCGGCCGCGTCGCGCAGCGGGTGAGCGATCTGCGCGGCTACGGCGGGCAGCTCACGCTCGGTCTCTCGCCCGACGTGTTCAGGTTCCGTAATCGGTACGGCCTGTTCACCTCGCTCAACTACACGCTGCAGTCGAGCCGGCGGCAGTACCGCGGCTTCGACGGCGCGGGGTTCGGCGATCCTCGCGAGGTGGAGTGGGCACCGAACCAGAACGATGCGCGGCACGTAGTGGTGGTCACCGGCGGCGTGCGCCACGAAAAGATCGGCGTGATCACGCTGTTCGGCCGCGCGCAATCGGGGCTGCCGTTCACCCCCGTGGTGCAGGGCGACGTGAACGGCGATGGCCGCGGCTTCGACCGCGCGTTCATCCCCGATCCGGCGGGGGAGTCCGATCCCGCCGTGGCGGCGTCGGTCCGAACGCTGCTCGCCACGGGCTCGCCGACCGCAAAGCGCTGTCTCGAGGCATACCTCGGTCGAGTCGCCGAGCGAAACGGGTGCCGAGGCCCGTGGACGCAGTCGCTGAACGTGCAGTACCGTCCAGTGATGCCGCGTCGATGGGGAGGACGCGTCACGCCGGCCGTGTACTTCCAGAATATCCTCGCGGGATTCGATCAGCTCGTGCACGGCGGCGGCAACATGCGCGGCTGGGGCTCGTCGGCGACGCCGGATCCGGTGCTGTTCGTGCCGCGCGGCTTCGACGCCGGCGCGCAGCGCTTCCGATACGACGTCAACCCGCGCTTCGCCGATACGCGGCCGAACCGCACCCTGCTGCGCGAGCCGTTCCGCATCGTGATCGACTTCTCGCTGCAGCTCTCGACCGACTACGGTCTCCAGGAGCTTCGCCGCGCCGTCGAGCCGGTGAAGACGGACGAGGGCTGGCGCCGTCGCACGGCTGATTCGATCGCGGCGTATTACATGTCCAACACGTCGGACGTGTACAAGGCCCTGCTCCACGAGAGCGACTCGCTCTTCCTCACGCGCGCGCAGGTGACCGCGCTCGAGCGGGCCGACTCGGCGTTCTCCGCGAGGGTCCGAGACGTGTATCGCCCGCTCGGCGAGTATCTCGCCCGTGGCAACGGCGCGGCGGGGAAGGCGGAGATGGACAGCGCGAACACGTCGAAGAAGGCCTACTGGCGCATCTTCTGGGAGCAGCCGGAGATCGCCGACAGCCTCGTCACGCCGACGCAGAAAGAGCTCTGGCCGATGCTGCGCCACATGCTGGACGTCACGAAGAAGGATCGGGAGAACAGCCAGTTTCAGTTCGGCTTCCCGGTCACGCTGACGCCCCCGCCGACGAGCGCGGCGAAAGGGGCACCCGGGTCGTCGACGACGAATCGCACGGTTCCGTAGCGCACGAGCGCCGCTTGGCGCAACCGAGGACGGCCAGGTAGAGTTCGGCATGCTCCAGTCCGAACGAGCCATACGTCCGTCCTCGGTGCGCGCCGTATGACGCCCAATCGTGTCGAGGCGTTCAGCGACGGTGTGATCGCGATCATCATCACGATCATGGTGCTCGAGCTGCGCCCCCCGCATGAGCCGACGTGGGCGGCGCTGGGACCGCTCTGGCCCGTGATCACCAGCTACGTGATGAGCTTCGTGTATCTGGGGATCTACTGGAACAACCACCATCACATGCTGCATCTCACGCGGCGCGTGACGGGCGGAATTCTCTGGGCCAACCTGCATCTGCTGTTCTGGCTCTCGCTCACGCCGTTCACGACGGCATGGATGGGCGAGACGCACTTCGCCGCCGTGCCGACCTCGGTGTATGGCGCCGTGCTGCTTGCCTGCGCCATCTCGTACTACGTGCTGCAGCAGACGATCATCCGGAGTCAGGGACCGGGCTCCATCCTCGCCGCAGCGGTCGGCCAGGACAAGAAGGGAAGGCTCTCGCCCGTCCTCTACCTGCTCGCGGTGTTCGCCGCCTTCGTGCACCCGGGACTGTCCGGCGCGCTGTACGCCACCGTCGCGCTGATCTGGCTCGTCCCCGACAAGCGCATCGAGCGGGTGCTCGCGGCGCAACATCCCACGGAACCATGACCACTTCCCTGATGATCCTCATCGCCGGACCCTATCGCTCCGGCACGAACGACGACCCCGAGAAGATGGCGGCGAACGTGCACGCGATGGAGAGTTGCGCCCTGCCGCTCTTTCGGGCAGGGCACATCCCGGTCGTCGGGGAGTGGCTCGCGCTGCCGCTCGTCGGGCTGGCGGGCTCGCGCCGCGTCGGCGACGCGGCGTTCGAGGAGATCTTCCATCCGATCGCCATCCGACTGCTCATGCGGTGCGACGCGGTGCTGCGCGTCGGGGGCCCTTCGCACGGCGCCGATCACATGGTGGAGCTCGCGCGGGTACGCGGCCTCGCCGTCTATCACGCGCTCTCCGAAGTGCCGGGCTGTGCCTGATGAGAACGGCGCCCCGTTCGAGGGATCCGCACCCGTGATCCCGAGCGAAATCGAGAGCCCGGGACCTGTCATCCCGAGCGAAGTCGAGGGATCTGTACTCTCAACAAGTACAGATCCCTCGACTCGCTACGCTCGCTCGGGATGACGGTCGTTCGACGTCGTAAGGAACCTCAGGGCGCCTTGAGCGTGCTCAGATACTCCACGACGTCGCGGATCTCGCGGCGTGTCAACAGGCTGCCCATCGGCGGCATCGCCGACGGACCGTTGACGCGCTGCGCGATGTCGGACTTCGGCACGCGCTGATCGCCACCGGCATCGACCACGACGTGCGTCGGGGTCTCGTCCTTGAGCGTGCCGAACAGCTTCTTTCCGTTCTTGAGCGTGAGCTGTACGGGGCCGTAGCCTGGCGAGATGCGCGCACTCGGATCGACGAGGGCCTCGAGCAGCTGTTCGCGCTGGAGCCGCGACGCGACCCCCGACAGGTTCGGCCCGACGTTGGCGCCCGGACCGCCGAAGCTGTGACAGCGTGTGCACTGGGCAGCGGGTGCCTGGAACACGACGCGGGCCCCGCGCCGCGCGTCGCCGCCATGGAGTGCATCCGCATACAGCTCGACGGGCTTCGCGCCGGGCCGGCCCGCCAGCTTGTCGAGCCGAGCGACGAGCGCCGGATCCTTCGACGCGCGCGCGGCCTCGGCGACGTCGAGCTGGATCTCGGGAGCCAGCTTTCCCTGCTCGAGCTGCTCGACGAGACGCGTCATCGCTTCGCGGCCCGTCGCGCCGGGCACCTCGCCCATCGCTTGGAGCGCCGACTGCTGCTCGGCGATCGACCCCTTGCCGATCACCGACGACAGCAGCTCGGCAGTCGTGGCTTCGGGCAGGTGTAGTCCCGGAATGGCCGTGAGCGCCGCCATGCGCACCGTGGGCTCCTTGTCCTGCAGCGCGCCGCGCACCGCCTCGGCCACGCGCTCGTGCCGCATGGCGACGAGCGCACGCAGCGCGGCGATGCGGATCTCCGTCGCCGGAGACGACTGGAGCTTGGTGAGGAGTATCGGGCCGGCTTCCATCACGCGCAGCCGACCGACGGCATCCGCGAGTGCGACCTGCAGCGCGGTGCTGCCGCTGGCGAAGATCGGCTGCACGAGCGTGGCGATTGCCGCGCGCGCGATGGCCGAGTCGCGCTCCATCGGGCCGATCGCCGTGCCATCGACGCGATCGAGGACGGACGGCTTCGGCCACACGCCGAGCACCGAGATCGCCTCGGCGCGCATCTCGTCGTTGCCCGCGCTACCGCCGGCGTACGCCGCGACGCGGCGTGCGGCGTCGGCGGTACCGACGCGCAGATTGGCGTTGAGCGCACGGCGCACGAACGGCTCGTTCGTGACCTTGCTCTCGAGCGCCGCGGCGAGCTGCGGCAGCGCGGCAGTGATGCCACCATCGTCGTTGATGGCGCGTGCCGCCTCGGTGGCGATGTACTCGTCCTGATCGGCGAGGAAGGGCGCGACGCCAGCGTCCTTCAACCGGCGCAGCGCGACGACCGCCGCGATCCGTACGGCACGGTTGGGATTCGTCGCCAGGCTCGCGATCGCAGCGGCCGGTCCGATGCGCGAGAGCGCCAGCGCGCCGGCGTGACGGAGGTAGACGTCCTCCTCGTTGTTGGCCGCCAGCATCTCCACGATCGGCTGGAACGCCGGCCGGTAGGCGTCGCGGCCGAGCGCCTCGGCGGCGAAGAAGCGCACCCGCGGCGAGGCATCACGCAGCATCGGCACGATCGCCGGCGCGGCCGCGCCGTACCGGACATCGCCAAGCAGCTTCGCTGCCTGAGCGCGGATCTCGGCGTCGCCATCCTTCAGCAATGGAACGAGCGCGGCGGCCTGCCGCGAATCCCTGCGCGCGAGCTGGCCGATGCCCCACATGCCGTGAATGCGCGCGAGCTGATTGTCGGTCTGCTTCGTCGCGGCGAGCAACTCCGCCGAGGCACCACGGTCGACGAGCTCGAACTGCGCCTTCGTGCGCACGCGCATGTCCGCGTGGCGGAGGAGCGCGCTCAGCTCGGCGATCGACTTCGCCTTGAAGTCCGCGGCGATCAACGTCTTCGTCTCGGCGCGCAGCGGGTTCGCCGCGGCGGCGGGAACGTCGACCTTCCAGATGCGCCCGCGGTCCTTCGGCTCCCAACCCTCGATCCAGTCGGCGAGATAGAGCGCGCCATCGGGTCCGAACCGCACGCCCGTAACGAGAAGGTTCTGCACCACCGCGGTGTCGTCCGTGACGCGGAAGCCCGCACCCTGCGGCGCCACCTTGAACGCCTGGATGCTCGCGCGAGCCGGCGCGCCCGTGAACACCGAGTTGAAGAAGTAGCCCTTCCACCGGTCGTTCAGCGCGGTGCCGGGATTGTGATGGAATCCCGATGGTCCGGAGTGCCACGCCGCGATGGGAGGGGTGAACCACGCTGCCTGACCCGGGAAGCGCGGCTTGAACATGCTCTCTTCCATCCAGACCTTGTACGTGTTGTTGTCCGGATCGACGTACTTCCCGAACTGCCAGTTGATCCGCCAGCCGCTGTCCATGCCGTCGACGATGTAGACGACGCGCTCCGTCTCGCCGGGATGATCGCCGTCGTTGTCGGGCGAGATCAGGTTGCCGTACTCGTCGAAGTCGAAGTCCTGCGGATTGCGCAGCCCTCGCGCGAAGATCTCCTCCTCCGTGCCGTCGAGGTTCGCGCGCAGGATCACGCCGCTGTTCGGGTTCGACAGGTGCCGGCCCTCACGCGTCGTGATGTTCACGCCGAGATCACCCTGCTTCCAGTACAGCCGGCCGTCGGGTCCCACGAGAGGGCTCGAGTGGCCGTGACCGCCGAAGCCGATGTGGACCCCCGAGCCGTGCGACAGCGATTCCTTCGCGTCGAACACGCCGTCGTTGTTCGTGTCCTTCAGCCGCCAGAGGTCGGGCGAGATGGTGACGTACACGTCGTTCTTGTACGCGAGCACGTCGTGCAGCACGTCGCTCACGAGGTCGTTGAAGTCCTCGAGCACGAGCTGCGATTGATCCGCCACGCCGTCGCCGTTCGTGTCCTCCAGCCGCCAGAGCTTTTCCTTGTGGAAGGTGAGGTCCTTCCAGTCGCGCGAGCCGTCGCCGTTCCAGTCCTTCAGCCACTGGTTCTTCGCGCTGTTCTCCGGCGCGAGCACGCGCTGATAGAAGGCGCGCTTGTCCTCGATGTCCTTGAACGTGATCGACGAGACCATCCAGTCCTGATGGCCGCGAATGTCGATCTCGTCGCGGTCGGTGCGCGCGGTCTGCGTCACGTACAACCGCCCGCGGTCGTCGAACGAGATGCCGATCGGGTCGGCGACCATTCCCTCGGGCGCCCACAGGCTCAGCTCGAGCCCCGACGCAAGCGGGGCGGACACCGCTGCGCGTCCGGCCTGGCTCAGCTTCGTTGCCGAATCCGGCGACAGCCGCACCGTCGTGGGCGTGAACGGCGGCACCGGCACCGAAACGAGCGCGCGGACCGGAGTGGAGGAGGACGAGGCAGCGGGTGCCGGAGCGGGCTCGGGCACCGGTACCGACTGACAGGCGAGTGCCGTCAGCATTCCGACGGCGCCGACCGAGGTCAGCCGCGCCAGGAAAGCGCGATTCGTACGTTGAAGACGCATCGTGGACTGTACCGAAGGGGGAGGTTGGACGTCCGGGGACTCATCGGGCGCGCGACCCGGTGGCGTCGGCGAGCTGACTCAAGTTTGACGGGTGCGCCAGAACCGGCAATCCGGCGGCCTCGGCCCGAGGGGTCCCGCGCAGTGACTACGTGACACTCGCGCCGATGGTTGCGTTGGCTTGGCGCATCTATCGTGCGACGAGCGCGACATCGCGATCCGGCAGCCGCTCGACCCGCCCGACGATGAACACGTAGGACATCGCGCCCAGCAGGGCGAGGAGCGCGATGTACGCGAGCCCCGCGGAGAAGCCGTAGTCGCGCGCCAGATAGCCGATGACGATCGGCACGGTGATCCCCGACAGGTTGCCGAAGAAGTTGAACACGCCGCCGGTGAGCCCGAGCAGTCGCTCCGGTGCGATCGCCGACACGAGCGACCAGGTGATCGACGCCAGCCCGTTGCCGAAGAACGCAAGGGCGAGGAAGCCGACGATCATCGCAGGCTCGTTCACGAAGTTCGCGCCGACGATGCTGGTCGACAGCAGGAGTCCCGTGACGATCGGCACCTTGCGCGCCGTTCCCAGCGATGCGCCGCGTCGCACCATCGCGTCGGACAGGAGCCCGGAGCTCAGCACGCCGACGAACGCGGCGAGAAAGGGCAGCGAGGCGAAGAACCCGGCCTTCACGAAGCTCATCCCCCGCGCCTGCACGAGGTATGTCGGGAACCAGGTGAGAAAGAACCACAGCGTGGAAGTGAGCGCGAATTGACCGAGGTAGACTCCCCAGAGCTTTCGCGAGCTGAGCACGTGCGCGAGGTCCGCGCCGGAGAAGGAACGGCGCTCGCGCTGCGTGCGGTCGAGGTCCACGAGACCGCCGCCGCGCCGGATCTGATCGATCTCTCCCGCGTTCGTGCCCGGGAACTCGTGCGGCGGGCGGTACGTGGCGTACCACACGAGACCCCACACGATCCCGAGCGCTCCGGTGACGACGAACACCATGTGCCATCCGAACCGCGTCTGGATCCAGACGAGCGCCGGGGTGAGGAACGCGATGCCGACGTACTGCCCCGACGTGTAGAACGCGATCGCCGTCGCGCGCTCGCGCTCCGGGAACCAGGTCGTCACCACGCGGTTGTTGATCGGGTACGACGGAGCCTCGAGCGCTCCGACGAGCATCCGCACCGCCATCAGGCCGGCCACGCCCGCCGTGAAGCCGAGGGAGATGGTGGCGATCGACCACGCGACGATGAGCACGGCGAACAGAACGCGCGGCGCGACGCGGTCGACGAGCCAGCCGCCCGGAATCTGGCAGAGCGCGTACGTCCACCCGAACGCCGACAGCACGTAGCCCATCTGCGCCGTGTCGAGCGCGAGGGCCGCACGCATCGCCGGCGCGGTGATCGAGAGGTTGCTCCGGTCGAGATAGTTGATCGTGACGCTCACGAACAGGAGCACCATGATCGCGAACCGCGTCCGCGTCGGACGGACGCCACCGAGCGCCCCGTCCGCTCCCTCGCCTACCACTCGGCGAAGCTCCCGTCAGCGTGGCGCCACACGGGATTGCGCCAGCGGTGGCCCGTTCGCGCCATCCGCTCCACGACCTCCTCATCGATCTCGATGCCGAGCCCGGGCCCCTGCGGAATGGCGACGAACCCCTCGCGGTACGCGAACACCGACGGATCCTTGAGATAGTCGAGCAGATCGTTCGTCGTGTTGTAGTGGATGCCGAGCGACTGCTCCTGGATGAACGCGTTGTAGCACACCGCGTCCAATTGAAGGTTGGCCGCGAGCGCGATCGGCCCGAGCGGACAGTGCAGCGCGAGCGCGACGTCGTACGCCTCGGCCATCGCGGCGATCTTTCTCGTTTCCGTTATGCCGCCCGCATGCGATGGATCGGGCTGCACGATGTCGACGTAGCCATCGGCGAGGATGCGCTTGAAGTCCCACCGCGAGTACAGCCGCTCGCCGAGCGCGATCGGTGTCGCGCAGTGGTTGGCGATCTCCTTCAGCGCTTCCGCATGTTCCGAGAGCACGGGCTCTTCGATGAACATCAGCCGGAACGGCTCGAGCTCCTTCGCGATGACCTTGGCCATCGGCCGGTGCACCCGGCCGTGGAAGTCGACACCAATGCCGAAGTCCGGCCCCATCGCGTCGCGGATCGCCTGCACGCGCGCGAGCACCGCGTCGATCTTGGCGTGCGAATCGACGATCTGCATCTCCTCGGTCGCATTCATCTTCACGGCCGAGAAGCCACGCGCCCCGCACTCGCGCGCCATCGTCGCCGTGTCGCCTGGCCGGTCGCCGCCGATCCACGAGTAGACCCGGATCCGATCGCGCAATTGGCCACCCAGCAGCGCGTGCACCGGAACGCCGAGCGCCTTGCCCTTGATGTCCCACAGTGCCTGGTCGATGCCGGCGAGTGCGCTCATGTGCACGCCGCCGCCGCGATAGAAGCCAGCGCGAAAGAGCACCGTCCAGTGGTCCTCGATGAGCGCCGGGTCCTTGCCGATCAGATAGTCGGCCAGCTCGTCGACCGCGGTGGCGACCGTGTGCGCTCGCCCCTCGAGCACCGGCTCCCCCCATCCGGTGATTCCCTCGTCCGTCTCGATCTTGAGGAAGCACCACCGCGGCGGGACGATGAACGTGGTGAGCGCGGTGATCTTCATCGATGCTCCGATCGGTGGTCGAGGGATGCGAGCGTCAGCTGGCGACGCTCCGCAGGCGCTTCCAGGCGGAGACGAAATCGCGCGCGTTCGCTGCGACACGCGACGGGTCGTCGCCGCGGCGATACAGCGCACCGCCCAGGCCGAACCCCGCCGCGCCGGCGGCAACATAGCTCGCCATCGCGTCGGGAGTGATCCCCCCGACGGGCAGGAGCCGCGTCCCGGACGGAAACACGGTCCGCATCGCCTTGAGAACAGACGGCGTGAGCAGCTCGGCGGGGAACAGCTTGAGCGCGTCGGCGCCGTTGGCGAGGGCGGCGAAGCCCTCCGTTGGCGTGGCGATACCGGGAATGCACGCCAGGCCGGCCGCCTTGGCCGCGCGCACGACGTCGGCGTCGCCGTGCGGCATCACGATCAGCCGCCCGCTCGCCGCCGCGATCTCGCGCACCTGGTCCGGCGACGTGACCGTGCCGGCGCCGATCAGGATCGCCTGGCCGAATCTCGCGTGCAGTCGCTGGATGCTCTCGAGGGGGCGCGGCGAGTTGAGCGGCACCTCGATGATGGCGAAGCCCGCGTCCACGAGGGCATCGCCCACGCCGACGACGTCCTCGGGCGCGACGCCGCGCAGGATCGCGACGAGGGGAAGCCGGTCGAGAAATGGTTCGAGCATCGCTGCCGTGGCTCCGCGAGACGTCTCCATGCGCGTGACGTACGTTCGGCGTCGCCCGCCCGATCGGGCGACGCTCTGTGCCTCAGGCGATCGATGGCACGGTGAACGGGGCGCGGTACTGAGCGCTCAGCATCTTGTTCGCGCGTGCCGCGTCCGCACCGAGGAACCGCTCGTTCTTCGCGTCGACGATGAGCGGGACACCCAGCGTGAGCGGTGTCTTGTCGAGATCGACGTTGTTGTTGTGCAGGTGCTCGACCATCCGGCCGTACGCCTCGGACAGCTTCGCGTCGGACTTGATGCGGGACGCGATCTTCGCCGGACCCGCCTGCGTCCCGATCTGGTGCGAGATGTTGCCGAGGTGGCAGAGCGCGCTCGACGTGTTGCCCTCCTCGATCGGACCGTACAGCTCTTCCATCTTTCTGTTGCGGATGACGTCGATGAAGTTCTGCATGTGGCGGTCGTTGCCCTTGAACTCCTTGACGGTCTTCCCGTTCTTGTCCACAGCCACGGCGCTGAAGTACTGGGTGGTGATGAGGCTCCCGCCCTCGCAGTCGATCACGTTGCCGATGTCGACGCCGCGGTATTTGTCCATGTCGCCGCCCCCGCCGCCCTGATTGAGCGCTGGGTCGCCGCCCGCGCTGGCGATGCCCGCCTTCTTCGGCAGACCGCGAACCTCGAAGATGAGCGGTGCGGTCGCGTAGTCGTGGATGACCACCTGCGTGTTCGGCGTGTCGCCGTCGTCGATGTACCCGAGCCGTCCGCCGATGCTCAGCGAGTGGCGCGGCAGTCCCGACTCCCCGAGGAACCAGCGCGCGACGTCCATCTGGTGGATCCCCTGGTTGCCGACGTCGCCGTTGCCGTAGAGATACACCCAGTGCCAGTCGTAGTGGATCGGACCGTTCTTCGGGTTGTTGCGGTGCGGCGGCACGAGCGGCGCCGGTCCCGTCCACAGGTCGTAGTTGACCGTCGCTGGGATCGGCTGCGGGCCCGTCGTCTTGCCGATGCTGTCGCGGCGCTTGTAGCAGAAACCGCGTGCCACCGTGATCTTGCCGAGGTTGCCGGCCTGAATCCACTGCACGGCCTCGCGAAGTCCCTCGCCGGAGCGGATCTGCGTGCCCGCCTGCACGACCTTGTTGTACTTCTTCGCCGCGTTCACCAGCTGGCGCCCTTCCCACACGTTGTGCGAGACGGGCTTCTCGACGTAGACGTCCTTGCCGTTCTGCACCGCCCAGATCGCGGCGAGCGAATGCCAGTGATTCGGCGTCGCGATCGTCACCGCATCGATGTCCTTGTTCGCCAGCAGCTCCCGGATATCGGTGTAGCGCTTCGCGTCGGGCAGGTTGCCCTTCTTCTGCGCCATGTCGAGCACCGCGGTGTCGGGATCGCAAAGCGCGACGATGCGCACTCCCGAGATCTTCGACAGGCTGGACACGTGATTCATGCCGCGGCCGTGAAGGCCGATCACCGCGACGCGAATGTCGTCGTTGGCGCCGAGCACCTTGGACCAGGAGCGGGCGGGAAGGACGGTCCCTGCGGCGGCCAGCGCCGAGGTCTTCAGGAATGTGCGACGTGAAGTGCTCATGGGTCGGTGGGCAGCGGTGTGGATGGGCGAGCGACCGAGGCGTGCGTTCGGATCCAGGCGTCCGAGATGAGAATGCGCGCGGTGACCGAGTTGGGCAACCAGCCTGACGAATTCACGCGGATACTGATCTACGCGACGACCCGTCCGCTCGTTGGAGCTCGGGAAAGGCATGGAGGGCGATCTGCCACAGACCCGCCGCCGCGGTGTCGCCGAGGGAGTCGACGTCGACGACGCCGAACTCGCCAAGTGCAGTTGCGTAACGCGCACAGAGGGCCGGCTCGCCGATCAGCACCCGCGGTCGATCCCCCGAAGCCAGTCCCGCGCGCACCTCGTCGCCGATCAGCACGCCCGACAGGTACTCCAGACTGTCCTCGGCGCGCAGCTCGCCGACGAGCACCGTCGAGCGCGCGGAGAAGATGAGGCTGGACAGCCCCCCGTCCGCATCGCGCGCGTGACGCACGCCGCGGGCGAACGCCTCGCCCGGCGCGGCGTCTGAACCGGTCGCGCCGGCAAGCCGGCCGAGGATCGAGTGGTGGGCCAGGACCGCGAACAGCTCTCCCGTCATATAGGTGGTGAACCCTTCGACGCGGCCGCCGGCGATGCGAGCCCATTTGGCGTGTGTACCCGGCAGTACCGCCACGCCGCCCGAGGAAAGCGTGGCCGACTGGGCCATCGCGCCGAACAGCTGCGTCTCCTCGCCCCGCATCACGTCCGGCGCGCGTCCGCGTTGCGCGAGACCCGGCACGATCCTCAGGCCGACCGTCGGCACGATGGCGAGCGACCTGGCCACGGAGCCGAGGTCCGCGGGGAGGCTCGCGTATGGTGCCTCGATCCATCCCTGGGCGCTCCCGATCATCCCGGACGCAATCGAAGGCAACATCGGATCGCTGCCGCGCCACTCGGCGACGATCCGGTCGAAGACCGCGCGGAAGTCCCGCTCCGGTACGTTCAGAATCCCCAACGGCTCCGCTCGCCGTTCCAGCACGATACCGCCGTCACCGAGCAGGTAGGCGCGCAGCGACGTCGTCCCCCAATCGAGCGCGACGAGACGGGGTGCTGCAGCAGTCGGCGACATCGGCCGACAATACTATGGGACACCCCGCGTGGCCAGCCGGGCTCGGCGCTCTGGCGTCCATTTCCACGTCTCTCTATCATCGTGCGCTCGCGCCGTCGACAACCACCCGTGCGACCGATGACCCGTACGCCGGCCTCGTCTTCTCTCGCCGCACCCCTGCGCATGTGCGCTCGATGACCTCGTCGCGCGACGCGCACGAATCGGGCGCGCCGGGGCAGCGCGGTCACGCAGATGAACCCGCCGAGCTGTATCGCCTTCTGGTCGCGAGCGTCCGCGATTACGCCATCTTCGTACTCGACGCACGCGGTTACGTGTTGACGTGGAACGTCGGCGCTGCACAGCTCAAGGGCTATCAGGCGCACGAGATCATCGGTCAGCCCTTCTCGGTGTTCTATCCACCCGAGGAGATCGCAGCGGGCAAGCCCGAGACGCAGCTCCGCGTCGCGTCCAGCGAGGGCCGGTTCGAGGACGAAGGCTGGCGTCTTCGAAAGGATGGATCCCGGTTCTGGGCGAACGTGATCGTCACGGTGCTGCGCGACGTGCGCGGCGACGTCGTCGGATTCGCCAAGGTCACTCGTGACCTGACCGAACGCCGGGCGGCGGAGCAGCAGGCAGCGCGCCTCGCCGCCGAGTCGGCGGCCCGCGCCGCGGCCGAAGCTCGCTCACACGAGCTCGACGTTCTCAATCAGACACTTCAGGAACAGGCGCTCGAGCTCGAGGCGCAGAGCGAGGAGTCGCAGACGCTCATGGAGGAGATCGAGCAGACCAATGCGCGGCTGGAGGATGCGCTGTTCGAGGCGGAGTCCATTCGCGCCGAGGCAGAGCGCTCCGAACGGTTCACCCGCGAGATCCTCGAGAGCATCGACGACCCGTTCGTCGTCCACGACTCCGAGTGGCGCTTCCGCTACATCAATGCGAGGGCGGCGCAGGTCTTCGGCGCCTCGGGTCACAGCGCCGAGCAGCTCATCGGCCGGGTCGTCTGGGACGTGTATCCGGAGGCCGTGGGGACGGAGCTCGAGCGCGGGATGCGGCGGTCGGCGACGCAGCGCATTCCATACTCGTTCGAGGCGCGAAGCCCGAACGGCACCCAGTGGTCCTCGCTCTTCTGCTATCCGCTGCCCGACCACGGAGTCGCGATACAATGGAAGGACATCACCGAGCGGAAACGAGCCGAAGAGGCGGCCCGGTACCTTGCTCGTGCGAGCGAGGTCCTCGGCGAGTCGCTCGACTATCAGCGCACCCTCAACACCTTCGCCGAGCTGGTGGTACCGGAGCTGGCCGACTGGTGCCTGGTGGAGATCATCGGCGACGACAGCGCGCTCGTGCCGATCGCCGTCGCGCACGCCGATCCGGACAAGGTGAAGTGGGCGCGCGCGCTGAGTGAGCGGTATCCGCCGAACCCCGATGCGGCCACCGGCAGCCCGAGAGTCATGCGCACCGGCGAGCCGGCGCTGTATCCGGAGGTTCCCGACGAGCTGCTCGTCGCGGGCGCGATCGACGACGAGCATCTCGAGATCATCCGCAGACTGGCGATCCGCTCGGTGATCATCGTGCCGCTCGTCGCGCACGACCGCACGCTTGGCGCGCTCACGCTGATCGCCGCCGAATCGGGGCGTCGCTACGGTCCCGCCGACCTCGCGCTGGCGCTCGAGCTCGCGCGGCGCGTAGCGCTGGCCGTCGACAACGCGAAACGGCATCGCGCGGAGCTCGATGCGCGCATCGCCGCCGAGAGGGCCAATCGGGCCAAGAGCGAGTTCCTGGCGGTGATGAGCCACGAGCTGCGCACGCCGCTCAACGCGATCGCCGGCCACGTGCAGCTCATCGAGATGGAGATCCACGGTCCGGTGACGCAGGGCCAGCGCGACGCGCTCGAGCGCATCGGCCGCGCGCAGCGCCACCTGCTCGGACTGATCAACAACGTCCTCAATCTCACCCGTATCGAATCCGGCCGCGTCGAGTATCGGATACTTCCGGTGCTCGTGAGCAGCGTGCTGGGCGATCTCGCCTCGGTCGTCCAGCCGCAGTTCGCTGCCCGCGAGCTCACGCTCGTCTCGCGTCTCCCCGAAGGTGGGAGCGAAGTGTTCGTCGCGGCCGATCGCGAGAAGCTGATCCAGATCCTCACGAACCTTCTCGGCAACGCCGCGAAGTTCACGCCGGCGCATGGTCAGGTGGAGATGCTGCTGACGCCGGGTGCCAGCTCCGACGAAGTGATGATCGTCGTGCGCGACAGCGGTCCCGGCATCCCGGCCGACAAGCTCGAGCTGATCTTCGAGCCTTTCGTCCAGCTAGAGCGATCGCTCACGATGCCGGCCGAAGGTACGGGACTCGGACTCGCCATCAGTCGGGATCTCGCGCGGGGGATGGGCGGCGACCTGCGCGCCGAAAGCGGCGAGGGGCAGGGCGCGACGTTGATCCTCACGCTGCCGCGCGCCCAGCCGCTCGGGTCGGGACAGAGGGGCTCGGTTGAATCGAGCTGAGCCGTAAAAGGGTCCGGCATTCGCATTGCGACTGTCTCGCCCGCCATGCCGACTCGCGTTCCCCGCCGACCTCCCGTCCCCTCGCTTCGCTCACCCACCGAGCTCGAGGCCAGGTTCGCTGAGCTCGAGGCGTTGAGCGGAGCACGAGCGCTCGCGATCGCCATCTCCGACTTCGAGTCCGGGCACGACTTCGCCTACCACGCCGATCGCTGGTTCCACGCCGCGAGCACCATCAAGCTCGCCGTGCTCGTCGGCGTCTATGGCGCGATCCATCGCGGCGATCTGCTGCCCCAGTCGCGCGTCCACGTGCGCAACCGGTTCCTCAGCGCGTTCGACGGCTCTCCCTATCGCGTGCGCGTCGACCGGGACGCCAACGGCGAAGTGCACCGGGAGATCGGACGGACGCTTCGCGTCTCCGAGCTGGCCGAGCACATGATCATCTCGAGCAGCAACCTGGCGACGAATCTGCTGCTGGATCTCGTCGGCCTCGACGTGCTGCAGCGCACGCTGGAGGAATTCGGCCTACAAGGAATCGACCTCCGCCGAGGGGTCGAGGACGAGGCCGCCTTCGAGCACGGGATCAGCAATCGTGTCACGGCACGAGGATTGGTCGGACTGCTGCGCCTGATGGGGGAGGAGCGGGCCTTCACGCCGGAGCTGTCGCGACAGATGCTCGACATCCTCCATCGTCAGCAATTCCGAAGCGGGATTCCCGCGGGCTTGCCGCGCGAGGCGCGCGTGGCCAACAAGACCGGTGACATCTCCACGGTGGCGCACGATGCGGGACTCGTGTACCTGCCCGACCGAAAACCGTACGCGATCGCCGTGCTCACCGAATGGGAGCCGTCCGCGACCGGACGCTCGACGACCATCGCTGCCGCTTCGTACATCGGCTATGCAGCGCTCATCGGAGATCGGGGCGATGACGGCTGACGTCACGTTCTCCAACTTCCCCCTTCGTCTCATTGACGGGCGGCGGCTCGAGCAGCGTTATCGGGATGTGCTGATGCCCGGAGGAATGCTGTGCGACCACGCCGGTCGCGCGCGCGTCTTGCCGCGTTACTTCTATGAGGTGACGTCGTGGGATCAGGCGCGCGACACTCACCTCTCGCGGCACTTCACCATCTCCGAGTTCATCCACACCGACGTCCGGGAGGCGCCTCCGCTGCGCGTCTTCCCGCGCTACATCCCGTGCGCGACGCTTCTGCTCGCCTTCGCCCTGGAGCAGCTGCGCGAGGCAGTCGGCACGTACGTGTTCATTGGCGCCAATGGCGGCTATTGCTCGCCGAAGCACAAGGGAACGGGCGGTGCATCACCGCACTGCTGGGGCACCGCGGCGAACGTCTATCGCATCGGTGACACGTACCTCGACACGCCGGAGATGATCCGGCGCTACGCGTCGATCGCGCGCGAGGTGATCCCCACCGTCTGGACGCGGCCGCTCGGCGATGAGCGCGCGCTCACCGATGATCACCTGCACCTCGATCTCGGCTACGTCGTGTCCGTGCCGCGCGAGGCGCCGGGCGAGACCTACAACCTCAAGCTCGCCGGCGATCCGTTGTGACGGACGCGGCGATGAAAGGCCAGGCCGTCTCCGGGCGGTCCGAGAAGGTGTCCAGATGAGCATCGACGTTCAGTTGAAGCGTCCCAGACGCAGCGACCGGGCCCCGCGCGCCGCCCGTCGCGCCCGTACGGAAGGGCTGCCGGCGATCGGGATCGAGGCGGAGTTCGCGACGATCGTCGACGACGTGGCCGTCCGACCGGAGGATGCATTCGGTTCGCCGCGGCGCATCGTGCGCGGACCGATGGTGCATCGCACCGGGCGTTCGTACCACCTCCCCACCGGCGGCGCCGTCTACTTCGATACCGGAGTCATCGAGCTCGCCACGCCGATGATCGAGATCGAGCGCGGCTGCGGCGCGCGAGGAACGCGCGCGCTGTGGGAGAACCTCGGCTTCCTGCGCGAAGAGCTCGATGCCTGGGAGGGCCGACACACGCGCACCGTGCGTCTCGTTGGCTTCAGCACGCATTACAACGTCTCGTTCGACGTCCCGGCTGGCAAATCGGCGAACGGTCGAACGGCGGCGCGGCTCGCGTACCTGTTGACGCACGTCCTCTTCGCTCCGGTGATGCTGCTCGCGGCGAACCGTCGATCGACCGGGGTCGGGGTTCGGCCGCGGGGCGATCGCATCGAAGTCACGGCCGACTTCACGCCGGACGCCGGGCTCATGGCGGCGACGGCGACCTTGATCGTCGGGATCGCGCGCGCCGTCATGGCGTGGCCCAGCTACGACCTCGCCGAGCTCACGCGTCGCGGCGTCCCCGTGATGGAGGGATTCAGCCCGATCGTTCACAGCTCGCGCCAGGGATGGGTGGCACGGCAAGTCTGCTTTCCGCGCAATCCATTCATGTGCGACGTGAATGCGTCCGAGTGGACGACGACGGAGGGACGACGCATCTCGCTGCGGCAGATGGCGGAGCGCACGACGCACGTGTTCTGGGATTCGATCCGGTCGCTCGGCGATCCACTTTCGCTTCAGCTCATCGCCGCGGTGATGGACGGCCGTGCGCCATCGTTGCTCGAGCTCCCGGATCGTCCTCCCGCGTACGACGACGTCGGGCGGCTGTGCCGATGGAACGATCTGTTCCCGATCACGCTGCTCCCGCGCTCGCGGTTCGAGCGCGTGCTCGGCCACGCGATCGCGGGCCAACGCGTGCGCATGGACGGCTGCTGGCACCGACCGATCGGCGTGCGCGGGTGGACGCACGTCGTCTTCCGCCGCGAGCGCGACGGCGCGCGGCGCGTGATGTCGCTGGACGAGATGCTGACACACCTCGATGCCTGGGACCGCACGGCGGATCGCCGCAGGCGGCAGCGCAGGATCGCCACGCTGGCGCTGCGCGAGAACGAACGGCGCATGCGCGCCGAACGGCGCGCCCAGCTCGCCGCCGTCGAACGTCGCCGTCGCGAAGCGGAGGAGGCGAGCGCCGAGGCAGAGCCGACGGAGCGCGTCGACACACTCGCGGCCACCGATGTGATGTGGAGCGCCGCGCGCCGGACGCGCACCGAGAGCGAGGTGCCGGTGCCGCGCTCGTCCGGGCCGCGCGTCCGCCGCGTGATGGGGAACGGCCCCGCGCCGACGACGGCGCCCCCGTCCGCCACGCACGATGCATCGCGGCATGCCGATTGAACTACTCGCTCCGGTTCCGCACCCCGGCGGCTTCGTCACCCGTGAGAGAGGACATGTCCGACTCCGTCATGCATCGCGACGCGAACGGCGACACACCGAAGTACGTCGCGCCTGAGCTCTCCTATCTGCTCGACCGGATCGTCAACGTCTGCTTCATCGGCGCGCCAGGCGCTGCCGACCGAGGGTGGACGCTCATCGACTGCGGGTTGCCTGGCTCGGCGTCCAGGATCCGGCGCGCGGCGGCGCGTCTGTTCGGCGAGGAGTCGCGACCTGCGGCGATCGTGCTGACGCACGGTCACTTCGATCACATCGGCGCGGTGCACACGCTCGCGCACGAATGGGACGTGCCCGTGTACGCGCACGAGCTCGAGCTGCCGTACCTCACGGGCCAGTCGTCGTATCCGCCCCCCGATCCGCTCGTCGGCGGTGGTGCGATGAGCCTCATGTCCGTGCTCTTTCCCAAACGACCGATCGATCTCGGTCGGCACGCGCACGAGCTCCCCGCGGACGGGAGCGTGCCGGGCGCACCTGGCTGGCGGTGGATCCCGACGCCGGGGCACTCACCGGGTCACATCTCGCTGCTGCGCGACTCGGACCGTACCGTCGTCGCGGGCGACGCGTTCACGACGACGAAGCAGGAGTCGCTGATCGCCGCGCTCACGCAGCGCGCCGAGATCCATGGACCGCCGATGTACTTCACCCCCGACTGGGATCGCGCGCGCGCCTCGCTGAAGCACCTCGCGGACTATGCACCGACCGCGGCGATCACGGGACACGGACCGCCCCTCCGCGGTGAGCGGCTGCAGGACGGATTGCGCTACCTCTCCACTCACTTCGACGTCGCGGCGCGTCCAGCGCACGGCCGCTACCGCGATCATGCGGCGATCACCGATGGCTCGGGGGTCGTCGACGTGCCACCCCCCCAGGTGAGCACCCGCACGGTGCTGCTCGCGGGACTCGCGATCGGCGCGGCCATCGCCGTCGCCTCCAGCATCGGCAGGCGAGACGAGGACGAGGAGCGTCGCGCCGACGAGATCGCACGACTCTCGTCGACGGCGAGCGACGACGACGCGCACGACGCGGCGGATGGTAACGGCGCTGGCGCTCGTGCGGGCGACGTGTCACTGCTCGCGCAGACGCTGAACGAAAGCGTGTCGGAGATCGACGCGCGCTGACCGTTCGCTGGACACGGACATCGACCCACTCGAGGAGGGACGCCCAATGGTACTCGCCACCAGAGGTCCGCGCCGGGTCAGCGAAGCTGCCACCAAGGACGACATCGACTGGGAGTCGTTCGATCCTCCCGGAGATGAGCGCCACAACGTCGCGAGGGGGGAACGGATCGGCTCCGTCGCGCTCGGCACGGCGCTCGTGGGACTCGGTCTCCGTCGCCGCGATCCGGCGGGACTCGTCGCGGCGCTGTTCGGCGGCTACTTCATCACGCGAGGTGCCACCGGCCGCTGCGTCGTCTATCGGGCGCTCGGTGTCAGCACCGGCGCCGCGGACACGGTGCTCCGCGCGACAGCCCGCGACGACGTGACGAGCCGCGCAGCGACGGTGAACGCGCGCAGGGCGGTGAAGGTCGAGCGCTCCGTGACGATCGAGCGGCCGCGCGAAGAGCTCTTCGCATTCTGGCGGGACTTCGAAAATCTGCCGCGCTTCATGGAGCATCTCGTCTCGGTGCGCGTCGAGTCTCCGACGCGCACGCGCTGGAAGGCGAGGGCGCCCGCCGGTCGGACCGTCGAGTGGGATGCGGAGATCGTGAACGAGGTGCCGAACGAGATCATCGCCTGGAAGAGCGTCGGTGAGCCCGACGTCGCGAACGCCGGTTCCGTGCACTTCTCGGATGCACCGGGCGATCGCGGGACGATCGTCCGCGTGATACTCGACTACGAGCCGCCCGCGGGACGTGTCGGTGCGATGCTGTCGCACTTCTTTTCCGAGGAGCCCGAGCATCAGATCCGCGAGGATCTGCGGAAGTTCAAGCAGCTCATGGAAACGGGCGAGATCACGACCTCGGCGCGCCGCATCGAGGACTCGGCATACGTCGGCTCGACGCCGCGGGCATAGCGATGCGCGCCGTCACCTGGCAGGGCACGCGCAAGATGAAGGTCGAGACCGTGCCCGACCCGGAGATCGTCCAGCAGGACGACGTGATCGTGAAGGTGACGGCGACCGCGATCTGCGGCTCGGATCTGCATCTGTACAACCACTACGTCACGACGATGCAGCGTGGAGATGTCCTCGGCCACGAGTTCATGGGTGAGGTCGTCGAGGTGGGGAAGGGTGTGCGGCGGCTCGAGCTCGGCGACCGGGTCGTGGTGCCGTTCCCGATCGCCTGCGGGCGGTGCTGGTACTGCCGCAACGGGATCTTCAGCTGCTGCGACAACTCCAACCCCAACGCCGAGCTGCCCGAGGCGCTGTATGGCGCCTCACCGGCCGGGATCTTCGGCTACTCGCACATGTACGGCGGCTACGCCGGCGGACAGGCGGAATACGTTCGAGTCCCCTTCGCCGAGGTCGGTCCGATCAAGGTGCCCGACGGGGTCAGCGACGAGGATGTGCTCTTCCTCTCGGACATCCTGCCGACGGGCTGGCAGGCGGCGCTGCGCGGCGACATCCGATCGGGCGACACGGTGGCCGTCTGGGGGTGCGGTCCGGTGGGCTACTTCACGATTCAGAGCGCGTTCAAGCAGGGTGCGGAGCGGGTCATCGCGATCGACCGCATCCCCGAGCGGCTCGCCCTCGCGCGCGACGCCTGCGGCGCCGAGGTCGTGAACTACGAGGCGACCGAAGACCTCGTGGACCTGCTGAAGCAGATGACGGGGGGGCGGGGGCCGGACGTGTGCATCGACGCCGTCGGGCTCGAGGCGCACGGGCACGACCTGCTATCGCGGTCGGACCGGCTGAAGCAGACGCTTCGGCTGGAGATGGACCGTCCCACGGTCGTGCGTCAGACCATCCAGGCGGCGGCCAAGGGTGGTCGCGTGAGCCTGATCGGTGTCTATGGAGGGGTGATCGACAAGTTCCCGATCGGCGCCTTCTTCGGAAAAGGCCTCTCGATGCGCGCGGGGCAGTGCGACGTTCAGCAGTTCCTCCCCGACCTCCTGGAGAAGGTGCTCGCCGGCGAGTTCGACATGACGTCGATCATCAGTCACCGGCTCACCCTCGACGACGCGCCGCGCGGCTACGAGCTCTTCTGCGACAAGAAGGAGGGGTGCACGAAGGTGGTGATGAGGCCGTAGCGAGGGCACTGCTGTGCACGGAGTTGTCTCCGGGAGGGTTGACTCTGCCTCTATCTCCAATAAATTCCAAAGGCTACGGGTAATTTTATCGGCTCACTGCGGCCGATCTCTATGGGCGACCGGGCGGACCTTTGCCGGTCGAGGCTCTTCAGGCCGGTGGCTTCGTGCCACTCCCGAGAAGCAACGCAGGACAATTTGACGCCGGGCTTTGTCGAGCCGGCGCGCCTTGGGTCCCGGCTCGCGCTGCAGAGGCGAGCACACCCTGGCGACAGCGGATGGATACCGGCCCGGTTCGGGCGCCTGGTCCACCCGCGTTTGTATTTCCGGAATCGCGCATTCTCGCTGGCGCTGACGTACCGCACGACGGCCGCCGCGACTGACACCTGAAGGGAAGACATGGCTCGCACAACGCCGCTCGACTATTACCGCAACATCGGCATCATGGCCCACATTGATGCCGGGAAGACGACGACGACCGAGCGCATCCTCTACTATACCGGCAAGCAGCACAAGATCGGCGAGGTGCACGAAGGCGCCGCGACGATGGACTGGATGGAGCAGGAGCAGGAGCGCGGCATCACGATCACGTCGGCCGCGACGACGTGCTTCTGGAAGCGCCACGGCCAGTCGTACGAGAAGGGTGATGGGCCGGAGTACCGCATCAACATCATCGACACGCCGGGACACGTCGACTTCACCGTCGAGGTGGAGCGGTCGCTCCGCGTGCTCGACGGTGCGGTCGTCGTGTTCGACGGCGTCGCCGAGACGGTGTGGCGCCAGGCGGACCGGTACAAGGTTCCGCGCATGATCTTCTCCAACAAGATGGACCGCGTCGGCGCCGACTTCACGCGCTGCATGGCGATGATCAAGGATCGGCTGAGCCGGCGCGCCTTCGCGCTGCAGCTCCCGGTCGGATCGGGCGAGCTGTTCACGGGCCACATCGACGTCATCGAGCGCAAGCAGTACATCTTCGACGAGGCGAGCCTCGGGAAGACGTTCGACGTCGTGGACGTGCCGGAGGAGTACAAGGAAGCGTGTGAGGCGGCGCGGCACGAGGCGGTCGAGGCGGCGGTCGAGCACGACGACGAGCTGATGACCAAGTACCTCGACGGCGCGGAGCTCTCGATCGACGAGATCCGGCGCGCGATTCGCAAGGCGACGATCGCGATGGAGTTCGTCCCCGTGCTCTGCGGCGCCTCGTTCAAGAACAAGGGCGTGCAGGCGCTGCTCGATGCGGTGATCGACTATCTGCCGTCGCCGATCGAGGTGCCCGCGATCCAGGGCCACCTGCCGCACCACGACGAGCATTTCGAGGAGCGCCAGGTCAACGACGAGGCGCCGTTCGCGGCGCTGGCGTTCAAGATCGCGACCGATCCGTTCGTCGGAAAGCTGACGTTCTTCCGCTGCTACTCGGGCGTGCTGAAGTCCGGATCGTACGTGTACAACGCGACGAAGGACAAGCGCGAACGTGTGGGGCGTCTGCTCCAGATGCACGCGAACAAGCGAGAGGAGATCGAGGAAGTTCGCGCCGGCGACATCGCCGCCGCGATCGGGCTGAAGGACACGCGCACGGGCGACACGATGTGCGACGACGACAACCCGATCATCCTCGAGGCGATGAAGTTCCCGAATCCGGTCATCGATGTCGCCATCGAGCCGAAGACGAAGGCGGATCAGGACAAGCTCGCCATCGCGCTGCAAAAGCTGTCCGAAGAGGATCCGACCTTCCGGGTGCATTCGGACCCCGAAACGTCGCAGACGATCATCTCGGGGATGGGTGAATTGCACCTCGAGATCATCGTCGACCGCATGATGCGCGAGTTCAAGGTCGACGCGAACATCGGGCGGCCGCAGGTCGCCTACCGGGAGACGATCAAGAAGCGCGTCGAGAAGATCGAGGGAAAGTTCATCCGCCAGTCGGGCGGAAAGGGCCAGTACGGACACTGCGTGATCAACATGCAGCCGTCCGAGCCGGGCCAGGGGTTCGTCTTCGAGGACAAGATCGTCGGCGGCGTGATCCCGCGGGAATACATCGGACCGATCGAGCAGGGCATCAAGGAGGCGCTGGAGAACGGCGTCCTCGCTGGGTACCCGATGGTCGACGTCAAAGTCGAGCTCATTTATGGGTCCTATCACGATGTGGATTCGAGCGAGATGGCGTTCAAGATCGCCGGCTCGATGGCGTTCAAGGAGGCGGCGAAGAAGGCACAGCCCGTCATCCTCGAGCCCATGATGAACGTCGAGGTGGTCTGCCCGGAGTCGTACATGGGCGACGTGCTCGGCGACCTGTCGTCGCGCCGCGGCAAGATCGGCGGGATGACACAGCGTGGCGAAGCGCAGGTGATCGCCGCGACGGTGCCACTCTCCGAGATGTTCGGGTACTCGACCAAGCTGCGCTCGATGTCCCAGGGGCGCGCGGTCTACTCGATGGAGTTCGCGCACTACGAGGAAGTTCCGAAGAGCAAGGCCGAGGAGATCATCTCCAAGGTCACGCCGAAGTAATCGCCGACGGCGATCAGTCACAGACACTCTTGATCACGAGATAGGGCAATGGCCAAGGCAAAGTTCGAGCGCACGAAGCCGCACGTGAACGTGGGCACCATCGGACACGTCGATCACGGCAAGACGACGCTGACCGCGGCGATCACATCGATCCAGGCGGCCAAGGGCCTCGCGCAGCAGGTGGCGTTCGACCAGATCGACAAGGCGCCCGAGGAGAAGGCGCGCGGCATCACGAT
>QHVE01000044.1:30448-31418 GCA_003223455.1 Gemmatimonadota bacterium | reverse complement strand
GAACGCGAGCGTGCCGGCGCTGCACGAGTACGGGAGCTCCATCGGCGCCTCCGTCTCGGCGACGTTCCTGTGGACCATCGGCATCCTGAACCTTGTCGTGCTCGTCGACATCATGCGGATCTTTCGCGAGATGAAGGCTGGGAGCTACGACGGCGAGCGGCTCGAGCGGCGCCTGTACGAGCGCGGCCTCATGGGCCGGTTCTTCGGTCGCTTCTTCCGGCTGATCGACCGCAGCTGGAAGATGTATCCGCTCGGTGTGCTGTTCGGCCTCGGCTTCGACACCGCTACCGAGGTCGGCCTGCTCGCGCTTGCGGCCGGCGTCGCCACGCATGCGGTGCCGATCCTGGCGATCCTCGCGCTCCCGATCCTATTCGCCGCGGGCATGAGCCTCATGGACACGCTCGACGGAGCCTTCATGAGCCAGACCTACGGGTGGGCGTTCCGTCACGATGCTCTCCGTCGTCGTCGCCCTGGCGATCGGAACCGTCGAGCTGCTGCAGGTCGTCTCGACGAGGCTCGCCCTGTCCGGCGGGGTCTGGGACGCGCTGAACGGGCTCAACTTCGAGACGCTCGGCTACGGCATCGTCGCGCTTTTCGTCGTCATGTGGGCCGCGTCGGTCGCGATCTGGAAGCTTCGCCGCATCGAGGACCGCTGGGGCGAGATGGTGACCGCCAAGGTTCCGGTCGATCGGTAGCGCTAGACCACGTCGAGCGCCGGCTCGGGCTGCGGCGCCGGCGTCGCCTCGTCCTCGTCGGCGTGGTGGCTGCGGATGAACACCCCCGCCAGGATCGAGCCCACGATCGCGATCGCCGCCGAGAACTGGAGGCTGTGGGAGAGCGAGTAGATGAAGACGTCCGCCGGCGCGTGGCCGTCCGCAGCCCGCCCGGCCGCGAGGTGCTGGAAGAGCGCCGTCAGCGTGGCGACGCCGAAGACGCCGCCGATCATCCGCATCATCGAGAGGACGCCGGA
>QHVE01000044.1:29086-30405 GCA_003223455.1 Gemmatimonadota bacterium | reverse complement strand
GAGGCCATGACCGCGGCCGTCATCGGTGACATCGTCATGCCCATGCCGACACCGCCGATGATGAACGCGGGCAGGAGCGTGAGGTACCCGCTCGTATCCGTGATGCGCGACTCGAGGGCGAGCGACGCCGCCACGAGCGCCATGCCGCCCGCGAGCAGCCAGCGGCTCCCGAACCTGTCGGACAGGCGGCCGGCGACGGGCGCCGTCAGGATGATCATGACCGTCATCGGGAGGAACCGGACGCCGGTCTCAAGCGGCGACAGGCGCAGGATCTCCTGCATGTAGAGCGTGATGAAGAAGAACGTGGCGAACATCGAGTAGGTCACGAGGAATGCGGTCATGTTGCCGGCCGAAAACGTGCGGTTCTTGAAGAAGCCGAGGTCGACCATCGGGTCGTCGCCCGTGATCTGAAGCCAGCCGAACACCAGCAGCCCGGCCCCGCCGACGGCCAGCTCGACGAGCGTGCGCGACGATGTCCAGCCGTAGTCGTTGGCCTGGACGAGCGCGAGGACGACGAGCCCCATCCCCAGCGAGAGCGTGGCGATTCCTGCCCAATCGATCCGGCGCACCGCCGACGGGTCGCGCGACTCGCGCACCGCGTAGAGCGTCACCGGGACCGCGACGACCGCCACCGGGACGTTCAGGAAGAAGATCCACTGCCAGCCCGCCTTCTCGACCAGGAGGCCGCCGAGCACGGGGCCCATCCCGAGGGCCAGGCCGGAGATGCCCGCCCAGAGCCCGAGCGCGCGGCCGCGCTCACGGCCGTGGAACGCGTCGGTCATCCGGCGCCCTGCGCGGCCCGCCAGAAGACGAGCTGTCCGATCGACTGCGAGAGCCCCGCGCCGATCGACGCCAGCGTGAAGCCGACGAGGCCGGCCAGGAACATCCGCTTGCGGCCGAACACGTCGCCCAGCCGCCCGCCCGTGACGAGGAGCACGGCGAAGCTCAGCGTGTAGGCGTTGACCGCCCACGAGAGCCCGGAGATGGAGGCGCCGAAGTCGGATCGGATCGCCGGCAGGGCGATGTTCACGACGGTGTTGTCGAGCATCACCATGAAGAGGGCGAAGCACATCGCCCCCAGCGTCCACCACTTGCGGTTGGCCTCGGTCAGAATCGGCATCAGCGTTCCCCTTCGTCCTCACCGGCAGCCAGCACCCGAAGGAGCGACTCCCGCATCTGCTCGAGCTCCCGCGAGGGGAGCACCGTGAATGCCTTCCCGAGGTGCTCGAAGAACGAGGGCATGCGCCCCACGAGCTCCTCGCCCTCCTCGGTCAGGACCACCCACACGATCCGGCGGTCACGCAGATCCCGCTCGCGGC
>QHVE01000044.1:0-29062 GCA_003223455.1 Gemmatimonadota bacterium | reverse complement strand
TCACGGCCCAGCTCGCGCGCCGACTGGCGCCCCCCGGCACGATCGAGCGTCTGAAGCAGGATCGCCTGGGGCATGGTGACGCCCTCGGCCTCGAGCAGCGGCCGGATCGACCGCTTGGACTGGACGGCCAGCTCACCCCAGAGGCGGCCGATCTCGGCCGCCAGCTCCCGCTTCGAGATGGTGCGCGCAGACATAATTCGCGTAAAAGCCTTTCGTGTACGAAACTTGCTATGAGAAATATAGCGACGCGAAGCAGGTTTGTCCAGCCGGGCCGTCGGGAATGGAGAGGGCGCACACGACAGTGGAGGAACGCCTTGGAAGTGCTTGCACTCGGGACGGGGATCGGCATTATCGGCCTGATCGTGATCGTGATCATCGTCATCTTGATCCTTCGGATCCTGTAGGGCGGAGATCCCCTGGACAGGCGGAGATCCCCTTGACACCCACGCCGCGCGAGATCATCATCAGCGCGGTTGAACAGTCAGCCGTCGCCGGGAGGCAACCCCCGGCGGCGGCTGTGTGCTTGGGGGGGCCACGGCCCCGCGTCTCCAGGGAGGAGCACGCCACGACCAGCGGCACGATCGAGGTCGACCGGGAGCAGGGCGTCTGGGTGCTGGCGCTCCTCGGGGAGCACGACATCTCGACGACGCCGAGCCTCCGAGATGAGCTCGAGCGGGCGTACGGGTCGGGCTCGAGCGTCGTCGTCGACCTCACCGGCGTCGAGTTCATGGACAGCTCGGTGTTGCAGGGAATCCTCTACGGCCGGGACTTCACCCAACGGGAGGCCGAGCACCGGCTCGCGCTCGTGGTCCCCCAAGTCGGCCCCGCCCGTCGGCTGCTCTCGCTGACGAATCTCCACGAGCTCGTCGCGACCTACGGCACCCGCGCGGAAGCCCTCGCCGCACTCGCTCGATAGGCCCGACCAGCCGCCCGGCCCGGTGGGCTGCGTCTGCTAGCTTGGCGGGCGATGCAGGTCGACGACCGCGAGGCGATCGGGCGCGGCGGCACTGCGACGGGCTCCGACCACCGGCAGCACCACAACGTGACGTTCGCGCTGCTCGCGGTGGCGGCCGTCGCGTACGCGCTACTCCAGTCGCTGGTCGCGCCGGCGCTGCTCACGATCCAGCACGACCTGGACACGACGACGACGGGAGCGGCGTGGATCCTCACGGCGTACCTCCTGAGCGCGTCGGTCGTCACTCCGATCGCCGGCCGCCTGGGCGACATGTTCGGGAAGAAGCGGGCGATCGTGGTCGTGCTGCTCGTGCTCGCGGCCGGGACGGCGCTCGCAGGGCTCGCGACGACGATCGGCGTCATGATCGTGGCTCGCGTCATCCAGGGCGCGGGCGGAGCGGTGTTCCCGCTGTCGTTCGCGATCATCCGCGACGAGTTCCCGCGAGACCGGATTCCGCACGGGATCGCGCTGATCTCGGCGATCCTGGGCATCGGCGGCGGGCTCGGGATCGTCCTCGCCGGTCCGATCGTGCAGCACTTCTCCTACCATTGGCTCTTCTGGTTCCCGCTGTTCGCGGTGCTGGCGGCGACGGCGGGAATCATCGCGTTCGTGCCCGAGTCGCCCGTCCGCACGCCGGGCCGCATCGACCCGCTCGGAGCGATTCTGCTCGCCGGATGGCTCGTTGCGTTCCTCGTGCCCATCAGCGAGGGGGCGTCGTGGGGGTGGCTCTCGACACGCACCCTCGCCTTCTTCACGGTCGCAGCGGTGGTGTTCCCGCTCTGGATCAGGGTCGAGTCGCGAAGCGCGGCGCCGCTCGTCGACATGCAGATGATGCGGCTGCGCCCGGTCTGGACAACGAACCTGGCCGCGCTCGTCATCGGCTTCGGCATGTTCTCGTCGTTCGTGCTCGTTCCGCAGTTCGTGGAGCTGCCGGAGTCGACCGGGTTCGGATTCGGCGCCTCGGTGACCGCGGCGGGCGTCTTCATGGTGCCGGCAACGGTCGGGATGCTGTTCGTCGGACCCGTGTCGGGGCGCCTGTCGACCACCGTCGGCTCGAAGGTCCCGCTCGTGCTCGGCGCCCTCATCTCGTGCGTCGGGTTTCTGCTCCTGGCGGCCGCGCACAGCTCGAGCTGGGAGATCTATCTGGCGATGCTCGTGATGGGCATCGGGATCGGGTTCGCGTTCGGATCGATGGCGAACCTGATCATCGAGTCGGTGCCGCCACACCAGACCGGGGTTGCGACGGGCATGAACACAATCGTCCGCAGCATCGGGGGTGCGGTCGGAAGCCAGGTCTCGGCTGCGATCGTGACGGCCACGGTGGCAGCGGACGGTCTTCCGACCGAGCGCGGCTTCACCATCGCGTTCGTCGTCGCAGCCGCTGCGCTCGCGGTCGGCGTCGTCGTGGCACTGCGCGTTCCGGCGCCCGCTCCGGCAGCGGACGAAGGGATCGCCGAGGCGGCGTGAACGCCGTTGCGGCACCGGTCGGCCCGCCCGCCGTGCCACCCGAGCGCGTCCGGCTGATCTTCGGCGCGCTGGTGCTCGTCCTCTTGCTCGCGTCGCTCGACCAGACGATCGTCTCGACGGCTCTGCCCACGATCGTCGGCGACCTCGGCGGCATCCAGCACCTGTCCTGGGTGGTGACCGCCTACCTGCTGGCGGCGACGATCTCCGGACCGCTCTACGGCAAGCTCGGCGACCTCTACGGCCGCAAGGTCGTGCTGCAGGCCGCGATCGTGCTCTTCCTCGCCGGCTCGGCCCTGTGCGGCACGAGCCAGGACATGACCGAGCTGATCGCGTTTCGGGCCGTCCAGGGGCTCGGAGGCGGCGGCCTCATGGTGACGACCATCGCGGTCGTCGGCGACATCATCCCGCCGCGCGACCGCGGGCGCTATCAGGGGATCTTCGGCGCGGTGTTCGGCGTGGCGAGCGTCGCCGGCCCGCTCCTCGGCGGCTACTTCACGACGCACTGGTCGTGGCGCTGGATCTTCTACATCAACCTGCCGCTCGGCATCCTCGCGCTCGTCGTGATCGCGTCGACGCTGCCGGGCCGCAGCGAACGCACTCGCCGGCGCATCGACTGGGCGGGAGCGGGACTCCTCGCGGCGACGCTCAGCGCGATCATCCTCGTGACCGATCTCGGGGGCAGCAGTTACGCGTGGAGTTCGCGCATGGTGCTCGGGCTCATCGCGACCGGCGTCGTGGCGCTCGCTGCGTTCCTCGTCATCGAACGGCGCGCGGCCGAGCCCGTGCTGCCGCTCCGGCTGTTCGAGAACCGCGCGTTCGCGGTGACGTCGGTCGTGGCGCTCGTCGTCGGCTTCGCGATGTTCGGCTCCGTGACGTACCTGCCGCTCTTCCTCCAGGTCGTGAAAGGCTCGACGCCGACGGGGTCGGGGCTGCAGATGCTGCCGATGATGGGTGGCATGCTCACGTCGTCCATCGTGTCGGGACAGCTCATCAGCCGCACCGGCCGATACAAGATCTTCCCCGTCGTCGGCACCGCCGTGATGACGATCGGCCTCGTGCTGCTCTCGCGCACGGCGGCGGACACGAGCCTCGGCAGCCTCCTCGGCATGATGCTGCTGCTCGGGTTGGGAATGGGGCTCGTGATGCAGGTGCTGGTGATCGCCGTGCAGAACGCGGTCGACTATCGCGATCTCGGCGTGGCGACATCAGGGAACTCGCTGTTCCGGTCGATCGGCGGATCGGTCGGCACCGCGGTGCTCGGCGCGATCTTCGCCTCGCGGCTCGCCGCGGAGCTGGCGTCACATCCCGCGTCGGGGACCGGCGCGGGGCTCAGCCTGCACGCGATGGCGCAGCTTCCTCCCGCCGTGCGCGCGACGTACGCGCAGGCGTTCACGAGCGCGATCGACACCGTGTTCCTCGTCGCCACCGTGATCGCGGCGCTCGGCTTCCTGACGACGTGGCTGCTCCCCGAGCGACCGCTCCGCGAGACGGTGTCCGCGTCGAGCGCCGACGTGGGGCAGGAAGTGGGGGGCGCGATGGCGATGCCCGCGGCGCCCGACTCGTACGAGGAGCTCGTGCGCGGGCTCTCGGCCGTCGTCGGCCGCGACGTAAAGCGGAAGCACATCGATCGGATCGTGGCGCGGGCCGGCGTGGCGCTCGACGCACCCGCCGCATGGCTCCTCATGCGGCTCGACGAACGAGAGGGCGTCGCGCTCGACGAGCTCGCGCGGCGCGCGCCGTACGACCTCGACGCGCTGCGCGGTGCGGCCGATTCGCTGCGAGCCGCAGGTCTCGTCGCGGAGCGCTCGAGCGGCGGGACGCCCCGCCTGGACCTCACGCCGCCGGGTTGCGAGACACTCGAGCGCATCGTCGCGGCACGCCGCGCGCACATCGAGGAGCTGTTCGGGCAATTGACGGGCGAGCAGCGCGCAGAGCTCGCAACGCTGATCCGTCGCGTCTCGCACGAGCTCGTGCCAGACGTGCGCGCGACCGGCGCGCACGCCGTGGCGAGTGACCCATCGCACGCGGCGTCGACCTAGCGCGGCTCCGCAGGCTCAGACCGTCAGCCCGGCCTCCTCGCCCGCCTCTGCGGCGCGCGACTCGCTTCACATCTCGCTCAGGCGTTCCCTTCGCGGCGGCGTGTTTCCCAGCCTTTCTTCGCCGCGCGGCTGCGCTCCGAGCTGGACATGCTGCCGCTGCTCGTGTCGCGCTTCCCGCGCCCCGAGCCGCTCGACTTGTTGCCGCCACCGGTCTGCGCATTCACGGTGGCCCAGGCGCGCCGCTCCGACTCTCCCTTGCTCACGCCGCGATGCTCGTATCCCTCCTCGATGTGGCGCTCCATCCGCTTCTGCTTGTCCGTGTACTTCCCCTTGTCTCCTTGTGGCATCGCCTACCTCCGTGAAAGCGATATCTGCGTGCGACGTGACGAGCGTGCAAGCGACGCTCCAGCGATGCGGCGAGCGTCCGCTCGCGCTCCCTGTGCTCGGGCGGTAGCGTAGCCTGGCACCTCCAGCGTCCGGACTCATTCGCTCAGCTCGCCCGTGCTCCACTTCGGCCCAGTCAGGACAGCTCTCGTCGCCGCGCTCGCGTATGTGGCGCCCAACGCCGTGCCCGCGCAGACCGCGCCGAGCGACAGCGCGGCGTTCGTGCGCGTGAACCAGGTCGGCTACCTCCCCGCCGGACCCAAGGTCGCCGTCGTGTGTGCGCTGCGGCCGATCGCGCTCGAGCGCTTCACAGTCGCGGACGAGCGAGGGCGCGTCGTCCTCGGCCCGCTCGCCGCGCGGCGCGACGGTGCGCTCGGCGCGTGCGTCGAGACCTGGCGGCTGGACTTCGGCGCGCTCCGGCGCGCGGGGACGTACGTCGTGCGCGCCGGGGAATACGCGTCGCCCCCCGTGCACGTCGGGCCGGACGTCTACCGTGGCCTCGCCGACACGCTCATGACGTTCATGCGCCAGCAACGGTCGGGCTACAATCCGTTCCTCCGTGACTCGGCACACCGGCGCGATGGCATCATCGTCGACCATCCGACACGCACGGGGGAGTTCATTCCGGTGAGCGGCGGCTGGGCGGACGCCGCCGACTACCTGCAATACGTCGCGACCTCGGCCACGGCGACGTACCACCTGCTCGCGGCGTGGCGCGATGCCCCGGCGGCGTTCGCCGACGCGTACGACGCGCGCGGGCTGCCCGGCGCCAACGGCGCCCCGGACGTGCTCGACGAGGCGCGGCACGGACTCGAGTGGCTGTCGCGGATGTATCCCGACGACAGCACGATGTTCAACCAGTTGGGCGACGACCGCGATCACACGTACCTCGACCTCATCACGACCGACAGCTCGGACTATGGGTGGGGAAAGGGCCGCGAGCGCCCGGTGTATCCGTGCACCGGCAAGCCGCAGGGATTGTTCACGGCGAAGAACCGCGCGACCGGGTACGCCTCCACGGCGGGCAAGATGGCGGCGGCGTTCGCGCTCGGCGCTCGACTCTTCACGACGCGCGATCCCGCGTTCGCGCGCACCCTGCGCCACAAGGCCATCGCCGCGTACGCGCTCGGTGTGCGTCATCCCGGCGTGTGTCAGACCGCGCCCGGTCGTGCACCGTACTTCTACGAGGAGGACAACTGGGTGGACGACATGGAGCTCGGCGCCGCGCTGCTGCGCCAGCTCACCGGCGAGGCGCACTACGGCCGCGATGCGCTCGGCTTCGCGCAGCGCGAGCCCGTCACTCCATGGATGGGAACCGATACCGCGCGCCACTACCAGTGGTATCCGTGGCACAACGCGGGACACTACGAGGCGTGGGCGCGCACGAGCGCCGCCGGACGCGCGCAGCTCGCAGGCTACTATCGCCAAGGACTCGAGCGCGTGGAGCGCCGCTCGACGAACGGCTTTCGCGCCGGCATCCCGTTCATCTGGTGCTCGAACGATCTCATAGTCTCCGTCGCCACGCAGGCCGGTTGGTACCGCCGCATGACGGGTGACCGCCGCTTCGTCGAGCTGGAGCAGGCGGCAATCGATTGGCTGTTCGGCACCAATCCATGGGGCACGTCGATGGTCATCGGCGTGCCGCGGAGCGGTGCGACGCCGCGCGATCCGCACTCCGAGCTCCCCGATTCGCTCATGCCGGGACTCACCGGTGGACTCGTCGACGGGCCGGTGTACTCCTCGATCTTCAAGAGCCTGCTCGGCATCCGGTTGATGGAGCCCGACGAGTATGCGGCGTTCAACACCGGACGTCTCGTCTACCACGACGACTGGGGCGACTACTCGACGAACGAGTACATCATGGACGGCACGGCGAGCTTGGCGTATTTGCTCTCGACGCTCGATCCCTCGTTCGAGCGGGGGCACGGGCAACGGTAGATCGATGCGGCGTGTCGAACGACGTCGCGATGCACGGCAGCAAGCCCGTCCAATACGTGCGCCGCTCGCCCCAAGGGAGCGGCGATGCGCCTCGTTCACGCCGCTCTCGCGGTTTTCGCGCTCGTCGCCGTCGCGTCGTCGCCCTCGATACGCCGATCGAGCTCGGCGGCATCAACGCGCGGGGTCCGGACGGTGAGCGGTGTCGACGATCCACTTCGAGTTCAGACGATCGCGAGCGCAAGTGGACCAAGGCCCAACACGGTGAAGCGGGGCGAGCAGAAGTGGCCTTGCGTCCTGCGCGAGGCACCGATGAATTGCAGGTGTGAACCCTTCTCGAATCGACTCGACGGCGTTCGCCGACGCTCCGCGCGCGCTGGCGCCGAGTGGCATCAGTACGGCGATCGCCGAGTGTCTGTTGCGCAGTGCAGGCGCCGGAGTCGGCGTCGTCGACCGTCAGATGCGCTACCTGCAGGTGAGCGACACGCTCGCGGCGATGAACGGCCGCCCGGCCGCGGCGCACGTCGGGCTCTCCATCTACGACGTCGTCCCCAAGGCCGCGCCGACGCTCGAATCCTTCGCTCGGCGAGTGATCGACTCCGGCGAGCCGATCGTCGATGTGCCGCTCCTCATCGAGCACCCGGCGGGAGTGCAGCGACAGCTGCTGGCGAGCTACTACCCCGTGCTCGACGACGAGGGCGCGATCGTGGCCGTGGCGTCGATCGTACTCGAGCACACGGCCGGCGAAGAATCGACGCGCCGCGCGATCAACGTCGCGGCGCGCGAGGCGGACCGCGCCCGTGTGCTGCGCCGGGTCATGGCGCGTCTCAACGAGGCGACGACGATCCCGCAGGTCGCCTCGATCGTCGTAGAGGACGCGATCCACGCGCTCGGCGCCGACGGAGGGTTCCTCGCGTTCGTCGTGTGCGATGCCGAAGGACGCCCGACGGAGTTCGAACCCGCGCGAATCGCGGGCTACGAGGAGCGTGTGACGACGCGGCACATGCGTGCTCCGATCGTGCAGGGGCGGCCGGTGTCGCAGGTTGCCCTGACGGGCAACCCGATCTTCGTCGAGAGCCCGGAAGCGTGGACGGTCGATTGGCCGTCCGCACCCGAGGACCTCGAGTCGCTCGGCTTCCATTCGTTCGCCGCGGTGCCAGTGAAGGTCGGCGAGCGAGTGGTGGCCGCGTTGTCGTTCAGCTTTCGCGAGCCACATTGCTTCGACGCCGCGACGCGCGACTTCCTCGGCACGCTCGCCGAGCAGTGTGCGCCCGCGCTCGAGCGCGCGCGCCTGTACGAGGCGGGGCGGGACGCCGCGCAACGCCAGGCTGCCCTCCTCGCCACGATGAGGGATGCGTTCGTCGCCCTCGACCGCGACCTGCGGCTCACGTACGTGAATGCCCGCGCGGAAGAGCTGCTCCGCGAGCCGGCCGACGAGCTGCTCGGCCGTCGGCTGGCCGACGTCCTGCCACAGATCATCGGTACCCCGGTCGAGCAGGCGATGCATCGCGTGCGCGCGACGGGCGCGATGGAACAAGTGGAGCTCTCCGAGCGCGTGGCCGGCGCGTGGGTGGAGGCGCGGCTCTATCCGGCCCCGGATGGCGTGTCGCTCGTTCTCCAGGACATCAGCGCGCGCCGCCGGCGGCAGGACGCCACCGCGTTTCTCGCCGAGGCCAGCCGACAGCTCGCGACGTCGCTCGACTATCAGCAGACGATCCGCGTCGTGGCCGAGTCGGCGGTACCCGCGCTCGGCGACTGGTGCGCCGTCGCGCTGATCGAGCGTCCGGAGCTGGACGAGTGGCCGCCACGTCTCGAGCGCGTCGCGGTCGCGGCGCACGACCCGCAGATGCTCCCCCTCGCCCAGCGGATGGCGGAGCGCTACCCCATCGACTGGTCGTCGACGATTGGATTGCCCGCGGTACTGCGCACCGGGCAGCCGGCGTTCGTGCCCGTGATCACGGACGAGATGCTCGGGATGCTCGCGAAGGACGCCGAGCATCTCGCGCTCATGCGCGCGCTCAAGTTCAGCGCCGTGATCATCGTCCCACTCGTCGCGCGCGACGTCACGCTCGGCGCACTCACCCTGTGCATGACGGCGTCGGGGCGGCGGTTCGATGCCGACGATCTCGCGCTTGCACAGGATCTCGCCCAGCGGCAGGCGCTCGCGGTGGACAACGCGCGGCTCTTCCTCCAGGCGCGGCGCGCGCGCGCCGAGGCCGAGGCGGCGAATCGCGCCAAGACCGACTTCCTCGCCGTCATGTCGTACGAGCTGCGCACTCCGCTCAACGCGATCGGCGGCTACGCGCGGATCCTCGATCTGGAGCTGCATGGGCCCCTCACCGACCAGCAGCGCACGACGCTCGAGCGCATCCGTCGGAGTCAGGTGCACCTCGCGGCGATCCTCAATCAGGTGCTGAGCTTCGCGCACCTCGAGAGCGGCACGGTGACGTACGATCTCCGTCCCCTGCGACTCGGCGAGGTCGTCGCGGATGCGTTGCCTCGCGTCGAGGCACTGCGCGCGGCGAAGCGGCTCGGCCTCCAGCTGCGCATGCCCACGCCATCGGACGAGCGCGGAGCGTGCGTCCTCGCCGACGGCGAGAAGCTTCAGCAGGTGCTCCACAACCTGCTGTCGAACGCGATGAAGTTCACCACCACCGGAGGAAACGTCTCGGTCGAGCTGCTCCCGGAGCCGGACGAGCGGGGAATGGCCGTGCTGCGCGTCGCCGACACAGGAATCGGCATCCCGGAATCGCAGCTCCAGACGGTGTTCGATCCGTTCGTGCAGGTGGACCGCTCGCTGAACAATCCCGGAGAGGGCACGGGACTCGGCCTGGCGATCAGCCGCGTGCTCGCGCGCGGCATGGGCGGCGACCTCACGGTGGCGAGCACGTACGGGGAAGGAAGCACGTTCACGCTGCGGCTGCGGCGGGTTTAGGCGATTCCGGAGAAGGGCCGGAGGTCCGAGACACCTGATGCCAGGCGCAGCGCGTCGGGGCGAGCCATCGGGAGAATGTCCCGGCCAGGTCCGCGAATGCCGTACGGGCGCGCTCGCCCGCTCGTCGCTCTACATTGGTGCCCATGCACCTACGACATCACGCCCTCGCGCTCGCCCTCGTCGCGCTTGTCGCATGCGCGCGCGCGAGCACCGTCGGTCCGGCAGGCCCCGCAGCTCCGACGTCACCCGACATCTCCGAGGCCGATCTTCGCCGCCGCCTCTTCCTCATCGCCGACGACTCGATGATGGGGCGCGAGACGGGAAGCGAGGGCGATCACAAGGCGGCCGAGTACATCGCGTCCGAGTTTCGCCGTCTCGGCCTCGAGCCCGCAGGGGAGAACGGCACCTACTTCCAGACGGTGCCATTCTGGAGCGCAGCGATGGATCCGACGTCGCGGCTCCAGGTCGGTGACGCGACGCTCACGCTCGTGCGCGACTGGTTGCCCGCGAGCTTTCGCGCCGCGTCGCGTACGCTCGAGAATGTCTCCGTGCTGTACGGCGGATCGCTCGCCGACACCATGCGCTGGATCCCTTCGGAGCAGGCCGCGGGCAAGCTCGTCGTGCTGGAATTGCCGGACAGCGTGCCGACCGTCACGCTCGGCCCACGACTCCCCCGTTGGCGCGGCGCGGCGGCCGTCGCGCTCGTCGCGCTCCATCGCTTCCCGGCCGAGGAGATCGCTCGGCTGCGCGAAGGACGACCGGTGGCCGACACGACGCGCAATCCAAACACCATCCCGTTGCTGTTCATCTCCCGCTCCGCGGCCGAGACGATGTTCGGCGGCGCGGTCCCGACCGTGCCCGGCACGCAGGGGCGCACCGTGCGCGCCCACTTCGATTTCCCGCGCGTTGCCGTCGCCTTCCCGGCGCGCAACGTCGTCGCCGTGCTGCGCGGCAGCGATCCCGCGCTACGCGGAGAGTACGTCGCGCTGACGGCGCACAACGACCACGTCGGCTTCGACCATGCACCCGTCGACCACGACTCGCTGCGCGCGTTCAACGGGGTGGTGCGGCCGATGGGGGCGGACTCGCCGGTGCGCCCCGCAACGGCCGAGGAGACGGCGCGCATCCGGACCATCCTCGACAGCCTGCGCCGCGTGCACCGGCCGCGACTGGACTCGATCCGCAACGGCGCCGACGACGACGGCTCGGGCACCGTGTCGATCCTCGAGATCGCCGAACGCATGGCGCTCGGCCGCGAGCGACCGCGCCGGTCGATCCTGTTCGTGAGCCACACCGCGGAGGAGACGGGGCTGTTCGGCTCGCGCTGGTTCAGCGATCACCCCACCGTCCCGCGCGATTCGATCGTCGCCGAAATCGATCAGGACATGATCGGCCGCGGCACTTCGCGCGACTTCCCGCGCGGCGGCACGGGTGCGGGGAGCGACACCTATCTCGAGGTGGTGGGCGCGAAGCGGCTGTCGCGCGCCTTCGGCGAGATGGTGGAGGGGGCCAACGCGCGTCAGCCGATCCCGTTCGTCTTCGACTACACCTACGACCAGCCCGGTCATCCGCTGCAGTACTACTGCCGCGCCGATCACTACAGCTACGCGCGCTACGGCATCCCGTCACTCGCGCTATCGCGCGGCGAGCATCTCGACTACCACCAGGTGACGGACGAGGCGCAGTACATCAGCTACCGGGATCTCGCCCGCGTGTCGCGCATGGTGCACGACGCGGCGCTCGTGATAGCGAACGCGGATCAGCGTCCAGCGCTCGATGCGCCGAAGCAGACGGATCCGAACGCGGTGTGTAGGCAGTAGCTGCGAGAGTCCGGGGGCCGGCGTTCCGTTTCGTCGAGCGCGAGTGGCTCGCGCCCGTACCAGCGGATTTCTGGCGGTACACTGTACGTGGTCGTGCGCCTCCGCATCGTCAGCGCTTTCCCAGCCCGAACCGTCCTCCTCCCGCGAGCGCCAGAGCCAGTGCCGCGACGAGAAACATCAGCTCGAGCTCGATCGCCCAGCCGCCGCCACCCGGGTTGATCTTCGCGATGTCGCCTCGTCGCCCGAGAAAGATCGCCATGAACATGTCGAACGCGATCGCGAGTCCGGCGAGTCGTGTCCACAGCCCGAGGATCAGCAGCGCCGGCGCCAGGACCTCGGCGATGTAGACGCCGTACGCAAGCCAGGCCGGAAGCCCCACTCTTCCCAGCGGGCCGGCGATCCAGGCGATGCCGTGGGTCAGCTTGTAGACACCGTGAAAGAGCACGAGCGTGGCGAGGCCGAGCCGGAGGACGAGGAGGCCGGCGTCGGTGCGTGGGGCGGGACCGGAGATCGGCATGGCGGGAGTCGTGAATGGTGCGCTGGTGAACTGTGCGTGTGTGGCTCACTACAAGTTGGAGCGCACAGGCTTCTTGTCGAGACCGACAGTCAGCGAGCTCGACCGGGGCGCTGGAAGATACATCGGTACCGATGTATATTTTCGGCATGCCGCCAAGCGCTCCGACCGATACATCGTCCTCGCCTGGCCAGGACGAGCCGACTCGCCGCGTGATGGATGCACTGCGACGGATCGTGCGCGTGCTCAGCGCGTCGGCGCACGGGCCCGCCGCGCGCCGCGGACCGACGGGCGCGCAGCTCTTCGTGCTCCGCCAGATCGACGCGGCGCCCGGACTTTCGATCGGCGAGCTCGCGGCCCGCACCCTCGCCGGACAGAGCACGGTGTCCGAGGTCGTGTCGCGGCTCGTGGAACGGGGCCTGGCCGCGCGGCGCGCGAATCCCACCGATGCGCGCCAGACGCGGCTGGTGCTCACGGCGCGCGGCCGGGCCGTGGTGCGGGACACGGCGCCGACGGCGCAGGAACGGCTCGCCGCCGGCCTCACCACACTCGACGCCACCGAGCGCGAAGGGCTCGCGCGCGCGCTCGAACGCTGGCTCGAGGCTGCCGGGCTCACCGAGCTGCCGGCGACGATGTTCTTCGAGGACGACCACGCTCCCTCGCGGCCGGCGAGCTGACGATGAGCGACGAGCGAGCGCTGGCGGAGTCGGCGGCCAATCAGGGCGCGCTTCCGATCGCGCCGAGCATGCAGCCCGCGCTCGAAGCCGCGGGATTGCGCGACGACGTTTCCGTGCGCGCGCCACGCGACTACGAGCCCGTCGATCGCAGGACGACGATCCTCTCCGCACTTGCCGTGGCCCTCGCCGTGGCCGCGGCGCTCGCCGCGCAGGTGCTCACGCGGCTGATCGGTCTCGTGACGAACCTCGCGTACCACGGCCGCTTCGTCGCGGAGCTGTCGTCGCCCGCCGGGACGCATCGCCCCGCCGCGGTGCTCGTGCTCATCCCGATCGCGGGCGCGTTGGTCGTCGGCGCGATGGCGCGCTACGGCTCGGCGGCGATACGCGGTCACGGCATTCCCGAAGTGATGGAGCGCGTGCTGTTCGGCGAGAGCCGCATCCCCGCACGGGTGCTGTTCCTCAAGCCACTCTCTGCGGCGATCGCGATCGGCACGGGCGGGCCGTTCGGCGCCGAGGGACCGATCATCGCCACGGGAGGCGCGCTCGGTTCGCTCGGGGGACAGTTCCTGCACGTCACGAGCGACGAGCGAAAGATCCTCCTCGCCGCCGGCGCCGCGGCGGGAATGGCCGCGACGTTCGGCAGTCCGGTCAGCGCGGTGCTGCTCGCCGTCGAGTTGCTGCTGTTCGAGTATCGCCCGCGCTCGCTCATCCCGGTGGCGCTCGCCGCCGCGGTGGCCGCCGGCGTGCGCGCGACGTTCGAGGGGACGGCGCCGGTGTTCGGCATGCCGGCCGTCGCGCAGCCGACGGTCGTCGCGCTCGCGGCGTACGCGATGCTCGGCGTCGGCATCGGGGCGCTCGCGGCGGGGATCACGCGCGTGACGTACGGGCTCGAGGATGTGTTCGAGCGCATCGGTCACCGGCTCGGACTGCACTGGATGTGGTGGCCGGCGCTCGGCGCGATCGTCGTCGGGCTCGTCGGGCTCGTCGAGCCGCGCACGCTCGGCGTGGGGTACGACAACATTCGTGGCGCGCTCGCCGGCTCCATCGCTGGACGCGCGCTACTCGTGCTCGTCGTGCTCAAGTTCGTGTCGTGGTCGGTGTATCTCGGGAGCGGCACTTCGGGTGGGACGCTCGCGCCGCTGTTCACGATCGGCAGCGGCCTGGGTGCGCTCGTCGGCGCACTGCTCGCGGCGACCGTGCCCTCGCTGGGCGTCGATCCGCACATCGCGGCGCTGGTGGGGATGTCGGCGATCTTCGCCGGCACATCGCATGCGCTTCTCGCGTCGGTCGTCTTCGCCTTCGAGACGACGCGCCAGCCGCTCGGGCTCCTGCCGATGCTGATCGGCTGCGCCTCCGGCTATCTCGTCTCGCTCCTGCTGAGCCGACACTCGATCATGACCGAGAAGCTGGCACGCCGCGGCGCGAGCGTGCGCCCCGAGTACGCGGTCGACCATCTCGCCCAGGTGCTGGTGCGGGAAGTCGGGCTGCGCCCGGTCGTGACGCTCAGCGCCGACGACGATCTGGCCTCGGTACGCCGCTGGCTCGCCGCCGGCGCCGACGGCGCGACACATCAGGGCTTTCCCGTGCTCGACGCGAATGGCCTGCTGGTCGGCGTCGTGACGCGGCGCGATCTGCTCGACACGGACCATCCCGACGGAACCCCGCTCGGCGGCGTCCTGCGTCGGTCTCCCATCGTCGTGTACGACGACAACACGCTGCGCGACGCGGCGGATCAGATGGTCGTCGAGCGGGTGGGACGACTGCCGGTGGTGCGGCGTGGCGCAGAGCGCGAGGTGATCGGGATCGTTTCGCGCAGCGATCTCCTCGCCGCGCACGCGCCGCGACTCGAGGCCGCGCGCCGGGCGCGTCCGGTGCGCCGGCTCTGGCCACCGACGCGCGTGCCCCACGCGACGGGTGACTGACAGGGACTGGAACGCAGCGCGCGCCCTCGTGATGCGTCACGGCTGGAACGCCGTGGCGTACCAGATCCTCAATCCCGGCATGCGGCACTGGTTCTCGCGCGCAGGCGACGCGGTCGCCGGCTACGCGGCGTTCGCGGGCACGTGGGTCGTCGCGGGTGCGCCGGTGTGCGCGCCGGAGCGGCTCGCCAGCGCCGCCACCGAGCTGGAGGCCGATGCCGTTGGGCGTGGGGCGCGCGTGCTGTTCTTCGGCGCCGGCGCGCGCCTCGAGCAGGTGTACGCGCGGCGCGCCGGTCATTCGCTGGTGCGGCTGGGCGCGCAGCCGGTGTGGGATCCCGCGGCGTGGCCCGACATCGTGCGTCGCAAGTCGTCGCTGCGCGCGCAGCTGAATCGCGCCCGCAACAAGGGCGTGCACATCGAGGAATGGCCGGCGGCGCGGGCGCAGTCGTCCGACGCGTTACGCGCCGTGCTTCGCGAGTGGCTGGCGACGCGCGGCCTGCCGCCGCTGAGCTTCCTCGTCGTCCCCGACATCCTCGACACGCTCGACGACCGGCGGACGTTCGTCGCCGAGCGGGACGGGCGCGTGGTCGGCTTCCTCGTCGGCACGCCGGTGCCGGCGCGCCGCGGGTGGCTCGTCGAGGAGTGGCCTCGCACGCGCGATGCACCCAACGGGACGACGCATTCGCTCGTCGACGTCGCGATGCGCGCCTTCGCCGCCGATCGCTCGAGCTACGTCACGCTCGGACTGGCGCCGCTCGCGCAGCATGGTGCCAACGGCCTGGACGCGCCGCCCCCGTGGCTGCGCGTGGTGCTGCGCTGGGCGCGCGCGCACGGCCGGCGCTTCTACAACTTCGCGGGACTCGAGGCGTTCAAGGCGAGCATGCAGCCGATGACGTGGGAGCCGATCTACGCGATCGCGCCCGGCGGGACGTTCACGCCACGGATGCTGCGCGCCGTGGCGGGGGCGTTCAGCGCGGGCAACCCGGAGCGTCTCGTCGCGCGTGCGCTGCTCTCCGCCGCGCGCGAGGAGTTGCACCGCTGGCGCGTGCGGCACGAGCGGCCGTCCCGCGCCTCGCACTGAACACGGCTAGTGCGGGAGCGTGTTCCCAAGTATCGGCTCTAGCAAGCTTCGCGCGCACCGCGCATTGTCTCCCGTCCCGATCGCGGACGCATCGTCGACGCCCCGCGCGGCACGACGTGTCTAGCATTCACGAAACCCCACCAACGGAGACGACAGATGCGACGCTCCCTCCTGCTCGCCCTCCTCGGTGCCTCGCTCGCCAGCCTGCCGGCGAGCGCCCAGGACCCGGTCGTCGGAGCGCCGGATGCCGAGGCGCTGTTCACCAGCCCCGATCCGGCACTCAACCGGAACAAGCAGGCGGCCTACCACATCCAGCGGGATCTGCTCGAGGCGGGCCATTGGGAGATGGCCGACCGCTGGCTCACCGAGCGCTACATCCAGCACAATCCGAACGCCAAGTCCGGGCGCGCCGGCGTGGTCGCGTTCTTCACTCAAGTGCTCAAGGTGCAGCCCAAGCCGATCCCGGCGAAGCTGGGCCAGAAAGTCGTGGCGGTGGTCGCCGAAGGCGACTACGTGGTGATCATCACACCGCGGACGCTGAAGGATCCGAAGGATCCGGCGAAGACCTACACGACGAGCTGGTTCGACATGTGGCGATTCGTCGATGGCAAAGCAGATGAGCATTGGGACGGCGCGACGCTGATGAACTGAGCAGTCCCTTTCTTTTTTCCTGACACGCAACGCGCACCGGGATACCATGTGCCTCGAGACGTACGTCCGCTCACTGATCTTCGTCGCCCTCGCCGCGCCAGCCCTGGGTGGGCAGAACGCGCCACCGGCCAAACCCGGGACGAGCTGCCGCCCGCCCGGATTCTTCACCGCACCGGCGAAGTATTCGTCGGCCGAGGTGCTCGCCGACCGGCGGGTGACTTTCCGCCTGTGCGCGCCGGAGGCGACGGAGGCGCTGGTGACGAGCACGGACTACGCGCCGGCGATTCCGCTCGGCTTCGGCGGGCCGCCGGGCCTGCCGATGACGAAGGACACGAGCGGGCTGTGGAGCGCCACGACAGCGGCGCCGTTCGAGCCCGGCACGTACCGCTACAACTTCCGTGTCGATGGTGCGCGAGTGCCCGATCCGCAGGCGACGCGCTTCTCGCACGAGCGTGTCGGCACGAACAGTGTGCTCGAGGTGCCCGGTGCGGAGGGCGCATTCCAGGCGTACGACCCCAAGATCGCGCACGGCGTCGTGTCGACCATCGAGTACTGGTCCACGACGCTCGGCGCGAAGCGACGCGCGCACGTGTACACGCCGCCGGGCTACATGAAAGGAACCGCGCGGTATCCGGTGCTCTATCTCGTGCACGGCGCGGGCGACAGCGACGACAGCTGGACCTCGGTCGGCCACGCGAACTACATCCTCGACAATCTCATCGCCGCAGGAAAGGCGAAGCCGATGATCGTCGTGATGCCGTTCGGGCATACGCCGGACAAGCCCGGCGTCGACGTCCTGTCGAACGACGAGTTCGGCAACGACCTGTTGAAGGACGTCATTCCCACCATCGAGGCGAACTGGCGGACGCAGAATGGCACGGGCACACGCGCGATGGCCGGCCTGTCGATGGGCGGTGCGCACACGCTGCGCTACGGACTGACGCACCCGGAGCTGTTCGGCTACGTCGGGGTGTTCAGCATGGGTTTGACGGACACGTCGCTCGTGGCGTGGTACGAGAAGAAGAACGCAGCGGCGCTCAAGCGCGGCGCGAAGGAGTTCAAGCTCGTGTACTACGCCGTGGGAAGGGACGATTTCCTGTACCGCTCGATCGCACCGACGCGTGCGATGCTCGCGAGGTACGGCATCAAGGACGTGTACAACGAGAGCGGTGGCGGCCACACATGGACGAACTGGCGCCAGTATCTGGCTGATTTCGCGCCGAGGCTGTTCAGGTGAGTGGCGGGGTTCGGAGTCCGGACGTCCGAAACCACGAACGGCCTCGGGAGCATCTGCCTTCCGAGGCCGTTCGCGCACTGCCGAACTACCGAGCGACTGAACTATCGAGCGCCCGCGCGTGCGGACCCCCGGAAGGCCGGACCTCCGGACCTCCGAGCCTTCAATTCGGCCACGTTCTTGTCGAACTGCGTCCGCTGGTCTGCGGTCAGGATCTCGCGCACCGCGGCGATCCGCTGCTCGAAGCGCTGCTGCATCTCGGCGCGGCGCGCGGCCATGCCGGTGGTGTCGCCGCGCTCGCGTCGCGGACGGGCGGTGTCGTTCCGGCCGTTCGCACCGTCCTGAGGCCGCGAACGGTTCGCGTCGAACGCCGCACGCTCGCGGCGCTGCAGGTCGGCCAGCTTGGCCTGCTGGTCCGCCGAGAGAGTGATGCCGCGGAGCAGCATGCGCTCCGGCCCGCCGCGGCCGCGACGGCCGACGCTGTCCTGTTGGGCGCCACGCGGGCGCTCGACACGGTCGTCGCGATCGGTGCGCTGCGCACCAGCGGTGGCGGAGAGCGCGAGAACGAGGGCGAGCGCCGACGTCAACATCTTATGGGTCATCTGTCGATCCTCGGTGAATTGCTGAGTGTGCGTGCCGGCGTGACCGGCGTCGTTGCTTCGACGAGTCGTACGCCGACCAGGAGCGGGTGATCCGAGGCAGGTCACGAATCGCACGCCGGCGATACGAGCGGCATCAGCCGTCCCACGAGCGGCGCGGCCTCATCCGTGCAGTCCTTCCCGCGTCGTCGGTAGGCGTTGCACCTTCATAATCCATGGCCACCGAACAGCAACTGAGCGGTCCCGATCTCGGCGCCGGCATCGACGCGAGCAGCGTTCGAGCGGGCGAGAAACTACTCGGCCACGCCAACGGGGAGCCCGTGCTCCTCGTTCGGCTCGGCGACGACTTCACGGCGATCGGCGCGACGTGCACGCATTACGGCGGCCCACTCGCCGAGGGCGCGATCGTCGGCGAGACGGTGCGCTGCCCGTGGCACCACGCGTGCTTCAGCCTGCGCACCGGCGAGGCGCTCGCGGCGCCGGCGCTCTCCCCGGTGGCCCGCTGGCGCGTCGAGCACCGCGGGGAGCGCGTCGTCGTCACGGAGAAGGTAGAGCGTGATCCGCTCGCGCCGACGTATCCGGTGGAGCGCCGCACGGCGTCGACGCTGCGAAACGTCGTCATCGTCGGCGCGGGTGCGGCGGGAACGGCGGCGGCGGAGATGCTGCGCCGGTGCGGATTCGACGGGAGCGTCACGATCGTCGACGACGACGCGGATGCACCGTACGACCGCCCGAACCTCTCCAAGGATTATCTCGCCGGCAACGCGCCCGAGGAGTGGATCCCGCTCCGGCCGCCGGGATTCCACGAGCAGCATCGCATCGAGATCGTGCGCGGGCGTGCGGCACGCATCGACGCGTCCGCGCGCCGGCTCGAAGTGGAGGGCCGCGACGCCGTGCCGTTCGACGCGCTGCTCCTCGCGACGGGCGCCGAGCCGGTGCACCTGAATCTTCCCGGCGAGGACACCGGTCCGGTGCACTACCTCCGCTCGCTCGCCGACAGCCGGCGCATCGTCGAATCCGCGAAGCAGGCGGAGCGCGCGGTGGTGATCGGCGGCAGCTTCATCGGACTGGAGACGGCGGCGTCGCTACGCGCGCGCGGGCTCGAGGTGCACGTCGTCGCGCCGGAAGCGGTGCCGCTCGAGCGCGTGATGGGGCACGAGCTCGGTGATTTCATCCGAGCGCTGCACGAGGAGAAGGGAGTGCACTTCCACCTCGGCCGAAAGCCGGGACGTGTCGAGCGCGACGCAGTGGTGCTCGACGACGGCTCGCGTCTCGCGGCGGATCTCGTCGTCATCGGCGTCGGCGTCCGGCCGCGTCTCGCGCTGGCGGAGCAGGCGGGGCTCGCGATCGACCGCGGCGTCGTCGTGAACGAGTGGCTCGAGTCGAGCGTGCCGGGAATCTTCGCCGCGGGCGACATCGCGCGCTGGCCCGATCCGCACACCGGCGACCGGATCCGCGTCGAGCACTGGGTCGTCGCGGAGCGGATGGGACAGGTGGCGGCGCGCAACATCCTCGGCGCGCGCGAGCGGTTCGACGACGTCCCGTTCTTCTGGAGCGCCCACTACGACGTGAGCATCAACTACGTCGGCCACGCCGAGCGGTGGGACGCGACGGTCGTCGACGGCGACCCGGCGAAGCACGACGTCGCCGTGCGGTTCGACGCGGCGGGAAAGCCGCTCGCGCTGGCGACGATCTTCCGAGACGGGGAGAGTCTCGACTTCGAGATCGCGCAGGAGCGCGATGCCGGGTAGCGATGCGGAGCCTGACGACCCAGACACGCTGCGATCCGCGTTCCGTCGTTGAATCGCCTTGCTCCACCGCTGCATCCGCCGTGAATCACCCAGCGCGATCGAGCAACTTCCAGATCGCCGGAATGGCCGGATCGATCACCGCCGCGCGCGGCGCGGCGGCGGCGGTGAGATCGCGCGTGTAGCGTGCGACGTCGGCGGCGGCGAGCGGCTGCCTTCGCTCGATCGCGTCGAGCGCGGCGAGGCCGATCGCCGCCGCCGAGGAGAGGCGCTCCGAAAGCGCACGGATGTCCTGCCCCTGCTTCGCGCCGCCGAGCATCGGCGCCAGGCGGGCGTGGTTATCGCGCCAGATCAGGAGCTGCGCGCGAATCGCCGGCGCTTCGGCGCGGCGGGCCGTGTCGGCGAGGAACGCTTCCACCCGCGTCGTGAACTGTCGCGCCGTGCGGCTCTCGGGTCGCGCGACGTCCGCGAGGCTGCGGAGCTCCGGCTCTCTCGTCTGCGCCGGGTTGTACGCCATGCGCTGGTAGTACTTCACTTCCTCGAGCACGTCGACGAGCGTGCGCAGCGGTTCGATGTCGGCCCCGGTGCCGAGCAGATCGCGCAGCGCGGCCGGGTAGGCCGACTCGTGCGTCACGCCGCGCATCGTGAGGTAGCTCGACACGTCGTCGAGACGGCGGTACATGTCCGCGACGTCGTCGGTGAGCGAAATGGGCGACCATAGTCGCTCGGCGACGGCCGCCGTGCGCGGCCAGATCCGCGAGTCGATCGTGTTGGCCGAGACGACCTCCGACCACATCGCCGCTTCGCCGCCGACGATGCGCTGCTCCGACTCCGGGGTGAGCGGAGGAACCGTCCTGAAGGTCGGGACGGTGGTGCCCGCCATGTCGCTTCCGCCGATTCGTTTTCCGGCGAACGGCAGCGTGAACCCGAACAGCCCGACCGTTCCCGCAAGCGAGTCGGCGCGCTGCACGCCGACGAGCGCGCCATTTCCCTCGGCCGACTTGACGACGAGGCGTATCGTGTCGCGACTCGTCGTCGCGCTCGTGATCGGACGCACGGTGCCCGCGAGGTCGAGCGCGCCCGTCGTGCGGTCGGGTGGGCCGAACAGCGTGAGCGTGCCGTCGATCACGCCTTCGCCCGCGCGGATGCGGATGCTCCACGACTTCCAGTGGGCGGAGTCCGGAACGATGGCGACGACGTCACGCAGACGAGTGGGCTCGACTCGATAGAGATCGGCCGCGGGAAGCTTGTGGTCGAGATACCAGCCGGCCGACAGGATGGCGCCGAAGCCGCGATGCACCGCCTCGAACAATTGCGCGTGGCTGCGCCACGCCTGGATGACGACGGGGGAGCGGAGACTGTCGTTCAGAATCTCGTCCCAACCGACGGGGGCTCGCGCGTAATCCGCGAGGATCCCCTGGAGCCGCCGGTTGAAGTATCCCTGAAGCCCGTGGTTTCCGTTCAGCTTGCGCTCGCGGATGAACTGCTGGATTCGTGGGTTCGAGTTCCACTCGGTCCTGCCGCTCACCTCGTCGCCGCCGATGTGCACGAACGGATCGGGGAACAGCCGCACCATCTCGCCAAAGAACTGGTGGAGGAACCCGTAGACGTCCTCGCGCGTCGGATCCATCGTCGCGTCGTGAATGCCGTAGTCGCGCGCGAGCGCATAGGGACCGGGGCCGCTGCCAAGCTGGGGATAGGCGACGAGCCAGCTCGCGCTGTGGCCCGGCAGATCGAACTCGGGGACGACGCGGATGCCGCGGTCGGCGGCGTAGGAGACGATCTCGTGAATGTCGGCCTGCGTGTAGTAGTTGCCCCCGGATCCCGCCTCGTGCAGCCGCGGAAAGTTTCGACTCTGCACGCGAAAGCCCTGATCGTCGCTCAGGTGCAGGTGCAGGACGTTCAGCTTCACGGCCGCCATCGCGTCGAGGTTGCGCAGGATGACTTCCGTCGGCATCCAGTGACGGCTCACGTCGATCATCAACCCGCGCCACGGAAAGCGCGGGCGATCCTCGATCGTCAGCGCGGGGACGCTCATCGTGCTGTCCGTCCGTTCGATGAGCTGCAGGATCGTCTCGAGACCGTGCAGCACGCCGTAGGGCGTCTGCGCCGAGAGTGTGAGCTCGACGGGTCGTACGGTCAGCGTGTACGACTCGTCCTCGACGGGCTGCTGGATCGAGCCGGCTCGCCTCGCGCACGACACGGAGAATGCGGCCCTCCCGCCACGCACGCCGGGCGTGCGCGGGCGCATCTGCGCGAGCTGCCGCCCGAACCGCACGAGCGCGCGCGCGACGCGCGCATCGGGACAGCGCACGCCGACCGTGCTCAATCCGCGGCGGAGATCGAGCGATCCGGCGTTGAGCTCGGCCGCGACGGGAAGCGGCATCAGATGCAGCTCGGCGCGATCGCTCGAGAGGATGCGCGGAGGGGTGTTCCTCGGCTCGACCTGCGCGTCCGCCGCTCGCAGCGCGAGCAGCAGCAACGGGACGAGGAGGACGACCAGACCGCTTCTGGTGCGCATCGGCAATCGGGCGTGGAGCAGGTGATGCGACGCGGCGGCGGAGGTCAGGGGTGCATCGCGACGTCACGCTCGGGGAGGACGCTCCGGCACACGCCATCGAACGTCGAGCGTATCACGTCGTCGGTGATCTCCATCTCGCCCGCATCGCGCATCTGGGCGAGCAGAAAGATCGGGCCCGCGACGAGCGCCCAAAAGACCTGGAGCGGAAGGTCGCGGAGCCGACCTGCCGCGACGGCATGCGCGAAATTGGCCAGCCCCTGGGCGTTCATCCGCCGCTCGCTCTCGCGCGTCTCGTCGGTGAGGATCGCCGAGGACTTGCACTGCAGCAGGAAGCTCGACGCGTCAGGGTGATCGAGGTGCCATCGGGCGAGCCCTTGCCAGAACGCCCACAGCCCGGCGCGCCCGATCGCTCCCTCGTTCCTCGCGCCATCGGCGTCGGCGGCCATGCTGCGATCGCGGTCCTCCAGCACCTCGAGGTAGAGGGCGTTGAGCATCGCCTCCTTGCTCGGGAAGTAGAGGTAGAGCGTACCGGCGGCGACACCGGCTTCGCGTGCGACGGCGGACATCGGCGCGGCGTGGAGCCCGAGCCGCGCGATGAGGCGGAGTGCGGCGCCGAGGATCGCTTCGCGTTTGTCGGGACTAGCGCCGGTTGGGGCAGGGCCCGGTCTATCTACGGTAGCGTTCGTCATGGTGGCCGGAGACCTCGCTTGACACCCGGACGGGAAACTTCTAAACTCGGGGTGGGACTGAATGATCGTTCATTCAGTCGATTCCAAGCTACTCCCGACTCGCGCTGTACGCAATCGCGCTCCTCGCGCGCCCACACCGGAGAACGCCATCATGCTGCTCACCCTCGCGCTCGTCGCCGCCCTCGCCGCTCCCGCTGATTCCGTCTCCGGCACCTGGGTGCTCAAGGGCGACGTCGCCGGCAACCCGCTCAACACCACGTGCACGCTCGCCGTCGCCGACGCCAAGATCAGCGGCGTCTGCAAGGGCGCCGACGGGAAGGAGAATCCGATCACCGGCGAGGTGAAGGAGGGGAAGGTGACCTTCGAGCACGGCGGCGACTACAACGGCCAGGAGCTCAAGATCATCTATACCGGCACGCTCCCCTCGGCGAAGGAGATGAAGGGGACGATCGAGGTGAAGCCGTTCGACGTCGCCGGCGAGTTCACTGCCACTCCCGCGCCGAAGCCGTAATCCGCCTCGGCGCACCAATCGCGCGCCGCTCCGGTCGCCCTCGTGCGGCGCGGAGCGGCGCGCACGTTTGCCATCTGGCGCGACATTAGCACCGGATATGGATCAAGCGCGATGCAGCGTCGCTCGCGCCGCGACGGCGACGATCGCCGTTCGACACCTCGTGGATGCCACTGACATGCCGCCCACCCCCCGCAGGGCCTCGCGCTTCACGCTGCTCCGACTCCTACTCGTTCCGGCGCTGCTGATCCTCGCGACGGCCGGCCTCACGCACGGCGCGCAGCAACCGGCGCAGCGCATCCTCGTCTTCTCCAAGACGGCCGGCTTCCGCCATCAGTCGATCGAGGCGGGGATCGCCGCGGTCAAGAAGCTCGGCCAGGAGAACGGCATCGCCGTCGACGCGACGGAAGACGCGGCCGCGTTCACCGACGCGAACCTGAAGAACTACCGCGCCGTCGTCTTCCTCAGCACCACGGGCGACGTGCTGAACGACGCGCAGCAGGACGCGCTCGAGCGCTACATCCAGGCGGGGGGCGGCTGGGTCGGCATCCACTCCGCGACCGACACCGAGTACGACTGGCCGTGGTACGGCAAGCTCGCCGGCGCGTACTTCACGAGCCATCCGCAGAACCCGAACGTGCGGAAGGCGACCTTCCGCGTCGTCGACAAGACGCACGTCTCCACGCAGGGGCTGCCCGCTCGTCGACATCGACGAGACGACGTATCAGGGCGGCACGAACGGCGCGAACCATCCGATGAGCTGGTACCACGAGTACGACGGCGGTCGTGCGTGGTACACGAACATGGGACACACCGACGCGACGTTCACCGAGGCGCCCTTCCTCAAGCATCTGCTCGGCGGTCTGCGCTGGGCGATGGCGACGAAGCCGCTCGACTACGCGCGCGCCAAGCCGGAGGAGAACCGGTTCACGAAGGTGGTGCTGGCCGAGAATCTCGCCGAGCCGGTGGAGCTCGCGGTGCTGCCGGGCGACCGCATTCTCTTCATCCAGCGCCACGGCGACGTGTTGCTGTATTCGCCGACGACGAAGGCGGTGAAGAAGCTCGGGACCATCCCGGTGAGCCACAAGTACACGAGCGGCGACGAAGCCGAGGATGGGCTGCTCGGCCTGGCCGCCGATCCGAACTTCGCGCGCAACGGCTTCGTCTACATGTACTACTCCCCTGTGGAGGGCACGCCGAGGAACCAGCTCGCGCGGTTCACGATGAAGGGGGACTCGATCGACCTCACGTCGCCCAAGGTGATGCTCGAGGTGCCGGTGCAGCGCGACCAGTGCTGCCACACGGCCGGCTCGATCGCGTTCGACGCGAAGGGCAACCTGTTCCTCTCCACGGGCGACAACATGGGACGCACAGAAGGGATCGTCGAACACGAACGATCTGCGCGGCAAGATCCTGCGCATCCATCCCGAGCCCGACGGCTCGTACACGATCCCCGACGGCAACCTGTTCCCGAAGGGAACGGCGAAAACGCGCCCGGAGATCTACACGATGGGGCATCGCAATCCCTATCGCATCTCGGTCGACAAGCACACGGGCTTCCTCTATTGGGGCGAGGTCGGGCCGGACGCATCCGTCGACTCCGCGCAGCGCGGACCGATGGGTCACGACGAGGTGAACCAGGCGAAGAAGCCGGGCAACTACGGCTGGCCCTATTTCGTCGGCGACAACAAGGCGTACTTCGACTACGACTTCGCCACGAAGACGCCGGGCCCGCAGTTCGACCCGGCGCATCCGGTGAACGAGTCGCCGAACAACACGGGGCTCCGCGACCTGCCGCCGGCGCAGAAGCCGATGTTCTGGTATCCGGCGGGGAAGAGCGCGGAGTTCCCGCTCGTCGGCACGGGGGGCCGCACGGCGATGGCAGGCCCCGTGTTCCATCGCGAGGACTTCCGCATCGCACCGCGGCCGTTCCCGGCGTACTACGACAAGAAGTTCTTCGCCTACGAGTGGATGCGCGGCTGGATCATGTCGGTGACCATGGACGCGAAGGGCGACATGGTGTCGATGGAGCGGTTCATGCCGAGCACGAAGTTCAGCAACCCGATCGACCTGGAGTTCTCGCCGAGCGGTGACCTGTACATGCTCGAGTACGGGACCGCGTGGTTCCAGGGGAATCCGGACGCGCGGCTGTCGCGCATCGAATACAATCCCGGCAACCGGGCGCCAGCCGTCGTCGTCGACGTCGATAAGCCCGCCGGCCCGCTCCCGCTCACCGTCGCCCTCTCGTCGGCCGGCACGGCCGACGCCGATGCCGACGCGCTTCGCTACGCGTGGACGATCACCGGTCCCGGTGGCGTGGTGGTCGCCAAGATCGGCGGCGCGAATCCGAGCTACACCTTCGACAAGCCCGGCGTCTACACCGCGGCGCTCACCGTGACCGACGCCAAGGGTGCACACTCGACGGCGCAGACGCGGATCGTCGCCGGCAACACGCCGCCGCAGGTCGCGGTCGAAGTCGTCGGCAACCGCTCGTTCTATTTCCCCGGCACGCCGATCCGCTACACCACGCGCGTCACCGACCGCGAGGACGGGTCGCTCGAGAACGGGGGCATCGCGGCGGATCGTGTCGTCGTCACCGCCGACTACCTGAAGGACGGCCCGCCCGCTCCGGAGCCGGCGGGTCATCGCGCGCCGCCGGCGGTTCCTCCGGGTCGCGCGCTGATCGAGGGGGGCACCTGTCTCTCCTGCCATCAGTTCGACCGCAAGTCGATCGGACCGGCGTACAACGACGTCGCGGCGAAGTACCGTGGCGATGCGACCGCCCTCGCGCGGCTGGCGACGAAGATCCGCACCGGCGGCTCCGGCGTGTGGGGCGAGGTGATGATGCCGCCGCATCCACAGCTCACCGAGGCACAGACGACGCAGATGGCGTCGTACATCCTGAGCCTCGGCCAGAAGAAGAGCGGGCCGTCGCTGCCGGCGCGCGGGGAGTACACGCCGCCCGCGGCGACCGCGCAATCCACCGCGCCCGCCGGCGGCGCGGTGGCGCTGCGCGCCGAGTACACCGACAAGGGGGCGAACGGGCTTCCCGGTGCGGAGGCGGACAACACCGTCGTGCTGCGCGCGCCGATCGTCGTCGTCGCCAGCGGCGAGCTCGGTGAGGGCGTGACGAGGATGCAGGTGCCGCAGTTGCCCGTGCCGATGACGATGCCCAGCAAGTCGGGCTCGTTCACACGGTTCAAGCAGCTGGACCTGAGCGGGATCGCCGAGATCGTGTTCGGCGTGACCGCGTCGGCGCAGTACGGCGCCGTCGGTGGCAAGATCGAGGTGCGAGTCGATTCGGCGACCGGGCCGCTCGTCGGGGAGACGGAGACCATCCAACCGCAGACGGGGCAGAACGCGCCAGCCATTCAGGCGCGTGCCCCTCTCAAGGCGACGACCGGACTGCACGACGTCTACTTCGTCTTCAAGAACGATCAGGCGAAGGGGCAGCAGATGTTGTTCATCGTGCTGACGGCGACGTTCGTGAACGGTGCGAGCACACCGGCTGGCGCGCCGGCGAGTGCGCCGCCGAGCACGGGAGGGCGGTGAGTCGACCCCAGCCGGCGCGGTCGATGCGACGGTGACGGCCGCGTACTAGCGCGGCGCGGGTCGCGCGGAAGCGTGCATGACGAGATCGCTGCGGAGGAGTCGCGGCGGTCTCGTTCTTCCGTGGGGCGACGAACGAGGTCGGATCTCCGAGCGCGTGGCTGCGTCGAGCGCGTGGGGTGCCATTCGGGGGCGCCTTTAGGTGCACGAGACAACCACTGCAGAATACCGAGCGCACGCTCGCAGTCTTTTCTGCATGACCCCGTGGCACGCTCGCGCATACATGGGCGCGATCGTAGGTTACGGCGCCATCCTCGCGTCACCTGCAGAATAGGCTGCGTGGACAAGTACGATTGGCTGCAACGGCGCGGCGTAAAGACGCTGGTTTTCTGAGTTCCTTGCTGTCTAAGTACCGATAGACGCCAACACGCATCGAGGAAACCCATGATGTCGAAACTACCGGGCGCGGTTCCCGAGATTCCCGTGTCGGATGTCGTCGCGGCGGCGGAGTACTACCACAAGAAGCTCTGCTTCAGCATCGACTGGCTCGACGCGGGCATCGCTTTGGCGGGAGTGTCGCGCGACCATTGCCGGCTGTTCCTCGCGGGGCCGGCATTTCGCGAGCAGTCCGGCAATGCAGGGCCGGTCGTGACGTGGCTGAATCTCGACGGCAAAGATGAAGTCGACGATCTGCACCGTGCGTGGCGTTCAACTCAGGTCATTTTGCTATCCGATCCTGATTCGAAACTATGGGGCCTTCACGAATTCACCGCAGCGGATCCGGACGGTAACCGCCTCCGCGTGTTCTATGATTTCGCGACTCCAGAGCGCGAACGCGCTGCGGCCACGGCACTGTAACATCACACCGCCCGGCGTCTGACGAACGCTGAAGCTGATGCGGAATCTTCGGATTGCGCCAGGCTCCGCCCGGCGCTCCTATTCGAATTCCTTGCAGCTTAGCTGAGGCGTTGGGCCGCAATCACACACGAATCACGAGAATGGCATGCGACTCGTTCACCTTCGCGCGCCGCATCAGGTAGCGCTGCGCCTCGTCGCGCCGAGCTCGAGTGCATCCATAGCGCCAACCCTGAAACCCTGCAGCTGAACCCAACCAAGCAGGCCCAGGACCTCGGCCGCAAGCATCTACGGGCGAGCTCGGTCCCGCATGAACGATGATGTCATCCCGCGCGCGAGATGACATCATCGTTCATGCTTTCGCACGACCCACGTCCCCATGGACCGCTGCTCGTGTACTACCGTGCTCTTGAGTGGATCGAGGAGTGAACCGCCCAGCTCGTGCGTCACGTTCAGCAATCGCTCATGGTCGACGAGGGAGCGGGTCGTCCCGTCCGGCATCACATAACGACCGCCCCCGAGCGGCCTCAAATGAGGCTGGCCCACCGTGGTCGCTAGCCGGGCGAAGAGCAGGCCGCCTGGCGCGAGCACTCTCCACATCTCGTGTACCATTGCCAGCCAATGGCTGGTGTCGCGCGCGAAGTGGAGCACGGCGCTCGAGATGACAACGTCCATCGAGTCGGTATCGTGAGACATCGATTCCACACGCTCGACCCGAAACCGTCTCGGAGGGACTTCCTGCGCCACTGCGGTCGCGAGGCGCTGCACGGCGGCGATCGCCTCCTCGCTCTCGTCGACCCCCCACACATCGAAGCCGGCGCGCATGAGAAAAATGAGATTCCTTCCCGAGCCGCAACCGGCATCGAGCACTTTCATTCCCGAAACGATCCGCCCGCGCAGCAGCTGATCGAACAGGTAGACGTCGATGTCTCCGAACTGTTCGCGCAGGCTGTCGGACGGTTCGCTCATGCGGGAGCCGTGA
>QHVE01000079.1 GCA_003223455.1 Gemmatimonadota bacterium | reverse complement strand
CTCGTCGCGCAGCGAGTCGCCGTCGAGCGTGAACCTCGCGAGGCGATGATTCCAGCCGACGGTCCGGTTCAAGTACACCCAGTGATTGCGCAGGAACGCCGGATCGAGCGCGAGGCCGATGAGGCCGTTCTCGGCGTCGTCGTTCACGGCGAGCTTCGCGATCACGCGCTGCGCGTGCGTGCGTGGGTCGTACACGGAGAATGTGCCGTGACGCTCGATGATGAAGACACGGCCGTCGTGCGCGACGGCGAGCTCGGTCGGCTCGTCGAACACGCCCTCGAGCAGCACGTCCTGCTGGAAGCGCAGCGGCTCGGGGACCGACGCAGTCCCTGATGCGGTCGACGACGAGGGTGACGGAGCGGGCTGCGTTGCCGGACGGCAGGACGCGAGGCCGAGCACAGCCATCAGGGCCGCGCTCCGCACCTCCGCGAGTGAATCGGCGAGCCGGAAACCTCGCACGAAATCGGACGTCCTGTCTCATGGCACCGATGGTCTACGCCCCTCAGTCCGGAGTCCGGCGATGAACCCGCATACACTGTTGGTCGTCAGTGGTCCGCTGTTGTTCGTGCTCGCCATCCCGCTGTGGATGCGCATCGTGCCGCCGAACGTGCTGTACGGCGTGCGCACACGCGCCACGATGGCCGACGAAACGCTCTGGTACGACGTCAACGCCGCGTGCGGCCGAGATCTCGCCATCGCCAGCGCGCTCGCCACCGTGGGCACGTGGGTGATCGACGCACGGAGCGCGGCGTGGGTGCCGGAGCTTCGCAACCTCGCGATTGCCGCGCTCCTCATCGTCTCGCTCGCCTGGGTGAGCCTCCGCTGCCGGGCGGCCCTCCGCTCCGCGCGGGTGGCGCGCTGACGGAACACCCGGTGGGCGAAGTGGTGGAGGCGGAGGTAACGTCCCTCTGGTGGTCGGCGCGCAGTCCGCGACTTGACGCAAAGTCGCCCGCGTCTCAAGATCGCTCGCTGCGATCGATCCCACTCCACCAGAGCATCATGCCGCCCACTCGCCGCGAATTTCTTCAGGCCGGCGCCGTCGCCGCCGCCGGACTCTGTCTGCCGCGCGTCGCGCGGAGTCTGCCACGCGGGTCACGCTCCGCCGACTTCCAGCCGACGTGGGCGTCGCTCGCACAATACCAGACGCCGGACTGGTTCCGCGACGCGAAGTTCGGGATGTGGGCGCACTGGGGTCCGCAGTGCGTCCCCGAGTACGGCGACTGGTACGCGCGGAACATGTACATCCCCGGCCAGCGCCAGTACGTGGCGCACCTGGCGCGCTACGGCCATCCGTCGAAGGCGGGGTTCAAGGACATCATCCATCAGTGGCGCGCCGAGGAGTGGCGACCGGACGATCTCGTGGCGCTCTACAAGAGCGCGGGCGCGCAGTACTTCATGGCGCTCGCGAACCACCACGACAACATGGATCTCTGGGACTCGAAGCACCAACCGTGGAACTCGGTACGCGTCGGTCCGAAGAAGGATCTCGTCGGCGGCTGGGCGCGTGCGACGCGCCGCGCCGGAATGCGCTTCGGCGTGTCGGTGCACGCTTCGCGCGCGTGGAGCTGGTACGAGGTGGCGCAGGGGGCGGACAAGGACGGGCCGATGGCCGGCGTGCCGTACGACGGCAAGCTCACGCGCGCGCAGGGGAAGGGGCAGTGGTGGGACGGGCTCGACCCGCAGGACCTGTACGAGCAGCGCCACGCGCCGGGCAGACAGCTCGAGTGGGACTGGGACGTGAGCAAGGGGAGCAGCGTCCCTGATCGCGCGTACTGCGAGCGCTACTTCGCGCGCACGATCGACCTGATCGATCGCTACCAGCCGGATGTGCTGTACTTCGACGATCACCGGCTGCCGCTCGATCCCGTGAGCGACGTGGGCCTGCGGATCGCCGCGCACTTCTACAACACCAACATGCAGCGGCACGGCGGCCGGCTCGAAGCGGTGCTCACGGGCAAGGTGCTGAACGAAGAGCAGCGCAAATGCATGGTGTGGGACATCGAGCGCGGCGCCGCCACGGACGTCATGCCGCTGCCCTGGCAGACGGACACCTGCATCGGCGACTGGCACTACTCGCGCCCCGTGCTCGCGCGCCACGGGTACAAGTCGGCGCAGATGGTGGCGCAGATGCTGGTCGACATCGTGAGCAAGAACGGGAATCTCATGCTCAACATCCCGCTGCCGGGCTCGGGCACGCCGGACGACGACGAGCTCGCGTTCGTCGCCGACTTCGGCCGATGGATGAACGCGAACTCGCGCGCGATCTACGCGAGCCGGCCGTGGGCCCTGTTCGGCGAGGGGCCGTCGGTGAAGGCGCAGGAGCCGCTGCGCGCCCAGGGGTTCAACGAGGGACGCAACAAGCCGTACACGAGCGAGGATCTGCGATTCGTGCAGAAGGCGGGCAAGCTCTACGCGTTCGCGCTCGCGTGGCCGGAGAATGGCGTGCTCACCATCAGGTCGCTTGCGACGGGCGCGCCGCATGCGGCGGGGCAGGTCGAGCGCGTCGAGCTGCTCGGTGCGTCCGCTCCCCTCGAGCAGACGCGCACCGCCGAGGGTCTGACGATCAAGCTTCCGGAGCGACGGCCGGGTGACTACGTGTACACTTTCGAGATCTCCGGGCGCGGGCTGGTGGCAGGATGAGATCGTGATGCGCGCCGTCGTGATCGATTCGCCGGGCCGCGCAGGGCTCGGCACACTGGCCGAGCCCGCGCTCGGCGAGGGACAGGTCCTCGTGCGCGTGCGCACGGTCGGGTTCTGCGGCTCGGACCTCAACACGTTTCGCGGGCTGAACCCGCTCGTGTCGTACCCCCGTGTGCCGGGACACGAGATCGCCGGCGTGGTGGCGGCGGTGGGCGGCGGTGTGCCGCGCGAGATTCGCGAGGGCGCGCACGTCACGGTCGTGCCCTACACCGCGTGCGGCCAGTGCTCGGCATGCCGGCGCGGGCGCGTCAACACCTGCCGCAACAACCAGACGCTCGGCGTACAGCGCGACGGCGCGCTCACCGAGCGGATCACGTTGCCCTGGCAGACGCTGCTGCTCGGGGAGGGACTCGATCGGCGCGAGCTCGCGCTGGTCGAGCCACTCGCCGTCGGTTTCCATGCGGTGGCGCGCGGCCGCGTTGGAGAGGGCGACGTCGTCGCCGTGATCGGCACCGGCGCGGTGGGACTCGGCGCCGTCGCGGGTGCGGTGCGCGCGGGCGGCACCGTCGTCGCGGTAGACGTGGACGACGGCAAGCTCGCGATGGCGCGCCGCGCCGGTGCAACGCATGTCGTGAACAGTCGCAAGGCCTCGCTGCACGACCAGTTGCAGGCGCTCACGAATGGCGACGGGCCCGACGTCGTCATCGAGGCGGTCGGGCTGCCCGAGACGTTCGTCGCGTCGGTGACCGAGGTGGCCGTGGCCGGCCGCGTCGTCTACATCGGCTACGCGAAGGCGCCGGTGAGCTTCGACACGACGCAGTTCGTGCGGAAGGAGCTCGACATCCTTGGCGCGCGCAACGCGACGGCCGACGACTTCCGCGCCGTGCTGGCGATGCTGCGGGGGAAGGCGTTTCCGGTCGCGGACGCCGTGACGCGCGTCGTACGGCTGGAAGAGGCGGCGGAGGCGTTACGCGGCTGGGACGCCGATCCCGCCGCGGTGACACGGATTCACGTCGACGTGGACTGAGCGCGGCGCCGATCCCTCACGTCTGCCCCTGAATGTCCTGGCTCGCGTCGATCGCGATCGCGCTCCTCACCGCAGCCGTCGGGCTCATGCTCGGCGGGTATCTCGCGTCGCTCGCGGTGGGCTGGTACCGCGTGTCGTCGTTCGAGGGAGGAGCGGGCTACTTCGTCGTCGGTCTCGCGCTGGTCGGCTTCGTCGTGGGGCTGGCGCTGGGACTCTTCGTCAGCCGCGTCGTCGCCGTCTCGGTCGGTTTCGGATTCTGGAACGCGTTCTTCGCGTCGCAGCTCACGATCGTCGGAATCGCGGCGATCGTCGGCGGCATCGCGCGACTCGCGGCAGACGTGCCGCCGACGCTCGGCGGCGAGGCGATGCTGCTCGCCGTCGAGATCAGGTGGCCCGCGTCGGCCGCAGTCTCGCCGGCGACGGACACCACGCCCCGCCGGCTCCGTCTCTACTCCGTAGCGGGAGGCACGGCGCGCAACAGCCGTGAGGGAGCGCTGTGGACGGAGGACGCGCGGCGCGAGGAGGGGCGGTGGATCGTGCCGGGCGCGGTGGCGGTATACACGAGCCGTGGCGGTCGGCTGCTCACCATCGAGCCGCAGCCGGAGGGCGCGAAGGGCTGGCTGATTCCGATGCCCGCTCATCCGGGAAAGGCGCAGCTCGCGTGGAGTCCGTGGATCCCGCGCTCGCGCGACGACACGCCGCTTCCCGACGGCTTCACGATGCGGTTCAGAGTCGTGCCGGTGAGCCAGCCCGTGCGGACGGAGACGTTCGGACCGTGGGAGATCGCCACCGTCGCCAACGGATTCTACGACTACGAGACGACGGACGGGTTCCACACGCTCGCGACGAGCGGCCGATTCCTCATCAAGCATCGGGGCCACGCTGTGACGATCGACGGCACGAGCGAGTACGGTGACACCCTGCGCGTGCGGTTCGACCGCGCGGCGTCCGTCGCACTGCTGCCGGGCGCACCGGACGCGCTGCTCGTGCACGCCGCGACCGATCTCGACACGGGCCCCGTGTACCTCGTGACGACCAAGGGCGACCACGTACGCATCGAGCTCGTGTCGCAAGGTCTGCCGTTGAGCGACGTTCCGCCGATCACGAACGACATGGTCCGCTTTCAGCGGGCGCGTGCGACACGCGTGGCGCCGGGCACGGTCGACCAGGCGACGTTCGCCGAACCGGGCGTCTACTACTTCCACGACGCGGTGGTGACGACGAACCCGCCCGCGGTGCGCCGCTTCACGACGCCGAGCGACGTGACGCTCGATCCGAACGTGCGCCCGCTCGGCATCTCGCCCGACGGCCGGTCATTCGTGCGACTCGGCTTCGCCGACGACCACGAGAGTCACGTGCTCGTGACGACGGACGTCGAGCGAAACACGACGCTGACCGTGCCGATCGACGCGGCGCGCACCCGACTCGGTGCCGTGAGCGCGCTCGACCCCGAATGGCTGACCCACTACTACGAGTGGCACCGCGAGGGAGATGGCTCCTACAGACTCGTCGCGCGCGAGCAGGTGGCGCCGCTGCCCTATCGCGGCACGGTGACGACGTCGAGCGGGGCGTACCGCGAGTACCACGTCGAGCCGGCGGGTGACGCGATGTTCCAGGCGCTGGTCGCCTTCCTGCGCGACGAGATGGGTGCGACGCGCTCGACGGAGGACGAGCGGGCAGTGGGATACCGCGTGACCGTCGAGGGACAGCACGTGTACGTCATCCATGACGAGAGCACGCGCCGCGTGGGCGTCTACATGGATCGTGGTGTGGATTCGCGGCTCGTACTCGAGGTCGCCGCGCGGTTCGACGCGGCGCTGGCGACGGGGAAGTACGATGGGATGTTCTTGCGGTAGCGCGGGGGCGCGCGGGTACGAGGGTGCGCGACCTTTCGTGCTGTTCGCGCTGGCCCTCTCCGCGGCCAGCGGCGCGGCAGCCCAGACGACGTCGGGCGCGATCTCGGGGATCGTCACCGACTCGGCGCGCAGGCCCATGCAGGGCGTGACGATCCGGATCGCGCAGACCGAGATTCGGCGAATCAGTAACGCCAACGGCGAGTTCCTGCTCGAACATTTGAAACCGGGAGCCTATCACCTCACCGCGACGATGATCGGAGCGCGTCCCGCTCGGGACAGCGTCGTCGTCGCTCCGGGGGATACGACGCGGGTCCACTTCGCGCTGCGGCTGATCCCAATCGTCGTGGAGACCCTGCCGCCGCGCTTCGCCCGAGGGACGAGACCCGACACCGCGCCGGCCGAAAGCGAGACGATCGATCTCGTGGCGCGCGTTGGAAGGATTCCGCTTCTGAGAGCCCGGCCCCCGACCGGCGGACNNNNGGTGGAATCGCAATCCCGATGGAGCTCGTCCGACTCACCATCGACGGGCCTCGCGTTCGAGGCGAGGTGGTGCGCTATCTCGTGGAGACTCTTCCGGATAGCCAGGCCGACCCACACTGGCGTGCGTTCATGGATTCCGTGCCCGCCTGGCTGCGCGAGCGTTTCGGCTGCGGGACCGTCGCGACCGACACGCTTCACTATCCCACGGCGCAGCCAGGCTATCGCGACGAGCTCGTCGCCGTATGTACGTCGCGCTTTACGCGCAAGCCGGACTGGCGCGCGCTCCTTCGGGAGCTCGAAGCGCATCACGTGTGGACCCTGCCGGACAACAGCGAGCTGCCCAGCCTCGCGAACGTCGTCAGCGTGGACGGTGATGGCGTGACGACCGAGGCGTGGACCGGTGTGCGCTACCACAGCTACACCTTCGGTGCGACGTCGCTGATCCCGGCACCCGAGGCGCAGCACGGCGAGGCCATTCATCGCGCGCTGATCGAATTCGTGAAGCGCGTGCACAACGATCTTCAGCCAGCTTCCCGGTGATCTACCTCGACGTCCGCCTCACCCACGTGCCCGGCCACGAGGCCGAAGCCTCCGAGTACGAGCGCACCGTGCTCGGTTTCTTCCGCGAGCATGGCGGTGAGGTGATCGCCGTGTTCCGGCCTGCGCCCTGGGCCAACGGCGCGCGGGCGGCGGACGAGGTGCAGCTGCTTCGCATCGCCACGAGAGAGCAGATCGACGCGTACATGAAGGACGAGCGTCGCCTCGCGCTCGCTCCGGTGCGCGACCGGTCGATTGCCGCCACGGAGATCGTGATGTCGGGCGAGATGCTCGATTATTGAGCGGACGCGCGGAGCGTGCCGCGACTCAGTGACTCAGAAGTGGCGCCGGAAGGCAGAAGCTTCCCGAGGCCATTCCACTGAGTCACCGAGTCGCCAGTGCATTCGCCAGCACCGAATCCCACACCGCGAGCGCTGGCTTCGCGCGATAGCTCGCGTCCACCAGACCGAGCTGCGCAAAAATCGGCAGGATCGATCCACTGGGCACGGGGAACGACGTGAGATCGAGATCCGTGAAGGTGATCTGGAAGACGCCGAGGAGCTTCGCCTCGTCGGCGAGCTGCATCTGTCGGCGGATGTAGCGCGCTTGTAGGTCGGGAGAAGACGCCACGCCGGGTACGGAGCCCGACGACCAGCCGCCCTCCACGACCATCATCGGCAGCGTCGTGGCGCTCGCGAGACGCGAGTAGTAGTCGAGCGGGATCTGCTCCGGAGCAGCGAAGCCGCCGAGATACGGGTACGACGACAGACCGAGCAGCTGCACGAAGGGGAAGTCGCCGCGGTCCTGCTGGATGCCGACGAAGCTGCCGCCGCCGGAGCCGGCAAGCCGCCCCCACGCCGTCTCGACCTGCACGCTCACCATCAGCTTCGTAGCCGAGCCAGAGGCGCGCAGCTGCGCCGCCGTCGCGTTGGTCATCGTCACCACCGCGGCGTAGACCCCGGGCTTCGCGGCAGCGCGGATGAGGTTCGTCTCCATCGCGAGGGCGAGCCAGTCGGGGTGCACGATGCTGTCGAACGCGACGACGAACTCGCGATAGGCGCGCTGCACCGCAGGCTCGGCGATCGACCGTCCGAGGGCGACGAGCGCGTCCGCTTCGGCGCCGCGATCGAGCCCGTTCGCCAGCTCGATCGTGGCGACGATCGGCATCCCGTGCTGACGGAACAGCTGCGCGACGGGCAGGTTGTCGCGCCGCACGAGCAACGTCGCGCTTGTGTCGGCGAGCAACGCCTTCCACGGCACCTCCACCACCATGAGCGCGGCGTCGGCGTGCTTGCTCACCGAGTCGATCGTGCGCAGCACCTCGGGCACGCTGAGCCGCGGCGGGATCGGCGAGAAGCCCATGCGGTAGGTGCGCGGCGTCCGCGCAGCGGCGGGCTCTGTGGCCGACGACGCGCAGCTCAGCACGAGGACGAGCGTCAGGAGCGCGGAGCGCATGGACGACGATGGGTCATGTCGTCATGACGCAGCGAAAGGTGAAATGGATTCGTGGCTGAGGGAACCGCGAAGGAGTGGATACCGAGGCGGTGACCTTGGGGTTGGGCCCCTCCGTTCTCGATGCTCGATCAATCGGCGTCAGACCCCAAAGAGCAAACGCCCAACGGCATGAGCGTTTTTCAAGGAGTCTGACCCCGATCAAGGAGTCTGACCCCTCGAGACCCGGGGTACGAAATACAAGGTACGCCTACCGGGCGATACGCTCTTCCGCGTGTAGAAGCCGGTGACGCGCGCCGAATCGGGCGTACCTTGTACGACGTACCCTGTACCACGTATGAGGAACTGCCGGACTCCGGCCTACACTTCTCCCACCACCTCCAGATACTCCGACTGCACCCGCGTGGTCCCGTCGTCGGCGCGGTTGTGGTCGAACCACAGCGCCTCGAGCTCGCGTCGGAGCGCCGCCTTGCCGCCCTCGTCGAGCGACGCGAAGGCGCGCAGCGTCGGGCCGTACCACTGAATGAACTCGTTCACCACGCCCGCCGGGTCGAGCGCGAACTCGAACGTGATGAGCCGGCGCGTGAGCGTGAGCGCGGACACGCCGGCAGCGAGCCGGTCGCGCACGCACTGCTCCGTTCCCCACAGCAGCGGCGAGGGAACGCCGGCGGCTGGCGGCGAGTAGCGTGACGTCACCTTCAACATCTCGCCGATGAAGCTCGTCGGCGTCCAGTTGGCCATGGCGATGCGGCCGCCCGGGCGCACGACGCGCAGCAACTCGGACGCGGCGCGCTCGGGACGCGCGGCGAACATCGCACCGAACATCGAGACCACGGTGTCGAACGCGCCGTCGTCATAGGCCAGCGCTTCGGCGTCGCCGACGTCGAAGCGAATCGTCAGCCCTTCGGCCGCCGCGCGGGCCTTCGCCTGCGTGACGAGGTTGGGTGCGATGTCGACGCCGGTCACCAATGCGCCGGTGCGCGCCGCCGGGATGGCGAGATTGCCCGTACCGGTCGCGATGTCGAGCACCCGCTCGCCAGGCTCGAGCCCGAGCCTGGTGATGAACTGCGCCGCACCGAGCTCGTAGCCGCGTGCGATGCGGCCGAAGTCACCAGACGTCCAGGTCGCCCGAACCCGCGCCGCAAGCGGGTCAGGCTCGGCGGAGACCGGAGTCTGACGCTGCTGCTTGAGCATAAAGATGGTCGGAGTGAGGGAGGGATATCGGGAGAAGTTGCTTCTGCCGAGAAATGCGTGCGTCATGTTGCCTCGAAGCTTCGCGATCGCGTCCCCCGCGTGGGCCGTACATGCCGGCGCTCGGACGCGACAGGAGGATATCGTGACCGCGCAAGCGCCACAGCGTGGAATCCACGCGGATTTCCAGCGGGCGGTACGGGGATTTTCAGTCGCGCGGGCGGGTGCGCTCGGAAATTTTCGGCAGCAGGCCGCGCGACACGGCCCACGTCGCGAGTTGAGTGCGCGAGTCGAAGCCGAGCTTGGCGAGCGCGCTGGTGACGTACCCTTCGACGGTGCGCTCGCTGATACCGAGGTCGTGGGCGATGACCTTGTTCGCCTTCCCCTGGGCGACGAGCCGCACGACGTCGCGCTCGCGGCGGGTGAGTCCCCCGAACTCCTCCTTCGCCAGCCGCGCGGCGGAGGGGGCGGGCCCGGCGGGGATGGCCTCGGCCAGCCCTTCCTCGAACCGCGCGCGCAGATCCTCGTCCGGCACGGCACCGGCAAGCTCGCGGGCGACGGCCAGCGCGCTGTCGAAGCAGCGGCGCGCCTCCAGCCGCTCGCGCCGCGCCCGGTGCAGGTGGCCCTCGGCGGCGTCGACGCGCCAGAGGATCGGATGCGCACCCTGACGCGTCGCCTGTTCGCGCGCGCGCTCCAGCGCGGCGGCGGCGTCGTCGAACCGCTCGAGCGCGACGAGGGCATCGACACGCAGCAGCGTCAGTCGAGGGACGCCGAGCCGGCTGTCCGGTTCCGACGCGCGCTCTGCCGTGAGTCGGGCATCGACGATCGTGAGCACATCCTCCGCGCGACCATCCGCCAGCGCGAGCTCGGCGCGTGCCATCCAGAGATGGCGTTCGCCCAGCGTGAGCGAGTAGGCGTCGGCGGACGCCTGCGAGCGACGCGCGTCGCCGAGCTGCGCGGCGTCGTCGAGCAGCGCCGCGGCGCCGGCGCTGTCCCCCAGGCGAATCCGTGCGACGGCGAGTCGCGCCGCCGTCCAGCGCATCCACACGCGCGAGCCGAGTCGCTGCGCGATCTCGTGCGCCGCCTCGAGCTGCTCGCGCGCGAGCTCCGGCGCGAGCAGGTCGAGCATCAGCTCGCCCAGCAGCCGTCGCGCGGCCGCCGTCCACTGCAAGTGTCCGAGCTGCTCGGCGATCTCGAGTGCCTCGTGCGCCATCGGGAACGCACGGTCGTACTCGCCGCGCCATCCGAGCGCATCACCGATCGTGTAGCGCAGGAACGACTCGCCGGCGCGCCAGCCGATCTCGCGCGCGAGGCGCAGCGACTGCGGCGCACGGAGCTCGTCGGGAACGGCGGCGCTCATGAACGGCGTCGTGGCGGCGACGTGGAACGATCCGCTCGCGAGGGCGAGCAGTCCGAGCGCGTTGGCGAGCCCGCGCCGATCGTCCACGGCGCTGAACAGCGCGACCGATCGCTCGAAGCTCTTCGTCGCCGCCTGCTGGTCGCCGCCGATGTGGTGCGCCATCGCGATCAGGTCCACCGTCTCGCTCACGCCGCGCCGATCGCCGAGCCGCTCGAAGATGACGAGTGCCTCCTCGTGGTGCGGGAGGCCCGCCTGCGGCTCGTCGAGGTTCACGTGCCAGTTGCCGACGCGGTTCAGGCTGCGCGCGAGGAGCGAGCCATCGCCGATCGCGCGCGCCAGCGCGAGCGCCTCGCGTCGGTACTCGCCGGCGCGCGCGTAGTCGCGTGCGGCCCAGAGCAACCCCAGGGCGTGGAGCGCCTCCCACGCGCAGCGCTGATCACCGATCTGGCGCGCCTGCTGCAGCGCCGTCGTGAAGTCCTCGTTCGCGCGCTCGAACTCCGCCAGCGTCTCGTTCGCCCAGCCGCGCGCGAGCCGCAGCTCGACTCCGACGGGGGTACCCGCACGCTCCGACGCCTGGAACGCGCGGTCGAGATGCGCCACCGCCTCGCGTGGCGCGGAGAGCGACATCGCGTGCTGCGCGGCGCGCGCCGAGTAGCGGGCGGCGCGCTCCCATTCCCCTGCTTCCCAGGCGTGGTACGCCAGCGCTTCGACCACGGGGTCCAGCTGGGCGGCATGGGTGCGCTCGAGCGCGGCGGCCACGTCGCGGTGCAGCGCGAGCCGCTCGCGCGCGAGGAGATCGGCGTAGATGGCCTCGCGCGTGAGCGCGTGGCGGAACGCGAACCGTTCGGCCGATTCCTCGACGACGAGCTGCGCCGCGATGAGCTCCTTCACGAGTGCCAGCAGCTCGCGCTCGTCCGACTGCGTGAGCGCCTGCAGCAGGGCGAAGTCGAACCGGCGACCGGCCACCGCGGCGGTGGACGCCAGCGCGCGCGCGGGAACGGTGAGCGTGGCGAGGCGGCGGCGCACCGCTTCCGCGGCCGTGCGCGGCACGCGCACCCGCTCGAGCGAGAGCGAACGCCACGCGCCATCGCGTGGGGCGAGATCCCCCGCGACGATGAGCGCCTTCAGCGTCTCCTCGACGAAGAACGGATTGCCTTCGGTGAGGTTGTGCAGCAGCGAGGCGAAATCGTCGCCGAGGCTCGCCGCCGGCCCGAAGATCGCCGCGAGCATCGCGCGCACGTCGTCGCGCCCGAGCGCGCGCACGGGAAGCTCGGTGAGCAGGCGCGCGCGCTCGAGCTCCGAGATGAGCTGCTCCAGTCGCGGCGTCCCCTCGTCGGTGCGGCGGGTGAGCCCGATGATGACCGGCTGCGACGCCTGGCTCCGCGCGAGGTGGAAGACGAGATCGAGCGTCGCGTCGTCGCTCCAGTGGACGTCCTCGAACGCGATGAACACCGGCTGCGTCTGCGCGAGCGCGCTGACGGTGCGGGCGAGGGCGTGAAAGAGCCGGCGCTTGTCGGAGTCGGGATCCGACGGCGCGCTCGGCACGACGTCGGGGAGGACCGGGCGCAGCTCCGGGAACACCGCCGCGAGCTCGGCGGCGGCCGGCGCGAGGACGTGCGCTACGACGGCCGGCGACGCGGACTCGCTGAACAGCCGCACGAGGTCGAGCAACGGCGCGTACGGGATCGACGCGTCGGCCTCGAAGCTCTGTCCGCGCATGAGGAGGAAGCCCTGGGTGCGCGCCTCCTCCATCATCGCGCGGAGGAGGCGCGACTTCCCGACGCCAGCGTCGCCCACGATGAGCGCGACCTGGCCGCGGCCCTCGCGCGCCCGCTCGATCAGCGTGCGTACGGTGCCGACCTCGGGGTCGCGGCCGATCAGCGTGGGGCAGACGACGTCGTGCCTGATTTGCATGGGCGGAGGCTGCACATGACCACGCGCGGCGTCAATGACCGCCGCGTGGCGGGCGGCCCGTCGGATCGTCGAGGTCTGGACTCGAGCACCCGTGCAGTCGGGCTTCCCTTCGGAGAATCCTTTCATGAGAGCAGCCGTTCGTCTCGCACTCACCCTCGCCTCGGTGAGCTGCGCCCTCGCCGCCGCTCCGGCGCATGCCCAGACCGCGGCGGCGCCGGACTCGGCGAAGCTCCGCCTGGTCCGGCAGCTCATCGCGTCGGCGCACCTGACGGAGCAGGCGATACAGGTGATCGAGCAGGCGCTGCCGGCGCAGCGTGCCGCGAACCCGCGCGTTCCAGCCGCGTTCTGGGACCGGTTCCTCGAGCAGGCGCGCGCACGGCGCGGCGAGCTGGAAGACGGCTATGTCGCGCTGTACGACCGCAACTTCACCGCGGCCGAGCTCCGGGCGATGATCGCCTTCTACGAGTCGCCGATCGGAAAGCGGTTCGTCGAGGTGCAGCCGGTGCTGTTGCGCGAGGGGATGGCGATGGGGCAGGAGTGGGGGACCCGGATCGGCTCCGACGTCGGCCGGACGCTGGCCGCCGAGGGCGCGCAGCCTGGGCCGTAGCGACTAACCGTCGACCGGCGCGCGGCAGAGCGGACAGACGCGGCCGGCGCGCACGTCGAGAATCCGGCGTCGGCGCCCGAACGCGATGCGCTCGAACGCCACCTCGGCGCGACCGCGCCGGCGCGCGGGGTCGCACTCGCAGCGCGAGTGCGCGCGCACCGGACGCCCGTCCTCGACGATGAGGGCGTGGCGCCGGTCGGAGCGAATCAAAACCCCCACGGTGCCGGCGGGGCCGACGACCGTGTCGCCGTCGCGCGACTCCAGCGTCCACGCGGGGGCGTCGCTCATGTTCGCTCGCGGCTCGGCGGGCTTCCCTTCGGCGAGCTGCTCGTCCCAAGACGGCTCGACCACATCGGGGTGAGCGGGAGGCAGGGCCAGGAGCTTGTCGAGGACGCGCTCGAACACCTCGTCGAGCTCGGCCCAGCCGCAGACGAGGGCGGGGACGATCAACCCGCGGACGCGATGCGCCGAGCGCGCGGGAGCGCCGAGGAGGGGAAGCACGACTTCGGCGGCATCGCGGGCGGTGGCGGCGACGCGTGCCTC